>NZ_ALVU02000001.1:0-603658 GCF_000332075.2 Synechocystis sp. PCC 7509 | reverse complement strand
TTGACGCTTTTGTGTTTCCGACATTAAACTATCTTGCTCCACCCCAAGAAGAGGAAGAAGCTAGCGAAGTATACGAACTATATGGCAGCCTTCCTGGACGATTTGAGGCAAATATCCTGGGAGTTCCAGGTATTACAGTGCCAATGGGTTACTCCGAAGAAGGCATCCCCATGTCTCTAGAGTTTATGGGTAACTATTTTGGCGAGGCAGAGATTATTAGTTATGCCTACGACTACGAAGCGGCGACCAGGTTTCACAAACCACCTGCACTTTTGTCGCCTCTACCAGGAGAGCAGTTTAGTTTTGTTCCTGTCCCTGAACCTCCAGCAACACCTGTTTTAATTTTGTTTGGCTTAGGTGCTTTTGCTCTCAAGCAAAAACGCCGAGGTAAAACAAATTTATCTAAGTAAATAGTAAATATTTTGCGGCAACAAAAAGCCTCTCCTGTATTTAGGGAGAGGCTTAACTGCTACTAACTCATTACCCAACTAACTAAAGTCCGTACTCCGTAGCCTGTAGCACCAGGGCTGTTGTAACCATTTTCCTTATCTGTCCAAACGGGCCCCGCAATATCAATGTGCGCCCAAGGAGTTTCTTTAACAAACTGCTGCAAAAATAAAGCTGCGGTAATTGAGCCACCAGGACGAGGTCCGGTATTTTTCATGTCAGCAATGGAAGACTTCAAGCCTTCAAAATACTTTTCTTCCATCGGCATTCGCCAAATTTTTTCTCCTGCTTTGTCCGCTCCTTGCACCAGTTGATTTGCTAATTCATCATCACTACTCCATAAACCCGCAATATCATCGCCTAGGGCAATCACGCAAGCGCCTGTAAGGGTAGCCAAATCTACGATCGCATCTACACCCAATTTTTCCGTAAACACCAGCGCATCAGCTAACGTTAGCCGCCCTTCAGCATCGGTATTATTAACCTCAATAGTTTTCCCATTAGAAGCGGTGAGAATGTCTCCGGGGTGAATAGCACGACCGCTAATCATATTTTCGGTTACGGCGCTAATAAAATGAACTTCTACATCCGGCTTGAGTTGAGAAATAGCTTTAGCAGCCCCTAGAGTCGCCGCCGCGCCGCCCATATCCATTTTCATAGTTTCGATGCCGCTACCTGCACCTTTGATGTTCAGACCGCCAGAATCGAAGGTTACGCCTTTACCAATAATTGCTAGTTTTCTTTTGGGCGTTCCTTCGGGCTTATAGGTGAGGTGAATAAATTTCGGGGGCATTTCTGACGCTTGAGCAACCCCTAAAAAAGCCCCCATTCCTAACTGTTCGCATTCTTCACGTTCGAGAATTTCTACTTGCAAACCGTGAGTAGAAGCGATTTCTTCCGCCGTTTGCGCCATACTCATAGGGGTTACAGTATTCGCTGGAGCAGTTACCAGTTGACGGGCCAAAATCACTCCCGAACAAATTTGCTGGGCGCGGGAAATGGCGTTTTCTTGTCCTGAGAACCCAATTAAATCTACTCGTTCTAAATTAAAACTATTTTCCTCTGGTTCTGACTTAAAGCGCCGATCTTGGTGCAATGCAAGCTCAATACCTTCAGAAATTGCTCCGGCGGTTGCGCCTGGCTCGTTGTTCCAAATCGGTAAACTAATCCCTACAGTTTGACACTTTTCTTTTTTAGCTAGTTTAGCGATCGCCGCAGCGCACCGCCGCCAGTTGTCTAGTTTTAGTTTATCGGGTTTGCCAAGTCCTACTAACAGCACTTTACGCACCGAACTACTACCACCGACTCTAGTTACAACACTACTGCCATCTTTGCCTTTAAATTCCGTCTCGGCAATTACTTCTTTCAACACACCAGCAAATTTTGCATCTAACTGGGTCAACTCCTCTGATTGTTCTAGAGTATCTTCAAATAAACCCAGTGCGATCGCGTCTCCAGCCCAATCTAATAGTGGTGTATCAACGGCTCGAATTTCCATCCCTTGTATCTCGCTCAAAGCTGCTATTTCTTCCAGTATTGCGTAAAATTTCCGCACTCTAGAGCGTTTTTTGGGCAATATGAAAAGCCGAGAGATAAGAAACTTGCACGTTGTTTGTACCGTCTTGCTCTAATATTTCCTGCAATGAAGCAAATAAATCGGCTCTTTGCTGTGGTTTTAGCTCTATATAAGTCGAATAAGTGCTTAGGATTAGCAAATAATCATCAATGCTGTAATTTACTTCCCATTCCATTTGTTCGGACACTAAGTCGCCAAAATGACCGGAATCAATAACACGCTGTCCAAACTCTTTCAGCCTTTGGGTTTGATGTGCTTTGTCTTCATATTTCCCTAAAGCTGGCGCATATTTTTCGTAAGCCGGATACAGAAATCGCCAAATTTCATAGGCAGGTTGAGCCAACATATTCCATAACAAAATTAGATAACCATCATTTTGCAAAGCCGCCGCCGCTTTTGAGTAAGCAATTTCTGAGGTAATCCAATGAATAGAATTTGCAGCCAAAACAGCGTTAAATCTTTCCGTCTCAAGTTCCCATTCCTCAAAGGTAATGTTTTTAATTTTTACCTGTGAATAAGCGGCGCAGTTTTGTTTAGCCAATTGGCAAGTCGCTTCGCTTGGCTCAATACAGAGCATATCGTAACCTTGTTGAGCAAAGGCAACCGTAGCGTTTCCGGGGCCGCAGCCTAGTTCGAGAATTGTTGAATTTGGGGGAAGTTGGGTTAATTCTATTACCCGACTAATTAACGCTTCAGGATAACGAGGTCTAACGCGGTTGTAAGCCTCTGCTACGGGATTGTACCAGCTTTTTCGTTGGTCTAGAGAGTAGGCATCAGCGCCATACTTAGGGTTATTTTGGTGCATAGTAAAAATTTAAGTGGGCGATCGCTATGAACAGCAATGTGATTATTTTAGTCAAGTTGATCTTTGGTCTATTGTGCTACGTAGTCGTTGGCTCTTTATTTGCCTGGACATCGCTTTGGGCTGACGCTTTGGGGATAGACGAAGTATCTAATGGAAAAGCTCTAACACTACCAAGAGTTACAATTATCCTTTTAGCTTTAACTTTAACTTGGGGTTTGGCTTGGACTAAAGTGGGAGTTGTCAGTTGGGTTAAAGTTTTAGGCTGGGGTTGGATTGTAACTTGCGGTGTAGGTCTAGTTTTAGGTTTAGTTACAAGTGGAATCACGTTTACTGTAATTTGGGTATTTGTAGTTAGTATCGCTTGGGCTGGTGTTTGGAGCTTGTTGAGTGCAAAAAGTCAATTACTATTATCTTTCAGTCAACTTAATACGATTTTGATATTGGCAGGAATCGCAATTTTTGGGTTGGGTTTAGGGGCATTATGGCGTTTGACAAGTCCGCCAAATCTTTAATGGGTAATTGATATACTTAGCCATTAAAGAGCGCTCCGAACTCGTAAAAAATCACACTCCAAAGCGATCGCCCTATTTCAATTATTTCTACTCTACCGTCACAGATTTTGCTAAGTTTCGCGGCTGATCTACATCCAATCCCCGCCGCGCTGCAATGTGGTAAGCCAATAGTTGTAAAGGAATTACTGTCAAAATCGGGGAGAGTAACTCGTCTACTTTGGGGATAGGAATCAAATCGTCGAAAGTCTCCGCCGCTTGTGGATCGTCCATTTCTACTACGCCAATTAACCGAGAATCGCGGGCTTTAGCTTCTTGGGCGTTAGATAAAGCTTTTTCATAAACGCTACCAGGAATTGCGATCGCAACTACTGGAACTTTGGCATCTAATAGCGCTATGGGCCCGTGTTTCAACTCTCCCGCCGGGTAGCCTTCGGCGTGAATATAACTAATTTCTTTCAGCTTTAATGCTCCTTCTAAAGCGATCGGAAAATTTACCCCCCGGCCTACAAATATAAAGTCATGGGTTTCTATAAACTGGTGCGCCAATTCTTGAATATACCGCTCTTGACTTTCTAAAATAAGCTCGATTTGCGCGGGTAACTGACGCAAACCCGTAATAACTTCTGCCAGTCTTTGCGCCGATAGCGTTTGGCGGCGAGTGCCTAAATCTAACGCCAATAAGTAAAAAGCTAATAGTTGAGCGATAAAGGTTTTAGTTGCTGCAACGCCGATTTCAATGCCTGCATGAGTATCGATAATGTTATTAGCGATCGCACTTATCGTACTATCCAAGCGGTTAGTAATGGCAAGTAGACGCGGCTGATAAGCTGGTTTTAAACCAATTCTTCGCTCTTTTTCCATAGTCAAAGCAGCGATTGTATCCGCCGTTTCTCCCGATTGAGTAACGCCAATAGTTAGAGTATTAGCGGCTATTGGTGGTGGCGCATAGCGAAATTCTGAGGAGTATTGAACGGATGTGGGAATACCTGCTACTTGTTCTAATAAATACTTGCCAATCAAACTAGCGTGCCAGCTAGTACCGCAAGCAACAATTTGGATATTTTCGATATCTGCGTATAGTGTCTCTGGCAATCCCAAATTTATAACATCTGCGGCATCTAAATAAGCTTCTAATCCGGCTCTAACTACTCCCGGTTGTTCGTATATCTCTTTAAGCATAAAGTGCCTAAAGCCTTGCTTTTCCACCATTACCGGATTCCAGTTTAAAGTACGGGGATGTTTTTTAAGGCGATCGCCTGCAAAGCTATATACTTCTACTCCAAGGGGTGTAAGTCTTGCTAATTCTCCATTTTCTAAACTTAATACGGCTCTAGTATGGGCAACTAAAGCCGGAGTATCGGAAGCACAAAAGAACTCTCCTTGTCCAAAACCAATCGCTAAAGGTGCTTGCTGACGGGCAACAATTAGTTCATCGGGATAATCAGCGTTAATAACTGCGATCGCAAAAGCCCCTTTAAGTCTATTTACCGTTTCTCTTACCGCCTCTAAAAATGAATTGTCTGCTTGCAAATACTGGGCGATAAGATGGGGGATAACTTCAGTATCGGTATCAGAGCGAAATTCATGCCCCAGTCGCTTTAATTCTTCCCGCAGTTCGCGGTAATTTTCGATAATGCCATTTTGTACCACCGCCACTCGCTTAGAGGTATCCATGTGCGGATGGGCGTTGTATTCTTCGGGTTTACCATGAGTTGCCCAGCGAGTATGTCCAATGCCAATTTTTGCCGGGTTAACGATAGTTTCTAACTTATCCCGTAAGTTGCATAACTTACCTTTGGCGCGGACGCAATGCAACTCCCCTTCTAAAACCGTAGCGATTCCCGCCGAATCATAGCCCCGATACTCTAGTTTTTCTAATCCCGACAGTAAAATTTGTGTAGCTGCTTGAGTGCCAATGTAGCCAACGATTCCACACATAATAAGTCGCACCGATAGGTCTTTTATATATGCTCTAAAAGCTACAAGAGCATTAGGCACGTAGTCAAGTTATATTTTTCTGCTATTGCCCAATTGAGAGCATTGAAACAAAAAATCACCTTGGGTACTCAGACGTATTATTCTAGCAATCAAAGATGCTTCTGAATTTGGTTCGGTCAGTAGACACTATTTCTACTAGACCGAGCCTAGGTTTTGTAACCCCAACTTAACTATTATAAGGGTGTTGCTGGAAGCGATTTAGCTGGGGCTGACATGGGATCTGCTCCACCTTGACCTACTTGAAACTGAGTCATCATGTCATGGTCTTCGTGAACCGTATTGTGGCAGTGAATTATATATTTACCTTTTTGAGGTCTAAACTGAGCAATAACTTGGACATTATCGTCTTCACCCACATAGACTACATCTTTCCAACCCCGTTCATAAGCAAGAGGAGGCTGACGGTTACGCTCCAAAATTTGAAAATCTATTAAGTGAACGTGTACAGGGTGAAACCAGTCACGCCCATTAGTAATAAAATTCCAAATCTCAATGTCATCAAAACCTGGATTGGCATCAATCCGGTTTTTATTCCATGTATTGCCGTTAATTTGCCACATCTGGCTGCGATGCTCGAAAGTCCACCGCCTTTCTCTAATTGCGGAAGTTCTCAAAATAGGTTGAAAGGGACGTAGAGTGTTGGGGATAGAACTATTCTCAAATTCCTGGCTTACTACATCAAAGCGCATAACCTGACTTGTGCCATCGTAATCTTTATTATTGCGAAGACTCAGATTTTGGAGGACTATTTTGGTTCCTATCGGATAGATAGAAAAGTCAACAATCACCTCATAGCGCTCCGCCATCCCAATCCGTAGATCCTTAGTTCTCACTGGCGCGCCCAACAGTCCGCCATCGCTGCCAATTACAACTAAGTCATCTCCTGTACTAAGTGTCAACTTGTAAGCACGGGAATTTGAGGCATTTAAAATCCGAAAACGATATTTGCGCTGACTTACCTCCATCTTGGGCCACGGCGCACCGTTGACCAAAATGATATCGCCCATCAAACCGTTGTGATTATCATGGTTAAAAATCAATGAGCCAGAACTTGCAAAGATTTTGTCTTGAATAATTAGCGGCACATCATATTTACCTTTAGGTAAAGGCAAATCGAGTTCAAGTTTGTCTTGAACGATATACATTCCCGCTAGTCCCATATAAACGTTACGAGCAGTGTTATGGATTGCGTGATCGTGATACCACAAGGTGGCAGCACGACTATTGGGATATATATAATCCTTGTAGTAGCCTGGATAAATAAGATCCTCCGGGTAGCCATCGTACTGCGGCAGCGATGCCATCCCATGCAAGTGAACTGATGTTGGGACATCTAAACGATTGATAAAACGAACGACAGATTGCCGATCTTGACGCTGTACAATAGTCGAACCAGGGGCAGTTCCGTTATAAGCCCAAACTTCTGTTGTTAGCCCTGGCAAAATACTAACCAGGTTTTTGTACATCACAATTTCGTAATAGTCAGTTGTGGCATCACTCCGTACAGGTTGCAGCACCGGAGGAATGGGAAGCTTTATCTTAAAAGGAGTAGGTTGTGGACTACCAGCAGTTACACCATACCCACGATACTGGAAAGCGATGGGCAGCAACAATGAGCCACTAGCGATCGCTCCAATTTTTAGTAATTCTCGTCTAGTAAACTTTTTCATGTTTATTCTTTTTCAGCGAATAAGAATGAAGTGCAATAATTTTCAACGGTTCAATAAACTGACTTGAAGCTTGATGTCCGCGCTTTAAGTTGGTGCTGACAACGCTAATTTTTTGTAGTTAAGGAATTAACGGTATTCATGCAAGTCTTGACAAGCAGTAGAAAACTGCTATTGCCTAGAATAAAAACTTTAAAGCTTACAGCAATGATTGAAAGTAATAGCCTTCAATCAGTCAATTCACTTTTGCAAATCTCAACTGTGCCGAAAACACTTTGATAGATACCCTGTAATCGAGTCGCAATATTTGTAGATGCTTTGTTATGACTCAACTAAAATTTTAATACTTGAAAAAGCCTATAGCGGCAACCCTAATCATAAGTATAAATTTCTTAACTAATAAAGTTTTTCTTATTAGTTACAAAAATTCATCTATTAGGTAGTTGGGGAAACCGTAACGGCAACAGAAGGTTAAGTTTTATTTTTTTAGCGATGAAATAGCTCTTAATATCCCTAATCAATGCCGTTTTATTTGATCTCAAGGGATTGCCAAACAAAAAAGAGAGAGTCAATTAATTGACTCTCTCTAGTTTTTCCTAGCTATTTTTGCTAACGCAGGTTTTAGATCAACGTTATCTAGAGAAATTTGGGGAAATTTCTTAGTTAATATGCTAGACCCATGCTGCGCGTAGTTTCTGCACCCAGATAAACCCGGATGCTTAAGAAGTCGGTAGGACAAGCAGTTTCGCACCGCTTGCAGCCTACACAATCTTCTGTACGTGGTGATGAGGCAATTTGACCAGCTTTGCAGCCATCCCAAGGAACCATCTCTAGAACGTCTGTAGGACAGGCGCGGACGCATTGGGTGCAGCCGATGCAGGTATCGTAGATTTTGACTGTATGAGACATTGAAGCAAAACTCCTAACGAGCGCTAGTATTAGATACAAACTCATAATTAAGGCATAGTCTACCGCACAGGCGATCGCACTGCTAGTAAAAGGCTACAGAACTTTAAATTCCGTAATACAATTTAGTTTGGGGAGTTGAGGACTTGACAATTGCTTAACTGCGCGATCGCCAAACAGCCGAAACTACACACTTTTCACAAAAAATGCGCCACGTTAGTACATCAAATACAGACAAGCTAAAGCCTTTGTACTACTCCAAAAATATTTTGATAGTAAGCCAAAATTTTTTCTACTTGCTCTCTACAGTGCAAGTTAGCAGCAGGCAGTTGAATTTGTAGACTTTCAATTTGGCTGTCATTGTAATTAAATTCTGTCTTGGAAGTAGGTAGCAACTTTGTTTCCACTTCTTCGACTTGGCAGAGATGAGCGGCAATTTCTCGATACACTGCCAAAGGTAAGTTAGAAAATTGAATTGTTAAATTTTCTCGATTATTATCCATTGTTACCTAGCTGCTACAGGGATATTGGGTAATGACAGTGTTGGTAGAGAAATATTTGCTTGCGGCGTATTGATATTGGGTGGCGGTGCTGGAAGTTCTACCGAAGCCGTACTAGCATTTTGCGGTGGTAAATACGGAACCGCCGCCGCAGGTGTTGTTTGCTGCGCCTGGCTTGGAGCTTGTTCGCCTACAGCTTTAGAAACTTCAACACCGTATTGTTCCAAAATAACTAATGGCTCTGCACCTGCATTCAACTCGATTCTTTTTACTAATACTTGTCCGTTTGATAGTGTTTGCCCTACTTGAACATATCGACTTGTTGCTTCACTAGGTACTTGAACAATTGCTTGAGTTTGTTCGCCAATTTGAATTACACCCATAACCATTACACTTTCTGCCAAGTCTGGTTCTTGTTGTACTGGTAGTACGGGTTCCAAACTATTATTTGGCTGCGCTGTATTAGGTGGCACTGGAATGTTTTGGATTGATGTAGTTGTGCCATTTCTTAAGTTGTTCTGATTTGGCGCAGTCCTCGAACCTGGCGCAGTCCTAGGATTATTAACATTAATAGTTACATTAGGTCTTGACTGCCCACTATTTATGTTTCTAGGCGAACTTCCCGTTTGTGGAGTTTGGGCAGGAGCATTAGAGCTATTTCCTCCTACACTTATGGGAGGAGCTGGAACAGGTAAAAACAATGCGGTAAAAGGATCTCGATTGCCTTTTGCTACCTGTTTGGCGCGTTGATTTGCATTAGTTGGTTGAATTAATCCCGGCGCTAAGTTGGCGGCACTACTTGGGTCTGAAGCCACTAAGGGTGGTTTCACTGGGGGAGTGGTAACTACAACTGGAGCCGTAGAAGGCGATGGTACAGGACTGCTTTGTTGAGTGTTTGACGATGGACACCCAGTTATTGTTAAAGCTAACATTCCTAAAAATGCTGTTGTTGAGATTTGGCGCATAATTTCACTAAATAGTTTTAATAAATAACTGTCCTTATTTTAAAACAGGTACTTTGCCGTTTTTTTAAGTAATATAACTATTACGTATAGCACGATTATTATAAACTAAAACTTTATTTTGTACTTAAATTGGTAATTTAATTGCAACTTTCTAAACTTTGCTTAATAAAGCAGATTTTACTAATTTTAACTAATTTATAAATAAAAATTTTTGCTCCGTAAAATTACTGAGCAAAATTAAAAATTATTTATTTATCTGGGTTTTTTTAGGTGACTCAACGCTAGTTTTGCCAAGATTAAGATTAATTTATTTGCATATTACCAATTAAGCCTAAAATGTCAAGTTTCTGCTAATAAAGTATGATTAGCAGAAACTCAATACAGTCCTAATCTTCGGGAACAAGCATGAGTTTTTTCAAAGAGGCTAGTCCTTGCTTGACGCGACGCGATACGGTAATGACACTAATCCCTAGATGTTCAGCAACTTCTTTTTGCGTTAAGTCATATAAAAACACAAACTTTAAAATTTCATGAGTTTTTTGTTCTAATTGAACTAATGCTTCTTGCAGACGAAGTTGATCTTCTTGGGCTAGTTGGAAACTGGTATATTGGGCATCGGGAACTGTGTCCCCTAACAATGCGGAGTCTTCATCTCCATCTTGGGCTGGGGTGTCCAAACTTAGAGGAGAGCGGTTTGTCCAAGCAAGTTTGACTTCTTGCCATTCAGCCATAGTGATGTTCAAAGCCGTAACAACTTCAGTATCTGTAGGTTGGCGGTTGTACTTTTGTTGTAGTTGACGAGTAACTCCTATCGCCTGCTGTTGTAATGCTAACCAGCGCCGAGGAATTTTGACCATAACTCCTTTGTCGCGCAGATAGTGTTGGATTTCACCTCGAATATAGGGGATAGCAAAAGAACTAAACGCAATTCCTTTAGATAATTCAAATTTTTCGATGGCGCGAATCAAACCCAGACAGCCTACTTGAAGCAGGTCATCATAGCTTTCTGTACACTGATTCGTCCAGTAATAAGCTTCTTTTCTTACCAATCCATAGTTCAGCGTGACGATTTCATTGCGAATATTAGCCGATTGGGTCTGCTGATACTCTCGTAACAGAGCCGCGCTCTCTTGCTTAACTTCATTATTACTTCCGGTATATGCTAACACCATATTTTTTTATGCTACTTAAGTTTTAAGATTATTAATGTTGAAAGAGGCAGACAAGCAAACTACAGCAAAATAAATATAGGGAGTGAATCAAGAAGCCATTAAAAGGAGGGTAAAAGTTATTTTTAGTCAAGCCAACGAGATAGATTGAATCTCTAACACTAAGAATATTAATTTTATTGCCATTTTTGCTACCGAAAATTCACTGAATTTTAGCTAAAGTTAAACCAAATTTAGAGAAAATTACTAAGTTAAACTACTCGATCGCCTCAATGAATCTTCCTACATATAATATTTGTCAATAAAAAAAGGGCTAAATGCCCTTTTTGTGATAAGTAAAGACTGCTCGATTTATGAGTTATCGCTTATCTAGCTAAGTGCGATCGCCTTTTAAAGCGCGGCAGTATCAATCCGAGCGAAAAACAAACCACGAATTTTAACTTCTTTAGCTTCGGCGGCTCCCAAATCGGTATCTGAGGGCTGTTCGCTCTGGAAAGTGCCAGCAATTTCTCCGGTATTGCTGTCTACTTTGGCAATTTGCAACGAAATAGTGCCTTCACCAACTTCAGCTTGCTTCATGTTGGCACGGGTAAGTTCTTCGTCATCGGCGCTAGAAGGTAGAGCTACGGCATTATCGTAGCCTGCGGTTACACCGCGACCTTTAGGATCGAGAAACGCCGAACCTCGGTAGGAAGGAACCTTAAACTTGCCTTCAAAATCTGTAGAAGTGTTGATGCTAGTTAAACCAGGTTGTGACTGGGCAACTAAGTCTTTAATGGTAAACAAAAACGGTACTCGTTCGCCACCGGGTAGTTGAACAGTGATTGCTTGGAAGTCAAGACCATCTTCTTCTACAAAAGTCAAACTGCGATCGTCATTTAGCTTGAGTTTGCCTTGTACTTGGTCAATAGTGGAAGTATAGCGAGTCAACAATTTTCCGGCAATAAATTCGGCTTTTTGACGTTTGTTAACAGGTTCTTCTTTAATAAAAAAAGTTGTGGGTTCCAAGCACATCTCGGTAATTCTATAGGACTGATTTGGATCGAGAGCAATGGAACCGCGAGTAGTCTCTGCCATTTGCGGACATTTATTGGCAAGACCTGTACCTCTAATTTGGTCATAGGTAAGTACATCTCGACTTTCCGATGCCATAGTGGCATCACTACAAGCAGTTATTAGCCCTAAAAAGACTGCTAAAAAGGCAATAATTAAAGCGCGATACCTCATGGTTAACCTCAATGTGTTATAAACTCCATATTTAACCGGATAGCCCTAATAATACAATTGAACTGGGCTAATATCGGATGCCTTGTTAGGAAGGTGAGTCTTCTACTTTATTAGTAAAATGCTCCTCCACCTATAGTCGCCCTTACCCGTAATCGCACTTTAAGCAACTTAGGCAGTGGTTTAGACTACGTCTCTCTCCTGCAATTATTGTTTTTAGAAGCTCTTGACCTGGATTAATTTAGCTCAAGAGTGATGGTTTGCAGAAAGATTCACTTTAGACCCCAATACAGAATTTTACACGGGGATGTTACGTTTACTCTGGGGAGCATTTAGTTAATCTATGGCTTTGAAACACAAAGTAATAAATTTTATGGGAATGCAAAAATATTTGATGGGGGAGCGAGCGAGGAATTTTAATGGATAGAAGCACGGATATTGAGGAAAAATTAGCAGCTATTGGTACAGATGTTCAAACTTTAGCCCAAAGCTGTCAAGGCGATAGTTTAGCGCTCTTAGCTTTGCTGCGATGTCTAGAAGCTTGGCATAGAGAGATTCGAGAAGGAGTTTTCCAAGAGTCTTTACCTGATAGCCGTCATGGATTTCATACTTTGCTCAAAGATATTGAATCGGAAGGAGGCTGGCCCTACATTGAAAGAATGAAACTACAATCTTTACTAAATAGTTGGTCTGTAGAGGAGCGGTGTGAAATCGTTTCCACTGCAACAAATACTCAAAATGCTGATAATTCGCCATCAATAACTTCTGAGTAATTGCGTCTAATTGATTGGCGATCGCTACTTTGTTTACAGCATCAATTGTAAGTCTGTGCCTTGGCAGGCTAAAAATTTATATATTGATGCCATTTTATAGCTTTCCTTATCGTCAGTTATCCCATGAATTTTTTTGATAAGTTAAATGCCGCGATCGCCAATAATCAAAGTTTGCTATTTGTGGGACTCGATCCCAATCTAGAAATGATGCCAAGTAGTAGTAAGTCTGATGCGATCGCCGATTTGTCCGACGCTCTGCAATTAATTATCGCTCAAACTGCCGATTTGGTGTGCGCTTACAAGCCCACCTTGGGCTTCTACGAGGCTTTGGGCGCGCGCGGGTTGGAATTACTCGCACAAACACTGAAAGCCATTCCTAGTCATATTCCAGTGATTCTAGATGCCAAACATAGCGACCTTAATACCAGCAGTGTTTTTGCGCGGACGGTATTTACTCAGTGGGGAGTAGATGCGATTACTTTAAGTCCTTACGTAGGGCAAGATCATGTCGCGCCGTTTTTAGTTTATCCAGGTAAATCGGTATTTATTTTAGCCTGTACTTCTAACTTGGGTGCTATAGCTTTGCAGCAGTATCCTAATAATGATGCTCCATTGTACTTGCAGGTAGTTAAAGCTGCTCAAACTTGGGGAACTTTAGAACAAGTTGGTTTGGAAGTGGGGACGACTTCACCAGAGGTTTTGGCTAGAGTCAGGGCGATCGCACCCGAACGAGTTATACTGGCGCGGAGTATTTGGGCAGAGGGTGGTAATTTACACAATATTTTAACGGCGGGTTTAAATAGTAATGGTGATGGGTTACTAATTCCCGTTCCTCAAGATATGTTGACTACCCAGCCGGAAAAAATTAATTCTTTACGCTTAGAAATTAACCAAGTTAGGGAAGAAGTTATTTCTAATGCTTCTAGTTGTACTATTTGGTTGCCCGATGTTTGTTTGTTAGATCGACACCGTTATTTAGATTTAATTTTGCAGCTTTACGATCTTGGTTGCATTATGTTTGGTGATTTTGTTCAAGCATCGGGGGCAACTTTTCCCTATTATGTCGATTTGCGAAAAATCATTTCTAATCCGCAAGTTTTCTCGTTAATTTTGACGGCTTACGCTGATATATTAAAAACTTTGCAATTCGATCGCATTGCGGGAATTCCTTACGGTTCATTACCTACGGCTACAGGCTTATCAATGCGTTTGAGTTATCCAATGATTTTCCCTCGTAAAGAAGTCAAAGCTCATGGAACTCGTAAAGTTATTGAAGGTAATTTTTGTCCCGGCGAAACGGTGGTTGTTGTTGATGATATTTTGATTAGTGGTAAAAGTGCAATTGTTGGCGCTCAAAAAATAGAATCTGCGGGACTTATAGTTAATGACATTGTAGTGTTTATGGATCACGAGCAAGGGGTTAAAGATAGATTAAAAGCTCATGGTTATTGCGCTCATGCTGTTTTAACTATTTCAGAAATTACAAAAACACTGTATGAAGCTGGACGGATTGATGAGGAGAAATATCAGGTGTTTAAAGACGAGTAGTTTTTTGACACTCAATAAAAAACTACCCATGCCATTTTAGACAGAGTAGGTTTTTTAAAGTTTATTAATAAATTTGTTTACTTAATTTTCCTTGTCAATTTCACCACTATACCCAGGAGAAGCTTCGTAAAGTGCATCCAAATGAGCGCGGGCATCTTGAACATCGATAGAACGCATAACTAAAAGCGGATCTTTAATTATTTTGCCTGTACTATCTAAAAACTCTGGATGGGGTACAGAACGAGCCATTCTTGAACCCGAACCATGATTACCATTAGCATAACTAGAAGACTGCCCTCTAGAATAAACGCCATCTCCTTCCACACTAAAGACAATCAAGTTGCGGATTAAATTACTTACCGCGATTAAGGCAAGAACTGTAAAAGCTAAAATGTAAAGTAAATGTAACATTTCGTTATTCTCCAAGGCAGTCGGTTAAAAAGTCGTTCAAAAGGTGTATTAGCTTATTTAACACTCAATAATTGATTATTGAGTGTTGTTAGATTTTATTTGGAATTTTCGCTTTCTTTCCAATTAGAATTTTGTAAACGTAAGCGCATTGCTACTTTCCAGCATTCTGTTACTAATTGATGCCAGGGCATGAGCGCGGACATTTCGATGCCAACTTGCTCTCCGGTAGCTTCAAACATTATTTGGGCAACGCTTACTTCTTGTTTTGCTTGCTTGACGCGCTCTAGTAAGTCTGATTGCTCCTCTAAAGACAAAAATTCAATTTTCTCAGTTTCTAATAGCGCCAAACTACGCCCAAACCAATAATGAAAGTCTTGCAAAAGTGGTTTCAGCACTGTTTTGAGCAATTCTGGCTCCGGCAAGTTAGAGTTCAGCATGAAGAAAAAATAGATTAGTATTTTCCTCCTATATATTAACTTAATTTAAGTTTCTTAATAATATAAAATCAAATTTAATAATAAACCGCTTTATAAATACTTAAATTGCGGAAAACTGAGCCACTATAGGCTTTTGGCGACTTTAATTGCCATAATTGGGCAGATGGATAGTTGTTAGACAGATAAAATAGAGAAAGTAAAAACTCATAAATCGGTCTTAAGGTTTAGGTAATTATACTTAAACGAAAGAAAAAAGTAAGCGATCGCATTTTAAACAAGCGATCGCATTCAGCAAAAACCGCCGAAGTCCTAACAAAATAAACCTACCGATGTCAGCCTCTTTATCTCCCGAACAATCAGAAAAAATATATTTGCCTCGTAGTAGCGAATCCCCAGCATTACAAAAAATTCGCCATACCGCGTCTCATGTAATGGCAATGGCGGTACAAAAGCTATTTCCCAAGGCACAAGTAACTATTGGCCCTTGGATTGAAAATGGGTTTTATTATGACTTTGACAACCCCGAACCCTTTACGGAAAAGGATCTTAAAGCCATCCAAAAAGAGATGGTAAAAATTATTAATCGTAAGTTGCCTGTAATTCGTGAAGAAATAAACCGAGAAGAAGCAACTAGCCGAATTAAGGAAATTAACGAGCCTTACAAATTAGAGATATTAGAAGGCATTACCGAGCCGATTACAATTTATCACCTAGGTAAAGAATGGTGGGATTTGTGCGCGGGTCCGCACTTAGAAAATACTAGCGATTTGAACCCCAAAGCGATCGAACTGGAAAGCGTCGCTGGGGCATATTGGCGCGGCGATGAAACCAAAGCTCAGTTGCAGCGCATCTATGCAACAGCTTGGGAAACTCCCGAACAATTGGCAGAGTATAAGCGGCGCAAAGAAGAAGCTCTCAGGCGAGATCATCGAAAACTAGGTAAAGAATTAGGTTTATTTATTTTCTCCGATGAAGTGGGTCCGGGTTTGCCTTTGTGGACACCCAAAGGAACTGTACTAAGAAGCACTTTAGAAAGCTTCCTTCAGCAAGAGCAACTAAAACGCGGTTATTTGCCAGTAGTCACACCCCACATCGCTAGGGTAGATTTATTTAAAACTTCTGGACATTGGCAGAAATACAAAGAAGATATGTTTCCGTTGATGGCGGAGGACTCTGAAGCCGCCGCCGCCGAACAGGGTTTTGTCCTTAAACCGATGAATTGCCCGTTTCACATCCAAATTTACAAAAGCGAATTGCGTTCCTACCGCGAATTACCAATGCGTTTAGCTGAATTTGGCACGGTTTATCGTTATGAGCAATCGGGGGAACTTGGCGGTTTAACTAGAGTACGCGGCTTTACGGTGGATGACTCCCACCTATTTGTTACGCCAGAACAATTAGATGATGAGTTTCTCAATGTCGTTGATTTAATTTTGTCAGTGTTTAAAAGTTTGCAATTAAAAAACTTTAAAGCAAGACTGAGTTTTAGAGATCCTGCCTCTGATAAATATATTGGCTCTGATGAAGCTTGGGAAAAAGCCCAGGGAGCAATTCGCCGCGCGGTAGAAAAGCTAGGGATGGAGCATTTTGAGGGGATCGGCGAAGCGGCGTTTTATGGGCCGAAACTAGACTTTATTTTCAGCGATGCTTTAGAAAGAGAGTGGCAGTTAGGGACGGTACAGGTAGATTACAACTTACCAGAGCGGTTTAATTTAGAGTATGTAGCGGAAGATGGTACTCGCAAACGTCCGGTAATGATTCACCGCGCTCCTTTTGGATCGTTGGAACGTTTAATTGGGATCTTAATTGAGGAGTACGCCGGAGACTTCCCTTTATGGCTTGCGCCTGTACAAGTAAGATTATTACCTGTAAGTGATGTCCAAAGAGATTTTACGATGGAAGTAGCGGCTTTGATGCGATCGCGCGGTATTCGAGTAGAAGCAGACACCAGCAACGAACGTTTAGGGAAACTGATTCGCAACGCCGAAAAAGATAAAATTCCTGTAATGGCAGTTGTAGGGGCTAAAGAAGTAGAATCCAATAGCCTCAGCATCCGTACCCGCGCCTCTGGGGAATTGGGAAGTTTGCCTTTAACGGAAGTAGTGGAAAAAATTGTAAATGCGATCGCTCATTACGGCAACTTTTAAGCTGTGTAGATAAATTCTGATTGTCAAGACACGCCTAGCTTATACGATAGCTAAGGTAAGTAACGCGATCGCAAATTATCTATATGACAGCTATTAATATTACTGTTCCCGCCACTACTGCAAACCTAGGGGCGGGTTTTGATTGTATTGGCGCGGCTTTAACTCTATATAACCAGTTTAAATTTACTCCTAATGAGAGTTTTAGGATCTCGGTTACTGGTTTAGAAGCACAAAAAGTAAGTACCGATGAAAGTAACCTAGCTTATCAATCCTTTGTAAAATTTTATCAACATAGAGGTGAACAGATTCCCGCCGTACATATTGAAATTGGGTTAGATGTACCTCTAGCGAGGGGTTTGGGAAGTTCGGCAACGGCGATTGTGGGGGGCTTACTGGGGGCAAATTATTTAGCGGGATTGCCTTTGAGTTCTGATGAAATTATGAATTTAGCGATCGCTCTTGAAGGGCATCCAGATAATGTAGTTCCCGCCTTGCTAGGTGGCTGTCGGTTGGCGGCGAGTGGAGAATCTTGGGCAATTTGCGATGTACCTTGGCATGAATCTATTGTTCCTGTAGTTGCGATTCCCAATTTTGAGCTTTCAACAGCAGAAGCACGGCAAGTTTTACCACAGCAAGTTAGCCGCGCTGACGCGATTTTTAATACGGCGCATTTGGGTTTATTAATCCGCGCTTTGCAAACTGGACGCGCTGATTGGCTCAAGGTGGCACTGCAAGACAGGTTACATCAACCTTATCGTCAAGGACTAATTCATGGCTTTGAGACGGTACAAACCGCCGCTCTAGAGGCGGGGGCGTTGGGGTTGGTAATTAGTGGTGCTGGCCCAACTTTACTAGCATTAGTAGATAAAATGCAGGCGGCGGAGGTGGAAAAGGCGATCGCCTCTGCTTGGCAATCTGTGGGGGTAATGGTAGACGTGCGATCGCTCTCTCTCGATGCTCAAGGCGCTAAAGCTGATATTACCTAAGTTTTAGTTCCGCGCCGCAGCTAATTAACTGCGGCGCTTCTCTATCTTTGGTTACAAAACTGTATTTACCCTTAATAATTAAGTATTTATGCTTAAGTTTTTTACGAATTAAATGGATTTTCCGTAGATTTACCCCTTTACAAAACTTTATTTAAGTTTATAGAATGAAACTATAGCCAATAGGTACAAATCCTTAGTTATGATTAGCGCCGAATTTCCGTGGTTGAGTCTGATTACTTTGTTGCCTGTGGTGGCTGCCTTCGCCATCCCCTTCATTCCTGACAACAAAACAAATATTGTCCGTTGGTACGCTCTTGGAGTAGGAATTGTAGACTTAGCTTTAATGCTCTACTGCTTTTCGTCTAGCTATGACTTACAAGAATCTGCATTTCAGTTATTTGATAGTTATGCTTGGATTCCTCAACTAGGAATCCGGTGGTCGGTAGCGGTTGACGGGCTATCTATGCCTTTGGTACTTCTAACAGGCTTAATTACTACTTTAGCAATGCTGGCAGCATGGAAAGTTGAAAAAAAAGCCAAGCTGTTTTATTTTTTAATGCTGGCAATGTATAGCGCTCAAATTGGTGTATTTGTCGCTCAAGATATGTTGTTATTTTTCCTAATGTGGGAATTGGAGTTAGTTCCGGTTTACCTATTAATCTCCATCTGGGGCGGTGAAAAGCGCCGCTACGCAGCTACTAAATTTATTATCTATACGGCAGCAGCTTCTATATTTATTTTGGTAGGAGGTCTAGCAATGGCTTTCTACGGCGATACTATAACTTTTGATATGACAACTTTGGGATATAAAGAATATCCTAAATACTTTGAACTGCTTGTTTATGCAGGCTTTTTGATAGCTTTTGGTGTAAAGCTGCCAATCTTCCCCTTACATACTTGGTTGCCCGATGCTCACAGCGAAGCTTCTGCACCTGTATCGATGATTTTGGCGGGAGTAATGCTTAAAATGGGCGGTTACGCGCTAATTCGCCTTAATATTGAGATGCTGCCCAATGCTCACGTTTATTTTGCGCCAGTATTGGTAGTTTTGGGTGTAGTCAATATTATTTACGGTTCTTTGGCTGCTTTGGCTCAAGACCATTTAAAACGGCGCTTGGCTTATTCTTCCATCGCTCACATGGGTTTTGTATTGATTGGAATTGCTTCTTTTACCGAGCTTGGTATCGGTGGGGCGGTATTGCAAATGGTTTCACACGGCTTGATTGCGGCTAGTCTATTCTTCCTTTCGGGGATAACTTACGAACGTACCCACACTTTAGCAATGGAAAAGTTAGGGGGAATGGCAAAACAAATGCCTACCGTATTCGCTTTATTTACAATGGGTTCTTTGGCTTCCTTGGGTTTGCCAGGAATGAGCGGTTTTGTTGGCGAACTTACAGTTTTTCTAGGAATTGCAACTAGCGACGTTTACAGTTCTAGCTTTAAAGTTGTCGTCGTATTTCTAGCGGCGGTAGGTTTGATTCTTACCCCGATTTACTTACTTGCTATGTTGCGTCAAACTTTCTACGGCGAACAAAACTCTGGCATAGTTATTGAAAAGTTTTTGGGAGACGCAAAGCCCCGCGAAATCTTTATTACCGCTTGCTTATTGGTTCCCATTATTGGCATTGGCTTGTACCCCAAAATTGCGACTCAAGTCTACGACGTGAAGACTGTAGCTGTAGCTGCTCAAGTACGTAATGTGTTGCCAGTTATTGCTCAACAACAACCCTCTAGCTTGTACGCGCGGACTTTGGGCGCTCCATCTTTGGCTAGTTCAAATACGCAATAAACAGAGTCGGGCGCTAATTCCTTTAACTTAAAAAAGTCCGCCTATGGTGGACTTTTGTATTTGTAGCCTTACTTAGGCAAGATGTTTAAGTCTAATTACTCGCGCTAAGATAATTTACCCATTATCTACTTTTCTCTTTGCAACCGAATGAAAGTTTTATCTTCTTTAGCGATCGCATCCATTGTAACTATAGTCGGTTCAACGGCGGCTTTTGCCAAAGTGCAAACCCAAGTTGTTGAGTACAAGCACGGAAATACCGTATTACAAGGCTATTTAGCTTACGATGATGCAATTAAAGGGCAACGTCCCGGCGTGATGGTTGTGCATGAATGGACGGGCTTAGGATCTTATGTTAAAAAGCGTTCCGAGCAATTAGCAAGCCTTGGCTATGTCGCTTTTGCTGTTGATATGTACGGTAAAGGTATTAGACCCACTAATCCCAAAGATGCCGCCGCCCAAGCTAGTATATACAAGTCTGATCGCAAATTAATGCGCGATCGCGCTGCCGTAGGATTAAAAATATTACAAGACAACAAACTCACCGATAAAAATCGCATTGCTGCTATCGGTTACTGTTTTGGCGGGACTACAGTTTTAGAAGTAGCTCGCAGTGGGGCAAATATTGCGGGCGTAGTTAGCTTTCACGGCAATTTAGACACGCCCAACCTTAAAGATGCCACAAATATTAAGAGTAAAGTTTTAGTTCTACACGGTGCGGACGATCCTTTAGTTCCTAAAGCCCAAGTTGATACTTTTGAAAACGAGATGCGTCAAGCAAAAGTTGATTGGCAAATGGTAGAGTACGGAGGCACAGTACACAGTTTTACTAATCCCGAAGCTGGTAAAGATGTCTCAAAAGGTGCGGCTTACAACGCCACTGCTGATAGGCGCTCTTTTGCAGATATGCGGCAGTTTTTCTCTGAATTATTTGCAGTCAATAAACCTAAGTAAACAATACTAAGTGCGATCGCTTTTGTTAAAGAAGCGATCGCTTTATTCTTTACTTTTTAGATAGTATTATCCATACTGCATGGATAATTCCCGGAACATAGCCAAACAGCGTTAAAACAATATTTATCCAAAAATCTGTTCCTATCCCTACCTGGAGGAAAACCCCTAGAGGAGGTAAAAAAATTGCAGCTAGTAAGCGAATAATATCCATAGCAATCTTCCTTGTAGCCGCTAAAATGATCGTGTCAATAAGCGATCGCAGCTACTATACTACTTTTTCAAGATGTCACAAATTAGCATTTTTAGCATCTCTATATAGATAGAATTGCCTTTTAACCGCCACTAATTTTAGCTTTATAGCCCAACTGCGTCAAAATCTGTAAAAGCTTTTGGGTGTGTTCTCCTTGGATTTCAATTTCATTTTCTTTAACTGTTCCCCCCGTACCGCACTGGGTTTTTAACTTTTTCACAAGTTCATTTAAGGTTTCATTTTTTGCTTGAAACCCAGTAATTACAGTAACAGTCTTACCCTTACGTCCTTTACGAGAAGCTTGGATTCTGACATTTTGCTCCGCCGGGGGTAAGGCCGCAACTCCCCTTTCTAAAGCTGGATTACTATCGCCAAACTCTCGATAAACAAAACGAGTTTCCTTCGATTTAGTCGAGTCCGAAGACTTGCGATTAAGGGATGCCATAAAATAATTAAGCGGATTATCCTATTTATCGTAACTTGTGTAGGCAGTGTAGCCGACTAGATCCCGCAGAAGCCGCCCCACTCTACCATTTACAATTAAAACTATAGCAATCCTAAATCATTCATGAGAAAACACCATATTCACGTAGCTTAGGAAAGTCAAAAAATTGACGGTGAATTGCTAATTCAAATAATGCCTCGACTACAGAGAAAGAAGAACAGAAAAAGTAAAATTCTCGAACCAATCTCTTTGCTTGTAACTAGATATCTTCTACAGGATTTTGTTGTGGAGCATTGGGAGCAAACCATTCACAAACAATCAACCATTGCTCTGGTGTGAAATTATGAAGCTGAATAATCTTTGATTTGCTGCGAACGGTGGTAACTTGCACCATCCCAACTTATTAAAAGTTTTGCTCCTGGGCGCTGTGAACGGAGATATTCCAAGAAATTGATCGTGTTTTGGGAATCACCTTTTTTAGCCACGTAAGTGAGAAATTCCTTTGTTTTGTAGTCTAATCCTCCGAAATACGTTTGTTTATCGCGGGCATTTACTACCTCTGACTGCAACTTAGTATCAATTCTTCTCTATCCATGACTCAACTCCTCAAATAATCAATGACCTCAATACTATAGCAACCAATATTTGGTCAGATTTACTCAATCCCGAAGTGTTTCTGTTTGGTTATGGAGACTTGGTTTATACTCCAGAGAACTTATCACTGTTGCAATTGACAGCTTTTGGGGCTTTGATAATTATACTTTTACCAAAAACAGTATTCGCTACTTTACAGGCGATAATTTCACCGCCACCCTGAACGGCGAACACTTAGATAAGTAGAAGAAATCGCTCTAATATTGCGTTCAATTGCCGCCGTCTGCAAGTTGTTTTTGCTATTAGTAAAACAAACCCGTGTGTTCTCCTGCATCGGGAACAGCCGTTACACAGCTATGTAAGATAAAGTAGTCCTGCTTTTCTCCTCAATGCTTTACCAGTGATTGACAACATCTCTAAGTTTCTCATTGAACAATATTCTACGGATTTTGCCGCTTGGTTATTAGGTGAATCAATTAGTCTCACTACTATTAATCCCACCGAACTGAATGTAGAACCAATTCGCGCCGATTCAGTAATGCTATTGCAATCAACCGATGTGATTCTCCATACTGAGTTTCAAACCGCTAGTGATGAAACAATGCCCTTTCGGATGGCAGATTATTATCTGCGCTTAAAACGCAAGTTTCCAGAGCAAACTATTCAACAAGTAGTAATTTACCTCAAAAGGACGAATTCGGATTTAGTTAGACAAACGAGCTATCAAACTCCTGTGATGACTCACCAGTTTCGCGTCATTCGCTTATGGGAAGAACCAGTAGAAGTGTTTTTGAGTAGTCCAGGATTGTCACCTTACGCCGTGTTAAGTCGCACAACAGAGAAAGAAAGCGTGTTAGCGCAAGTAGTGCAGGAGTTAGAGCAGATTACCGACCCCAGAGAACAGAGCAATTTAATAGCAGCGACAAGTATATTAGCAGGATTAGAATTAGAGCAACAGACAATTCGACGACTAATCAGGAGTCCAGTGATGCGAGAGTCTACGATGTATCAATTTATTTTACGCGAAGGTCGGGCGGAAGGTCGGGCGGAAGGTCGTACTGACGGAGAAAGAGCCTTAGTTCTCAAGTTGCTTACTAGGAAATTGGGTAATTTACCATCAGATATAACTACAAAAGTCAGCGATCTAAATCTTGAGGAATTGGAGACTTTAGCGGAGGTGATATTTGATTTTACAAGCGTTGAGGATTTGGAATCTTGGTTAGGGTAATGCGATCGCCTTGTAGATAATGGCAAAGAGCTTTATAAAATCTTGAATTGGATTAACGCTAATGATTCAACGGCTTCATTTTTAGCTGATACAACAGAAATATTTAGTTTAAATATCATCAGTACGAATACTACCGTCGGGCAGGATAGTTTCTTGAAACAGACATTCTATACAATCACTCAGATTGAATTCCCTAGCCCCCGTAAAATCGGCATAGGCGAGGTTGCATCTTTTAAATCTGGTTTCACTAACAGTAGTATTTTTAAAGATAGCAGCTCTAAAATCGACATCAGTGAATCTACACTGTCCAAACGTAGCGCCTCTAAAATCAGCCCCTGGCATATAACTTTTGAAGAAACCACTTTCATACATACGGGCGCGGACGAATTTAGTAAAGCTCAAGTCACATTCGTCGAACCCACTCAACTCGAAATAGGAGTTGGAGAAGTCGGCTTGATGGTAAATAATTCCTTTATCGACTCTATCGATCCAGTTAACTTGAATTTTCCTACCAGTCTTATCTTTTTCCCCTCCAGCGTACTTTCTAATCAATTCTTCTCTATCCATGATTCAACACCTCAAATAATTGATAGAGATTGATACATTTTAGACTTCTCATCAATGCTCGAAAATTAGGCGTTAGTTAAATCAATTAGTCTAACCAAGAATCCAAATCCGCCGCGCTGGTAAAATCTAACAAATCTTCCGCCAAAGCTTCTAATCTTTCTAGAGTTAGATTGCTTACTGTTGCAGTTAATTGAGGTGATAAGCTACCCAACTTACGAGTAAGTTGCTTAAGGACTAATTCTCTCTCTCCAACGGTGCGACCTTCTATCAAGCCTTGTTCTAATCCTTGTTCTAATCCTCGTTCTTCGCCTTCGCGTAAAATAGCCTGATACATTGTAGACTCGCGCATGACTGGACTCCTCATCAATTGTCGGATTGTCTGTTCATTTAATTCTAACCCCGCCAAGATACTCGTTGCCGCGACTAAATTACTCTGTTCTCTAGGGTCTGCAATCTGCTCTAACTCCCCCAACACCTGAGCTAACACTCTTTCCTTATCTGTGGCTCGACTCAATACTGCGTAGGGTAATAGTCCTGGCGTACTTAAAAATACCTCTAATGGTTCTTCCCATAACCTAATTACTCTAAACTGATGAGTCATTACGGCGGTTTGATAGCTTGTTTGTCTGACTAAATCCGAATTTGTGGGTTTAAGATAAATTACTACTTGGTGAATATCTCGCTCTGGAAACTTGCGTTTTAAGCGTAAATAATAATCTGCCATCCGAAAAGGCATTGTCGAGTCGCTGACTGTCTGAAACTCAGTATGGAGGATAATTTGACTCGATTGCGGTAACATTACTGAATCTGCCCTGATGGGTTCAACATTAAGTTCGGTAGGATTGATGGTAGTTAGAGCGATCGCTTCTCCCAATAACCAAGCGGCAAAATCGGCGCTGTACTGCTCAATCAGAAATTTGGAGATGTTGTCAATCATTGCGGCGTTGGGTTTGGGGAATTGAGCGATCGCCCTTAAAGATTCAGCGTTTAACTACTAACTGATTTAGCCTCCAATGTTTCTAAGCGGCTTAGGAGTTGCTGATTGTCTTTTTTAAGTTGATCGAGTTCTTCCCGCAGTTGTTTTGTTGCTTGCAAAGAACCAGATTTTGCTTGTACTTGTTGTACGGCTTCTTCCGCCATACGTCGCACTCTACCATCAGGGGTTTGGCTGGCTAAAGCGTTCAAAATAGCCACCGCTTTGATGGTTTCCATTTGTCCTAAAGCGACAACTACCGAAACTTGGGTTAAGAAAAACGTTTCTACAGATAACCCGTCTAAACGTTCTAATATCCGTTCTAAGTGAACTGGAGTTTGACCCGCCGAAATACTACCTAATGCCCGAATAGCCCCCAAACGCAAGGCTTGAGGAACACCAGGTTTAGTATATTGCAAGATAATATCTAGGGCTTCGGAGGAAGTTTTTAATTGACTCAGCCCAGCAATTGCGCCCGATCGCACTACTTCGTTCCAACCTGCTTTTTCTTCTAGTACGTTATTAAGCAGCTTAATAGCTTTTTTCTCTTTTGATTCCTCATCAAAATCTACCGATGCGATCGCGCCAATTGCTCTAGCCGCCGCCGCTTCCACGTAGTAGCTAGGATCGCCAGCTTTGATAAAGGGTTTAATTGCTTTGTAACTAGCTTTAGTTTTAATTTGTGCCAAAGCTTCAATTACCGCCCGACGAACTAAAGCATCTTCATCTTGCAAACCCGCTACTAAACCATCAAAAGCTTGGTCTAGCTTAATTTCACCTAAAACTTTAGCAACTTCAACCCTTACCCCCCAAAAATCATCGCTCTTTAAAGCTTTAGTCAGCGCCTTAACTGCTTCTAATCCGCCTTTAAGGGCGATCGCAATAGCAGCATAAATCCGTGAAACGGGATCTTTGTCAAACTCCAATTGTGCTTGCAATTCTGGTAAAGCGTACTCTAAAACCACAGTTTTTAAGTAATTATTTCCAGCATCAAAGCTAACAAACTGGGGCTTTTCAGCTAAAGGAAAGTAAAAACTTTGTTCGCGTTCAAAAATTCGCACGGGGAAGGTTTTAGACTCGTTCTGGGTATAACCAAAAGTAATTGGAATTTTTAGATCGAATAAATCCGTATTACTACCTTCTTTAACTTGAGTTTGCGTAACAGTAACTTTGGCTAGTTTGCTGTCTCCGTCCCAAGTGTAAGCAACTTTAAAATCGGGATGTCCGCCGCGATAAACGTACTGATCAAATAAAAACAGCAAGTTGCGCCCGGAAGCTTTTTCAATGGCGCGTAATAAATCGATAGTTTCTACAGTTTTGTGGGCGTTGTCTCGAACAAAAGTTTGAATTGCTTGCCAAAACAAATCGTCACCCAATAAAGCGCGAATCATATGGTACACGCAAGAACCTTTTTCGTAGAGATGGCGATCGTATAATTCAATCGCTTCGCGGTAAATATGGGTAACAATCGGGCGACGGTAACGGCTGCTATCTTCAGCTAAATAGTTACGGGCTTCAAGCAAACGATAGTAAGCTGCTTCTTGATTTCCGTATTCTTCTTGCGTCCACATCACCTCGGAATACGAAGCCATCCCTTCTTTAATCCAAGCGTGCGACCAATGTTTAATAACTACCAAGTCGCCAAACCATTGATGAGCCAGTTCATGAGCAACTAAGCTTTCCGTATTACGATTGTCTAAAGCTGCTCTTTCGTCTAGCAAACAGCGATCAGTGAGCAACGTTGTAGAAGTATTTTCCATCCCGCCAAAAATAAAATCGTCAACGCAGACTTGGGCGTATTTGGGGAAAGGATACAAGTAGCCATATTTTTCGCTAAAAAACTCTATCATCCGGGGAGTTTTACCCATACTGCGCTGTGCGTCTTCTTCCCTACCTTTTTCCACGTAGTAAGTTACAGGTTTGCCTTGCCATTCGTCCTCAATTTCGGCAAAATCTCCTACTGCTAAAGTCATTAAATAAGTAGGATGTACTTGTTCTTGCAACCAGTGGTAAATCTTCGCATCCCCGTCCTGTTGAGTTTCAACTAAGCGTCCGTTAGAAATAGCTTTCATATTACTAGGTACTCGGACTCTAATTTCTGAAGTAGCTAATTGTCCGGGATAGTCAAAGCAAGGAAACCAATAGCGCGAGTCTTCATCTTCTCCTTGCGTCCAAACTTGGGTTGGTTTGTTGGGGTAATGATCGTCAGGAGTAATAAAGTAGAGTCCGCGTTGGGGTTTTTCTACAGAATAGGCGATCGCAATTTTAATTACTTTCCCAGCTTCCGTTGCTGTTTCTAAACGAATATCTAACTTAGTATCATCGTAATCAAAGCTTTGCGGTATCCCATCAACATCTACCGACTGAATATTGAGATTAACCGCATCTAAAGATAAACGATTAATTCCCGTTGTTATTGGTTTAAGAGCGACTTTACAAATCCCCGTATAACTTTGATTAGAGATGTCCAAATTGAGGTCTAAAAAAATATGCTCAACTTGTCCAGGGCGATCGGGGTTGTAATGAGGTTTTGAGCCAGGTAACTCAAACGATTTGTGGCTATTAGCTTCGTTATCAAAATAAGAATGAGACATAGTTAAAAATGAGGAATAAGCAGCTAAATTCTAACTTTTCCACCATAAAGCTTTTTAGTTATAACAGGGGGACTAATCAATTTTGGCTTTAAAACGGATAAAACCGTAGGAATTGGCAGGCGCACCAGCACCCGTAGCGTTAGGAATAGTACCGATATTGACCACCACTGCACCTTTGCCATTAGTTGATCCCTTGTTACAAGCAATCGGAAAACTAGAGTTATAGAATTGACCGCGATCGCTATCAGATACATTAGTCGCTTTTACGGGCGCAGCACCATTAGCACTTTGGATGACAATCCCATAATTAGTGCCGAATAATCCCCCAGCATCAGCACTAAGAAGCGAGCTATCGTAACCTGTACTAACAAAGGTTTGGTTTGCTGGCACGAAGTCGCAAATACTGACATTCGTTGCCTGAGATGCCCCATTGTTCAGGAAATAAATTGTATATTCTATTTCATCGCCAGGTTTAAAACTAACCGTTGGTGCGATCGTGCTGCTATTGATCGCACCTCGCAGAGAGGTTGTATTTGGAGCAGGCCAAAGAGGATCGTTATCTTCAACGGCTTTGGGAGTACCGACATAATTAGGATCGGTAGTTGGGCTATCAACTCCATCTTGAAACCCAGTTACGTCTACACCATTAACTGCTGTGATGCGTTTAACTAACAGCAGATTTGGAGGAACCGAGTTGGGGGTGACGATCGCACTACTGCTATTGTTCGTTGAATTTGGATCGTTTTGGTCTAGGGCGCTTAGTTGAGCCGTGTTGGTCTTTGCACCGGGCGTTGCCACTGTAGCTGTAATTGTTAAGGTAGCTGTAACCCCAGGGTTTAGGCTGGCAATGCTCCAAACCCCAGTACCGCTATTGTATGTACCTGTAGATACTGTATTGGACTGATAAGTTAATCCTGGAGGTAAGATGTCAGACAAACCAACATTTGTAGCAGCAGTTGGGGAAGTAATAGGATTAGTGACTGTAATAGTGAATATTACGCTATCGCCTACGTTGGGCGTTGAATTATTGACGATTTTTGCTACTGCTAAGTCTACAGATTGATTCGGTACTGTTACACTATCACGATCGTCCTCGCCAACTTGACCATTGCCAGGAGTTGAGTCTGGATCGCTTTGGTCTGAAAATGTTACTTCAGCAGTGTTTAATGTATTGTCGGCTGTTAACCTTGTGGCAGGAATAGTTAAAGTGGCACTTGTATTAGGAGCTAGTGTACCGACATTCCATACTACATTAGGAGTAGTAGCATTGTAGGTAGTTGAGCCTTGAGTAGTAGTGATTCCTACTGATGTAACTGCTACTTGTATTGTTGGTGGGAGTTGGTCTGTAACTTGGACATTAGTAGCTGTGCTAGAGCCATCGTTGGTTACGGTAATTGTGTAATCAAAAGTGCCTCCTACCGTCGGACTTGCAGGAGTTGATACTTTTGTCAGTCTCAAATCTGCCGACTGCTGTACAGTTGTAGCTTGGGTACTAGAGTTATTGGCTGCAATTGGATCGGAAGTTGTTGAGGATATTGTTGCTGTGTTGCTGAGGCTAGAGTTATTGGCGGTGGTCGGCGCTACTCTGACTACGACCGTAAAGTTTGCCGAACCCACTACAAAAGAGGGATTAGTACAGCTTACTGTGCCATTACTACCAATGGCGGGTGTAGTGCAAGTCCAGCCTGGAGGAGTGGTGATTGACTGAAAAGTTGTGCCAATAGGTAAGGGATCGCTCATTGTGGCATTAGTGGCTGTAGCCGAACCATTATTAGTAACCGCGATCGCATAAGTTAGATCGGCTCCCGCAATAACTGGATCGGGAGAGTCGGTTTTGGTTATGGATAAATCGGTATTTTGTGACGTTACCGTTACACTTGCCTGATCATCTTCTGTCGCAACATTATTGTTGGGTGTTGAATCTGGATCTTGTTGTCCTGAAGCACTTACTTGAGCCGTATTAGTTTTTGCTCCCGCCGTTGCTACGGTTGCTACAATTTGCAACGTTGCACTGTTTGCATTAACCGCCGTCCCCACTGTTCCTACTGTCCAAACTCCCGTATTACTAACGTAAGTCCCCTGACTTGGGGTTGCGGATACAAACGTTAACCCCGCAGGCAAAAGATCGCTAACACTAACACCTGTAGCGGAGTCTGGTCCAACATTATTGAGTGTGACAGTAAATGTTACGTTATCTCCAATGTTGGGACTAGCATTGTTGACTATTTTGGTCAAAGATAAGTCGGCTAACGGATCGATAGTTGTTGCATCATTAACGCTATCGTTAGTCGTATTAGCTTGTCCGCCTCCAGATACTGTTGCTGTGTTAGTTATACTTGCAGGTGCATTTACAGCCACGTTTACGGTGAGGGTAATTGGCGGATAGCTAGTAGTGGCAGCTAAAGCATCCGATCGCGTACAAGTGACAACTTGACCACTAATAGTACAAGTCCAGCCTGTACCAGTGGCGGCGGTGGGTGTTAAACCTGTAGGTAAAGTATCGCTGATGGTAACGGTTCCGTTGGTGGTTCCCGGACCTAAGTTAGTAGCTGTGAGAGTATAAGTGCCAGTCTGTCCTTTATTAAAATTTCCTGTGTGGCTTTTAGCGATCGCCATATCAGGTAACGTCACTATAACGTTGGTTGGCTGAACTCCAGAAGTAGCAGAATCTCCATCGCTTTGAGCGGTGAAATCAGTACCTAGAGTCTGGGCCCTATAGGCAACTGTTGCCTGATTAGAAAGTATGGTGCTGTTGGGAGTAGCAGCATTAACCTGTACCCTAAACTTGATAGTGGTAGAATTAGTAGGAGCTAAAGTGCCACCAGCAGTGCCTGTAGCCCCAGTGCCGAGACGAAATACTACCCTATTGTTGAGGCTATCGTAATTAGCTTGGTCATCAGTTGCGGTATCGGTTTTAGCTCCAGTGTTCGCTCCAGCCGTTATTTGCAGGCTACCAGGAAGATAGGTAGTATTGGTGGGTATGGGATCGGTCAGTACATTGTTGAGCGCCCCATCCTGACCAGTGTTAGCAACTGTCACTGTATACTCTAAAATGTCTCCTGGTAAGACAGTCCCCCCGTTGAGATCGCTGACACTTTTGTTGATGTTACCAGCTACGATTGGGGCGAAAATATCAATCGCGGTAGTAATTACTCCAGGTTGGTAAAATTCACCATTTGTAGTTGATGTAGTCAAATTAATAGTGGCACTTGTAGCATTGTTGCCCAGTACGCTGTTGCTAGGGTTAGAAAGAGAGATAATATCAATATCAAAGCCTAATTGGTTAACATTATTAGGATTTTTATTAGTTAAATTGCTACCAGTGCGACTAATCGAACTGTTAAAGAAATTGCCTGTAGGGTTTTGAGCATCAGTTAGAGTTGTACCATTAAAGTTCAAATTGTCACCCGTAGAGCCTCGGTCGCCCTCGTAAGCAACAGCACCAATTTTTGCAGTTACTGCCCCACTTGGAGGCGTAGTAAACCCGCTCACAGTAAATGAAACATTCGGAGTAGTAGTGTTAACAACAGCATAACCATCAAAAACTGTTAGGTTACGAGTCGGTTGAGAAGTATCGCGGTAAACTACAACCAAAGACCAGCCAGCTTGGTGATCTACGCCAGTACCTACTTGGACATTACCTACTGTATAGGTACCGCCACCGCCAGCTTGAATTAAGGAAGTGACATTAGCAAATCCTTGGTAGTCGTTGCCACTAGAGTTATCTGCGTCTAACTGGGTAGCTGTTATAGTTGTGTACCCTCCCGTAGCAGGCGTTGCCAGTCTGACAGTGTTGCGTTGTGTGGCATTGGGTGCGGCACTACCGGCGGGGACAGTGGGCGAAGTGGTTTGTGCTGCGCCAGCACTCGAATCGGCTCCCCAATAAAGCCCTGCCCATAGCACGGTAGCTCCGGTGGGTAGGACAATGTTTGCGCTACTAGAGTTGAATGTAGTGGAGTCGGCATCTACATCCACATTAGTCATGAAATAGCTATTGTTGTTCAGTAAGCCGCCAGTAGTACCTCCATTTAGGGCGCTTGTACAGCTACTTGCGGCAGATCCAAGTGTTGTAGAGCAAGTAACTGAGCTATTACCCACAATCTGAATATCACCGGTATCATTGGTACTGAAACGCGAAGTGAAATTTCGTATCACCGCAGCTTGTACTGGGCTAGACAAACCCAGCAAGACGGCAGCTAGCCCAACAATTTGTATTCCCTTGCCCATCTTTAAGGCATTATTCTTCCCGCGTTGAAGACTGCCAACTAGCCATCTTTGGTGACTGAGGTGCTGGGAAGGAGCTAATAAGTATTTATGCAATAGTTGTTGCTTAGTTTTCATCTTAAAATTTATATAATTAATATTTGACTAGATATAAACGACACAGGCAACAATCAATGTTTAAGTAATGCGATCGCACTTTCTTAAGCGCCTAAGTTGTCTGGAAGGATTAAAAGGTTTCATTTTATTGCCAAGCTAAATTTTGTTTTAATCTGTTGATATAGACTGCACTACAGCATTTAAAGCAGGTTCCGATGTACCGTACTGAGAATGAGTTGCGATCGCACTTACCCGTTCTCCAGGCTTTAGCATACCCAAAGAAAGGGAAAATCTACCTTTTTCATCCACTTTTGTAGTAGCGATGGGTTTACCAACTAATTCCCGCGTCCCTGATTCTTGGCTAGAGAGATAAATCTCTACTTGCGAATTGGGTTCGGCGAGTCCATCAACCGTTGCGCCATTTGGGGAATTAATAATAAAAAATTCTGGACTTAAAAAACGCGGTGCATCCATACCAAAGTTGCCCGTTTTGCGCCGACGTTGATAGCTATCGGTTAAGGGGTTTGCACCATCCCCTTTTTGGTAATCTTGAGGACTGACATTGAGTTGCGTAACTAAATCAATTGCCAAACCAGATAAGTTACCAAATTGATTATTGGTAATTTTGTTACTACGGCTTTGGGGATAAGCTGCAACTACTACTCCCGAACCATTTTGGTTAATAATTTGATTGCCAGTAACTTGATGCTCATTGCCCATCAAGTAAATAGCCGCTCTATTAAAACGTTTACCATTATTGGCGATCGCATTGTCCCGAATTTGTACCGCTCCTTGGGGTTTAAATAAAAACACTGCACTACCTGCATTGTTTTCAATTAAGTTACTAACAACTTCTGTATTTTGAATATTGCCTTCCAAACGAATAGCGTCGGGCATTCCGGCTAAACCGTTGCGCTCGATTACGTTGCCAGTAATGCGGAGATTGGTAGCTTGCTTCCCGGTAATAATCCCGCTACCGTCATGATTAGTAATTAAATTATTGCGGATTGTTGTACCTAGAGAATTGAAGACCGAAACGCCAAATGCCGAACGCGGAAGATCGTAAACAATCCCAATTACTGTAACTTTTTTAGTGGAATTATCCACACGGGGAGGAAAGCTTCCTAACCAATTATTTTCAATAACTACCCCTTGAGGTGAAACTTTACTTTGAACTAGGGGTAGCTGTAAATTTTGCTGTGGGCTGGTTTCTCTGGCTGTCACCTCATCGGCAATAAATATATCTGCCGGGGGTGTAGAAGCTGTAGTACCATGTTTAGCCGTAAAGCCATAAAGACTTAGACCCCGAACAGTAACCCCATCTGCAACTATGGTTAGTCCGCGAAATATCTCTACATTTTCCCCCGGTGTAACTGCTACTACAGGTAAAGGAAATTTTCTCACAAAAGTCTTATTTAGTCTGCCGGACTTAGTGGTATAACCTGGTTGAGTTTCACCATCGACAATCAAACCAGCCTTAGCCAAAGGCGGGAGCATACTAACTAAGCGAATCGTAGTTTGCTTGGGCGGTAACTTAAATTCAATCCGTGAAGGCAGATTAGGATTAAGGGATTTAACTTGATTTTGTTCGGCGGCGCTGAGTTGACTTAAAAGCAAAGTACCATTTACTAGCTCAATAGCTTCGCGCAAAGTTAAAAATGTATCTGGTGTAATAGTGCCATCGCGATCGCTATTTACAACTATCTGCACTGTTAAAGCTTCTTGAGCAACTACAGGAAATTGTAATAATGGTGACAAACAAGCAAAAACAACCAACCAATAGATTTTTTTCATAGCTTTTCACCTCTTAGCAGCAGGGGGAGTGTAGGTTTATCCAATCTTTGAATTTGGGTACTTATAGCTAGATCGGGTGTAGGGGAGGAATTAACCTGTTGATAGCTGTGAAGTAATTGCTTAACTTTGAAAGCTAACTGACTAATTTGCAAATCTATATCTACTTCTGCGCCAGAAAACTCTAGCTCCTCTTTGGAATCATTGTTACGATCCCAAAGAGCGATCGCATTTTCACGTTGAGTAAGCTTTCTAGCTAAAGGTGTCTTTTGAGATTCTTGTTGCTGAGGTGGCGCGACTTTTTGCAAGCCAAAGCCATCAAATAGCTCATTGAGTTTGACAGTTAAGCCCAAGTAAGGGCCACTAGCCGAACGAGAACCACTAAAACCATCATCGTCAACATTCCCAAACGCATAACCACCAGCCAAGCGCAGATTAGGAGTGAGATAATAACCAGCTTCTAAAAGAAAGCCTGTTTCGCTGTACCCGGCGGAGGGTTGATTAATCAAACGAGCTTCGCCCACTACATCCCATTTGTAGCCGGGACGATAGGTAGCCCGCAGTTGGGTAAGATTAATTGTACTTGTACCGACCAAATCATCAGCTAAATAAGACGTACTACTCCGCAGCGCATACTTGCCGTAAAACTCCCAGCGCCAAGAAGGAGCATAAATGCCTTCTAAGGCAAAAGTATGATCCTCTGAACCCGTCCCGCTACCAAATAAAATTGTTTCGGGATTTGTGGAGGGATTTTTGCGATATTCGTAGCGCAATAAAGCATTAAACTTATCGCTATTAATGTCGCGGTAAGCTAAACCTATTTTTAAATCTCTAGTAGTTCCCAATCCTTCTAGAGTTTGGTTAGAAGAATTAGCCTGTTGATAACGAGCTAAAGCTGTAATCGAAGGAGTGATTTTGCCTGTAGCTGAGGCAGAAAGGACTGTATTTGAGCCACCAGAAGAGTTGCGATGCTCGTAACGGGCATTTGCTTGAAAATTAGGATTATCTGTATAGTCAAGACCGACACTGTAGCTATCGCCGCCGTCTACACCAATTGATGAGGCACTTTGACCCGGCGCAAAGGGTTGAGCAAACTGAGTTCCCGCCGCCGTTTTGCCAAAGAAATCCCCAAAAACGTGTTCGTAAGCAAAGTTTGCCTTTAATCCCGGCGCAATTGTCCAACCTTGTTTAATCCCAATTGCTCCACTACCGCCAAGCCCATCACCACCGCCATACATGGAATAACGTCCAGTCAAGGTAGTATCAGAGCCAAACTTATGTTCGCCACTCACATCTAAACTGGTAATTGAGTTACCAGAATATTGACCGCGAGTAAAAAATTGCTGCGATAGGCTAATATTGACACCAGGTAAAGCTTTCCAACTCAAGCCAAACAAAGTGCGATCGGGATATACTGCATCTACATCGCTAGAAAAAGTTAGCTCATTTTGAGCAACGAAACTTAGAGTATTTGTGAGCGGCAAGTTTAGGCGACTGCGCAATTGGTCAGAGGTACTGTTTAAATCTGTTTCTGGAATGCGGTCAGTGCGATCGCGATGAATCCAATCTACCGTTAAATCAGCTTTACCTATGCGTTGTTGTACCCCCGCAGAAATAGTTGTCAGTGAGTTGTCAACCGCACTTCCAGGGGTAGCTCTAATACCTGGAGTTAATAATTCTTCTAAAGTATTGCGAACTTGGGGAGCAATGCCAAAGTTTTTTTCGCGATCGTACTGTACGCGCAGGTTGGTTGTGTCTGAAATTTTGGCAGTAACATCGGCTCCGTAACGAGTTTGACCGGGAACAAAGCTAATAGTGGCATCATTAGCAAAGCCAGGATCGGCGGAACGATAAAAAGCTCGTGCTTGAATATTTTTAGCAATTTCGCCTTCTGCTTCGATGCGGTAAGCCGAGCCGCTAACTTTGCCCATAACATCCGATTCGTTGGTAGAGTGGGCGTACTCGGCAATTAAGAAGCCTTTAGGGCCGATCGCAAATCGCGCATCAGCGCCATATAGTTCAAAGTCTCGCACTCCCTGATGTTCAGTGAGATAAGTAGCTCCTATCCAACTTTCTCGCCCTAGTTCGCGGGCAAGATGGTATTGTACCCTACCGCCATAAATGCTACTGGTTCCGTCTTGGCTTTCGTACTGATAGGTAGTCACTATTCGCCGGACTAATATTCTGCCTTCTTCATCTACCGCAGTGCGTAAAACTGCTTGGCGAAATAATAATGTCCCGCGATCGTAGTCAATCTCATAGTCAGGGCCACGGCTGAGTTGTTGGCGCTGCAAAACTGTACCCGGACGATTGAGTTCTTCTACTTCAATAAAAACACTTTCACTCCCTGAAATTAGTAACCGTCTCGATAAAAAGTAATAACCACTCGTCCCGTCAGGAGCGATAGTATCCCGTTGAAATCCCTCAACGTTGTTGGCGTAAAACCCGGTAACTTGTAAGTCTCCTAGGTTGTAATTAGCTTTAAAACCGTGCAATTTGCGATTGAAGGCGGTATATTCTTGGGAAGAGCGGGAAAACTCCTCAGTATTGTAGTCACCCCACATGGCAAAATCTGGCTCTGCTCCCAAAATCCGCGAGTTGCGCTCTATCCTTAAGTACAGACTATCTTGGGAAGGGGTAGTAGCTTCAACCGTGGAATTATCGCCATAAACAGGATATTTTTCGGTACAATCATTCTCATCTCTAAATAAGCGGCTATTGCCATTACAGTCTTCATTGAGAGTGCGATCGCTGTTGTAAGCTCCAGTAAATAACCAATCCCCAATTCTCCCCGTAGCAAAAACTGCCGAACGAAAATCTAATTGAGTTTTATTATTGCCATCTGGGGGTAAAAAGTCTCTAAAACTACTGTAATAGTCTGTACCTCTTTTACCCAAACGCAGATCGATTACTCCCGTCACCAAGGAAGGACGCAAATTTGTTTCAAACTGAACTTGAGTAAAGACTTCTATATTTGTAGTCTGAGCGGCAATCCTTACTGTTTGAGCTTGCAAGACAGAACGTAACTGAGCGGTAAATTGTCCTTTTTCAGCTTTTACTTGAAACCCATCGCTATCGGGATTTGCATCTACACCAACAAATTCTCCCGCACTAGCTACTAACGTAACGATCGCATTTTGCTCGGAGCGGTTGCCTTCAGCGTCTTGTAACTCACCTTGAATTGTGGCGGTGGAACGCCCATCGGCAGGTATTCTGGCTTCAGTAGTTTGCAATTTAATCTGAGTTGCCGTACCGCGTACCTGTAGCTTGACTGTGGCAATTTCCCCAGATTTACCATCTCTGGTAGCTTGAGCCGTCAGAGTGTTGTTACCAGGATTAAAAGCAATTCCGTACCATGTCTGCGTGACAATTTTTGATTTGCTATCGATTTCTGTACGTCCAATAAAGTTAGGATCGACATTGACCCCATTGATTTTTAGCTCTACTTTACTTCCTTCTAAATACTGTAGGATTACGGAGGTAGCTGGATTATTTAAAACTGAAGCATTTTTAGGCGTAAGAATTCTTACTTCTAAAGCAGAAAGTACCTTTTGTGTTTCCGGTTCGCTAATTGCTTCTGTTGGTGGAGTTTGAGTATTTCCTGAGCTTTCTGGAGCAATGGTATTTAGCGGCTCGGCGGGAGGAGGTAGTGGGTTGGGTTCTGGTTCAGTTATTGGCTCGACAGGAGCTAGTTCTATTGGCTCAACAGGAGCTAGTTCTATTGGCTCAACAGGAGCTAGTTCTATTGGCTCAACAGGAGCTAGTTCTGTTATTGGCTTGGCAGGAGCTAGTTCGGTAGAAAAGGGTAACAGCAATTCATCGCTAGGACTGGCTGGCGATATTTTTTGTTGCTCAGTCTGATTGTTTTGTGCAACGGGTAGTGGTGCAGATTTAGCTGTGGTGGCAATTACTAAACTCAAAGCTTCTACGGTAGCTAATACCAAGAAAGTAATTAAGGTGTTTGTGGTTCGTTTCACTTCTTTTCACCTTCTTGAAAGCTAGGAGTTACGGCAAAATTCATGCGGACTAAACCGCCAGGGGCTAGATGTACCAGCCTTGACTGGCTATTGCGTTCGCTAAAACGACGATTAGGAGCAAGGGTATAACCAGGTAAACTGCTTAAATCTAAAACTCCTGTGCGATAACCTGGTAAAACATTGGCGACCGAAAATAGTCCATCTTTATCGGTGGTAATCCGGTTGCCATCGTCCATAAAGACAACTGCGTTTGGTACTCCTGGTTCGCCGCGTTGTTGTTCGCCATCAAAGTTTTTGTCTACGAACACGCGACCAATAATTGTGCCAGCATCGGTAAGAATGCCAGCATTAACTCTTAACCTGTGGGTGGCGGGGCCATCTTTGACTGTAAAGTTGTTATCGGCGCGTTGAGCTTGAGCGATCGCGGAATTTTGTCCGTTTCCACGAATCGCATCGGGGGTTAGTACCGCAGCGTAGGCAATATTTAGGATTTTCTCGCCGTCAGGAGAATTTTTTGCTGGTAAGTTGACATCGGCAGCGCGGAAAGTGATTGTTCTACCTGTATGACTAGAGGTAACGGCAACTCTTTGATTTCCAAGTTCAGCCCGAACGGAATCGTTAATAAAGTTGAATCCTAGAGGCAAAGTGTCAGTAACAACTACGTTGTTGAGAGTAGAACTTGCCAAGTTTTTAACCGAAATGCGATAAATTACTGTATCGGCGGGGGCGGCGGAAGCGCGATCGCCAGTTTTAATAATTTGAATTTCTTGGCTTTGACAAATGCTTGTATCTAAATCGAGGATGGCTAAACTCAGACCGATGCGTTCGGCATTGTCGATATTAATCGTTCCTGTTACTGAGGTCTGATTTTGGCTAGTGCTAATCGGTCTACCATCAAGAGAAGTAGCTGTGTAACTAATAACTTCGCCATTTTGAGCGCCAATGATTAGTTTGATCCGGCGTTCGCTGTAAATCGAGTCGGGCGGCGGACTGATAAATAAGATATAAGTTTTACCAGGGGCTAATTGCCCCTTACTGGGATCGAATAAAAAGTTATAGCGCCCTTCATTGTCATTAGTAAGAGAGAAAGGATTGCTATTTTCTCTATTAGGATTTAGACCTAGAGGTATATTGTTATTACTAATATCTGGTAATTCTGTAGAAGTTAAGGCGATCGGCGCACTAATTTCTGTTCCGGTCGGATCTGCGGAATTTACTTCGTATAAACCGATGCTAAAGCCTTCGTAGTCTGCTAGTTTTTCTCCAGCACAACCAGTAATCTGTCCTAAAGGATCTACTAGCTTACTTATACTCAAGTCCGCTTTGCTGCTAAGTCCGTTTATGGTAGTTTCACTGTTGGTTTCTCCGCCAAAAGTGTAGGAAAAACTAACTTGATTAGTGAGTTGAACGGGTTGAACGTTTTGAGCAACAACTGGGATCGATTGCCAAATACTACCGCTAATAAAGGCTGCTGTGAGTAATTGAAGCCATTGATTTGATTGAGTGTGAGTGTGATAGCGGTGCATTTTTTTATACCTTAGTAGCAATTCATCAATGAGAACCTGATTATTGCTATTAGTTAGAGAATTAATTATTTACTGATGGGACTTTGGCTTAGAAAGATAGAAAAGTTTTAATAACAAAATAAATCGAGCGATCGCCTAAAAGGAGAGGGCGATCGCCCTCGAAAATGGGTAATTATTTCACCCTTACTTGGTATGCTGCGGCTACCTTAGATTTGGCAGCGATCGCGCTAGTAAACTTCCATCGCACGTGAGTATAGGCTTCGGCGGGGGCTGGTCGAGTTTCTACTTTGCCGTCGGTAAGTTTGACTTTGACTGTAGGTTTGGCAACAAAGGTTTTACCGTTGTCGATACTGTAGGTAACGATCGCAGTAATATTAATTGTTTTGCTGGAATTTAAAACGTAGGCGGTCTGCTGGGGAATAGGTTGGGTGACAATTAAATTGTTAGCTGGGCGATCGCCATTATTAGCACCCGTCACCGTGTAGCGAATGACATCACCAGGTTGTACAGTGACATTACCTTGGAGATTTTGCCAGCTAACTTGTTGTTTGCCATCGCTAGTTTGTTGGACAATCTTTTTAGCGGCTGCTAAATTCAATTGAACTTGACGTTTGGCTTGAATATTTTGGGCAATTGCTGTTTTTGGGAGTAAGTTGGCGATCGCCGGCACTTCGGTGGCAAAAGAGCCAGAGGCGAGTAGAGCTACGGCACCTAAACCAATCAGGAAGGAACGCTTCATGTTAAAAAACCTCTTAAAAGTGGAAAAGCTTTAGTTAATAAACTCAATCTATTAGTCAGGAGGGATATCTCCCGACAGGAGATATCCCTGGAAAGCGTCTTAGTTGACGATGCGTTGGAAGCTAAATGTGCGTGGTGCAATACCAGGTTCAACAGGTACGCTCACAATATTGACGTAGCGAGTAACATCCGTTGCTGGCGTAGAACCCGTTTGATCCGTAGCACTAACATTACCGCCAGTACCATTGAAGAAGGCAATATTAGCGCCAGTACCAGAATCTACCGCCGAACCAATCACATTGCTAGTATCGATACCCAAAGGTAGCGAGTAATCTTGACCCCAGTTGTTACCATTAGCTGCAATGGGGAAGACTGCGGTGTTGGTAATGCCACTTTCTGTAATCGTGACATTGCTGGCATTGAGAGTAACGTTGTTGCTACCAGATACGGCAGTAGAGATGTTGCTGTAACTAATCCGGTACTCAATGATGTTGCCGGGTGCAGGAGTCTTAGCCGCCGTACTGAAGGTTCCATCACCACCAAGAACTGCGGGTCCAGTACCTACCAAGATGCGAGATTCTTTGACCAATCTTAAGAAGCCTGTATAGACTCGATCGATTGTGGTGTTAAAAGATTCACCCGGATCGAGATCACCATTTTCGTTAACATCAGTAAAGGCAAGAATTGGGGCTGCATAACCATTGATAAATCCGGCAGGTAAATCTGTTGATAGTGCCGTGCCAGCAGGTAAGTCAATAGTGGTAGTGTAATTTACTGATGTCCCAACACTGATATTTGGAATTGTAATCGCCGTTCCAGAGCTAAATACAAAGTCCGTGCCATTGTAGGTATAAACCGCCGAACTACCACCAAAGGTGATGGTGACAGTGGTATTTGTGGGCAGAGTACCTGTTGCCGCACCGTCTTCAGGGCGGAGCAAAACGTTAGTTAGGGGTGTGACTGGGGCGCTGAGGGTATTGGTAAAGACTTCAGGGGCTGGGTTTATTAGGGTTTCAGGAGCAGTACCGGCAGGAATATCGGTGGACTGGTTGGTAAAGTCGTCGTTATTGCTATTAGGTCCAACGGCTGTGGGTACTCCAATAGGCCCGTTGAGAACTGCGCCAGTAGGAGCAAGGATTAAAATGTTATCTTCACCACCAGCCCCAGTACCTGTGTTGTTGCCAGTGGGGTCATTTTCATCAACGGTTGGGTTAGCAACACCAGTACCAATAACAGGTTCGGGAATGCCATCACCGTTGGCATCTATGCCTGTGTTTGGCCCGCGACTACCGTTATCGTTGAAGTTGGTAGGAGTTGGGTCGCCGGACTCGTCGTACACAATTGTTGTGCCGCCACCAACAGTTTCACCGAATAATTGAGCAAGGTTAGCAACTGTGCCGCCGTTAGTTGCATTCAATCCACTGGTGATTACTTGGAACGAGAAGCCTGATAGGTTAGCACCTTTGGCAATTGGAGTGGAAATTACATAACCAACGCGAGTGATACGACCCGTAACTGAGGCTCTATTTGTTTGCCAAAGTGCGGCATTGGCATTGATTGAGGTAGAAGAATTAGTATAAACTACAGTCCAACCGGAAGGTGGGATAGGAGTAACTGTAGATAGAACTGCAACTGTAGGAATTGCATCGGAAACTAATATGCGGTTGGCGGTCGTACCATCAACGTTTACTGGAGTCCCTTCTAAATTTGCGGGAATTAAGCTGGCGGGAGTGCCTACAGGAGCAGCAGAGTCTACTCGTAAGGTCAAGTTATAAGTTTGCAGATCGTCATTGAATACGCCTACCGTACCATTATCTGAATAAGTACCTTGGGTTTTGAGAACGGCGGCAAAAGCTTGAGGTTGAGCGCCCACAAGGACTTGTTGATTAGCACTAGCTTCTCGTTCTCCGTTGGTAGGAGCGCCATTATTAGGAGATAATTCGGTGACTACATCTACGGTGCGAACTTCTCCAGGTAATGGGCCGTCAGCAGAGTCGGGCTGGTTTTGGGTAGCTGCGCTGTTGTTATTGGGTGCGGTATCGCCCAATCGGACGATGATAGGCGCACCAGAGGTAGCTCCTGCTGATACTAATATAGGTACGTGGACGCGAATGGCACCGCCAGCGCTAATTACTGTGGCGGTGGGAGCCGTAGCTGTACCTACAATTTCAAAGGTGCCATCGCCGTCAGCATCAATGTCATAGGTAATTGTGCCAGCTTGGGTTGCAGGGCCTGTAACTACAGGAGCGGGAATAAATACCCTTGTAGTATCGTTACCGACGTTAGTAATTAAGTAGTCGTAGGTCAGCGTATCGCCAGGGAGAACAGAAGTGCTAGGGGTTGAATCGGTAGTGCCTGCTGCTACGTTGGTAATACCTGCAACTTCTGCCACTGTAATTGTGACTGTATTAGAGGTGGCATCAATTACTTCGGCGGGATTATTGGGGTCGTTGTAGGTGGCAGTGGCAGTGTTGCTAATACCTGTTCCCGCCGTTGTTCCGGCTGCAAGTATAGGAGCCGCTAGTTGAAAGGCTCCCCCGACTAATAGGGCTGCTGTTAGTAGTGGACGGTAAAGATTTTTTTGAGATTGTTTCATGGGAGCGCACTACACTTAGATGGTTTAAACACAAAAAGAGTCAGAAAATATAGAGATGGTAAGTTTTGATTTATAGGTAAGTACGACCTAGTATCAAGATTTACTTAGTTGAAAATCGGTGGGGAGGGAAAGCGGTCAGCCCAAGCTTTGCTATAGATAAATTCAAATAGCTATATAGGCTACATAATCATCTTTCCCTATTGCTCTAAAAATAAGATCGAGGAAACTACTCGACTGTAATAAGAAGACTTGAAGCTAATATTGGTAAAATTACTGATGTTGTAAAGAAAATTGTATGTATTGATGGTAATTTTTATGTTTCTGGCGATCGCTTTAGATATTTCGCTTATAGAAGCTAACTTCCGCTATTAATCTTGATAATGCTAAAAAATAGCTGTAGATGAACTAATTTATGTTTGACTCAAATTGGCGAGTTTTGTTAGAAAAGTCTCTCGACTGTCACCGTAATATTACGTATGCTCGTTATTTACAACTAGCAACAGTCACAACAGAAAATCGCCCAGCCAATCGTACTGTAGTGTTTCGGGGTTTTTACGGAGATAAAGATTGTTTGAAGTTCACTATCGACAGTCGCAGCGAGAAAGTGCGACAAATTGCCGTGCAGCCTTGGGCGGAGGCTTGCTGGTACTTTACTGAAACCCGCGAACAATTTAGATTTAGTGGTTTGCTGCACTTAGTACAAGTAGATAACGCAGACATGGCGTTACAGCAAGCTCGTCAAGCTTGTTGGCAAGAACTTAGCGATAATGCCAGATTACAATTTGCTTGGGCAAATCCTGGGCAACCTAGAACAAAGGATAGTAATTTTAATCCGCCTGCGCCCAATCCGGTAGAGCCATTAGCTAATTTTTGCTTGTTATTATTAGAACCAATCCAAGTAGATTACTTGAATTTATTAGGCAATCCCCAAAATCGTTATATATATCGGCGCAAAGATGGGTGGGTTGTTGATGAAGTTAATCCTTAAGCTAAGTTTAGGGAAAAAGTGCGTTGGCGAAGCTCACCGAAGGCAGCTTTTAAAACCTAGAACTAAGCAGAAGTAAATTTAAGAATGTGTTGGGCGGTGAGTTGTGGCTGTTCTAAATGGGGGACGTGTCCGCAATCGTTCAACCAAATTAGTTGACTAGGAGCGATAGCGCTTTTAAACTTTTCTGCGTCAGCTATATCTAGTATTTTGTCATTTTCTCCCCACAAAATTAGCGTTTTCGGCTTAATTTGGGCAAGTTTATCTTTAAAGGAAGTATAGCCACCGCTTTTGGTAAAGGCGATTAAAGCATGATTCCAATCGGGCATATTTAGATGTAAGGCGGCACATAATTGAGCGTCGTAAGAGGCTAAACTTTTGTCTTTGTAAGCTGTGCGACTAATACTAGCGCGGACTTTGGGATGGCGTAAAAATTTCGTCGCTAGGTAGCCTAGGGGCGGAAACATAAATTTTCCCATTGCTGACCCAGCGCTAAAGCCTGCACTATCGATTAATACTAATTTTTTGACCGCTTTGGGGTAAGTTAGGGTAAAGTCAATGGCTGCGGCTCCTCCCATGGATGCACCAACTAATATTACTGGCTGATTAATTAAGGTTTTCCAGAAAGAATATAAGTGAATTGCGATCGCACTGGGACTAATTTTGATTTCTTTAGGTCTATCTGTAAAGCCAAAACCTAATAAATCTACCGCCCATGTTTGATTTTGAGTTGCTAGTAATGGGAGTAAGCGCCGAAATTCTAAAACTGAGCTATCAAATCCGTGCAGTAATAATATTGGCGTTCCGGTGTTTCCTTGCTGAACGTAGGAAGTTGCTATCACTTTAGGGCTTAAAGGCGTAATTATTTCTTGACGTTTGATACTTTTTGCCAGACTTATAGATTCAGTTTCTGTTAGTTGGGCAATTAATTGGGGTAAAAAACTGATTTCCATAATTGATTGCATAAAATAGTTTATTTAAAATTAATCCCTCCTAGATTTAGGAGGGATTAATTAAAAGTTAATTTTACTTTTTTTACTTGCTAATATCTTTTAAAGCCTTTTGGGGTGCTTTAACTACGTCTTCGGCGGCTTCTTTCAATTGCTCTCCAGCTTTTTTTGTCCCTGGATCGATTGGTTCATCAAGATTTAGTTTATCTTTGACGTTTTCAAAAATGTTTTTGCCCTTAGTTTCTGCGGCTCTATTTTTGATATTTATGCCTTCATCTTTAAGCAATTTTGCTGATTTTTCGGCGTTATCTTTGATTCTATCTGCCTTAATTTCTGCTTCGCTTTCACCACTATCAACTTTGTATTGAGTAGCTTCGGGTGTTACGGGTTCTGCTTGAGCTTGCAGTTGATTTCCGTGAATATCAAAAGCACTACTAATCAACAATGTCAACCCAACTATAAATACTGTTATAATCTGTTTTAATTTAATGCTTTGCAGCCAAGAAGTTACACGCTTCATAATAAATACTCCTACCATGCTTTTGTCAATTGAACTACTTTGATTACAGGCTAATCTTTGCAATCATTGCATTATGATTTTTGAATGTTTTGGATTTTTTCGCATCAGTCTAACGATATATAATTAGTATTTGATAAAAAGTTATATGATCTAGGTGAGTATATAGATAATGAACAATTATTAATGCTCAAATAAGTCTTTGAACTGCACTAAATCTAAAGAAACTATAGTAGGCAACGCTTCAAAGCATTTTTTAGCAAGTTCTAATCGTTCTTCCCGTTCTAGCATTGCTATTAATTTTTGTCTCGCACTTAGGAGATACCGGACATCATTGGAGGCATAATCTAGTTGTTTATCTGATAAATTTGCCGCATTTCCCCAATCGGAACTTTGAGCGCTTTTGTCTAATTCTACATTTTCTAGTTCTTGAATTAGCTCTTTTAAACCGTGTCGATTTGTATAAGTACGGGCTAACTTGCTAGCAATTTTTGTACAAAATACTGGGATGACATGAATGTTTAGATATTGGCGTAACGTAGCTAAGTCAAACCGGGCAAAGTGGAAGACTTTAACGACATTAAGGTTTTCTAGTAATTGCTTTAAGTTGGGCGCATCGGTTTGATTTTTGGCGATACGAACTACGGCGACTATACCTTGAGGATCGCAGATTTGGACTAAACACAGGCGATCGCGCGTGGGCAATAATCCCATAGTTTCAGTATCTACGGCAATCGCTTCAGCGCTTAAGTATTGTGCGAGGATATGATCGGGGAGATCGCGATCGCATACTTGAAAATCTAGTAATTCCATTAGGTTAGCGGCGGTTGATAAATAATTGAGTAAAGTAGTATTCATTCTTGGCATTTTTGACAACGCCAATACCAGTTAGGTTGTATTGACCAACAATATTAACTCTATGCCCGTCACTTTTTATCCAACCGTCTACAGCTTGTTCGGCGGGGTTAGGATATCCTTGGTTAAAAGCAACATTTTCTGCGGCTGCACGATAGGAAATTTGACGACGGATAACAGAAACACGGGCATCAAATCCATCATGGCTAAAAGGTACTTTCCCACTTGCCATATTTTGACTATGAATCTTTGCTTGGGCGCTAATCCGCGCGTCGAGAGTTAAAGGCGGCAACTTGCGCGACTGGCGATATTGATTGATTTGTTGGTGAATAGATTTTTCCATAGCTGAGGGCGGTTTGGTAGGGGAAGCGGCTACAATTTCCGGCGATGGTAAGCCGATGTCTGCATTTAGAGGAATATCACAGCTAGAGATAGCAAGGACGATTAATAACATTCCTGGTAAGAGTTTTTGCATTATTAGCTATTTTTTAAAAGTTTATCGGCAGCCAAAATAAAGATCGCCATCGGTATTTAGTATATATCCCTCTTCTGTCACTTTCTGAAATAAGCAAGTAGTAAATAAGCTAAATCATCCAGAAGCATAATAGGGTTTAAATTAATTCATTGCAGCAATTAAATGATTGAATCCCCGGAATAAATGTGAGTTAGAGAAAATACTTAACCATTTTACACTGTCTAAAACCATATTCTTAATCCATATAAGTCACCTAAAGTTTCCTTGAGATTAGCTTGAAGATTTGTCATTACAAATGTTGTAGAATTCTCTGGCATGGTTTTTGGATCAGTAGTTATTTCTAAGTTCGTTATCGCTCTTTTTTTACCATAAATTATTTCCCTAACGTATCTAGTCTCTGATTTTTGATTACTAAATGTTCTCTCAAAAGAACTCCACTTATTCGCCCTAACGCTCTGCCCTGAAGGTAACCAGTCTCTATGATTACAACGAATTGATACCACGTAATTTAAGTTGTATTCAGCTATCTTTCTAATAAATTGGCTGCTTTCACCATAGAAACTAGCCGCCAATACTAATTCAATATTAAAGCCTGACTCAATTAATTTTGTAAGGATTTCTGACGCTAATTCTATTTTTGTTTTGTATTTATCTTCAGCTTTTAGCGTTCCCTTGGGTTTAAATATTTTCACTGTGAAAGAAATCGTTATATTGGCATAAACGACCTAGGCATTGACGGAAACTATTCCTCTATCAACTTTCCCTACACTTCCCAAATATTGCTTGGCTACATAATCAGTTTTTTTCCTTTTTTTCTATCTCTAGTTTCATCTATTACTACGGTAATTGCCTTACCCTCTAGTGCTTTCTTGATTTTACTTTTTTATTCATAATATCCGGCAAAGTGACAGAAGAGGGATAGAATTATTGCCATTATCTACAAGGCGATCGCAACACCACGATCAAAACCGATAAAGTGGAGTGGGGATAAGTTCTCTGGAGTATAAACCAAGTCTCCATTATTAGCTCGTTAGCAACAAAGGGATGCTATAGATATTTGTTACTTTTTTTATAAATACTTTGTAGTTTTAAATACTATAATTAATAAAAAGATATAAATAAGTGGTTGCTCTTGGCGGCTATTTAAAAAAAGCTACCTAGTTTTAGATAAAAACCACAGTAAAAGTCCAATTCCCAGTTTGAGAGGCAGATCGAGGCGTGGGTCAGTATCAACTTAGTCAAGAAAATCGGCGTTACAATCCTGAAACGCTTGTAAAATACTTCCGTTTCCGTCCTTGGCTAGTATGGGGACGGATTTTAACTATTATTTGGTTTTTTTCGGGCTTTATTGTGGGGATGAAAACCGATGAGTGGTTGGGAAAAGCCGAACAAAATCAGCCGTTGCGTGCTACGCAACTAAGAAAAATAATTACGCGCTTAGGACCAACATTTATTAAAGTCGGTCAAGCCCTATCAACGCGCCCGGATTTAATTAGAAAAGACTTTTTAGAAGAATTAATAAAGCTGCAAGATCAGCTACCACCATATAGTAATGCGATCGCTTTTCAAACAATTGAAAGAGAATTAGGTCGCCCTCTAGAAGAACTTTACAGCGAAATTACCCCAAATCCTGTAGCGGCGGCGAGTTTAGGACAAGTGTATCAAGCACGGTTGCACACGGGGGAAGAAGTAGCGGTAAAAGTCCAACGTCCAAACCTGCGCCCAGTTTTAAATCTAGACTTATATTTAATGCGTTGGGCGGCGGGATGGCTTGCGCCTTGGCTTCCTCTCAATCTCGGTCACGATTTGCAACTAATTGTCGATGAGTTTGGGACAAAGTTATTTGAGGAAATTGATTACTTTAACGAAGGACGCAACGCCGAGAAATTTGCTACCAATTTCCGCGACGACCCCCGCGTTAAAGTTCCATCTATATATTGGCGCTACACAAGCGATCGCGTTTTAACTTTAGAGTGGATTAACGGCTTTAAACTTACAGACACCGCAGCAATTAAACGAGCGGGACTCGATCAAAATAGAATCATCGAAATAGGGGTAACTGCGGGACTCCAACAGTTGCTAGAACATGGATTTTTTCACGCCGATCCCCACCCAGGAAACTTGTTTGCAACTTTTGACGGACGGATGGCTTACATTGACTTTGGGATGATGGATCAGCTAACGGAGGGAATGAAAGAAACCTTGGTAGATGCGTTAGTACATTCCGTCAATCAAGACTATACCGAGTTAGCAGAAGATTACGTTAAGCTGGGCTTTTTAGCGCCAAATACCGATATTCGCCCAATTGTCCCCGCTTTAGAAGCTGTACTTAAAAATGCGATCGGCGAAAGTGTTAGCAAGCTAAACTTTAAAACAATTACAGACTCTTTCTCAGAGTTGATGTATGAGTATCCTTTCCGCGTCCCAGCAAAGTTTGCTTTAATTATTCGCTCTTTAGTAACGCAAGAAGGTATTGCTTTAAGCTTAAATCCTGACTTCAAAATCGTTGAAGTTGCTTACCCATACATCGCCCAGCGCTTGTTAAAAGGTGAAACTCCCCCACTACGGCGACGGCTGCTAAATTTATTGTTTAAAAATGGTAAGTTTCAATGGGAGCGGTTAGAAGACTTAATTGCGATCGCCCGCGCCGATAATAGTTTTGACTTATTACCTACAGCGCAGATGGGTTTACAGTTTTTACTATCCGAGGAAGGACAGTATTTAAGACAGCAATTACTCATTGCTTTAACGGAGGACGATCGCTTGCATACCGCAGAAGTACAAAGTCTGTGGAACTTGGTTAAAGATGAATTACAGCCAAATCGCCTATTTAATGTAGCAATTGGAGCTTTAAGCGATTTTTCTAAAGAACGTACTGCCGCATTATTACCCGTTTTTAACGCTTTCAACGGTAAGTAATCCCAAAAAAACCTCTATTTACAAGTAGAGGTTTTCCCACTTCATCAGCAACTATAAATTACTATGTCTTACTATCCCGAACCGCCTTATTTTTTAATGTTTGCCGGATTTGCGATCGCCCTAGCGGCAGGAACGGCGTTTGCAGCAACTTTAAAACTAATTGTGGCAAAATGGTCAAGCGATCGCGCGGCGGCGACTAAAGCTCAATTACCCACTGCACAATTGATTATTCCTTACTTGGGTATCAATGCCGGAATCTTAGTATTTTTGGCGGCGGGTTTAGAAATCTTTGGGTTTCCTAGTTGGTTAGCTGCGTCAGTGGCTGCACCTTTAACTTTATTAATCGGTTTATTGGTATGGTATCAACTAGGCAGTATGTTGTCTTTTGTCGAAAAGAAAGGTTTTGAATCCTTGGATTTAGATTCTTGGCGCTAGGTAATGTATGCAAGTAATTCGCATTCCTGTACTTACAGATAATTACATTTTTCTATTGTGCGATCGCACTAAAAATATTGCGGCGGTGGTCGATCCGGCGATCGCAGAACCTGTAATAGAGCAATTGCAACAACTAGACGCTAAATTAGTTGCAATTTTTAACACTCATCATCACCACGATCATGTAGGTGGAAACCAGCAATTAATCAAACTTTTCAATGATGTTGTAGTTTATGGTGGCGCTGAAGATCGGGGAAGAATACCCGGACAGCAAGTATTTTTAAAAGAAGGCGATCGCGTTACTTTTGGCGATTGCACGGGACAAGTATTTTTTGTTCCCGGACATACCCGCGCCCATATAGCTTACTATTTCCCGCCGACAGCGACCGAATCCGGGGAGCTATTTTGCGGCGATACGTTATTTGCTGGCGGTTGCGGACGATTGTTTGAAGGTACGCCAACGCAGATGTTGGAGTCTTTAACCAAGTTCCAAGCTTTACCCGATGATACACGGGTATGGTGCGCCCACGAATACACTCTAAATAACCTCAAATTTGCCCTAACAGTAGACAGTACCAACCCTGACTTAAAAACTCGTTTTGCTGCCGTCCAAGCCGTCCGTAGCCGCAACGAATCGACAATTCCTTCTAATTTGGGGTTAGAAAAGCGGACAAATCCCTTTTTACGTTGGAACCAACCAGCATTACAAACAGCCGTTAATAGTAGCAATCCATTTCAAACATTTGCTAGGCTGCGAGGAATGAAAGACAGGTTTTAAAGCCAACTAACGTTTAAGTGAATTTTCTGCTAACCATTTCGATACAGATTCTTGTGTCTCCTCACTTGCTGCTAGACGACTAATAACTAAAACCGCTTCCATTTCTGGAACTTTAAGCAAAAACCCATTCAAATAAAGAAAAGTAAGCACTGCAACAAGACCTACCCTTTTATTGTCATCTACAAAGGCGTGGTTCTTAGCAAAGGCGTAACCATAAGCCGCAGCTAAATCAAAGATGGTAGCTTTATTGTCGTAAGCAAATAAGTGTTTGGGTCTAGCACAACTTGCTGCTAACATATTTTCATCTTCAATCCCTGATAGCCCTCCATGCAAACAGATTTGATTTTCATGAAAGGCTGCTACCATCCGCTCGTTAAGCCAAGACGGTTCATTCACTTAGCAAGTTCGCGTAGAGCATTTTTGTATAAGCCGCTTACTTCTTTATAGGCTTCCATTGCTTTCTCGAACTCAGGATCGTAAGCCGTAAGCTCAACACCATACGCTGTTTCTTTAACAAAGACGCAATCGCCCTCGCCTACATTGAGTTTTTGCAAAATTTCTTTAGGGAGTGTCGTTCCTAGCGAATTACCAACTTTCCGAACCTTTAATAGGGTAAACATGATATTTTCACCAAGCTCTCAGTAATACAAATGTAATGTTATTACATTTGTATTACTGTAGTAACATTTCTGAGGATTGTCAAGTTAGGTATTTGGCGGAGGTGGACAAGCCACTATTTAAAGCATCTTGAGTTAAGTGGATGTTTAAAATAGGACTTATTATTTCCTAATTACTGACAAATCAATCATTTTGTTTAGCTAATTCTGTAGCCATCCATTGTTTTTGGGTAACTAATACCGCCGCTTGAGTGCGATCGCGTACTCCCAATTTATGCAAAATTGTATGGACGTGTACTCTAACTGTACCTGGCGTAATATATAGGGTTTCAGCAATCTCTTGATTTGATTTGCCTGTAGCAATTAGTGCCAAAATTTCTTGTTCGCGCGGCGTTAAAGGTAAAGTTGACGATCCTTTTACTTCTTTATCCTCATCATTAGGTTCAAATTTAGCTCTAATTTCTGTAGTTGCGGTTCGATCCCACCACGAAGCACCCGCCGCAACGGAACGAATTGCTAAAACTAAAACTTCTGCCGAAATTCCTTTTAAACAGTAGCCTTGCGCCCCAGCTTCTAGTAACCGCGTAATTAAAGGCTGTTGCGAGTGCGATGTTAATACTAATACTGGTAGTTGTGGGTTTTGTTGCTTAATTTGACGACAAGCTTCAATACCGCCAATTCCCGGCAATCCTATATCTAATAACACCACATCAAGGGGATAGCGCTTAACCATTTCTACAGCACTCTCGCCGTCTTCTGCTTCGGCAACAATTTCTAAACCTGTCTCTTGTTGCAGTTTTACCCGCAAACCGAGGCGAAACAACTCATCATCTTCAACTAGCAACAGTCGCAGCACATTAGAGGGCATTTTATGTCGATAAAAACGGCTGAAAGGGATAGGCAGGTAATTGAAATCCAAATATTGCGCCGCGTGGTAAACGATTCTCTACCCAAATTGTACCGCCGTGAGCAGTGATAATTTGCCGAGTTAAGTACAATCCTAGCCCCGATCCTTTGGCTTGGCGATCGCTATATCCTTGATAAAATCGCTCAAATATATACGGATGTTCGGCGGCGGTAATTCCCAATCCATTATCTAGCACTTTGACAATTTGGTAGTCTGATTGATTTGTTAACACTACTTCCACCATTCCCCCACGCGGCGAATGATTGATGCCATTAGTTAGTAAATTAATAAATACGCGCTGGAGTTGTAATGCGTCGCCTTCTACCCAAAAAGCGCGGCGAAAATCTGACTCGCCGTAGTTTAAATTCAGGGAAATTTGCCGAGATGAGGCTAAATTGGTCAATGTAGCGATCGCATCAGAAGCTACTATAACTAAATCAACGGGGGCTAACTGCAATGTTAATCCGTCTAAGTCATTGCGATATACGTTTAGCAGTGTTTCTACCAGTTGTAGAGTAGTTTGATGGCTGCGGACGATGGTTGCTAAGACTTTTTGCTGTACGGGTGTTGCTGCCCCAAATACGCCTTGCTGAAAGGCTTTGAGAGTTTCTATCGCTCCAAGTAGCGGTGTTTTCAAGTCATGAGTCAAGGTTGAAGCGAAATCTTCTCTAACGCTGACTAATTGCTCTTGAGATTGTAAGACGGCTTGTTGTTGGGCGATTTCTTGCTCGTAAGTTCGATTGCGATCGCCTAAAATTCCGGTAACAATTAGAGCGACAGCAGCAATTATCCTACTTACTACCGTTGAGCTTTCAATTGCCGTATTACCCGGAATCCATAGGTTTAAGATCGTTAAAATTACCGCTAATCCAGTAGCCCAAAAAGTTGCTACTCGACCTAAACGAGAAGTTGCAAGCAAAATTGGCCCGGTGTACAGATAACCAAATACATAATTGACGGGTGTAGTAAATTCCAGTCCTACAATTAGTGCAAATAGGCTAATAATTGACCAAAATGCTTTTATCTGCAACTTTTTGGGCGGGGAAATGCTCTGATATTTTAAAAACCAAGGTAACATTTACATTTTTATTTTGAGCATTAACGCGCTGAAGTTTATTAACAGCATAACTATTTAATTGACGGATAAATATATTTTTCGCATATATATATCTACAAGTATAGATACATATATGCTCACTAAACACTAAGCATATAACTGTTTAACAACCAATTTATACCTGCCATTAGTTGAAAACTGTTACCAATAATTAGATGTTTTAGAAGTAGAGGTTTGTTTAGTTGCAGCTTAAGGAATGAATTTTGAAGCCATGGTTTTATTTAATAGGAATTTGAGAATTTAAACAGTTGTCATTGCAACATTTAATCAAATAATTATTTTTTAACAAAGGTAATTATTTAGAACTGATTAACAGTAAACTCCTGACTTAGTTCTCGACAAACAAATGCTAAAAGTACGGGTATATACTTTGCAAAACTCTGGCGTATTCTCCAGCCAAATCCGTTATATTTCGCCTAATCTAGCAGCAAAATAGCTAATAACTTATGTGTCAAGGAATTTTTCAAATTGCATTAACACTACTAATACTGGTGTTAATTACTCCCCTGTTGGGACAATACATAGCGCGAGTTTTTATGGAAAAAAAAACTCTGCTTGATCCCATAATGAACCCTGTAGAGAAAGTCATCTACACTTTAAGCGGTGTGACAAAAGATGAGATGACAGGTTGGCAGTATGCAAGAGCAATCCTTTATAGCAATCTTGTCATGGCTGCTTTAATTTTGTTTATTCTCATGAATCAAGGATGGCTGTTTCTCAACCCGACAAACTTAGGCGCTCCTAGCTGGGATACCGCCCTGCATACAACTATCTCATTTATTACAAATACTAACCAGCAGCATTATTCAGGAGAGACAACCTTTAGTTATGCAAGTCAAATGCTAGCTCTTGGTTATCATATGTTTACCTCGGCTGCAACGGGTTTAGCTGTCGGAATTGCCTTTATCCGGGGCTTAACAGGTAGACCGTTAGGCAACTTTTATGTTGACTTAATTCGCGCCATCACCCGAATTTTACTACCAATTTCGCTAGTAGGTGCGCTGTTATTGCTAATTGTAGGTGTTCCCGAAACTCTCGCAAGTCCTGTAACAGTAACAACTTTAGAAGGCGCAACCCAAGTTATTGCACGCGGCCCGGTTGCTCACTTTGAGATTATCAAACAGTTGGGAGAAAATGGCGGCGGCTTTTTTGCCATCAACTCCGCTCATCCTTTTGAAAATCCTAATAATGCCAGCAATCTCTTAGAAATCTTGGCGATGGTGTGCATTCCCGCCGCTTTGATTTACACCTACGGTTTGTTTGCGAACAATACAAAGCAAGCTTGGTTGCTGTTTTGGATGGTTTTTATTATTTTTGTAGTTTTAATCGGGTTTACAGCTTTAGGCGAGTACCAAGGCAATCCGCTTGTAAATCCTCTTTTGGGTGGACAACAACCTAATTTAGAAGGGAAAGAAGTTAGATTTGGCTGGGCGCAATCGGCTTTGTGGGCGGTGACTACTACTGGGACTATGTGCGGCGCAATTAATAGTCTGCACGATTCTTTTATGCCACCCGGTGGTTTCTCTACGATGTTTAATCTATTTTTACAAATCATCTGGGGCGGTCAGGGAACAGGTACAGCTTACTTATTTATTTACCTGATTTTGACGGTGTTTGTAACTGGTTTGATGGTCGGACGAACCCCGGAATTTTTGGGGCGCAAAATCGAAAAGTGGGAAATTGTGCTGGCGAGTGTAGTGTTGCTAGTTCATCCCATTATGATTTTGATTCCCAGTGCGATTACTTTAGCTTTCCCCGACACTTTAGCGGGAATTAGTAACCCCGGCTTTCATGGCATTTCCCAAGTGGTGTATGAGTACGCCTCCGCCGCCGCTAACAACGGTTCTGGTTTTGAAGGACTGGCAGACAGTCAACCCGCCCCTACAGGCTTGTGGTGGAACTTAAGCACCTGTGTCAGCCTTTTGGGAGGGCGCTATATTCCCATCATTGCCATATTGCTTTTAGCCGAAAGCATGACGCACAAACAACCAGTACCCGAAACTGCGGGAACTTTAAGAACCGACTCATTGCTATTTACTGGTGTCACGGCGGGGATTGTTTTGATTCTGGGAGTGCTAACTTTCTTTCCTGTTTTGGCTTTGGGGCCAATTGCTGAAGCTTTTAATATTGCTAGTGGTGGACAGTAAATTATGGATGCCAATTCTTCGTCTCCTCGTCCTCAACCTAGGGGAATGCGCTCTGAGCGAGCTTTTAATATTGCTAGTGGTGGACAGTAAATTATGGATGCCAATTCTTCGTCTCCTCGTCCTCAACCTAGGGGAATGCGCTCTGAGCGCAAACATACGCCAAAGGTAAATACTCAAGGGCTTTACTCTAGAGCGATTAAAGATGCTTTTGTGAAGCTAAACCCCAAGCAGATGATCAAAAACCCGGTGATGTTTTTGGTTTGGGTTGCCACAATTATCGCGGCGTTATTAACTATCGATCCTAATTTGTTTGGTCGTTATCCTGGAGAAAATCAGCATTTATTTAATGGACTGACTACAATAATTTTGTTTTTCACGGTGGTCTTTGCCAACTTTGCTGAATCGGTAGCAGAAGGACGGGGAAAGGCTCAAGCCGATGCCTTGCGGGCAACGAAATCAGATACGATCGCGCAAAAACTTTTGCCCAATGGTGAAATGATGGAAGTATCTTCTACAGAATTGCATCAAGGCGATCGCGTTAAAGTAATAGCTGGTGATACTATCCCCGCCGATGGTGAAGTAATTGCGGGTGTCGCTTCGGTGGATGAATCGGCAATTACTGGGGAATCTGCGCCGGTTCTTAAAGAAACTGGTTCAGACGTGGCAAGCTCTGTAACGGGTGGTACGCGGATTATTTCTGACGAATTAACTATTAGAATTACCTCCGACCCTGGCAAAGGTTTTATCGACCGGATGATTGCCTTAGTAGAAGGGGCAGAAAGGTCAAAAACCCCTAATGAAATAGCTTTAACGGTACTCCTTGCCGTGCTAACACTGGTATTTTTATTTGTAGTTGCAACGCTGCCGGCGATCGCTAATTACGTTGGTAGCCCCGTTAGTATAGTGATTTTAATTGCTTTACTGGTGGCGCTAATTCCCACAACCATTGGTGGATTGCTTAGTGCAATTGGAATTGCTGGCATGGATAGAGTTGCTCAATTTAACGTCATAGCTACTTCTGGACGAGCGGTAGAAGCGTGTGGCGACATCAATACCTTGATTTTGGACAAAACCGGGACAATCACCCTAGGCAACCGATTAGCGGACGAGTTTATCCCCGTCAACGGTCATTCAATGATGGATATTGCCAATGTAGTTTTGGCTGCAAGCGTGTTTGATGAAACTCCCGAAGGTAAATCTATTGTCCGTTTAGCAGATAGTTTAGGCGCAAAAGTGACCTTTGACCGCACCAAAGCGGAAGCGGTGGATTTTTCAGCTAAAACGAGAATGAGCGGCACAAATTTACCTGATGGTACAGAGGTGCGTAAGGGTGCGGTGTCAGCGATTAAAGGGTTTGTGCGATCGCGTAGTGGAAACAATATATCAGAACTTGATGCTGCCTACGAACGAGTTTCCGGACTAGGAGGTACGCCTTTAGCTGTTTGCCAAAATAACGAGATTTACGGGGTAATTTATCTCAAAGATATAGTCAAACCCGGCATCAAAGAACGCTTTGACCAGTTGCGACGCATGGGAGTGCGTACCGTCATGCTAACGGGCGATAATCGGCTGACGGCTTCAGTAATTGCCGCCGAAGCTGGGGTTGATGACTTTATTGCTGAAGCGACACCGGAAGATAAAATCGCTGTAATTCAACGAGAACAAGCACAGGGCAAACTTGTCGCCATGACAGGAGATGGTACTAACGACGCTCCCGCCTTAGCCCAAGCCAATGTTGGCGTAGCCATGAATACGGGGACGCAAGCGGCAAAAGAAGCCGCTAACATGGTGGATTTAGATTCTGACCCTACAAAACTCATTGATATCGTTGCTATTGGTAAGCAATTACTGATTACTCGCGGGGCGTTGACTACCTTTTCTATTGCTAACGATATTGCTAAATACTTCGCCATTATCCCGGTGATATTTGCCTCCGCCAAACTTGGTAGCCTGAACATTATGAATTTAGCTAGTACCAACTCGGCGGTACTGTCAGCGCTAATTTATAACGCTTTGATTATTCCGGCTTTGATTCCTTTGGCGTTGAGTGGGGTAAAGTTTAGACCGCTAACAGCTAATCAATTATTGCAACGCAATATCTTAATTTATGGGATCGGCGGAGTGGTTGCGCCCTTTATTGCTATTAAGTTGATTGATTTAGCAATCTCGGCGGTGGGATTAGCTTGACAACCTAAAAAAGAGGAAAAAGTTATGAGAATTGAATCAATTGCCGATGTTGTAGTCCCTGGTATTGCTGAAAGTATTTCTTTTGTGTGGTTAGAGTGGCGCAGACAAAAACTGCCTTTGGGAATCTTTCTGGTGCTGTGTCTGAACTTGATAATTGCCCCAACGGTTTACGCCGCTACAGGTGGAAGCTTAGAACGCCGTTCGGCTTGGGCGCTTGGTTTACTGGGTTTGGTGACATTGGGACTGACCGTTTACTTATTTATTGTCGTTTTTCAACCGGAGCGTTTCTAACTTATGTCTATTGTCAGCGAAACTACTAGAGCAATTCGTGTAACTTTGGTTATTTGGGTACTAACAGCAATCATCTATCCTTTTGTGACGATCGCGATCGCTCAAACTATCTTTCCTTTTCAAGCTAACGGTAGCCTGATTCAAAATGCTCAAGGACAAATTGTGGGTTCGGCTTTGATTGGTCAAGCTTTTACGACAGAGCGCTATTTCCAAAGCCGTCCTAGTACGACAAACTACAGCAGCTTTACCGCCAAAGAGCGAGATCCAGAAAATATTGGTCAAACAACTGGTGTATCTGGCGCTAGTAATTTTGCTCCTAGTAATCCCGATTTGCTCAAACGCATTAACGAAAGCGTTTCACAGTTGCAACAGGCGGGTATTAAGCCAACGGCGGATTTAGTTTATACTTCAGGCTCTAGCTTAGATCCTCATATTACTGTAGCTGCTGCTGATGCTCAGACGGAACGATTAGCAAGAGTGCGATCGCTTTCTCCAGACCAAATCAAGACGCTAATCACTCAAAACACCGATGGTAGATTTTTGGGAATTTTCGGCGAACCTGGAGTTAATGTACTCAAACTAAATTTAGCTTTAGATAATTTATCAGCTAATTAAAACGGCGAAAAGCCTTGCTGTGTGACGTTTAGCAAGGCTTTTAATCATTACAAGAGCGCTATTACTTATATGCAATCTTTTGAAGCTTTTTCAGTTGATGCCTTGAACCTATCCCAGTAATAAAATTCTGTTAATCCAAATGTGAATTGTTGCAAGGGAAATAAAAGCATTAAAGCAGGCAGAAATTCTTTCCCATCGAACAACAAGTCTACGGTATTTCCGTTGAAACCATGCAAAGCAGCGCTCTTGTTGAAAACGAGGGACTGACATTTTTATGGGTCTACCTCGATTTCTTTTAGTTTTCCAGGCTCGCTTCGGCAACTGCGGTCTAATACCACGTTTGCGTAAAGCCGCACGCAAATCTTTGGAGTCATAGCCTTTGTCCCCAGCCAGCACTTTGACCCGTTTACGGGGTCTGCCAGGAGAATTAATTTTGACAGTAACGCTATTCAATAGCGGCATCACTTGTTCTCTTTCACTACCATTAGCTGCGGTCGTGCAATTAGCCAGAGGCATACCATTACCGTCGGTCAAAGTATGAATTAAAATTCCTTTGCCCTTATAGCCATAAGCAACGTCCTCACCTCCTCCTTTCCCAGGGGGAAAAAGAGCCATCGACCGCACCATGACTCCAGTTAATTAATCCTTTTTCCGAGGCGATGCCTAATATCCTTGCTTGTAGTCGCTCTAGCGTTCCATCTGCTTGCCAGCTTTTTAGCCATCGGTGGGCTGAACTTTTTGATGCCCAAACTTCTCCCTTCGGTACATCGCACCAACGGCAGCCCGTAATCAATTGCCTTCATTAAGGTGTTGATTACATGACGGAAAGGCGCATGGGGCATTCCCCGTCCCCGTTTTTCTCCTTTCTCGCCGATCACATCCTCAAACAACTTCCATTCTAGATCGCTTAATCCCTCAAATCTTCCCGCCATATTCTGTAGGACTTAATCACTCTGACAATTAGATTATCACCTTTTGACCTTAGTGGGATAGATTCATAAAAGATCAGAGTTTTGAGCAAATAAAATTAATTGAAGCTAAACAACTTAGCCAACCCAACAACACAGTCCCTCAAGCCGGAAACAATGATTGGGTAGTCGTAATTTTAGTTCCTCTGAGTTTCATGATAGTTTGTGGCACTGTTGGATCTATTGTTGTGGCTTGTTGCAAGGTGACGCGAGTTAGAAGCAACAAAGTAGACGTTATCAGTCAGTATCCGCAAGTTCCTTGCACTAACTGTCGATTCTTTGATAACAATCATTACCTTAAATGTGCTGTACATCCGGCGATCGTTTTAACCAAAAAAGCCCTCGATTGCTCTGATTACTGCTGTTAGTGCGATCGTGTAGGCAATTACAAAACTTGATTGAGTACAAATGTACTGATATAATGCGATCGCTCAGTTAAACGTTCTCCAGTAAAGAAAGACGGTTTCAACTTAGTCACATCCTACTATTGAGGGCAATAGACTTCTTGCGTAAATAATTTTTGCCCCCCTAACCCACGGCAATAAAGCGGGAAGCAGAGCTACACCGCTTTTTGCCTCCCCAATTCTGGGGGAAACCGGAGTTTAAAGTCCCCCAAATTTGGGGGATTTAGGGGGCTTTCCGGGATTAATGCAAGAGGGCAATGTTTAATTGTGAAAAAGATGATAAATGCGATCGTTTTACTAGGAATTACTGAGTAGTTGCGATCGCATCCGATATTTGGGTAAAATCATAGATTCGACCAATAGATAATTTAGACTTTACAGGTAAGATTATGGCAAAGCGCGTACAGTTAGTTTTAAATAAAGACGTAAACAAACTCGGAAAACTAGGCGATCTTGTAGAAGTAGCTCCCGGCTATGCTCGTAACTACTTGCTACCGCAAAAAATGGCTGTTCAGGCTACTCCCGGTATTCTCAAGCAAGCCGAACGCCGCAAAGAGAAAGAACGTCTACGTCAAGAAGAACTTAAGCAAGTAGCCCAAGGATTGAAAGCAACTTTAGAAAAAGTAGGTAGCTTTACGATCGCTAAACAAGTCGGTGAAGGCGATTCAATCTTTGGTACGGTAACAGATAGAGAAGTTGCTACTCTAATTCAAGGTGCGATCAATGAAGAAGTAGATCGTCGGGGTATTACCTTACCCGATATTAGTAAAACTGGTACTTACAATGCCGAAGTTAAGCTACACCCAGAAGTAACCGCCACTGTACGGATTCAAGTAGTAGCTGAATAAAGTTCTATTGCTCCCCTCTCTTGATTAGCGATGGATCGTGGCTGATAGGCGAAATCTGTTAAAAGCTTAGAGAGGGAAACCCCCCAAATTTTTGCTCTATTAAATTTATAGTGGAACAACTCAACTTTCAAGGCTTGGGCGGACTCCCACCGCAAAATATTGAAGCAGAAGAAGCGGTTTTAGGAGGCATTTTACTAGATGCTGAAGCAATTAGCCGTGTAAGCGATCGCTTATTACCGGAAGCTTTTTATATCAGCGCTCATAAAGAAATTTACGAAGCGGCTTTAAAACTCCAAAACCAAGGTAAACCTACGGATTTACTTAGCATTACTTCTTGGTTGACTGATCATGAATTATTAGCGAAAGTTGGGGGAAAAAGCAAGTTAGTTCAATTAGTAGATCGCACCGTATCAGCAATCAATATTGACTCTCTTGCAACCCTGGTAATGGACAAATATCTGCGGCGCAAGCTGATTCAAGCAGGTAATGAAATTGTCCAACTTGGCTATCAAACAGAAACCGAACTGCCAATAGTTCTTGATAGAGCCGAACAAAAAGTTTTTAACATTACTCAAGATCGTCCCCAGCAAGGATTGATTGCGATTGGCGATACATTAGTAGATACCTTTCAAGACTTGGAAAATCGCGATCGCGAACAAACTTTACCGGGTATTTTATCCGACTTTTATGATTTGGATGCGTTGACAAGTGGTTTCCAGCGCTCCGACTTAATTATTGTTGCCGCCCGTCCGGCTATGGGCAAAACGGCTTTATGTCTAAATATTGCTCGCAATGTTGCTACTCGTTACAAAAAGATGCCCGTAGCAATTTTTAGTTTGGAGATGTCCAAAGAGCAATTGGTACAACGCTTATTAGCTAGTGAAGCGGGCATTGAAAGTCAAAGAATGCGTAGCGGGCGCATTAGTCAAAATGAGTGGGAACAATTAAGTCAGGCTTTTGGTAACTTAGCTCAGTTGCCAATATATATAGACGATACGGCAAATATGACGGTAATGGAGATGCGTAGTCAAGCCCGCCGTTTGCAAGCGGAGAAAAATAGCGAACTTTCCTTAATTGTAATTGATTACTTGCAGCTAATGGAAAGTAGTAGCAGCGATAATCGGGTGCAAGAACTATCTAAAATTACCCGCAGTCTCAAAGGTTTAGCCCGTGAATTGAAAGTTCCGATTATTGCTTTATCTCAGTTAAGTCGAGGAGTAGAGTCTCGCACTAATAAGCGTCCGCTACTTTCAGATTTACGAGAATCTGGTTCTTTAGAACAAGACTCTGACTTAGTTTTAATGATTTATCGGGATGATTACTACAATACCGATTCTCCCGATCGTGGAGTAACAGAAATTATTGCCGCCAAACATCGAAATGGGCCTACAGGGACAGTCAAACTGCTATTTAACCCGCAATACACCCAGTTTTTGAACTTTAAAAGGTAATAGGGCGATTTCTCGCTAAAAATTAGAGAAAAGACCGACCCGGAAAGTTAAACCAGGGTGATAAACCTGATAAGGATTTGTACTAATTGAAATCATGGGGTTCAGTGGCTTGAAAAGCCAAAGCAGTGTTTCAATCCCTGATAGGAATTTGGAGTAATTGAAATTATTTCTTATACCAATTTAAACGGTGTTTAGAGCAGATATGGCATCCAAGATGAAAGAGTAACCAGTGATGGAAGCAGTTACTTCTGGTGTCAACTCAGCTAGGAGTTGATCAACTTTGGTTTGCAGTTGAGCCAGGGTTTTGAACGAAGCCCACTTGAGATTTGCCTTGAGATGTTCCCACAACCGTTCAATAGGATTTAACTCCGGGCAGTACGGTGGTTGAAATAACAAAATAATGTTTTCTGGGACAATCAAATTCTTGCCTTTATGAAATCGTCCGTTATCCACTTGAAGAATGTTAAGACTCTCTGGATATGCCGCAGAAAACTGATCGAGGAACCGTTGATAGCACTCGGTATCGACATGGGAAAATTGCCAGAAAAAGGACTCACCCGTAGCAGGTTCAACGGCACCGTAAAGCCAGAAGGCTTTGACTGGCCATTGCCACGACCCAATCGGTTTGACTCCACAAGCAGTAATTAATCGTCCGATGATGGTATGCAGTCCTGCATCGGCTCTCATCCTGGGCAAAGTAACGAATAGGGCGTTCAACCTGCCGTCCTTTGCGGTCATGCTGGTTCAGCAGCTTAAGGTCATCAGAGAGGTTTGCTTAAAAGCTTCTCTCTGCTCACTATTTTGCTGGGAATTTTGAGGACGAGCAACCTTAAGTTTTGCTTTGAGTCGGTAGCGGGTCATCTGGTAGACCGCATGATACTCTGCCTCTATCCCTAACGTCTCTGCCAACCACTGCTGCACTTTTCCATAACTGCTGAATCCATGATTTGGCTCTTGCAACCTCTTTGCCAAAGCATTTTCTGCCCATTGCGGAATTACCCGTACTCCCCCAGGCGATTTCTTAAACTTCAACATCACTTCTACCCCACCATCTCGGTACTTCGATAACCAGGTTTGCACAGTATTTCGATGTTTTCCCACCGCTTTAGCAATCGCGCTGATACTTGGTGCATTATCCTGTTTAAGCCAGTAGAGAACTTGCAATCGTTCTTTAGCACTCGACGAGTTAACTTGACACAACTGTTGTGTCAACTCATCCAAACTTTCTTTGACTTCAATTGAAGTAATACCAGCCATTACTTAAGGGGGCTAAACAACTATGCTCAGTTTAACTCATCTGCCTATTACTCATTTTAAATTGGTAGAATTTGCTTCTCTCCACCTCGTACAGCGAGTTTCAATCCCTGATAAGGATTTGTAAGTAATTGAAATCACCTGCCGAGATTAGACCTCTAGCTTAAAGTAATCAAGGAGTTTTAGTTCATAGTTGTAAAGACCAGAGATCAATTTAAAGCGTAAACTAAAACGCTGATGACGATTTCTGGATCGCTCGGACAGAATCTTAAAAATTTTTAGCCTGCCGTTAATATGTTCAATAACAACTCTCAATTTAGCTAACTGTTGATTCAAGTGCTTATTTTCAACCGTGATTCTACCGCCTCTTGGTTTCTTCTTCGGGAGGTGTTGTAAAAGTGTTGGTAAGAAGTTAAATAGATAGACCAAATTTGTATCTATTAATAAACATCCCAATCACTAAGTTGTGCATGACAACTGTTTTGGAAAAACAAATAGTTTTTCGAGCTAAACGCTTAATTCGAGTTCGCAAATTCAAATGCTTATTTTTTATCTTTATAAGTATTTTGTTTGCCAATTTTATGCAAGTGTTGCTCTAAATGCCGTGAATAAGCTCCCCAATTATCGGTGTAAAAACGGGTAATTTCAAAGGGTTCTAATCAAGCTTTCAATTGGACAAAAACTTCATCACAACGTGTCCCAAAAACGTAGGCTAAAACTTTTCTGCTCTAACGCTCAATAGCGTGCCACAACCACCTTTGGTTAGCTTTTTTTTCAACGAAGCTCCACATTTCATCGTTTTTTCGATTCCATCCCAATCGTCATCAAGTCTAGTTTAGCTACACAAATATTAACCACTATTGATTCGCAATCAGATTGCTTTAACATTAATAAATTCACTGGTTGCAATTGGGTTTGTTTTTTTAGTTCTTTGATAACAGTGCTAGTGCTAATATGCAATACTCTTGCTGTATCTCGAATTCCACTGCCGTTAAGAGCCATGTCTACAATTTGTTGTTTTACTTTTCGGGACTGTCCTTGATAAGCATAATTTAAAATGAATGTTCGACCCTCACAAACTTGTTCGCGACATTGGTAGCGTTGCTTCCCTTGAGGAGTCTTCCCATTTTTTACAATATTTACTCCCTGACAGTAAGGACAATGCAATACTTGTGTAATCATGGCTAATCTTGATACTATTTATACTACTACTTCCCTAATTGAATGTTGTCATATCAACACTTTTGCAACATCTACCCTGCTTAAAACAAGCGATTTGTTCGAGTTCCAGCAATGGCGCTTTAAAGATTTTAATAACAACTGGTTGGCGCTGGGAAGTTTTAAGAGCGCGATAGACAATTGTTCTATTGCTGTCATGGATAATTTCACCAATAATGTAGTCAGCAAGGGCAATTTGCATGGTTTTCTACCTAGCTTATCTACAGTAATTTTAGTTGTTGTAGTTGTAGATAAGACAACAAATATGCTCATTCAGTCAGGGTAGCCCTTACAGATGCTACCCCGATCTTTTAGCGTTTAGCTTGGCGACGACGCAGCCATTGGAAAAATGGCAATATACTTAATCCTAACAACGTACTTGGTTCTGGGACTGGTTTGGCTAGGCGATCGCGTACAGCAACAGCAATATCTGGATTATCGCTAAATACGCCATCAACTCCCAAGTCAAAAAACTGTTCGTATTCTAGTTCTGGATCTCCTTCAGGAACAAAGAAATCGCCGTAATCACTAGACAAGAAATAATCTTCGCTACGGAAAGTATAGGAATGCACTAGCAAACCCGCAGCGTGAGCATCATCAACTAAGCTAGTGGGATCTTGTAATACAGTGTCAGCATCACTAATTAAACCATCACCGTTAAGATCGTCAGGTTTCCCGTCTCCATCGGAGTCTATATTTTCCCCAGGAACAATTAGCCGCTTCCAAGCGCCAATGCCGTCTGCATACTCTGAAACTTTTGTCAATCCTTCTTCGGTTAATAAATCGCCGTAAGTGCGATCGCTGCCACTAGCAACAAAATCGTAAGGTTGAACAGTGCGATCATCATACAATTGTACCAACGATACATTGGTCAAAGTATTGAGATATTGTAAGTTTCCGACTTCAAAGGACTGCACAAACACCTTATCATCAGCATCGTTCAAGCCATTAGCATTGAGAGCAGCTACTAAAGGTTCTTCCAGAGACAAGCCAATTGAGTCAAAGTAAGTAGGATGTTTTGTTTCTGGATAAATACCAATAGTACGCCCGGTTTCTAAGCTTTTTTGTGCAGCTAGATCGATGACTTCTTGGAAAGTTGGAACTTGATATAATCCGTCATAAGTGGCGGAATCAGGACGAATAAGAGGAATACGCTCTTTAGCTCTGAGAGTTTTTAGTTCAGCTAAAGTAAAATCTTCTGTAAACCAGCCCTTGACGGGTACGCCATCGATGGTTTTAGTAGTTTGGCGACTGCTAAATTCGGATCTTGTCGCAACATCAGTAGTCCCAGAAATTTCATTTTCATGGCGTGCTACCAATACGCCATCTTTAGTTGATACTAAGTCTGGTTCAATGTAATCAGCACCCATTTCAATTGCCAACTTGTAAGCAGCTAAAGTATGTTCGGGACGATAAGCACTAGCACCCCGATGTCCAATCACAATAGGTTCTGCTCCATTTAAAGTTGCGGCGTTAACTTGATTTGCGCCCAAAAGCGTCAAAAATGTTGATGTTAGTATTGTTAAGTGGGAAAGCCGAACCATTTTGTAATCCTCACTGATTTTTCATTTAGGTCAAACAAAAGCTTTGGCAGCAACTTAAGTATTATTACTGTCTGTAGTCCTGCGAAAAATGTTTGTACACCGTAAATGTACTGAGCGAGGATTAAGAGTAAATTAATTAAAGTTTAAAGTTTATCAATCCAAATTAGGAATAAATCGCTTTTTGTATGACCCTTAACCAAAACAAGCAAATAAAGATTATTTTTTCCCTGATTGTTGTTATCTCTATGGGCTTCTTTTTCAAGTTCTATGATGGATTTGGGCGACAGTGGTTTAATAATAATGGAGCGGCGGTATTTTATGAAGTTTTCTGGTGTTTATTTGCATTTTTGTTCGTAAAAAGTCGTAAAGCAATTATCCAGATTCCTTTAGGGGTTTTTATAATTACCTGTATACTCGAATTTTTGCAATTGTGGCATCCACCAGAATTACAACAAATTAGGGCTACCCTTGTAGGGCGTTTATTAATTGGCTCTACCTTTTCGTGGTTGGACTTTCCGCATTATGCTATAGGGTGTATTTTAGGTTGGTTATGGTTACGGCGATTAGATAAAAGTAATGCAAAAAAGTATCAAAGTTAAACCAAATTCTCAGCAGCAAAAGATTATAGAAGAAGCAGACGGGAGTCTAACTATAAGTTTGAAATCGCCCCCCGTAGATGGCAAGGCAAATCATGAACTAATTCAATTATTAGCTAAAAAATTCGCTGTATCAAAGTCTAAAATTACAATTAAATTAGGCTTATCATCTCGACAAAAGTTAGTAATAATTGATATAAAAAATCAAAATTAGTTTTATTCCCGATTAATACTGATATGTAGCGGTTGAGATTCTACTCGTTTAATCCATGATTGAATAGCAGGAAATCCTGTTAAATCAAAGTTGCCTTCATGAGCAACATGAGTGTAAGCAAATAAACCAATGTCTGCAATAGTATACTGTTCGCCCACAAAGTAACTATGTTGTTGTAAATGCTTTTCCATCACTGCAAGCGCAGCATAACCAGGGGCGCGTTTTTGTTCAATTGCTTCAATGTATTCTTCAGCTTTACCCAAATAAGTAATCCAGAATCGAGAAGTAGCTATAAAAGGTTCATGACTGTACTGCTCAAAAAATAACCATTGTAATACTTGAGCGCGTAAAAAAGGTTCTTGCGGTAAAAACTGAGTTCCTTCGCTGAGATAAAAAATAATAGCATTCGATTCAGCTAAAAATTGCCCGGCTTTAGTTTCCAAAACTGGCACTCTACCATTGGGATTTTTAGCTAAAAATTCTGGGGTTCTACTTTCACCTTTAAGAATATCCACTTCTATGTTTTCAAAATGAATATCCAACTGAGTTAATAACAGACGAATTTTATAACAATTGCCAGAAAATAAAAAATTATACAACCGCAGCATATAATTCAGACTATACAGATTGATATTGAATCTATTTGATGCGGTCGCACTGTCGTTAATTTTGCAATTAAACTTAGCATATTGTTACCGGAAATATGAAAATGACCGGTAGTGCATCAAAATGATGTGGGTCTGGGAAGAGAAGGAATCAATGATTCATCTACTTAACCTATGGAATGTAAGCTCTGTGGTCATTATAAAACTCATAAACATGGCTCGATGCCCAACGGACATCAACGCTACTTCTGTCCTGAGTGCTTACAAGCTTTTTAAAGGGAGTTTTGACACCCTCTACTACTGCCGTCATGTCAGTCCAGAGCAAATTAGGCAAGTCCTCCAAGCCCACAGCGCAGGGAGTAGCTTACGAGGGATTAGCCGCATTAGCGGGCTAGCATACAACACCGTTGTAAGTATTGTTCGTGCCGCCAGTGTCAAAGCTCAAATAGTTCCTAATCACCAAGTAGCTCCGGTTCAAACCGAGGAGGTGAGCAGTGATGAGATATGGTCATTTGTACAAAAAACAGCAGCAATGCCTGCCGGAGGAATTAGTCGCTGGAGACTGTTGGATAGGGTTAAGCTTGGCGCTAGGAAGTGGGCTAATTTTGGCGGCACGAGTGGGCAAGCACACGGACAAATTAATTGAGCAACTGGTGGTCACAACGGAAGGGAAAACGGACTGTAAACGGTGGAATAGTGATGATTGGGGTGGCGATGAACGAGTTCTACCCCCGGAAATCTTGCACCATATTGGCAAGGATAAGACCCAACGATTGGAACGAACCAATGGCATTGTCAGGCAACAGACAGGACGATGGCATCGACGACAAAATAAGTTTGGTAAGGTGTGGGAGCAAACGAAAGTGACAACCCGATTGGTGGTGAGTTATTTCAATTGGATTTGGCAGCACTGTCACCTTAAAACAACTGCGGCTCAACGTACAGAGTTGACAACTGCTCCTTGGACTTGGCAAGACTTAATCACCTATCCCACAACAATTTAACGCACGACCCAATGAATCATTGATTCCTTATCTTACCAGACCCACATCATTTTGATGCACTACCGAAAATAATTTAGCAATAGACCTCTTGCAAAAATAAGCTTTAAGATTGATTTGCGTTTAAGTTAAGCTCATAATTATAAATAGAAGCTATTAAATTAAACCTTAATCCAAATCGTTTCCTTCTGTTTCTATATCGCCCTTGTAAAATCCTAAATCTTTTCAAATGGGCAAAAACATTTTCAATAATTATTCTCTCTTTTGCTAGTTCTCTATTCTCTTTTTTCTCGGCTACAGAAAGCTTATCTTTTCTTGGCTTCTTTTTAGGTATTTGACTAAAATGATGATGCTTTTTAATTCCTTGATATCCCTTATCTGCTAAACATTTAACCTCTTTTTTAATCCTGATTTTGCTTCTTTTATATAACTTGAAATCATGTTCAGAACCCTTGCCATAGTACGTACACAGTATTTCTCCATTTCTTTGATCGATAACTACTTGGGCTTTCAACGTATGTCTTTTTTTCTTGCCACTATAATAGCTCTTTTGTTTTTTTTAGGTCTTTCTATGGGGGTCTCACTTACATCTATTACTACCGTTTCTAGCTGATAATCATCGTCAATCAATCTCTTTTTCCCTGGTAGTCTTAGTTGAGGAGCTTTAATTAAAATATTTTCTATTTTTTGAATAATTCGGTAGGCTGTAGATTCGTTTATTCCCCAAGTAGCACCTAAATGAAAAAAAGTTCGGTACTCTCGTAAATATTCTAAGACCATTAAGATTTGGTCTTCTACCTTTAGTTTTGGCGGTCTGCCAGTTTTCTTCCTTGATTTTTCCGCTTCCTTGACTATTTCTACCATTTGATTAAAAGTGTCAAAATGCACTCCAGTCAAACGTTTAAATTCTTCCGCCTTTAATTTTTTTACCTTTTTATAAGTCACTTTTACTTCTACTTAGTCACTTCCCTACGATTTTATCATTAACTTTTGCAAGAGGTCTAATTTAGCGATCGCCTTCGTCTTCGTTAATGCCTATTTTAGGTGTTGCATAATTTTGGGATGATAGCAGATAACATCGCAGGTATCGATTGTGTGGAGACGTTGCACTACAACTCTACCTATCCGCAAAGATTACAGTCGATGATTTTCATCTTTTGAATACGCAACGCCCTATTTTACTTAAAGCAGCCCACTGTCAAAATAAAAGCATGACTATTGATTCAAATTCCTCTTTGCCTAACCCAGAACCGCCAAACGATGATCGCCATGGTCGAGATTTGGGCATTAGTACCGCAGACTTGGCAACACAACAAGCTTTAGCTGCTTTGTCATCCTTGCAATCACCGCAAAATCTAGCGGCTTTATCTCAATCTCGTTCAACTAACCAGGACTTGGCAAAGTTTCGCACGGGTAGCCCAAGAGCGCTAGTTGTAACTTTAATTGCGATTACTTTAGTAATTATTGGCGTAGCTTTAAATAACTTTCTCATTGGTATTGCGGGAACGCTACTAGCTTTGTTGCTGTCGGGAGCGGTGATTTTACCTTGGTTGCAAGCGGTAGTTAGCGAGATGGTATCGCCACAAGAGCGATCGCTATTTGTGGCTTTTTTGGGCGCTGCTGCTGCCGTTGTGGGATTATTTAACTTCACAGGTATCAGTAACCAAGTTTACGCCTGGGGTGAACAAATTAACTGGGATGCTTCGGGGACATTAGCCGAGTGGTTTGGCGCTTTGGGACAAATTTTAATTGCTGTAATAGCAGTTTATGTAGCTTGGCGACAATATGTAATTTCTAAAGACTTGACTATTCAGCAAAATTTGCTAACTGTCCAACAAAACTTAATTACCCAGCAGCAAACCATTGATGCTTATTTTCAAGGGGTATCTGACTTGGTATTAGACGAACAAGGGTTATTGGAAGATTGGCCCCAAGAAAGAGCGATCGCCGAAGGACGTACCGCAGCGATATTTAGTAGTGTTGATGGCAGTGGTAAAGCCAAAATTATTCGGTTTTTGTCCCGCTCCAAATTGCTTACACCGTTGCAGCGCGATTCACGTTTAGGTAGAGCTATTTTGAACGGCAATGGTGGTTACGCAGAAGATCGCCTTTACGGGGTGCGAGTAATTGATTTAGGCGTAATGCTGGCTGGGGCGGATCTATCTAATACTGATTTACGGTGGACAGACCTGAGTGAGGCTAACTTAGTTCGCGCTAACTTAAGTAAATGCGATTTGGTCAAAACTAACCTAGCTCGAACTATTTTATATGATGCTAAATTAATTGCCGCCGATTTCAAAGGCACTCGCTTATTTTACGGTACGGCAGAAGTAGCTAGTCCCCGCAGCCGCACACAAGAGCCTAATTACCAAACTGGAGAGTACACCGGAGCGGTAGTTGAAAATGCTGATTTTAGCGATGTACAAAGGATGTCTGAATCGGTGCGTTGTTACTGCTGTACATGGGGTGGAGAAAAAACTAGAGCCACAATTCCTGGGGGATGCGAGGGCATTATTAATAAATTAGAAAACTAAAGCCGTTGCTAAATGATTTTACTCAAAATCAATGCTTTAGTTATATATCTTTGTTATAGTTTTGTCCGCAGTAAGTATTGCAGTATCAGAGGTCGAAAATGAAAATAGGTATGTTACTACTGACAATTCTTTGTATTTTAGCTACGGGTGGAGCAATTTATTTACTTGGGGGCATAGACAGCGCTCAAATTGCAGTTTGGTTAGAGGCGGTAGGTATTTGGTCGCCATTTATTTATATTGCGTTGTATGTGGTTGCAACGGTATTAGTTTTACCCTCAACCGTCCTTAATCTTACGGGTGGGGCAGTTTTTGGGGCTGTATGGGGAACTTTGTGGACTAGCTTGGCGGCAATTATTGCGGCAATTGTTGCTTTTACGTTTACTCGCACAGTAGGTAGAGAAACTATAGCTAAAAGACTTTCTGGACGCTGGCAAGCTATGGATGCAGAAGTGCGCCAGGGTGGGCTATTTTATATGTTTGCTATCCGGTTAGTACCAATTATGCCCTACGGTTTAGTTAACTTTGCGGCGGGATTAACATCAATCAGTTTCAAAGATTATGTTTTGGGAACAACCATTGGTACAGTTCCTAGTGTTTTACCGTTCGTACTCTTGGGTAGTTCGGGGTTAAAGGCATTGAATACGGGGGATGTTTTACCTTTAGTAGGAGCGTTAGCACTTACAGGTATTCTGGTAGGAGGGTCTACGTGGTATCGTCGTCGAACTTTACTTAATAAAGCAGCAAAGGCTTTACATAAATCCGAAGAACTTGGTAATCAAGACTAAATAGAACGCTAAATTATGTCTCCTAAATATTCTTTTATCATCCCAATTTATAACGAAGAAGAAACGATTTCTGAGATGTATCGCCGGATGAGTGCGGTAATGGATCGAATGGATGGAATAGTAGAATTAATTTTAATTAATGATGGTAGCCGCGATCGCTCTTTGCAATTACTACGAGATTTACACAATAAAGATTCCCGCGTTTGCTATCTAAGTTTGGCGCGTAATTTTGGACACCAAATTGCAGTAACGGCGGGTTTAAACTTTGCTACAGGTCAACTTGTCGTTATCTTAGACGCAGACTTACAAGACCCTCCCGAACTTATCCCCGATATGGTAGAAAAGTGGAAGCAAGGTTATCAAGTAGTTTACGCCCAACGCACCCAACGCCGTCAAGAAGGTTGGTTTAAACGTTTTACGGCTTACAGTTTTTATCGGTTGCTTAAAAAGCTTGCAGATGTAGATATTCCCACAGATACGGGGGATTTTTGCTTATTAGATCGAAAGGTTGTAGAAGTGTTAAATGCAATGCCAGAACGCAACCGTTATATTAGAGGCTTGCGATCGTGGATTGGTTTTCGGCAAACTGCAATCCGATTTGAGCGCGATCCTCGGTTTGCAGGGGAAGTTAAGTATACTTTCCGTAAATCTTTAGCTTTAGCCATTAACGGATTAGTATCTTTTTCTACAGTGCCTTTGCGTATATCTACTTATGTAGGTTTGTTAGCTGCGATCGCATCTATTTTAATGGCTTTATTAGTTTTATATTGGCGGATTTTTGTCCCCAATTCACCGTTAACGGGCTTCACAATAGTTTTAATGGCAACATTTTTTCTTGGTGCGGTGCAGCTAGTTTCGATTGGAATTTTGGGCGAATATATTGGGCGGATTTACGAAGAAGTTAAGGGTAGACCGTTGTATACTTTAGCGGAAGTTGGCGGCTTTGTGCGTCAGGAAACCAAAGTTTAGGGGCTTTGGGATAATAAGCCTGTAAGCGCAGTTAAACTAGGGTTTAGGGGGTGAGTGCGACTCTAGCCGATTAGTAAAGGGTATTCATGCAAAGTAAAGATATTGAGAACCAAGATATTGTAAAAACTACCGATGCAAATAGCGATCGCTTTGTAGATAAAAGCAAGAAACAACTGCTAACTAGCGATTTGAGATGGACAGCAGCAGAAATGGCAGAGACATATTATCGGTTGATAGCATTTAAAGACGATTGGGACGCGCCCGGAATGGAAGCTTATGATTAACCCTTTGACAAGTTATACTAGCGTGCTTTTGGAAGATAAGCGATCGCACACTATCTTAATTTATCAGCACAAGTTTACCAAATAGATATTAAAACTATGGCTTTAAACAGAATTAAAATTGCTAAAGACAAAGCTACTTTAGTAAAACTATTAATAGCGTCAGATAATAGTGCGACTAACTGCTTCAATACTTATGCCGATTTAATTGTGTTTGCAGCCGCATTAGGAGCAAAACGAAAGAAGCGAGTACCATTAAAAGAAATATCAAAAGGAGATCCAGATCCAATTCCGCAAGAGCATTTTATTAGCAAGGGTTATGAGTTTATAATAAAGCTGATAGCAATCTCTGAATCTCACGATAAAGAAATTTTAGATAATAGTGAAGATTGTGATAACGAACGCATTAATATTTTTGAGGAATATGCCAACGGTGGACTTGAAGTTTTACAAGAGGAGTTGCGCGGCTCAGTAGATCACCTAGAAAGAGTTTTATTGTTTTTAAGCTTTGAGAAAAATCAACCATTAAAAACTGAGTTTGACTTGAGTAGATTTATATAAATATCATTAAAATAGTAATGCAAGAAACAATACATGAAGAATTTTTTAGTAACTTTTTAGTAGCTACAGCTACCATCTCAGCCCTGTACGATATACCTAGCAAACCAGGTATATATGCTTTTTATCATGCCTTTGACTTCTCAGAAGATTATTTGCTTGAAAGTATAAATAAGCGTGTTGGTAATACTGTATTTAATACACTTTTCTTAGAAGACAAAACAGGAACAAAGTTCACTATAGATTTATGTGGAGAACCAGTTGTTTTATCAGACACTATGACTAAATTTATTAGCAATGTATCTCTACCAAAAGATAGGCGTACTCTTAGAAAACTGCTTTTAACTTGTAGTATTCTACAAACTCCAGATTATATTGGGTATGCTACTAATCTGCAAAAACGATTTATGCAACACTTAGAAAGCGATAATGGATTTTTTGCAAGGTATGGACAGACAAGACCTCAAAATGAGTTTTTATTTATATGCTTTCCTTGTCATGAAAACATAGCTAGAGAACTAGAAAGCCTACTAATTCAGCTTTGCCAGCCTAAATTTAATACACAAAGAAGCTAAATAAACATAATGATGGAATTAGACAATCAATCACCAGAAATTATTGAATACAAAGCAATTACAGGGACTTTTGGGGAAGTACGTTACTTTTTAACAACCCTTGACCATAATGATGCAGCAGAAAATATTAGATTTGCGCGTGACCTTCAAGGAAAATGGGGATTTTCTGAAAGAGTCCAACGCCAACTAGATGATAAAAGAGCAGAAACAGAGTTATTCACATACTTGGCTAAAAGTGGGATCAGATTTTTTAATTCTTTAGTTGTCGTTTTGCTGCCTAGTTCTGATGAGCAGAGAGAATTTTGGGATTTTTCTAATGTGATAAGTCAGGGAAGAGAAATTGAGAAGTGGGTCAATTTAAAATTATATAAAGGTGTCTCTAGAGTTGTTATTGATGGACAACATCGTTTATTGTCACTAAAAAAATATTGGAATATACATATAGGTACAAAGACTCTTTCGGCTGAAGAGTTAGCTGAAAATTGTAAATGTGAGGAATCTTTTGATATCCCAGTTGTATATTTAGTTTTTGGGAATATTGGTAGAGTTGGATATTCTCAAGAAACTGATTCAATACGTGATGACGTAATAAAAGCCACAAGAAATATATTTACTGTAATAAACAATACTGCGAAACGCATTGACCGTCAAACTCAACTTTTGCTGGATGATACAAAAATTTCTGCTTTGATACCTAGAAAACTTTTAGAAGAAGATGTCCTAGAGGATAAAATTGTAAAATGGTCATCCAGTTCTACAAACTTATCACAATCAGATCCTTATCTAACTACACTGGATTTAATTAGCAAATGTACTGAAGAACTGCTAATTAACAGTAAAAATGAAGCTTTAAAGAAAACCTTTAATTCCCACATTGAAAGAGAGAAAGCACTAGAAAAATACTACGAATCTCATCCTTTATTTGATGGAATGGGGACTAAACATATTTTTAAATGGTTTTTCTACGAGCTACAACCATTCAAAGACTGGATGAACCATTTTGAGCATTCATATATAAATGTAATTTTACAACCAGAGCAGACTAAATTAACTACTAGCCAAAAAGAGCAAATTAAGAACTTAAGGCAATCTAATGTTCTTTATACTGTTTTAGGTCAGCGTATTTTATTTTTTGCCATCTCAAGATTTTTAATGAGAATCAAACCAGAACAACGTATTTCTGCAACATTAAATCAAATAACTGATAGTGTACTAAAGATGCACGACAGTGGCTTTTTTGATAGGAATGCATCCCACTGGAAAAATGTTATTGTGCAGCCAAATGATAAGCTCACAATGATTACAACAGGTTCAGGGGGAGAGAAATGCATAGAGCTTCTTAGAATGATATTTTTTAATAAACCTGACGGTGTACGTGAATTAATAGAAAAAACTCGTGAAGATGTAGATAGTGAAGTAGATTGGACAGTAGGCAAAATTGCTGAGTGGAGAAAAAGTTTTCATGTAGAATTGCCTGAAGTAAAAATCGATGAAGATAATATTACTCAAGAGGATTTTAGTGATGTTAATAAAGAAGATGTATCAACAATTAACAATCACAATTATTTAAGAGATGAGAGCTTGGAAGATGGAAGAATGTATGATGAAAATGACAATGAAGATTAACTGATTAAAACAATCTCTCTGTAAAACTCCTTGTTTTAGCAGGGAAAGAAAAATGACTAGAATACAAGAGCCAGAAAACACACCTCAAGCTCAACGCACTGCTACTGAGCTACTAAAAGACGTAGAAAATATTACGGCTGAAATACAACAACTGTACTGCTTAGATACAATTCCCTGGATTATAGGCTACTCTGGGGGAAAAGACAGCACTACAGTCTTGCAACTTGTCTGGAATGCGATCGCAGCACTCTCCGCAGAGAAACAAAATAAGATAGTTTATGTTATTACAACAGATACTCTGGTAGAAAATCCTATAGTATCTGCATGGGTAGGTAATTCATTAAAACTTATGCGTGCTGCTGCTCAAGAACAGAAGCTACCTATAGAACCTCATTTACTTCATCCTGCAATTAAAGATACGTTTTGGGTAAGTTTGATGGGTAAAGGATATCCTGCACCCCGCAATAGGTTTCGCTGGTGTACAGAACGCCTAAAAATACATCCTTCCAACTCTTTTATTCGGGATATGATTCGGGCTAGTGGCGAGGTAATTCTGGTTTTGGGGACTCGTAAAGCTGAGAGTATCAAACGAGCCTCAACAATGGAAAAACATAGGGCGGGCAAGGTAGGGGAGAGAATTATCTCTAATTCTAGCGTCCGTGACTCAAATTTATATGAAAATCCTAGCCTACCTAACTCATTAATTTACAGCCCTATAGAAGACTGGCGTAATGATGAAGTGTGGCTTTACCTCAATCAGTATGAAAACCCTTGGGGACAAAGTAATAAAGACTTATTTGCCATGTATCGGGGTGCTACAGAAGATAATGAATGTCCTTTAGTCGTCGATACTTCTACCCCTAGCTGTGGAAGTTCTCGTTTTGGGTGCTGGGTTTGCACAATGGTTAGTAAAGATAAGTCAATGGAGGCAATGATTCAAAATGATGAAGAAAAAGAATGGATGCAGCCTTTACTAGATATACGCAATGAACTAGATGTAGAAAACGATCGCGATCGCCGTGATTTTCGCCGTCTAACTGGTAATGTACAATTATTTGAGCGTAATATCGACGGTGAAATATCTGTTGAACCCATACCAGGCCCTTATACTAAGGAGTGGCGGGAAACTTGGCTTAGAAAGCTACTTGCAGCCCAAACGCAAATTCGCCGCACTGCACCGGAAGCAATGCGCGATATTACTCTAATTACGGCGGAAGAACTTAGCGAAATTAGACGCATTTGGCTAGAAGAAAAACACGAGTTTGATGATAGCTTACCGCGCATCTATCAAGAAGTAACAGGGGAAATTTTCCGAGATCCGCGTCCTGGGGCTGATAATAGTCTTTTAGGTGCAGATGAATGGGCGGTATTAGAAGAACTCTGTCAGGGCGATGCTATGCACCTAGAATTGATGGCAAAATTGCTTGATACAGAACGCCAATATCGGACAATGACAAGTCGTACAGGTATCTATAGTAAATTAGAAAAGTGCTTTGAAACAAGTTCTAGATCCCCGACAGATGCGATCGCTAATGCCCATTATAAGCGCGACTTAAAAACTGCGGCAGGCGATGGGAATGTAGAAACTGTTAAACAATTAACTTGGGCAGATTTAAAGTTTCAGGCAAAAAATGATATTTCTTGAACTTGTATTACAAAACTTTGGTCCTTATTGTGGCAGACAAGTATTAAATCTGCGTCCCGATGACCGAGATTCACCGCCAATTATTTTATTAGGTGGAATGAATGGCGGTGGCAAAACAACGCTAATGGATGCTATTCGGCTTGCGCTTTACGGACATCGGGCGCAATGTTCTACTCGCAATAATTTGGGATATAGCGAGTTTTTAAATCAATCAGTTAATCGCCATACACCCCCTGGCGATCAAACTCGCATTGAGTTAACTTTTGAACATATTTTAAACAACGTTCAAGTAGAGTTTAAAATTGAAAGAGTTTGGACGAAAAACTCTAAAAGTGGCAAAGATACTTTAGGCGTTTCTATTGATAATAGAGGAGACACAGCCCTTACTCAAATTTGGGACGAACGCATCGAAGATTTGCTACCTTTAGGCATTTCTAACTTGTTTCTTTTTGATGGAGAACAAGTAAAAGAGTTAGCCGAACAAGAAACGCCTACTGTTGACGTTACTAATGCGATAAAAACCCTTTTGGGATTAGAATTAGCCGAGCGTTTAGCAAACGATATTGATATTTTAGTTAATCGCAAACGTAAAGCTTTAGCGGATACTAAGGACTTGGCAAGTTTAGAAGTAATTGAAAAAAAACTAACTTTGCAAAAAGATAAGTTTGAAGCAGCAAAAGAGCAGTTGGGAATAGCTCAAAAAGGTATAGAAAAAGCTCAAAAACATCACGATGAAACCTCAGAAAAGTTCTTGTCGGAAGGAGGGAAAATCGCCAAAAACCGCAGCCAGCTAGAAATACAGCTAAGTTATGGGAATGATGCGATCGCAAACCAACGCAAAGATTTAGCCGAAGTAGCGGCGGATGTTCTACCATTAGCTTTAATTTCAAACCTTTTAAATCAAGCGCAAACCCAAGCACAGAAAGAATCTAAGCATTTACAAGCAAAAATTGCTCAAGATGTTGTAAAAGCTAGAGATAATCGTTTTCTAAGTTGTATTGAAACTCTTGCATTATTACCAGAACAAGTCGAGCAAATAAACCTTTTCATTGCTGAAGAAAACAAAGCTTTAGAGCAAGATATTAACTTAACTGAAAACCTCTACTTAGCTATAGATTCCGAAACGAACAATCAATTAAATAACAATATTGAACGTGACTTACCAAGCCAGATAAAGAAAGCTAAAGAGCAGTTACTTAACTTAAAAAACAAAGAAGAAGAAACAACCGCTATTGAAAGACAATTAGCTGCCGCCGCCGCGCCAGAAACTTACGAAAAACTCGCCGATGCTGTCAAAGTTTCTCAATCGCAATTAGTACAAGCAAAATCTAATTACGAAACTACTAGAAAAAGCTGTGAAGAATTAGGTAGATTAGTTGACAAAACTATTAAAGAACTATCACAGTTTGGCGAACAAAATATTGACCGCAAAAACGATGAACATATTATCAAAGCATCGGCAAAAGTTCAAAATACTCTTAAGCTATTTCGGGAAAAACTCACATTACGCAAACTAAACCAACTAGAAACTGTAGTTACAGAATGCTTCCTTTATCTACTACACAAATCAGATTTAGTACATAGAATTGCCATTGATGCTCATACTTTTACCTTATCTTTGTACGATTATTCAGGAAAACCCGTACTCAAACATCGCTTATCGGCGGGAGAAAAACAGTTACTGGCGATCGCATTTTTGTGGGGATTAGCCCGTGTATCTGGGCGCAACTTACCTGTAGCCATTGATACGCCGTTAGGTAGATTAGATTCATCTCACCGCAACAACCTAATAGAGCGTTACTTTCCCAACGCCAGCCACCAAGTAATATTATTATCTACTGATACAGAGATTGGGCAGACAGAATTACAGCAGTTGCGGGATAATAAAGCGATCGCCCGTGAATATATCCTAAAATACTCTCCCAGCACCCGACAAACCACCATAGAACCTGGCTACTTTAGTGATGGAAGCACCTCTAAACCGAATCCAACTCTCACAAACTGCTAAAGATCAACTGACCAAACTCAAACGCAGCACCAAAATAGAACAATGGAATATTCTTTGTAGGTGGGCGTTTTGTCGTTCTTTAGCCGAACCAACAATTCCCTCACCCGTCCCCATACCCGCCGATAGCAACGTAGAAATGACTTGGCGAGTATTTGGCGGCGAAATGTCCGATATCCTGCTTATTGCCCTCAAACAGCGCTGCTACAACGACAATTTAGGCACAGACAAAGAAACCTTAGCAACTCAATTTCGCCTGCATCTCCATCGTGGAATTGGTTATTTAGCAGGAGATCCCAATATAAAAAAGATAGAAGATTTGGTATTATTGGCGATCTCCTAAACAAATAACTTACAAAAGAGCGTTTACCAAAAACTTGCGTACCTACAGATAAGACCCTTTTGCAGGGGGTTTGGGGGAGGCAACTCGTCCCCCAATGGGGGGTTTGGGGGGCAGACCCCCCATATTCGGTTTTTCTTAAAGTAAGCTAGTTACGGCTAAGTCAAAATCGCCCCACCCATCAACCTTTGATAACGATACTCCAACTCCTTCCGCATCAACGACCAACGAACTAACAAAGGATCTTTTTCAATCACCTTTTCCGCCGCTTGCCTAGCTAATTCCAAAACTTCCCGATCTTCTACTAAACTTGCTAAAGTAAAATCTGCGACCCCCGATTGACGAGTTCCAATAACTTCCCCCGGCCCGCGAAACCGCATATCCATCTCAGAGATAAAAAAGCCATCTTGGGACTGTTCCAAAACTTGCAACCGTTGACGCGCCGTTTCCGTCTTGGTACTACTCATCAATAAACAATAAGATTGCGCCGCACCCCGTCCCACTCGTCCCCGCAACTGGTGCAACTGAGACAAACCAAAACGCTCGGCATTTTCAATCAACATTACCGTAGCATTGGGGACATCAACCCCAACCTCAATTACCGTCGTCGAAACAATAATTTGTGTCTGATTATCCCGAAACGCAGTCAACGCTGCATCTTTATCCGCCGAACTCATCCGACCGTGTAGCAATCCTACTTGAAACTGGGGAAAAACACTCTCCTGCAACCGTTGATGCTCCTCAACCGCCGCTCTAACATCTAATTTTTCCGATTCTTCCACCAAAGGCAAAACAATATAAGCTTGTCTCCCTTGAGCAACTTCGCGGCTAATTAAATCGTAGGCGTTGGCGCGTTCTTTCCCCGTCAAAGCTGTAGTATGAATCTTTTGCCGTCCGGGGGGCAATTCATCAATCTGGCTGACATCCAAATCGCCGTGTAGAGTCAGCGCCAAAGAGCGGGGAATCGGGGTTGCAGTCATAGTTAAAACATGGGGCGCTTCTCCTTTTTGTTGCAACGCCGCTCTTTGTCCCACCCCAAAACGGTGTTGTTCGTCAATGACTACTAAACCCAACCTTTGAAAATTTACCGGGTCTTGAATTAAAGCATGAGTGCCTACAAGTAGCGGCAATTCGGCGGTTTCTAACTGCGCGTGAATTTGTCGCCGTTTAGCAGCTTTAGTAGAACCCGTGAGCAATTCTACAGGCAAATGTAGCAAATTGAGCCAACTAACTAATTTACGATAATGTTGCTCTGCCAAAACTTCTGTAGGAGCCATCAAAGCCGCTTGGTAGCCCGATTGAATCGCCGCAAGAATTGCAACAACGGCAACAACGGTTTTTCCCGAACCTACATCCCCTTGAATTAAACGATTCATGGGAGAAGATTTTTGTAAATCGTTGAGAACATCGTTAATTACCCGCGATTGAGCGCCCGTCATTTTAAAAGGCAATACTTCGTAAAACTGCTCAATTAACTGCCCAGTCCGAGCAATAATAGCGCTAGTTTGAATTTGTTTGGCTTTGTATTGACGTTGCAGTAAACCTAGTTGTAGGTAGAAAAATTCATCAAAAACCAAACGCCGCCTAGCAACAGCTAAAGCAGTGTCATCGGCAGGAAAATGAATATTTGCGATCGCATTACTCAACTTATCTAATTCGTAATGCTTGCGTAAAGCCGCAGGTAAGGGATCTTTCAATAAACTCGCACTAGGTAAAGCCGCAATTACTGCTTGTCTTACCATATCTGCACTTACGCCCTCAGTTAGCGCGTATATCGGCACTACCCGCCCAATAGTTAGCGAATCAATCCCATCTCCTGGACTCGCCAAAACTTCTAATTCTAGGTCGTCTAAAGTTACGCCATACTTATTTTTCTTCACTAATCCTGAAGCGGCGACCGTTGCCTCTACTGGATAGTGACGTTTTTGCTGTTCTTGCCAACCGCGATTAGAATAACGACTACCAGCAAAAAAGCGATTGAGTTTAATTTGTCCGGTATTGTCTTTTAAAATTACTTCTAAAATCGTTAGTTTGGGATTACGAGGACTGTTAAAGCAACTGCAACGATGAACTCTACCGACAATTGTTACCGTTTCTCCCTCCTCTAATTCCCGAATATTGACTTGACGAGCATAATCAATATGGTCGCGGGGATAGTAAAATAGCACGTCTCGCACGGTATTTAAACCCAAACGAGTTAAATAACTTGCTTTCCTAGCTCCCACTTCTGGCAAGCTAGTTAGAGATTGGTCGAGAGTTGGTATAAGGCGTTCATTTATTTCCGCCACTAAGGGAATGGTTTTTGCCAACTTCACCTTGGGCGTGTAAGGTTGCTCCTCAGTGGGTGCGGGAGATTGAAAAGTAGTATAAATATATCGGCGAGTAGCAGCTACTAAACTTTGTCGTTCCTCAAGAGTTAGTTGGGGATAGTTGGCAAATTCTACCGCCATTGCTTGCCATCTTTGGCGCTCCTCAAAAGGTAGTCCATCCGGCGATTTGCCAAAGCTGAGACTCAAAAACTCACTAAAACGGTACTGTTTCCCCATCAGGTCAACAAAGCCCCTTTCTGCCTCTACAGCCAAGGCTTTTTGTAAGCGCAACCAATCGGGTGAATCAGTGATATACATTGATGTTTAAAATTTAAAACTAGGATTCAAACCAACTTCCCCGCCATGCGGATTCCGCCTCGGCTACATCTTTTTCGCGCTGCTTTTTTTGATATTCGCGCTCCAGCTTACCTACTTTTCCCGATAAATTGCGAAGTTGGTTGCGCTTTGCTCTAACTGTACTATCTGCAAATTCAATATCTATTAGTCGCAGGTGAATAGCAACAATCTGGGTAACGTTAGATTCTTGGGCTTCGTTATCACTATCGGTTTCTATTAATAAGTTTAGTAGATTGGGCAATCCTGTGATAACTTCCGGCGTATCGTCGGGGGAACTTGTAGCCGCTTCTAGCAAGGGAGCAAGAGGTAGGTTATTGGGTAAAATTTGCGCCTCTTGTAGGACGCTATTTGTTTGACTAGAGAGAGTTTTTAAGGTTTGGGCGATCGCATTTTCTACCTGAAACTGCCACTTTATCAACTCCACCGGGTTAGAAAAGCTAATTGGCGTTGCTTCTTCCTCTGCCAAAAAAGAAAACTCTAAAGGATGTTCTGTTTGAGTATGCTTTAACAACTGTTCGGCGGCTTTTTGGGTCAACTTAAGGATATCTTGCTGCAATTGCTGCCTTTTATTAAAGCTTAAGCTCACAAACTGTTTTGGGTAGCCCTGAGTACACACATGATAGCTTGCCAACATTAGCTGTTTTGTCACCCCTTGCCCCAAAGACGTAAGATAACTAATATAAGCATTTTCAAGTTCAATAGCGATCGCTTTTACCGTTGCTTCTAGCGCCGCAATATCTCGATTTATTTGTTCAACCATAACTACCACAGCGCCAAGCTAAACGTAGGTACATTTGTACCTTCTTTATTTTAAAATAAGCCTTCAAAATAAAGACAGGTCAGCCTTAATTAGTGCTTGACCTGTCTTAATCACCGAGCAATTAGCCTAAGTTAGTTTTTACCCATTTGCGCGGCTACTTCATCAGCAAAATTGCTTTCTTGCTTTTCAATCCCTTCACCCAATACAAACCGAGCAAAGCGACGGATTTTGATATTTTCACCTAAAGTCGCAATACTCTGTTTTACCAATTCCTCTACGGTAATACTTTGATCGCGGATAAAGGGTTGATCCATCAAAGTCATCTCTTTCAGGCGTTTTTCAATTCGACCAAAGACGATTTTTTCTTTAATATTGGCTGGCTTATTACCCAAATCATCCTTACCCATCTCAATTTCTTTTTCTTTTTCTGAAATTTCGGCGGGAATGTCTGCGACCGAAACATACTCCACATTAGGGCAAGCTGCTACTTGCTTGGCGATGTCTTGTACCAGCTTTTTAAACGCATCTCCACGCGCTACAAAGTCCGTCTCGCAGTTTACTTCTACAAGTACGCCAACTCTACCACCTGTGTGAATGTAGCTGTCTACTAAGCCTTCCGCCGCTACTCTTGTACCTTTATTCGCCGCCGAAGCCATGCCTTTTTTCCGCAACCAGTCCATTGCTTGGGTGAGGTCGCCGTCAGTTTCTTTTAGCGCTTTTTTACAGTCCATCATCCCCGCGCCAGTTTTTTCGCGCAGTTGTTTGACAGCTTGTGCAGATATGTCCGCCATCTTGCCTTAATCCCTACTTGAATTACAGTTATCTTTGCGCTACAAGTGCTTTAAGACAAACCGATAATTTGCCCTAAAACACTTATCCAAATCATTCAAAACTTAATTTTGCTGTTAACTCCCTAAATCCCTAGGGTTTGAAACATTAAATTAAGGATTTTGAATTTTTTTTCCAGGAAACTATGTTCCAGTGTCTTCGTCGTCAGGAGGCAACGAATCTGTATATCCGCTCTCCTCATCCTCGAAGTCTTCTGCGCCGTCGTAGTCTCCATCTTCTGGGACTTGACCGTGATGACCTTCGTAAATTGCATCGGCTAACTTACCTACTATCAACTTAATTGAGCGAATAGCATCATCATTAGCGGGAATGGGAACATCTACGACATCAGGATCGCAGTTTGTATCTAACATTGATACAATCTCAATTCCTAGTTTTTGGCATTCTTGAACGGCGTTGTATTCCCGGCGTTGGTCTACAATTACTACGATATCGGGAATTTTCCGCATAGTTTTAATACCACCAAGGTATTTTTGCAGCTTAGTCATTTCCCGGCGCAGCATAGAAGCTTCTTTCTTGGGCAACAAATCTAATGCCCCCGTTTCTTCCCGGCGTTCCAAATCTTTCAACCGTTCGGCGCGGGTTTTGATTGTTGCCCAGTTGGTCAACATTCCACCCAACCAACGCTGGTTAATGTAGTGAGCGCCGCAACGAGTAGCTTCTTGGGCAATAATCCCGGCAGCTTGGCGCTTAGTACCAACAAATAGAAACTTTTTCCCTTGCTCTGCGGCTGTCCGCATATAGTTGTATGCGTCGTCCATCAACTGGGCTGTTTGCACCAAGTCAATGATATGTACGCCATTGCGAGACGTATAAATGTAACGATCCATTTTTGGATTCCACCGCCGGGTTTGATGCCCGAAGTGAACTCCCGACTCCATCATTTGAGCCAATGAAACTACTGGCATATTTTTTGCTCCTATTCGGGTTAATCCTCCATCCAGGCGTATTTCTAACTAAGAAACACCCGAAAAAACTGGATGTGTGAGTTTAGACAACCCTTCTAGTATATCACGAACTAGAAGCTTGACGCATTTGATCGTAGGCAGCATAAACACCCCGAACGTTATACCAGTTAAGAAAAATCCTGGCAATTTCTAGCGCTAATTGGGGTTTATTTTGGTTAATTAGCCATTGTAAAAAGGGAGCCATTGTCTTTTCATTTAGCAGCCCATTTACCGACAGAATGCCCCACAAAAGCCGATGTAACGCTGTCATTTGTATCATCATCCGCACATCCCAAGTAGGGTGTTTTTGATAAAATAATACTCCCATCCGTCCCCGTTGAATTTCTTTATCAATCAAGTTAGGAATTTGCGCCAAAGCAAAGGGAGGATGCCAGTGATAGCCTACAGCATCAGGACACTTGATTAATTTTAAGTCTAATTTTTTTAGTCTTACACCAAGTTCTAAGTCTTCCCAGCCGTAAAGTTGAAAGCGCGTATCAAATAAACCCGCTTTATCTAGCCAGTGACGAGCAATCGCTACATTTCCGGTAGCAAAATAAGCTGCCGAAAAATCTGTAAGTTTGTAAGGTTCAGAAGTAGGAGAATCAAAGTTACAAGTATTGATTACCCGTCCGTAAGTAAAAACGCGATCGCTTCCCGCTTCCTGTAGCGCCTTTGCGTGAGCCTTCAAGAAGGTTTCCGTGACAACTAGATCGCTATCAATAAAAATAATTGTATCCCCTGTAGCCTTCTCTACGCCGAGATTACGTGCCGCCGCCGGCCCTTGGTGGTCTTGCAAGTAAGCTTTTACATGAGGAAAATCCGCCGTCGCCGATTTTAACCATTCTAAAGTGCCATCCGTTGAGCCATCATCTACAAGCACAATTTCATAGCCACTAATCGCACTCTCCGCCGGAATATCTTGTTTTTCTAAAGCTTTAAGACACTTTTGTAAAATTGGCAAGCGATCGTAAGTTGGAATAACAACACTAAAAAACACTCGTCACCCCCTAATTAATCCCACTTACTTCCAGTATGTCACTTGAGAAACCGCGCCTAGTTGGTTTAATTTATCCATTACTACAAATTTGTACCATTGCTAACTGTGAATAGGGCGTAATTAGTTAGATAATATTGACTCGTTGTTTTGTGGGAAGTAAAAATTAATGGGTCGTGCTAAAAAAGTTGTATTGGCATATTCGGGCGGAGTAGATACTTCCGTCTGTATTCCTTACCTTAAAAAAGAATGGGGCGTTGAAGAAGTGATTACCCTAGCCGCAGATTTAGGACAGGGAGATGAATTAGAGCCAGTCCGGGAAAAAGCGCTAAAATCCGGTGCAAGCGAGTCTTTAGTTATTGATGCAACAGAAAATTTTGTTAAAGACTACGCCTTTGCGGCTTTACAAGCAAACGCCTTGTACGAAAATCGCTATCCTCTTTCCACCGCTTTAGCTCGTCCTTTAATCGCTAAACTCCTGGTAGATGCAGCCAAAGAATACGGCGCGGATGCGGTAGCTCATGGTTGTACTGGAAAAGGTAACGATCAAGTTCGTTTTGATGTTTCCATCGCCGCTCTCAATCCCAATCTCAAAGTTTTAGCACCAGCGCGGGAATGGGGAATGAGCAGGGAAGAAACGATAGCCTATGGGGAAAAGTTTGGCATTCCTTCCCCGGTAAAAAAATCTTCTCCTTACAGTATCGATCGCAATTTATTAGGGCGTAGTATTGAAGCTGGGCCCCTAGAAGATCCTAGCTACGAGCCATTGGAAGAAATTTACTTAATGACCCGTGCGATCGCTGATACCCCAAATGAGCCAGAATATGTAGAGATTGGCTTCGAGCGTGGTATTCCCACCGCTTTAAACGGACAAAAGGTTGCTCCAGTAGAGCTAATTAAGCAGCTAAACGAGCTTGTTGGTACTCACGGAGTCGGACGCATCGACATGGTGGAAAACCGATTAGTTGGGATTAAATCGCGGGAAATTTACGAAGTTCCAGCGCTACTTGTTTTAATTCAGGCGCATCGAGACTTAGAAAGCTTGACTTTAACTGCTGATGTTACCCATTACAAACGCGGTATTGAGGAAACTTACAGCCAAATTATTTATAACGGACTGTGGTATAGCCCTTTAAAAGCTGCTTTAGATGCTTTTGTCCAAAAAACCCAAGAGCGAGTAACTGGAAGCGTCCGCATCAAGTTATTTAAGGGTAATGCCACAATTGTCGGACGCTCCTCTGCTCAATCGCTATATACCCCCGATTTAGCCACCTATGGAGCCGATGACAAGTTCGATCATAAAGCCGCCGAAGGCTTTATCTATGTTTGGGGACTACCAACGCGAATTTGGTCGCAGCAAAACTCCTAAGTAGCAACAGATAGGGGCGTAATACCTTGCGCCTCTATTCTCCACTTTTTAACTCTTTGTTAGTTTTACGAGCTTCTAGCCAAGGCGGAATAAATAGCCAAGAAATTACTAACCCAAAAGCTACTAGAGTAAATTGACCTACCCAAGCAATTAATTGTTCTAAAGCAATAACTCGCCCGACAAAAAACGCTAAAGTAACCATTACTGAAGCCCAGGCGATCGCACCCACAAGGTTATACAAAAAAAACTGTCCAAAAGGCATCTGGGCAATTCCCGCTAGTAATCCCGAAAAAACTCTCAGTAAGGCAATAAATCGCCCAAAAAACACCGCTTTCCCGGCATTTTCAGTAAACTGAGCTTTAATTTCTTCTAACTTAGTTTCCGGGATACGCAATAACTTACCGAGTTTGAGCATAAAAGTCCATCCCGCATACCTCCCTATCCAGTAACCACAAGTACCACCAATTACCGCCCCCAAAATAGCGCTACTCAAAACAAACCAGTAGTTTAATTGACCGCTACCTGCTAAAAACCCTCCTACTAGGGTTACGGTTTCGCCAGGGAGAGGAATACCGAGATTTTCTAGTAGTATTCCCCCAAAAACTGCCCAATAACCATAGTGTTGAGCAATTGCTTGGATTGTCTCTAATGAGAGGAATTCAGCCGACATTCATTTGCTGCCTTTACAAAGTAAAACTATTCTTTATCTTGGCGCGATTGGATCGAGGGTGTCAAACTTAAATTGTCTCTAGAGGGCGATCGTGCGGTGGCGCTCAATTCTTTTTCTAAGTAAATATACGGGCATGAACTCCCTGCAAAACTCCTGAAATTGTCTATAACACTCGTTTTTGGAGTCTTTTCTCCCTAGAAATATGCAATTTAAGGAAGATAGGGCTGGTTGGCTTTACAAAAACTTTACAAAAGCGACTCAGAGGGATAAAGATTCAATAAATACCTTGGAAAGTACTGAACTTTTTTAACAGGTATGTTTACATAAAGGTAATTGAGACAGAGGATTGTAAGTTTTTACAGTTATCTTGTCTGAATTTTTTAAAAAAGATCGCTCTATTCTATTTAGCTGTAAAAATATATTTTGACAGCAACACAAATTATTTTTGTAGTTCTGTTAATCTTTGATACACAAAGAATAGAAAGTTTGATTTTATCTTATAAGTTGATAAAAAAATGGTTATTGATTCGTTAGTTACCAACAAGTTAGTTTACAGTTCAATCTAGTTGGGATTAGCTTTATTAAAGGTATTAGGTATCAAGTAAAAACTATGAGCAATACACAACAATATCAAATAATTCTAGTTCAACCCCAAGGACGCTTGGATTTACAGGGTAGTAAAGCATTAGAAACACAATTAAGAATAGTAACTAATGCCCATAATGCCCAAACTCTGTTAATTATCGACTTAGAGCAAGTTGAGTTTATGGATAGTTCGGGGTTGGTAGCAGTAGCAAAAGCTTTAAAAATGGCTCGTACAAATAATTGTAGACTTGTATTGTGTAACTTACAGCCTCCAGTTAAACTAATTTTTGAATTAACTCAACTAGATTCAGTATTTGAAATCTTTGATAACTATGCTGCTGCTAAAGCAACTGTTGAGAAAATTATTGTAGTTGCATAATGAAAAGATTTATTTTTAAAATCAAAGGCAAAAGATAAGTCTTTTGCCTTTTTTCATTAAAGTTGTTATGAATTTAACTTTTGGAAATTATTCGTCTTCAGCGTCATCTTCTGGGGTTGTCTTTTCTGAAACTTCTTGTTTGATAGTTAAGTAGCGGATAACTTCTTCACTCAAACGCATTGAGCGTTCTAAGGGTGCAATTAAAGTTCCTGAGCCTTGGTAGTTCATTTGAATGTAAATACCTTCCCTTTGCTTACCAATCTCATAAGCAAGGCGACGCTTACCGCGATTTTGAATTTCGATTTGTTCCGCACCTTGTTCTTGGATAAAGGTTTGGTACTTATTAACGGCTTGCTCTATTTGCTCCTCTCTTAAGTCGGGGCGCAAAATATACATTGTTTCGTAAACGATCTGCATGGGTCTTAGTCTCCTTATGGACAATTTGGCTGCTTGAACTCTAGTCAAGCAACAAGGATTTTCTATTGTATCAGATTGCGCTCTAAAATATTGAACTTAAGTAATTATCAATTTTAGTGACATATTTATGTTAATTGGCAGCTAAAGTAAACAATTAATTAGGCAAAAAATATATAGTTGCAAAACTCCTCCTAATCTATGACCAAACAATTGAAATTAACCTTTAAATAGGAAGATGATTTATGGCGCAGCGCTACGTCCGAGTTCAAGACTTGCAAGGACGAATTTATTACGGTTTATTGCAACTTAATCAAAATGTCCAAGTATTAGATGCTCCACCTTGGTTGCAAGGGCAACCTATAGACTTAGAACTAGAAGCATCTCGCTATCAAATTCTTGCTCCTTGCGCTCCTTCAAAAATTGTCGCAGTCGGCAGAAATTATGTAGAACACGCCGCCGAAATGGGAACAAATGTACCTAGAGAGCCTTTATTATTTTTAAAGCCGTCTACAGCAATTATTCCTACCTCTACAGAAATCGCCTATCCGCCTCAATCTCAAAGAGTAGAGTATGAGGGAGAGTTGGCGCTAGTAATAGGCGATCGCACTATTAACTGTACTCCCCAAGAAGCACATACTAAAATTTGGGGTTATACGATTGCTAATGACGTAACAGCGCGGGATTTGCAACAACAAGACAAACAGTGGACAAGAGCCAAAGGTTTTGATACTTTTTGTCCTTTAGGCCCTTGGATTGTCCGCGAGTTAAACGCCGCCGCGACGTTACAAACCTTTCTCAACGACAATCCAGAACCTGTACAATCTACTTCCATTGAGCGGATGGTATTTTCCCCAGACTTTTTGGTTGCTTATATTAGTCAAATCATGACCTTGTTACCAGGAGATGTAGTGCTTACGGGTACGCCTGCGGGAGTGGGAGCATTGCAAATAGGCGATCGCATTCGCGTAGAAATTGAAGGTATTGGGCGCTTAGAAAATACTGTAGTTTCCAAACTCCTCCCAGCTATTATTTAGCGTACCTGCATATAAACTGCTTCGGAAATTACTGGAACTTCTGCGTAACGACCCAAAGCCGACTGAATGACTGAATAACCAACCGCCGCAACTAAACCGATAAATACCGTGTTGCTAAGGATTTCTGCTGCAAAACTATTTCCGAAAATTTTTAACCCAAAGCTACATAAAAACAAAACAATATCGATAAGAATTGCCTGCATTGTATTGAAACGAATGAAATGAGCAATGGATTCATTTCTCACTACTAATAAAAATAAGGCAAAGAATACGACTAATGAGATAATAGGAAATTTTTCGTAAAGTATTATCAAAGGAGCAATAGGTACAAAAAATAACTCTAGCTCTGGCACCTGTGCAAATAAAAATCTTCCAAAGATTATTCCTTCAATCAACGGCAATAAATAAGGTAAGCAAGCAAAAATTCGCTCTTTAATTGTTGTAGATCCGCGCAAACTCATAGTTGCGTTCTCCTGAAACTAAGTCTAATAATTTTAGGATAACGCAGATATTATAGGGATTTGTTGGCTTTTCCTGGTTTTAGGGCGATCGCATTACTCAATATTTGCAATCCGAAAACCCATTAAACATTGATATTGTTCTGGCTGCTCGACAGCAACTTTACTTATTGCTCGACCGCAACGCAACTTGCCATTACTCCAACGGGGTTGACCCGTGCGATCGGCAAGCAAACAGCTTGGACAAACGTGCTGAGGAGCAAGGATTTGATTTTCCATCAAAATCACTAACATCCTAATTTCTCCGGTATGGTCTTAATTCCAATTAAGTCTATTTTAAGGTATTCACCTCAAGAGATTGTGAGAAAAAATACATAGTTTAATATGCTTGGGGCTTGGCAAGTAGGCATTGATGGCTTAAAGGAGGGAAGATTTACAGGTTATGATGGACTATTGGGCAATTTTTTGCCTTGCTAAAAATTTAAACCTTTGTGAAATTTCTAGGGATAGCCCAAGTGAGCCTAAATAACTTAGATATTCTTGCCCAAACTGATAGTGCGATCGCGCTATTAATTAATGAAGAACTCCAACGTCAGCGAGACCATTTGGAGCTAATTGCTAGTGAAAACTTTACCTCATCGGCGGTACTTGCTGCCCAAGGTTCGGTACTAACAAACAAGTATGCCGAAGGACTACCAGGGAAGCGCTACTACGGCGGTTGTGAGTATGTAGATAAAATCGAACAAATAGCCATCGACCGTGCCAAACAGCTATTTGGGGCGGCTCATGCTAACGTCCAGCCTCATTCAGGAGCGCAAGCCAATTTTGCCGTCTTCCTGACGCTGCTAGAGCCTGGAGATACAATTATGGGCATGGACTTGTCCCACGGCGGACACCTGACTCATGGATCTCCAGTTAATGTATCTGGTAAGTGGTTTAAGGTCTGTCATTATGGCGTTAATCCAGTAACTGAGCAGCTAGATTACGACCAAATCCGGGAACTCGCACGGCAACATCGCCCCAAATTATTAATTTGCGGTTATTCAGCTTATTCCCGCATTATTGACTTTGCTAAGTTTAGAGAAATAGCTGATGAAGTAGGCGCTTATTTACTCGCCGATATTGCTCATATTGCGGGCTTAGTTGCTACGGGGCTTCATCCCAACCCCATCCCTCATTGCCATGTAGTTACGACTACTACCCATAAAACTTTGCGTGGGCCTAGAGGTGGTTTGATCTTGACTGGTGACGAAGAATTGGGCAAAAAGCTAGATAAATCTGTTTTCCCTGGAACTCAGGGAGGCCCTTTAGAACACGTTATTGCTGGTAAAGCTGTAGCTTTTGGCGAGGCGCTAAGTAAAGAGTTTAAAGTTTACTCGGCTCAAGTAATTGCCAATGCTCAAACCATGGCAACGCAATTACAAACAAGGGGCTTTAAAATTGTTTCCAACGGCACAGACAATCATTTGATGCTGGTAGATTTGCGCTGTATTGAGATGACCGGAAAAGAGGGCGATAGATTAGTTAGTGGTGTGAATATTACTGCCAATAAAAATACCGTTCCCTTCGATCCTCAGTCGCCTTTTGTAACTAGCGGCTTGCGCTTAGGTACGCCCGCCATGACAACTAGAGGCATGGGGACAATAGAATTTACAGAGATTGCTAATATAATTAGCGATCGCTTGCTTAATCCCCAAGATGAAACAGTAGCTCAAGATTGTCGAAATCGAGTAGCGGCATTATGCGATCGTTTTCCTTTGTATCCGCATCTGACAATTCCCGTAGCTGCCTTAGTTTAAACTTAGAGACGTTCCCAGGGAACGTCTCTATTTGATTACAAACAGAAATTTGTGCCTTAACTGTAGTAAACTGATGGCAATTTTGCCCAAAAATTCTGTATCGGCAAGCCCTTGATAGCAAATGCCTTATCAGATTTATCATCTTATTGCCTTTCTCGTCTCTGCCTTAGTAGTAATTTGGACTACACCGCTCGTCAAAACTATTGGGATTAAAAGCGGCAAAGTTGACGCACCAGGCGATCGCAAAGTTCATCAGCGCCCAATGGTGCGTTTGGGCGGAATATCAATCTTTTTAGGCTCTCTTATTGCCCTATTAACGGTTTGGTGGTCTGGTGGCTTTGGCATTCTCCCCCCAGAAATTGAGTGGGAAATCTGGGGAGTTACCCTCGGTGGACTAGCTTTTTTTGCGATCGGTTTAGCCGACGATTTATTTAACTTATCTCCTTTTGTGCGCCTGCTATTACAAATTATTTTTGCTACCTTAGCTTGGGTAATGGGCGTACATATTGATTTTCTCAGTATTCCTGCAATCGGGCTAGTCCAAATGGGCTGGCTGAGTTTACCCATTACCGTAATCTGGCTTGTAGGCATGGCAAATGCCATTAATTGGATTGATGGCTTAGATGGCTTGGCGGCGGGAGTATCGGGCATTGCGGCGGTAGTAATGCTGATTGTGACGCTATTTATGCAACAAAGCGCTGCGGCTTTAATTGCGGCGGCTTTGGCTGGGGGGGCGTTGGCGTTTTTGCGCTACAACTTTAATCCCGCACAGATTTTTATGGGCGATGGTGGAGCTTACTATATGGGCTTTACCTTGGCTGGAGTAGGTGTAATTGGCTTAGTTAAAGGTACAGCAGTAACGGCGGTACTACTACCTTACTTAATTTTGGCTGTGCCAATTGTAGATATGTCTACAGTAATTTTGACACGGCTAAGGAAAGGCAAATCGCCGTTTCTTGCTGATAAAAGTCACCTCCATCACCGATTGCTGCAAGCGGGTTTGTCCCATCGTTTAACGGTGTTATTTATTTACGCATTAACTTTGTGGGTTGGTAGTTTAGCCTTAGCCTTCGCTGGTATTCCTAGCGGTATTGCTTACGCTTTGGCTGCAACTTCTTTACTTAGTTACGCTAGTTGGCACGTTTGGCGACACGCTAGGCAATCTTAATCAGGGGTAGTTGGTAATTAAGCTAAAAAATATTTATGAGTGCGGAAATTATTTGTGTAGGAACAGAGTTATTGCTAGGCAGCATACTTAATAGTAATGCCCAGTTTTTAGCTACCCAATTAGCAAGTCTTGGGATTAGTCACTATTATCAAACGGTGGTTGGCGATAATCCAATGAGAATCAAGCAAGTTGTAGAAATTGCCATCTCTAGGACGCGCGAGGCTGAAGAAATAGCCCAAATTCTCATCTTTACTGGTGGACTTGGCCCTACACCCGACGATCTTACTCACGAAACTTTGGCAGACTTTTTTGGCGTGACTTTGGTAGAGCATCCCGAAATCGTTGCCGATATTACTAATAAATACGCCCAGCGCGATCGCCCAATGACCCCTAGCAACCGCAAGCAGGCACTGTTACCTCTAGGAGCGAAGATTTTACCCAATCAAAGCGGCACTGCCCCTGGAGTCATCTGGGAATCCCAAGCTGGGCTAATTATTTTTACCTTCCCTGGCGTACCCTCAGAAATGTATCAGATGTGGACGCAAAGTGCTGTCCCTTACTTGCAAAGTCGCGGCTTCGGTCAACAAATTATTTACAGCCGCACCTTGAAATTTTGGGGAATTGCCGAGTCAGCTTTAGCCGAAAAAGTAGTTCCCTTTTTTGACTTGTCTAATCCAACTGTTGCTCCTTATGCCAGTTTGGGCGAAGTTAAATTGCGCGTTTCGGCTCTAGCTACTTCTGTAGCCCAAGCAGAGCAAATACTACAGCCCGTAGTCGAACAATTAAAGCTAATTGCAGGCAAACATTACTTTGGCGCTGATGATGACACCTTAGCCTCCATTGTTGGGCAGCTACTTCTCGCCTCTGAGAAAACTTTAAGTGTGGCGGAGTCTTGCACGGGCGGCGGATTGGGACAGATGCTAACTACTGTGCCGGGAAGTTCTCAATATTTTCTCGGTGGTGTAATTTCCTATGACAATCGAGTAAAAACTTCTCTCCTCAAAGTTGATGGCCAACAATTGGCAGCACAAGGGGCTGTAAGTGCTGTAGTTGCCGAACAAATGGCGCTGGGTGTAAAAAATTTACTTGGGACTACCTGGGGCTTAAGCATTACCGGAATTGCGGGGCCAGAGGGCGGTAGCGACCATAAACCTGTTGGGCTAGTATATGTTGGTTTGGCAATGAAAAATGGTCAAGTCACAAGTTTTGAGTTTCGCTTTGGAGACACAAAAGACCGGGCTTTAATACGTCACCTCAGCCTTTGCAGCGCTCTTGATTGTCTCCGCCGTCAACTATTAACGGCATAAGTTCCCACAATAAGTTAAGATATATGTACAAATGTTAAAAAAATTAATTTTAAGTTGTTTGCCTCTCTTTAGCTAAGATGAATCTGCTTTAGAGCGGCATGATAAGCTTAAGATAATCTAATGTGTCGTAAGATTTCGTTATTTTTAACGTAGATTAGAAAACTAAACAGATATTGTAGGAGCAATCGGCTCAATGGACTACATCGAAAAGGTACTGGAAAAGCTAAAGGACTGGGCGCGTAAGCTGATAGAAACATTATTGGGGCCAGAAGCAGAGCCAGAACTTATCCCCATTCCTGTTAACGACAGATCCCGTCGTCGTTAGTGTAGTATTGTGCCAAAACCGTTGGAACTATTTAGTATTTTGGTGCTACACGGCCCAAATCTAAATCTTTTGGGAAAACGCGAACCAGGGATTTATGGTGTGGTGACATTGGATGAAATTAATTGCTTGTTAATGAGCGAAGCATCAAAGTTGCAGGTGCAAATCTTGCCACTGCAATCAAACCACGAAGGTGTATTAATCGACGCTATCCATAATGCGACCGAACATCACGGAATTTTAATTAATGCTGGTGCTTATACTCACACTAGCGTAGCAATTCGCGATGCAATTTCTGCTATGAAAAAGCCCACGGTGGAAGTTCATCTGAGTAACATTTATCAGCGTGAAGCTTTCCGCCATCACTCGTATATTGCATCAGTAGCTATTGGACAAATTAGCGGATTTGGCGCAGAAAGTTATCGACTAGGATTACAGGCGTTAGTTCATCATTTAGCTACAAACTGAAAATAAATTAATCAATTTTGTTGATTGTAAAAATTGGCAGTGTTACCTCATGCGTTACTCAATAACTAGCCGATTTCGTGGCACTTTATTAGGTGTAACCTTGGGAGAGAAAATTACTCAGCCACGACAATATCCCCAGATAGCAAAAGTTATAATTCCAGGAGCGCAGAGTTTAGTAGAATTGGGCAGATTTGAGCGAGAATATTGGCTTGAAAAGCTGCCAATATCAAAACTAACACCTTTGCAGGCTATTATTGCTACTTTACCGTTAGCACTTTTTTACCACGATAACAAAATTAAATTACGGCAAAATTTGCTGTTGGTAGGTAGTATTTGGGAAAATGACCTAATAATTCAAGAAAGTATATTAGCTTTAGGATATGCGATCGCCCAAGCTTTGACCGAAGAATTTACCCCCTACAAGCTAATACCTCAGATAGTTACATTTATAGACGCGCCCAGCACCGATTTAATAGACAAATTGATTCAAGTTCAAACGCTATTAGAGCAAAAAGCAGGGGTAGAAAGAACTATAACCCAATTAAACCAAAACAAAAGTTGCCTTACAACATCAATAGCCTTAGCTTTCTATTACTTTTTGAGTACCGCCGAAGACTTAAAATTAAGCGTAAAAAGAAGTATGTTATCGCCATTTACAAGTAGTGCAATTGTGGGCGCATTATCGGGCGCTTACAATAGCGCCCTCAGCATTCCTAGTAGTTGGCAGACAATATTTGTAGATACTCAAACTAGCGCCCAGACAGAAATGTTACAATTATCAGATTACTTAGTTGCGGTATGGTCGGGAATGTACAACAGCGAAGCAAAACTAACATCTACGGCAGTGGCTGCACCGCGCGTTATCCGTTCGCGTTAAAGAAGTTAACTTTAGATAGAAGACCTGCCAGCTACTAGGTAGTAAAAAATAATTCAAAGTAATCTAAGTTTAAACAGACATCGCGCACAGGTTAAATAGTTATAGTGTGGCAACAAAAATTAATAGCTAAAAATTGTTTTTTTGTTTGCTTTCTAGCGGTTGTTGGCGATGGTAGGCAATGAAAAAACTGCGCTTGTTTGACTTCCAAAAGAACCAAGGGCGACAACAAAAGTTGTTAAGCCACTCGCGTGCAAGCACAAACCAAAATTTCCAAAAATTGGGATTTTTGAGTTCTTTTGTCACCTCCTGGTTAAAACTTTGGCGGGGGCTAGAAAAGTATCATTCTATAGCAGTTTTTTGTTTGACAGCGATCGCCTTAACTACAGTTTTAGGACATAGATTTTACAATCAACCGCGATTAGCTATAGGTACAATTGCCCCGCAAACTATTACCGCGCCTTACAACGTTCGCGTAGAAGACATTGAAACAACAAAAGCCGAACGCAAAGCCGCCCGAACCATTGCCGCACCGATATTAAAAATTAACGAAACAGTAAACCAACAAGTTCAAGCCCAACTGCAAGTAGTCCTCGATTCAATTAATGAAAGTCGGTCAATAGCTGGAAGTTTTCCCTTTGTTGAAACCTCAACTTTATCAATTTCCGTGCAACGTTATCTGCGTAGCTGCCCAAAATCAGACTGGAAATTAGTAACAACAACTTTACTAAATCAATCGGGTAGTAAAAATCAGCCCAGTATGCCAGCAAATAATCCCACAGCAGAAGCGATTATAGAATTGCAAGCTCATAGTTGGAGAACTTCGCCGCAAACAGTAGCTAAATTAATTAATAAAATTACTCAAATTCGGCAACAATACAGCCAAGCAAAAGCTCAAGACATCAGCGATAGTAGAGAATTACCAAACAACTTGTTGTTGCTGGAATTGTCAGATAAGGAGTGGAAAATCACCCAAGCGGCAATTAATAACAGTAGCGATCGCATCTTAACTCAAGGAATTGCCCCCGGTCTACCACCAGATATTATTCAATCCGCTATAAATATACAGTTAAAATCCCCCGATCCCAATACCCGATTACCAAAAACGGTCGAAACTTGGGCAAGGGAACTATTAATAGACGTTTTGCAACCAAACTTAGTTGACGACGTTGCCAAAACAAAAAAGCAAGCAGAGTATGCCGCCCTAGCAGTAAACACTGTAATGTTAGAAGTTCAGCAAGGTGAAACCATTGTCACGGCTGGACAAGAAATAAACCACACCGCCTTTGTCCTTTTAGATCGTTTTGATTTAAGTCGGCGGGAAATTAACTGGTACGGATTGTGGCAACTAGGATTTTTTGTCAGCGCCGCCTTGGGCGTTTTTACCCTAGTCAAAAGACAACTTGGTTGTAATTTACAGCAGCGCGATCGCATTTTAGCAATGTTGCTAACTTTGAGTACAATTTTGATTGCAACTTTAGGCGTAAACTATACAAGCTTGCCGGCTATTGGCTTGCTTTTAGGTAGTTTCTACGGTCGTTCTTTGGGGTTTGCAGTTATCGCCTTAGTAACCGTATTATTGCCAGCGAGCTTGGGTATAGACGTAGATTATTTGCTGGCAGGGGCGGCTGGGGGCGTACTTGCAAGTAGTTTAGCCGGAAAAATGCGATCGCGCGAAGAATTAGCTTTATTAGGCGTGGCGGTGGGTTTAATTGAAGCAACGGTATTTTTACTGATAGATTTTATTTTTAACCAAATTAATATTGGTTGGTATGTTCGCTGGCAACAAGCAGGATTAGTAGGGCTTTCGGGGTTAGCTTGGAGTATTGTCGCTATTGGCTTAAGCCCTTACTTAGAGTATCTATTTGACCTCGTAACTCCTATTCGCCTCGCCGAACTTGCTAACCCCAATCGACCACTCTTAAAACGTCTAGCAACGAACGCTCCTGGCACTTTTCAACACACTTTATTTGTATCAACTTTAGCGGAAGCCGCAGCCAAAGAACTTGCTTGTAATGTGGAGTTAGTCAGGGCAGGTACGTTTTATCACGATATTGGTAAATTACACGACCCCCAAAGCTTTATTGAAAATCAAATGGGTGGACCCAATAAGCACGACGAAATTAATAATCCTTGGTTGAGTGCGGAAATTATTAAAAAGCACGTCAGCGCCGGATTAGCTATGGCGCGCAAATACCGTTTGCCTAAAGCCGTTAGAGCCTTTATTCCCGAACACCAAGGCACGATTTTAATTGCTTATTTTCACCACCAAGCCCAGCAATTAGCCGCCGAGGTAGATAATCCATCAGGGATTGTGGTGGATGAAAGAAATTTTCGTTACGATGGCCCAATTCCTCAATCGCCGGAAACGGGGATAGTCATGTTGGCTGATGCTTGCGAGGCGGCATTAAGAAGCCTTAAAGATGCCACTTATGAAGAAGCTTTAGCAATGGTAAATAAAATATTGCGATCGCGCTGGCAAGATAATCAAATGATAAATTCGGGACTAACCCGCGATCAAATGTCTCGCATTGCCGAAATTTTTGTTAAAGTTTGGTTGCAATTTCATCACAAGCGAATTGCCTACCCCAAAGCTTCCAATAGCTAAGTTTCTTGTTGTCAATAAATACTAAATTGCTTTCCCCCCTTGCCAACTGCCCCACACAGTCAGACACTAAACTTGGGAGTTGATTGGCAGTAAGAGCAGTTATTTATGAAAAAAGTATTATCGATCATTTTAGGGGGCGGCGCTGGCACTCGGCTTTATCCCCTAACCAAGCTACGCGCCAAGCCCGCCGTACCCTTAGCAGGCAAATATCGCCTCATCGATATTCCTGTTAGTAATTGCATCAATTCAGAAATTTACAAAATTTATGTCCTGACGCAATTTAACTCCGCCTCTCTCAATCGTCACATTGCCCGTGCCTATAGTTTTGCTGGCTTTACCGAGGGCTTTGTGGAAGTATTAGCCGCCCAGCAAACTCCAGAAAACCCTAATTGGTTTCAAGGAACTGCCGATGCGGTACGTCAGTATATTTGGCTATTGGAGGAATGGGATGTTGATGAATACCTGATTTTGTCGGGAGATCATCTCTATCGCATGGATTACCGCTTATTTGTCCAACGTCACCGCGAAACCGGGGCAGATATTACCCTTTCGGTTGTTCCCATTTCTGAACGTTTGGCTTCTGACTTTGGGTTAATGAAAATTGACGACAATGGGCGAATAGTAGACTTTAGCGAAAAGCCCAAGGGTGACGAATTACGCAAAATGCAGGTTGATACAACCATTTTGGGTTTGACTAAAGAAGAAGCACAGCAAAAACCCTACATCGCTTCGATGGGGATTTATGTCTTCAAAAAAGAAGTTTTGATTAAACTTTTGAAAGAATCTTTAAATCAAACAGATTTTGGCAAAGAGATTATTCCGGCGGCGGCGAAGGATCTCAACGTTCAAGCTTACTTGTTTAATGGTTATTGGGAAGACATCGGGACGATAGAGGCATTTTATGAGGCTAATTTGGCGCTGACAAAGCAACCGCACCCGCCTTTTAGCTTTTATGATGAGGAAGCCCCAATTTACACTCGCTCTCGTTATTTGCCCCCCAGTAAGCTGCTAGATTGCCAGGTGACAGAATCAATTATTGGCGAAGGTTGCATTTTAAGAAGTTGTCGGATTCAGCATTCAGTTTTGGGAGTGCGATCGCGCATTGAATCAGGTTGTATTATTGATGACTCTTTAATTATGGGCGCAGACTTTTATCAACCCTTTGCTGAAGAAAAATCTGATTGTGAAACTACCCAAGTTCCTTTAGGAATTGGTTCAAATAGCGTTATTCGTCGCGCCATAATTGACAAAAATGCTCGGATTGGCTGCGATGTGCAGATAATTAATAAAGATCGCGTCCAAGAAGCCGAGAAAGAAAGTCAAGGTTTCTATATTCGTAGTGGCATTGTCGTGGTGATGAAAAATGCCGTAATTAAGGATGGGACGATAATTTAACTTATTCGTTCTCTAGATGTATGTTGCAAGCCTCAGTCGGCACAGTAAAATCGCATTTATAGGCGATGGTGGCAGGACTGAGGCGATGCAAATAATAGATGGTTCTCTTTTATCAGAACAAGAAATAAAATTTCGCCAATTGCAGGCAAGTTTGCGCGAACACTGGCATACGGTGCAGGATTTCGATCGCAGTGATGGAGATATTTTAGTCATTCCATCTCTAAGCTTAGATCGGCGGGAATTGCTGAAAATTGACGGCGTTCACCACTACGAAGAAAGATTGTTATTTTCCTTGATTCGCTTGCAAAATCCCCGCACTCGACTAATTTATGTTACGTCTCAACCACTGCATCCCAGTGTTATAGATTACTATTTGCAGTTGTTGCCGGGGATACCTTTTTCTCATGCGCGCGATCGCTTACTATTACTTTCTACCTACGATTCTTCTAACAAACCCCTAACTCAAAAAATCTTAGAACGTCCCCGGTTGATGGCGCGATTGCGTCAAGCTTTACGTCCTGGAAAGTCTTTTATGATTTGTTATAACTCCTCCAATTGGGAGAGAGATTTATCTGTAGAAATTGGTGTACCGTTGTATGCTTGCGATCCCAGCTTGCAAATTTGGGGAACAAAAAGCGGTAGTAGACAAATCTTTGCCGAAAGTGGGATTCCTTACCCCGATGGCACTAACGAAAGCCTGTGGAATGTCGAGGAATTAGTTGCAGCTATTAGCGAACTGTGGAAATGCAAGCCGCAATTAAAACGCCTGGTAGTTAAACTCAATGAAGGAATTTCCGGCGAAGCTAATGCTTTATTTGATTTAAGACCAATTCAAAATATATCTTCCCAAGAAAAGCCTGAAGCTATTAAGCAACAATTACAGCAAATGCGCTTTCAAGCAAAATCGGAAAATTGGGAGAATTTTTCGGGGCGAATTCCTGAAATTGGGGCAATAGTAGAGGAGTTTGTCGAAGGGGAAGAAAAGCGCAGTCCTAGCGTCCAAGGGAGAATTACCCCCAATGGTGAAGTAGAAATATTATCTACCCACGACCAAATTTTAGGCGGTCCCGACGGACAAATATATCTTGGTTGTCGGTTTCCCGCCGATATTGCTTACCGGATGCGGATTCAAGACTTGGGGTTAAAAGTTGGCAGAGTTTTGGCGGAAAAAGGCGCGTTAGAGAGATTTGGAGTTGATTTTATTGCCGTGCGCCATCCTGGAAATGAGGGCGATTATTGGGATATTCAGGCGATCGAAATCAATTTGCGTAAAGGTGGTACTACTCACCCCTTTATGACCTTGAAACTGCTAACTAACGGACGTTACGACCTTTCCACCGGACTATTTTACAGCCAGCAGGGACGCGAAAAATATTATACTGCCACTGACAACCTGCAAAAAGAACGCTATAAAGGATTACTACCCAACGATTTGATGGATATTATCGCTACCAATCGGCTACATTTTGACTCTGGCACAGAAACGGGAATAATTTTTCACTTAATGGGTTGCCTTTCCGAGTTTGGCAAGCTTGGAGTTACAAGTATTGGCGATTCTCCGCAACAAGCACAGGAAATTTACAACCGCTTAGTTAAAGTGTTAGATGAAGAAACCCGCAATCTTAGCGAACCTGACTTAGCTTTTAATCATAATTTTGTTTAAAGCTACAAAATTGGATTGTGAACGGTAACTAATTTTGTGCCATCAGGAAAAGTTGCTTCTACCTGTACGTCGGCAATCATTTCTGGTACGCCTTCCATTACCTCATCTCGCGTTAATAGAGTTGTGCCATAAGTCATTAATTCGGCTACAGTCCGCCCATCTCTAGCACCTTCTAATATCGCTGCGGAGAGGTAGGCGACAGTTTCGGGGTAATTTAGCTTTAAGCCTCTTTCCTTGCGTCTTTCTGCCACCAAAGCCGCCGTAAAAATTAGTAATTTATCTTTTTCTTGGGGAGTAAGTTGCATAATTCCTTTATCGTTGCCAAACTCTCGGTAGACAAATAGATCGGTTTAAATAGGGCGATCGCAATAATTGCCAAATCTCCGTAAACCAGTTTCGCACTTCTGTTGACGAAGATCCACGATAACGACACAATAAGCCCATTGGCAAGCGAGTTACCCCACCTTGGCTACTACTATTATTAGGAAACAAAACCCTTGCTTTCTCGACTATTTCTGGTTCTACAGGTTGCCCAATCCAAGCTAAACTTCCCACAATTGGTAATCCAGCTAAACCATGAGGACTATCAATAATTTTTTCTCCGGCGGGTAGCCATTGTCTATCTATCCATAAGGGTAAGCCTTGCTGCCAAACTTCTGTATGAGATTTCCAATCGCCGTGTAAAAACCTTTCTCCTTTTGCTGTGCGTCCAAACCTAGTAATTTCCCAACCCAACCATTTAGCGCCTGGTGCTAATTCTACTTGCAAGTCTTGGCGATATATTGCCCCATCAAATACAATCGTTTCTTGAGGCAACCATTCTAGACAAGCATCTGTATCTACTTGCATTTGGATATTTTGCTTTGCAAGCAAGCCATTACTGCGATAAATTTTACTTGCCGTTGCAGTCGTAATCAAGGATTGGGAGTGGGGTTGGAGGTGAAAAGATAGATTATTGCGATCGCCTCCCACAATTCCCCCCGCCGTATGCAACACTACACTATGACAAACCCCGCCTTCTGGATAAAACGGACGTTGTACTTTTAGTGGTGCTTTCATTTGACTATGAATTACCTGAGTTTTGCCTTGATGCTGGGCATAAACTAAATTAAGGTTGCCATGCCAGTTATTAAATTTTTGTTCAATTTTGCCCATAGTTACGCTTTATGCTGCTTATCCCTGCAATTTACCAAGTAATAGTTTGCAGATTTTCAACTTCCCGAAAATGAGCATCGCGTGTAACGAGCGTAAGATTATATTGAAGTGTAATAGCAGCAATCCAAATATCATTTTCAGGTAGTGGTTTACCTTTAAAACGCAGCTTATTTTTAACCTCTCCATAGCAATAAGCCGTTTTTAGATCGCACCCAAGCACCGTAATACTAGCGACAAAATTTTTAATTCGTTCCAAATTCTCCGTTGAACGCGCGGATTTTTTTGCGCCATAGTACAATTCACCAACCGTAATGCTGGAAATAAAAACTTCGTTAGCCTTTGCAAGGCTGTTTTTAACTTCTATCTCATCTGCAAACAGCGCAATAACAATATTGGTATCCAGCAAGTAACTACCATTCATTGCCATCTACTTGTTCGCAGTCTTGGTTAATAGCTTCGTTCATCAAATTAAGCTCGTCTAATGGAATAGTACCTGCAAAACGTAGTAGTTGAGAACCGGGAACACCTTTTACAGTAGTTGAATCTGTTAGAGCCTTTGTAAATTCAAGCACTTGTTGCTGCAAGCTTTGAGGCATTACTTTCAATCGTTCAAAAACTTCGTCAATAATCGATGAGTTCATTTAGGGTAGTGTTTTTCTAAAAGCTGTGGATGTCAAAATTAAACTGCTTACACTGTAACCATTTCACGGGCAGAATCGGGAGATGCTGGTTCAAAACGCAACACCATAATTTGACTTAGACGTAAACCCATTGACTCATAGGTGCGTCCGTTGCGATCGCTAAATTCTACTTCAAAGGCATCGCCATCAGCTAATATTTCCACCACTGTACCAACCTGTCCGCGCCACAAGTTATATTCGGGGAGATCGACTGTAAGGGCAACTACATCTAATAATTTGACTTCCTTTGTTGTCATAGTTTCATACCTCAAAAATTATAGAGGGTAGCAGGTAGTTAATTTGGGAATATCAAAACTTTGTTCGATCATCCAACCACTACGAACTATTCCCCTTCTATCTTGCCATTCAAGCTGAAAGTCTAGAGTATAGCGTTGTCCAAATTCATCTTGTCGCCCTAATTTGGCTTCGTGAGTTTTGATAACTTCTAGAAGAATTTGGCGCAAGTTTTCCGCGTCGTTGGCTGTCATACCAAAGATTGTTAAAAATAGTAAGGCTTTGTGTTTTCCTTCATCATGTTCAAGATTCAGGCAATAATCACGAAGTTTGCGAATATCAACGATGGCATTCTCTGCATTTGGAATCAGCATTAAAAAAATCAGTTTTCCTTACGTCGGATAATTTTCTCTCATTTAAAGGTGTGCTTTGGCTGTGTCGTAGTCGTCATATATACTCATTTGCGGGTGATTCCAATCTTCGGCAAAAGTCGCTAAACTCGAAACTTCAGCCTGTGCTTTATCAATTCCCTGAGATGCTAAGTCAATTGTGTTAGATGGAACAAAAGTTACAATAACTCGCGCCCCTTCAAGTACATCTTTAGGGCTTTCTACAAGTTCTACAAGACCATTGCGATAAATTCCTTCAACACTGGTTAGCATTTTTACCTCTTTTATTTTTCCTCTACGCGATCGCACTTTTACGCTCATTTTAGTAAAAAAACTTTACCCTATTAATTTCACAACCCTTGGACAAATTCTTGATAAAATTCGGTGTGAGAACCTGTAAAATTGCTCATCCCTTCCTTCGTTAAATATCCACTATTTTTATTGGTGTGGGGATCTTTTACGTAGCTATAGATAAATTTGGGATAGTTTGGGTTTTCATGCCAACTAATATTAAAAGCTGCATATTTAGGAAAAAATGTTAGTTCAGCATAATCGGGAATGCGATCGCAAATCCACCAAGCCAAAGCCGTCCAGTCTCCTGTCCTTTCATAGTAAGGAATAAACGAAGTAACAATAATGCAGGCTGTCGCGCCCATATAACCGTTAGCGTCTCGTACATCCCAAATATGTTTTGCATAGTTTGATTCATTAGCTGCACAGTTATAGTTTTTTTCTGCACCTTTTGCGTTCACTTCAGGGGAACGATAAGCCGAACGAATAGTAATTCTGCCTAGCTGCTGTTGGATTGGTTCTAATACTTTTTGGCATAAGTTTTTGCCAGATGCGATCGCAAGTTCTGGATTTTCGGGAATATTGCTGAGGTTTTCTATTTGAGCAATTTCTGAATAAAGAAACTCTCGCATAAAAAAGCTTTTAGATAGTTGAACTCTACCTAATTCTTCTAAGGCTTTTACTGTTTGCGGAGTTTTCATAAAAATACCTTATATATTTGCGGTGGTGCAATCCCAAGTTTAGATAAGTAATGGCTTTAGTGCCAGCAAAAGCTAGAAAATCTGAACGCTGACTTCCTATAAAAAGACGAGATACTAGAGGTCAAACCCGAATGGCGACTTTCCCCATTACCTGCCTCTGTTCGAGGTGACGAATTGCTGCGGGGACTTCACTAAGGTTGTAGCACTGGTCGATAAAGGGGACGATTTTCCCTGCCACGATCAATTCTTTCAACGTGAGGAGATCCTGTTGATTTGGTTTGCAGGCTAGATATTTTACTTTCCGGCGACTAATTCTCGAAATCCAATCGCCAAGAAACATCATCTGGAGAAATTGAGCAGCAGATCCGCCGACTAAAAGGTAAGTTCCCTCGGTGGTTAATAGTGGCAAATAGTCAAACACTGAACGGTAGGCTGCCATATCAAGTATGAGGTCATAACGCTGCTCATTTTTGGTAATATTTGTTTTTGTATAGTCAACAACATAGTCTGCACCAAGAGATCGCACCATGTTCATTTTTTTCGGACTGCATAGGGCAGTCACTTCAGCGCCAAAGGTTTTGGCAATTTGCACCGCAAACGACCCCACCCCACCGGAGGCACCATTGATTAACACCTTCTGCCCTGGCTGAAGTTGCCCAAAATCCCGTAAACCCTGCAAAGCGGCAAGAGCCGATCCCGGAACAGTTGCAGCTTCTTCAAAGGAGGCATTGGTTGGTTTTAGCACCAATGCCGTTTCTATAACACAGACGTACTCGGCAAATGCCCCAAAACCACACTCAGACAAATCCCCAAAGACCTCATCACCAGGCTTAAATTGCGTGACATCTTTGCCAACAGCTTCAACCCGTCCTGCCATATCAGAGCCGAGGATCGCAATCTTTGGCTTGAGTAGCCCCCCAAAAAGAAGGCGGCTGAAAAATGGAGTTCCTCGCATCAAATGCCAGTCCCCGGCATTGACGGACGCAGCATAAACCCGCACCAACACGCCATTATCTGTTACTACAGGCTTGTCAACTTCTTGCAAACTCAATACATCCGTTGAACCGTATTCGGTCTGAACGATCGCTTTCATTTTGCCATTCTCTTTGTTATCCCCTTGGGCAGGGGTGAGGGCATTCGATGTTTTCATAGCCTTCTCTCCAATTGGGCAGAATACTGACTCAGGAGTGAGCCTGCACCATTTTGACTTACACTGCAAGCATAACTTACGGCGTAAGTTTGTCAAGATGAAAAGCGAACTAAGCCCCAGAACTAGGCTTGGTTTGGATGTTAAAAGTTGATGTGAGAAAGGTTAGATGGCTAAGACGAGCAAACCCGATACTGCGTCCCCAGTCCCGTTGAGTCGGGAGCGGGTACTAGACGCTGCACTCTATTTGGCTGACGAGGGGGGCATTGAGGCGCTCTCAATGCGGAAGTTGGCGGAGGAACTTGGAGTTAAGGCGATGTCGCTGTACAACCACGTAGCGAACAAGGACGACGTGCTAGATGGCATTGTGGACCTGGCGATCGCTGAAATTGATCTTCCTAACCTTGAAATTGACTGGAAGTTGGCAATGCGACGGCGAGCGAACTCCGCCCATGAGATGCTTTTGCGTCACCCTTGGTCTACGATGCTGATCGTTTCACGGGTTAATGTGGGAGCGGCGATGTTGCGCTATGTAAACGCAACGCTAGGTTGTTTGCACAAAGCGGGCTTTTCCTTCGAGATGGCAGATCGTGCTTGGAATGCCATCGACAGTCATATCTATGGCTTTACGCTTCAGGAACTAAACTTTCCCTTTGAGGAAGCGGAATATTCCGAAGCGGCGCAGAAAGGGCTTCCACTCATCCCCGCTCAGGAGTACCCTTACCTCAATCAACTTACCCATCAAATCATTGGAGGTCATTATGACGGTATTCATGATTTTGAGTTTGGACTTGAATTGATCCTCAACGGACTTGATGAGTTGCTAAACAAGAAGTGAAAAAGCATCCCCACCTCAAAGCGATCGCTAATCCAATTTTTTCTATCAACAAAGGATTGTGAGTCATAAAAATTCTGTAGTAAAGTTTGAAGTGTTTGGGCGATCGCTTTTTAACAACTTAATGCTTGTATTTTTGGGTGTGCGATCGCGCGCTTGCTGTTCTGGGTTTTGATTCATGTCTTGAAGGCTTAACTAATTGCTCAAACTTAGTCTGCCTAGACTAAGCAAAATTAACACTACAAAACAAATTTTTACCAAAGGCGATCGCACTTCTCAGCACTTTTCTAGAAAATGTTAAGTTTTATATAGTACGCTTTCATTATTCATCTATGCCTAGCCCAGCAAAAAGTAATAAATCCCGCATTGTCGTTATTGGGGCGGGAATTGGCGGTTTAACGGCGGGGGCATTACTCGCACATCGCGGCTATGAAGTGATAATTTTAGATCAAGCTATAGTTCCGGGGGGTTGCGCTTCTACCTTTAAACGCCAAGGATTTACCTTTGATGTGGGTGCAACTCAAGTAGCGGGTTTAGAACCTGGGGGGATTCATCATCGGATATTTTCAGAATTAGAGATAGATTTACCCGCTTCTACGCCCTGCGATCCAGCTTGTGCGGTATATTTGCCAGGGGAAAGCAAACCAATTAATGTATGGAGAAATCCGGAAAAGTGGCAACAAGAAAGGTTAAGACAGTTTCCTGGTAGTCAAGACTTTTGGAAATTGTTAGAAGATTTATTTCAAGCTAGTTGGGCGTTTCAAGCACGCGATCCGGTACTACCTCCCCGCAATTTGTGGGATTTGTGGCAGCTAATGCAGGCTGTACGCCCTGGTACGCTGATTACCTTGCCCTATACATTGATGACCGTAGGAGATGCGCTGCGGGGCTATGGACTAGAGAGCGATCGCCGTTTGCGGACTTTTTTAGATTTGCAACTCAAGCTTTATTCTCAAGTAGACACGGAAGAAACAGCATTACTTTACGCTGCAACGGCTTTGAATGTCTCCCAATTGCCTCAAGGATTGTTTCACTTGCAAGGTAGTATGCAGGTATTGAGCGACTTATTAGTAAAAGCTTTAGAACGAGATGGCGGTAAATTGTTGATGCGTCATACCGTTGAAAGCATCCAATTAAAAGATGGTAAACCTACGGGTGTAGTTATTCGCAATCAAAAAAATGGTGAAGTTTGGACGCAAATAGCCGATGAAATAATTGCTAATGTTACGGTGCAGAACTTGGTGCAATTATTAGGGGAAAATGCACCTAAAGGCTACACTCGCCGAGTAGAAAAACTCCCCCAAGCATCGGGGGCTTTTGTGGTGTATTTGGGTGTAAAACAAGAGGCGATTCCGGCTAATTGTCCGCCACACTTGCAATTTCTCTACGACTCAGAAGGAGTTATTGGCGAAAATAATTCTTTGTTTGTCTCCGTTAGTCATCCCGGCGATGGACGCGCACCCGATGGATTTGCAACAATTATCGCGTCTTCTTTTGTCGATCCTAACCCTTGGTGGAGTGGAGATTACGAAGCAATGAAGCAAGAATATACGAAAAATGCGATCGCGCACCTATCAAACTTTTTCCACCTCATCCCCGAAACAATTACTTTTCAAGAAGCTGCAACCCCCCGTACTTTTGCTCGTTATACAGCCCGTGATTTAGGAATTGTGGGGGGAATTGGGCAAAGAGTACCTACTTTTGGCCCTTTTGGTTTTGCTAATCGCACCCCGATTAAGCATCTATGGTTAGTGGGCGATTCCACTCATCCTGGGGAAGGGACCGCCGGAGCTAGTTATTCGGCTTCAACAGTAGTTAGACAAATTGAGGCTTAAACGTTTATTGCCCATTTAGTAGTAAATTCAAACACATCGTGTTTGCCACCTCGGAGAACAGATTCAGTGTGTTTGCCATCCAATCTTTTCTTTAATATGTACTCTAGTGCGCCCCAAACTGCACCCAATGTAAAAGTACACTTACGAGGCGATCCTTGGGGTTCTCCCGCCGAACATACTGTTTCTGATGTGTAAACTTTGATAATTTCGCCTTCTTGAACGATTTTGTCAATTTTGCAAAGGCGAGTGCCATTTTTACCTAAAGCTTGACCCATTTTTTGAGCTACCTCGCTCAAACTTTCCGATGAGCCGATTAATCCTAAATCTTCAGCAAGTTTTTTACCACGAGAACGACCAGCATTTATTAAGGCTATTTCTGTTGCTTTTGCGCCTAAAGTTTCTTCTACTCCCACAATTAGGGATTTTAGACAAACAATACTACTAAATTCTCCGAGTTCTGGGCGTGTGGTTACTGACATAGTTTTAATTTTTATTTTATTTAGTGTATGTCCTCACTATGCTTAGATGATTGGGAAGATTAAACCGCGCGATCGCGTAAACATTTACTGTTTACATATTTTAACTACGTGAAAACACGGTGATTCGATAATGTTGGGCGGATTATTCTCCCCACAGCCTAATTTATAAACATTAATGCAGGGGCGCAAGGCATTACGCCCCTACAACAAATTCGCTACATTAATTGCTTAGATTGCTGATACTCCGAAAAGGATTGATAACAATCTTTTTCATCGTAGAGATGACATTTATCGGTAACGTCTTTGATCAGCGCCCAAGAAAACTTACACTCATCATGCAAATACGCCGCCCAATTTTCTTGAAGACTTTGATAAGCTAACCGCAAGTTGTAAGAGGGAATTGCTGTAGAAATATGGTGAGGTACGTGGACGTTGATATCGTGACAAAGAAATTCTACCCAGTTTGGATAGTTGCAGTGAATTGTACCCGATAATTGGGCGATCGCAGCTTGCCATTTACTATCTTCTTCAAACCTTACATCGGACGCTGTATGGTGAAAATACGTAAAGGTACTCATCCAAAAATGATAAACTAACCAAGGCATTAACCAAAATTTGACTACACCCCAAAGACCTGTAGTAGCAATTAATAATGGAAATGCGATCGCGGCAAAAACTACTACAACGGCAACAGAAAGCTTAATATAAGAGCGTTCTTTGGGCTGATATTTGGACAAATCAAAGTGAGTTATTGCCCAATGAGCAATAGAACCTACCCACCAAAAACGATTTTTAGCAAAGCCTTGAAATACTGATTGTCTAAAACTTCCCCAACCTTCGTATTTTTCCGGGGTAATTGGTCGCCAAGCGTTATCTTGTTCGAGGTGATTGGTGTAAGCATGGTGATGGTTATGCTTAATTCGCCAGCCGTGAAAAGGGTAAATTAGCGGCATCATAAATATATGCCCTACTAAATCGTTCACCCAACGGCGTTTTGCAAAAGAACGATGTCCGCAATCGTGAGCAATTACAAAAAATCCTGTTAACCCCGTACCTGTAAATACCCATAATAAAGGCAAGAAATACCAAGGTGCAAAGGCAAGTCCAACGTAGCCTAAGCCCACCATCAGCACGTTTATAAGCGCTCTAGACCAAGCTTTGCGCTGATTTTGCTGAAAACACTCTTTTGGTAAAGTTTTGATAATATCTTTGAGAGTTAAATCTGACCTAGATGGTAAGGTCGAAACATTGATTGCTGATGTAGTCATGAATACCTAAAAAACACCTTGAGCAAGCACTGTTTTAAAGTCACTTGCTGATAAAATTGGCTGTGGCAGAAGCGTCTCGAAGCAGATTCACCGCAAGTTAAAGCTTAGGAGTTTTGCTCCCAGCCATTACTCACAACAGGCAGTCAGTTTAAAGAAAACTTCTATTAAGTTATCTTAAGTTATTTTAAGCCCCATAATTAATAAATCGCGCTCAATTATGTCTAACTTTGCTACTTGAGGCAAATATCCCCAAGTTTGAAAGCCAAATCGCTCAAACAACTTTATGCTGGGCTGATTGTGGGCAAAAATAAAACCTAGCAAAGTTTTTAATCCTAAGCTGGGACTATGAGCAACTGCTTGCGTAAGCAACTTGTACGCCACGCGCTGGCGTTGGTGGGTAGGCGAGACATAAATACTAATTTCCGCCGTTGCTTGGTAGGCTGGTCGTCCGTAAAACGATTGAAAACTCAACCATCCTAAAATAAGTTTATCTGTTTCCATTACCCAAATTGGGCGCAGCGTAGAAGAATGCTGATAAAACCACTCCAGGCGACTTTCCACCGAGACGGGGTTTAAGTCCGCCGTTGCTAGACGACCAGGGATAGAAGCATTATAGATAGAAACGATCGCACTTAAATCAGCTTCCACCGCATCTCTGATATACATAAATTAGGTTTGTACCCGTAGAACAACATGAATAGTAACGCCCAACAATGGAATGCCAGCTTATACGATAGTAAGCATAAGTTTGTCTCACAATTGGCTACCGATTTAGTAGAATTACTGTCGCCAAAAGCAGGAGAGCGCATACTAGATATTGGTTGTGGTACGGGACACCTGACTCAAGAAATTGCAAGTTATGGTGCGGAAGTTTTAGGTATTGATAGTGCGGAAACAATGATTTTGCAAGCAAAGGAAAATTACCTTAATTTACAATTTGCAGTCATGGACGCAACAAACTTAGAATTTACAGAAGAATTTGATGCAGTTTTTTCTAATGCTGTGCTGCACTGGATTAAGCAACCAGAAAAAGTTATTACAGGTGTTTGGCAATCTTTAAAACCAAAAGGACGTTTTGTTGCAGAATTTGGCGGAAAAGGAAACATTAACTTAATCCAAACTGCACTAAATAACGCAATTTGTACGGAAGATTCTGCATTTAAGGAAGTGGTAAATCCTAACTATTTTCCGAGTATTGCCGAATATGGAATTTTATTAGAAAAGCAAGGTTTTGAGTTGACTTTTGCGACATTATTTGCTCGTTCTACTCCTTTAGATGGAGAAAACGGAATAGGTAATTGGCTGAAAATGTTTAGAAATAGTGTATTAGTTGCTTTTGCTGAAGAGGCGCAAACCAGAATTTTAGCTAATGTAGAATCACAATTGCGTCCAACATTATATAAAAATGGTACGTGGTTTGCAGATTACCGACGTTTGCGGATAGTTGCGATTAAAGAATAATGCTACAAAAATTAAGTTTACGTTTAAGTGCTATCGCATTACTATTGATCTTACTCCTAAGCTGTACTACCAATCAATCAAACTCTTTAACAGTATCGGCGGCGGCGAGTTTGCGAAATGTACTAGAAGAAGTAAAACAGGAATATGCTAAGTTACAGCCAGACGTAAAAATTATCTATAATTTTGGCGCTTCGGGAGCTTTACAGCAACAAATTGAACAAGGCGCGAATGTAGATATATTTATTTCTGCTGCGGCTAAACAAATGAATGCTTTAGAAAGCAAAAAATTATTAGTTGCAAATACTCGAAAAAATCTGTTAGGCAATCAAATTGTGTTGATTGTACCAAAGAATACTCAAGATATTTCTAGCTTTACAGATTTACAGAGCGATCGCATTACAAAAATTGCTCTTGGCGAACCCAGTAGCGTACCTGCGGGAAAATATGCTCAAGAAGTTCTAAGTTATTTAAACATCCTTGAAGCTACTAAAAAAAAGTTTATTTTTGCTAAAGATGTTCGTCAGGTTTTAAGTTATGTAGAAACAGAAAATGTTGATGCAGGTATTGTTTATGTTACTGATGCTAAACAATCAAAATTAGTTAAAGTTATTGCAACGGCTTCCGCAAAATCTCATTCTCCGGTAATTTATCCCATCGCTGTTATTCAAAGTAGCAAAAATGTTTCTCAAGCTAGGAGTTTTACAGATTTTTTGTTAAGTAAAGAAGCTATTAGTATTTATCAAAAATATGGTTTTAAAAAACTATAAATGCTAGACTTTTCTCCGCTTTGGATATCTCTTAAAACTACTTTAACTGCCACAATAATTACTTTTTTTCTAGGAATTGCTACAGCTTGGTGGATATTTAACTATCACGGTAAATGTAAAAACTTAATAGACGGATTGCTTACGCTACCTTTAGTTTTACCTCCTACTGTAGTAGGGTTTTTCTTACTATTAATACTAGGTAAAAATGGAATTGGGCAATTACTCCAACTATTAGGAACTACAGTAATTTTTACTTGGTATGCAACGGTAATTGCTGCTATTGTAGTTGCTTTTCCCTTAATGTATAAAACAGCGTTAGGAACATTTAAACAAATAGATGCAAATTTACTTGCAGCAGCGCGAACGCTAGGCGCATCAGAGTGGCGGGTTTTTTGGGAAGTTACTTTACCCCTAAGTAAGTCGGGAATTATTGCCGGAACTATTTTGACTTTTGCTCGTGCTTTGGGCGAATTCGGGGCAACTTTAATGTTGGCGGGGAATATTCCTGGAGAAACTCAAACTATCCCCGTTGCTATATTTTTTGCCGCCGAAGGTGGAGAAATAGATAATGCTTTGGTGTGGGTATTAGTAATTGTGGCAATTTCCCTAGGAGCAACGTTTGGCTTAAATTATTGGTCAGATTTACCACAGATACAAGAAACTTCTTACCAGCAAAGAAATGAACATTATCTAAGTCTCCCAATAACTAATTTCAAGAGAACCAAAAATAATTTACTTGTAAATATTCAAAAATATTTGCCTAACTATAATCTAATAACTAACTTCACTATCGATAATTATCCGCTCGGATTATTAGGCGCTTCAGGAGCAGGTAAAAGTATGATTTTGCGCTGCATTGCGGGGTTAGAAAAGCCTAATAGTGGTTGCATTGTACTAAATGGACGAGTGCTATTTGACAAGCAAAAACAAATTAACTTACCTATACGCGATCGCAATATTGGTTTTGTCTTTCAAAATTATGCCTTGTTTCCCCACCTAAACGTTGCTCAAAACATTGCTTTTGGGCTAAAACACTTGTCCCCTCAAGAACGAAATCGGCGCGTAAACGAACTAATAACCCTCATGCACCTCCAAGGATTACCAACACGCCATCCCAAAAACTTATCGGGGGGACAACAGCAGCGAGTAGCCTTAGCGAGGGCTTTAGCAGTACAACCGGAGGTACTTTTATTAGATGAGCCTTTTTCGGCTTTAGATACTCACCTGCGTAGCCAACTAGAAAAACAGCTAATTTCTATTGTTAGCAACTACCAAGGTGTAACGCTATTTGTCACCCACAATTTAGAAGAAGCTTATCGAGTTTGTAAAAATCTTTTGGTACTTTCAGAAGGTAAAACGGTTGCTTCCGGAAGTAAAGAAAGCATTTTTGAGCATCCCCAAACCTTTACCACCGCTCAAATTACCGGATGCAAAAATTTCTCTCGCGCTCAAGTTATATCATCCCAACAAGTACGCGCCATAGATTGGGATTGTACTTTGCAGGTGATAGAAACTATCTCTAACCCAGTACATATAGGGATTCGCGCCCATCAAATAAGTTTTAGAGATACCCTGACAGAAAACACATTTCCTTGCTGGGTTGTGCAAACGAGCGAAACACCCCACCGCATGACAATATATCTCAAACTACACCAGCCACCCACTCAACTTAACGATTATCATCTGCAAGCAGAAGTGTTTAAAGAAAAGTGGGCGGCTTTAAAAGATCGCCCTTTTCCCTGGCTTGTATATTTAGATCCCGCGCGGCTATTTTTGATGGATAGCTAGATTATTTTCCTAGAATTTACCCATTACCCATTTTCTAACTGTTGTTGAGCCTGAATTGCGATCGCCTTATTATGGCTAATATCCGCCTCCTCTTGTCTCCCCACCTGCTCTAAAGCAACTCCTCGGTGATACCATCCCCAATAATCATCAGGTTTCAACTCTAGCACTCGATCAAAAGCTGCGATCGCATCTTCGTAGCGTTTAATTTTTCCCAAGTTCAACCCCAAATTGTACCAAGTACGATTGCAATCTGGCTGAATTTCTAACGCCCGGTGAAAACTAGCTACAGCGTTTTCATGTTTTCCCCAATCGCTTAAAATTAAACCTCGGTGATACCAAGGAAGGAAGCCATCAGGTTTAAATTCAATCGAGCGATCGAAACTATTTAGGGCTTCTTCGCCACGCTGCAACTGTCTTAAAGCTGTACCCCGGTTGTACCATGCCCAATAAGCGTTTGGTTGCAATTTTAAAGCCCGATCAAAACTAGCAATAGCTTTCTCAAAAACACCATAATCACTCCAAGTAATGCCGCGATTGTGCCACACTGTAGAACTATCAGGATTAAATTCTAAGGCGCGATCGAAGCTATTAATTGCCTCAATATAGCGCCCCAACTTACCTAAAGCTATGCCGCGATTATGCCACAGCCAGCAAGCATCGGGACGAATCATTAAAGCTTTATCAAAACTTGCGATCGCATCCTCGTGTCGTCCTAAACTACCCAAAGCAAAACCTCGTTGCGACAAAGCCTCGCTATAATCGGGTTTATATCTCAAGGCGCGAGTAAAACAAGCGATCGCTGCTTCGTACTTTTCTGCCTTAACTTGATGTACTCCTTGGTGAAATAGAAATTCTGCTTCTAAACTGAGAGTTATTATCATAATATTTAGCATCATACCTAAGACTGATTTTATATTTAAAGTTCCCAAAAAATGACCAAGATCGATCAACAAAGTATTGAGTTTCGTATCGAACGCGATTCGATGGGCGAACGGCAAATTCCAAGCAATGCTTATTACGGCATTCAGACACTACGCGCCATAGAGAATTTTCCGATTAGTGGCATTAAACCTTTAGCTACTTATATAGATGCCTGTGTCACAATCAAAAAAGCTACAGCCCTTGTAAACGCTGAACTTGGCTGTATACCTCAAGATGTTGCTGAGGCAATTATCCAAGCGACGGAGGAGATACTTAAGGGGGATTTGCGCGATCAATTTGTGGTAGATATTTATCAAGCTGGGGCGGGTACTTCTCACCACATGAATGTAAACGAAGTGTTGAGCAATCGCGCCTTAGAAATTTTGGGGGACGAAAAGGGCAATTATCAAAGAGTTAGCCCCAACGATCATGTCAATTACGGACAGTCTACAAACGATGTAATCCCTACAGCGATTAGAATTGGTGGATTATTGTCATTGAGGCGCACTTTGTACCCAGCTTTGGATAAAGCGATCGCCTCCTTAAATCTTAAAGCTGAAGAATTTAAGGATATAGTCAAATCGGGTAGAACTCACTTACAAGACGCTGTTCCCGTCAGATTAGGCGAAAGTTTCCGCGCTTGGGCGCAAATTCTTACCGAACACAAAACCCGCCTAGAATTGGCACAAACAGATTTAACCCGGCTAGGATTAGGAGGCAGTGCCGCAGGTACAGGGTTAAATACTCATCCTGACTATAAAGTGCGCGTTGCTGAAGTATTATCCGAATTACTCAATTTTCCGTTGCAAAGCGCCCCCCACATGATGGCGGCAATGCAAAGTATGGCCCCTTTTGTCAACGTTTCGGGAGCAATTCGTAACTTAGCTCAAGATTTGGTGAAAATTTCCCACGATTTGCGGTTAATGGATTCTGGCCCAAAAACGGGATTAAAAGAAATTCAATTGCCACCCGTACAACCAGGTTCTTCAATTATGCCAGGGAAATACAACCCCGTAATGGCAGAAATGACGGCAATGGTATGTTTTCAGGTGATGGGCTACGACAATGCAATTTCTTTAGCCGCCCAAGCAGGACAATTAGAATTAAATGTCATGATGCCCTTAATTGCTTACGATTTAATCCACTCAATCGAGATATTGGGTAATACAATCGCTGCGCTGACAGATAATTGTATTACGGGAATTACTGCAAATAGCGATCGCTGTCGCAGTTACGCTGAAGGTAGTCTTGCTTTAGTTACGGCTTTAAACCCCCATATTGGCTATCTAAACGCCGCTTCTGTAGCGAAAGAATCCTTAGAAACAGGTAAATCTTTGCGGCAAATTGTCCAAGAACGCAACTTGATGAGCGAGGAGGAATTAGCCCAAGTGCTGAATTTAGAGCAAATGAGCGCTATGCCCTAATTTTTGGCTTTTCTAAAAGTGTGATGATTTTTCCTTTCTGTAACTCTCCTGTCTTCCCCCAAAATTGTTACCTATTCCCCATTGCGCAATCTCAAAACATCTTCTCAAACTATCTAAGTCAAAGCGACAGCTAAGATAAATAGGTGTCGATGGCAAAATTAAGAGAGACTCTGTGGAATCCCCAAACCTAGAAATCAAGCAGCGAGCCAGTGAGTTGCGAAGTCTGTTGCAAAAAGCCAGCTATGCTTACTACGTCCTCGACAACCCGATTATGGAAGATGCGGTATACGACAGTTTATACCGAGAATTGCAACAACTAGAAACCCAGTATCCCGAATTAGCCTCCCTCGATAGTCCTACAGCGCGAGTAGGAGAAAAGCCTGCAACGGGTTTTAAATCTGTACAGCACCGAATCCCTCTGTATAGCCTAGAAAATGCTTTTAATATTGAGGAGTTGCAAAACTGGGAAAAACGCACTCAACGTCAAACGCCTAGCATTAAAGTAGCAGAGTATGTCTGCGAACTCAAAATAGATGGTTCGGCTTTAGCCTTAAGTTACGAAAACGGCATATTAGTTAGAGGTGTGACTAGGGGAGATGGCGTAACTGGAGAAGATATCACCCAAAACGTGCGGACAATTCGCTCAATTCCCCTTAAGTTAGAGTTAGAAAATTGTCCGCCTTTAGTTGAAGTTCGCGGGGAGGCATTTTTACCTTTAGATGTATTTCAACAGATAAATCAAGAAAGACTTACCGTCGGAGAACAATTATTTGCCAACCCGCGCAATGCTGCTGCTGGTACGTTGCGCCAGCTAAATCCCAAAATTGTCGCCAAACGCAAACTAGACTTTTTTGCTTATACCTTGCATATTCCAGGACAAGACGATACAAGTATTGCCCGTACTCAATGGGAAGCTTTGGAACTATTGCAAAAAATGGGTTTCAAAGTCAATCCCAATCGAACTTTATCCCCCACATCCCAAGAAGTTGCAGAATATTACCAGCGTTGGGATACCGAAAGGTTAAATTTGCCCTACATGACTGATGGTGTAGTTGTAAAACTAAATTCCTTTAGTTTGCAAGAGCAATTAGGATTTACTCAAAAATTCCCCCGTTGGGCGATCGCACTCAAATATGCCGCCGAAGAAGCCCCTACCCGCGTTGAGAACATTGTTATCAACGTAGGACGGACGGGAGCGTTAACACCCCTTGCTCATATGCGTCCGGTGCAACTAGCCGGGACAACGGTTTCTCGCGCTACATTGCATAATGCCGATCGCCTGAAAGAGTTAGATATCCGCATTGGCGATACGGTAATTGTGCGTAAAGCTGGCGAAATTATCCCCGAAGTATTGCGCGTATTGCGGGAATTACGCCCACCGGATACCCAAGCTTTTGAAATGCCACTTAATTGCCCAGTTTGCCACCAGAAAGTAGTGAGAACTTTGGGCGAAGCTGTAACTAGGTGTGTAAATGCTTCTTGTCCCGCCATTCTTAAAGGTGCTATAGAACACTGGGTAAGCCGGGATGCTTTAGATATTAATGGGATGGGAGAAAAACTAGGATATCAGTTAGTAGAACGAGGCTTAGTACACTCCGTTGCAGACCTTTACGAATTGACTACCCAAAAGCTGCAAACCTTAGAGCGGATGGGGAATAAGTTAGCAGAAAAACTAATAGATGCGATCGCCCTTTCCAAAACAAAACCTTGGTCACGGGTATTATACGGCTTAGGGATTCGTCATGTAGGTAGCGTCAACGCTCAAACTTTAACCCAACAATTCCCCTCTATCGAACAATTATCACAAGCAGAAATCCACGATATAGCAGCAGTTTACGGCATTGGCGCAGAAATTGCCGGATCTGTACATCAATGGTTTCGGATTCCAGCCAATCAAACCTTAATTTCTCGGCTGCAAAACTTAGGCTTGCAACTAGAAGCCGAGGTTAAAGAAACTCCCATAACTCCATTAACAGGGAAAACCTTTGTAATTACTGGAACTTTACCCACGCTAAAAAGGGAAGAAGTTAAAGAGTTAATCGAAAAAACTGGAGCAAAAGTAACGGATTCCGTTAGCAAAAAGACCGATTACTTAGTTGTTGGTGCTGAAGCAGGTTCTAAACTCACCAAAGCTCAAAAACTAGGCATTACTTGCTTAGAAGAATCCCAGCTACTAGAACTTTTAAACCAATAATCTGCGCCCAAGTTCGTTTATGCAACTCCATCAAAATTCCGGTAACTGGCGCTTAGGATTAGTCTTGACTCTATTAGCTGTTTTCCTCTGGGGAATACTACCTATAGCCCTCTCTATTGTTCTCCAAGCCTTAGATGTATATACTTTGACTTGGTTTAGATTCTTACTATCCTTTGTACTATTAGCAATTTATTTAGGTGTACGTCACCAGTTACCAAAAATTTCTACTCTGCGATCGCCTACTTTTAAATTACTGGCGATCGCCACTTGCTTTCTCGCCATCAATTACCTGTTATTTGTCCAAGGTTTAGCCCAAACTTCCGCCAACAACGCCGAAGTTTTGATTCAAATCGCCCCGGTAGCCTTTGGCATTGGGGCGATCGCCCTTTTTAAAGAAAAATATACTTTACAACAATGGTTAGGCTTTGCTGTCCTAACTCTTGGCTTTAGCGTCTTTTTTCATGAACAGCTAAATAATCTTTTAACCGCGCCTAGACAATATCTTATTGGTAGCAGTTTATTAGTTATCGCCGCCGTTGCTTGGGCAATCTATGCGTTAGCACAAAAGCAGTTACTGCAAACACTCTCTTCCTTTAGCATCATGCTATTTATTTATGGCGGTTGTAGCTTGTTATTTACGCCCCTCGCCAAACCTCAACTCATTTTCTCTTTAAGTTCTTTCCAGTTCGCCGCCTTAGTATTTTGCGGATTAAATACTCTTATAGCTTACGGCGCTTTTGCTGAAGCTTTGGAACATTGGCAAGCCTCAAAAATCAGTGCAGTGGGGGCTATAACTCCCATTGTGACTTTTATCGCCGTTGATTTAGGTGCAAAAATTGCCCCCCAATTAGTCAAACCAGAAAATTTGACAGTTTTGGCAATAATTGGGGCGATAATGGTAGTTTCTGGCTCAATGGCGATCGCTTTAGGTAAATCATCCCCGAAAATTTAATTATGCTCAAACACAAAGCATTCCAAACCCTGGCGATCGCTATATCTCTACTAATACCTTCCTTCGCCTTACCTCGTCCCACCATAGCCGCCCAACGCATTTATGTTTCTTATTCAGCTTTCGAGCGCTCAATTTCTGTTGATGCTTTAGAAATTTACGCCAAAAAAGGCATAATTAATGACGATTTAGCCGCCTATGCCAATTATACCGAACCCCAGGTAATGGAACAGTTGCGGCGAGTTTTGATGACGCGAGTAAATTTAGAACCCGTCGCCATTTCTCAGTTTTTTTACACCCCTCAAGGGGAAGATTTACTACAAAGAATTGGGCAAATTATTCAAACAGAGTCCCGACAAACGGGGGTTTATGCCTTACGCTCGGCTCTAGTGTTAGCCGCCGCCGATAAGGAAGGATTGACATTATTAAATGTTTTGCGCCACTTTCCTAGCAACAGTATTCGGGTAGATTTAAACCGCAGTCTGCAACTTGCTGAGGAAGTAGAAACTATTATCAATCGCACCAATACCGCGATCGCTTCTATCGCCAAACAATCGGAAACTGAAGCTAATACTGGAGTAACGGATTTTTCCCAATTACCCGATCTCCGCAGCAATGGGCGTTTTAAGTGGAATAAACAAACGCTGACCCTAAACGACAAAAGGCGCGATCGCAATTATATTGCCGATTTTTACATCCCCGTTACTTCTCGCCCAGCCCCGGTAATCGTAATTTCTCATGGTTTAGCAAGCGATCGCACAACTCTAGCTTATCTAGCTACGCACCTAGTCTCCTATGGGTTTGCTGTCGCTGTCCCCGAACATCCTGGGAGCAATACCGAAAGAGTGCAAAATCTGCTAACAGGACGAGTTAACACCGCCGAAGAACCCAGCGAATTTATCAATCGTCCTTACGATGTAACTTATTTACTCGATCGCCTCCAGTTGCTTGACCAAAACGATTCCACCTACCAACTTAACTTAGACCAAGTAGGAGTTATTGGACAATCCTATGGCGGTTATACCGCACTAGCTTTAGCTGGCGCTCCGATTAATTTCTCTCAACTGCAAAAAGACTGTAAAAATCGCGTTGATGCTTGGAATATATCTCTACTTCTGCAATGTCGGGCTTTAGAATTGCCTGTAACTCAGTACAACTTGCGCGACTTGCGAGTTAAAGCCGCGATCGCTATTAATCCTTTGAGTAACAGCATTTTTGGGGAAGAAAGCCTCAGTAAAATTTCCATTCCCTTAATGATTGTCAGTAGCAGCGATGACACGGTTGCACCAGCTTTATCCGAGCAAATTATCCCTTTTAGCTGGTTAACTACCGAGAAAAAATATCTAGTATTACTAGAAGGTGGAACTCACTTTTCTACACTTTCCGAACCTGACCCCGCTACTTCTCCTATAAGCTTACCTATTCCTATCTACGGCGCTCACCCTAACTTAATTCGGCGCTATATGAGAGCCTTGAGTGTTGCTTTTAGCTCTGCTTACGTCGCCAATGATGCCCAATATTTACCTTATTTAAGCGCTAACTATACAAGAGCGATCGCCCAAAATGTTTCTCAAGTTCGGCTTGTGCAAACTTTACCCCCAGATTTGCGATCGCTCGTTGATGCTGAATTACCCAAATAAAAGCTCTCTATACTGCTTTGTAACTCGCTTCTAAGGTTTCTTTTAACGGCATCCAACGAAAGAAGCGATCGCCGCCTCTTTCAATCGCTATCTTCACTCTTGGCTCTAGTTGTGGTAACGAAGCCAAATATTCTATTTCTTGGTTAGAAAGCAAATGCCCTTCCATCATCCACAAAACTAGCCCTTTGGACTTGGGCGGCAAATTTTCCAAATGGTAGTTAACAATTGGTGGTAAGTAATAAACTCTAATATCTTTTTTACCTAAATGAGCGGGGCGAACTCCATGCACTCCAGTGAGATAAGCCGCCAAGTCTCCCAAACCACGTGCCGTCATTAGTAAGGTTGTATAACCCGCCGCTCGAACTCTCCTTTGATAGCGTCCTTCGTAACCACCCTCTGGCGGTACGTACAAACCCAACGCCCCCGATTTTTCCAAGTCTCGAATCAGTTGCTTGCCAGTGGTAATTAGCGCCATTACTTTTGTTGTTAACTATACTTAATGTTTTTATTATCTCTATCGATGGCATTAAAAGCAGCCCGTTAAAGATTTGTTCTTTTTATTGCGATCGCCACCAGTGCTAATTTCCGATAATTAGAGTTGTCAATTTACTCATCTTCATCTAAACTATTAGATCGTGGTCAAAATTGATTAGTTTAACTGTAAATTATGCCGGAGTGAGTTCAGATAAAAATTGTTTTATCCGTTAAATATCGCCCCAAGGTTATAGCAGTCTAATTACAAATAGCAGCCCCAAAGCCAGGAATAGCAAGCTTATTTAAAGATTTGTTATTAGCACAAATTAATGTGCGGGATACTAAGCGATTGATGCGCTTAAGTCCTCAAATACCCTGGAACTTGTAGAAGCGATTTCTTGCTAATGTTGGCAATTGCTGAACAATCATCAAAATAAAAGAATTTCGGGTAATGCTGAAATTCTAGATATTTCTGTGCTGCAACAGAGCTTAAATGCTGGCGATCGCACTAGAAATCAAAACCACCCCATGCGTGAAAAAAGGAGAACCAGTTACCCGTGTCTGTAGGAATCCTCGGCACCAAGCTGGGCATGACCCAAATCTTTGACGAAATAGGACGGGCTATCCCTGTAACTATCGTTCAAGCTGGGCCCTGCACTGTTACCCAAGTTAAGACAACTCAAACCGATGGCTACAGCGCCATCCAAGTTGGATTTAAAGAAGTAAAGCCAAAATCGTTAAACAAACCAGAATTGGGGCATCTGAGCAAGTCTTCAGCGCCGCCATTGCGTCATTTGCGCGAGTATCTTGCTGATAATTCCAGCGAATATACTCCTGGTCAGCAACTTACAGCAGAAATATTTGCCGCCGGGCAAATTGTTGATGTTACAGGGACAAGTATCGGTCGGGGTTTTGCTGGTTATCAAAAACGGCATAATTTTGGCAGAGGTCCAATGTCTCACGGTTCTAAAAACCACCGAGCGCCCGGATCTATCGGTGCGGGTACTACCCCAGGTCGCGTCTATCCTGGTAAAAAAATGGCGGGACGATTGGGCGGTAAGCGCGTCACTATTGGCAAGCTCACCATCGTTAGAGTAGATCCAGAACGCAACTTGTTATTAATCAAAGGGGCAATTCCTGGCAAACCTGGCGCACTACTAAGTATTTCGCCAGCTAAAAGGTTAAAACGCTCCACTTAAAAAGTAAAAGTCAAATCGATAGTTAAACGCGCAAGCTTTAGCTGTTACGAGGTAAGCCAATATGGTTGATTGTGTAGTAAAAAATTGGCAAGGAGAGGAAGTCGGGCAAACAACTTTAGAATTAAAAGTTGCTAAAGAGAAAACCGCTTCTCACGTTGTTCATCGTGCCTTAATCCGCCAACTAGCCAACGCTAGGCAAGGAAACGCTTGTACAAAAACCCGCGCTGAAGTTCGCGGTGGTGGTCGCAAACCTTGGCGACAAAAAGGAACAGGTCGCGCTAGAGCCGGATCGATTCGTTCTCCATTGTGGAGAGGTGGCGGTGTTATTTTTGGACCAAAACCAAGAGACTTTGAGACAAAACTAAACCGCAAAGAGCGCCGTTTAGCATTAAGAACCGCATTTTTTAGCCGCACTAACGACATGGTAGTGGTGGAAGAATTTGGCGATCAGTTTTCTAAACCAAAGACAAAAGAATTGCTCAGTGCGATCGCTCGTTGGGGAGTTGATAGCAGCGCCAAAATTTTGTTAATTGTTACCGAACCAAACCAAAACATTTATCTATCAGCCCGTAACGTTGCTGGCTTAAAAATGTATCCGGCTCACCAGTTGAATATTTACGACGTGCTAAACGCCGACAAAATTATCACTACCGCCGCCGCTTTAGCAAAAATCCAGGAGGTTTACAGTGACTCAGTTTGATGAGCGGAATCTACCGGATATCGTGCGTCGCCCAATTGTGACTGAAAAAGCTACCCTGCTGATGGAGCAAAACAAATACACTTTTGCCGTCACTCCTAACGCTACCAAGCCAGCAATTAAAGCCGCGATCGAAAGCTTGTTTCAAGTCAAAATTACTAAAGTAAATACCTATATGCCCCCCCGCAAACAAAAGCGAGTAGGCAAGCATACCGGGTACAAACCGCAATATAAAAAAGCGATCGTTACTTTAGCTCCTGGCGACGAAGAAAAAATTAGACAAGCGCTATTCCCGGAAGTGTAGTTAGTTATCAGTTCAAAGTGTCTTAATAACTCAAACCTTAAAACTCAAAACTACTAATTATGGGTACTCGTTCTTATAAACCATACACTTCCAGCACTCGCCAATGCACTGTTTCCGACTTTGGGGAAATTACCAAAAGCGAACCGGAAAAAAGCTTAACTTATACCGTTCATCGTCCCAAAGGGCGAAACAATCGCGGTGTAATTACTAGCCGTCGTCGCGGTGGCGGACACAAGCAACTTTATCGTGAGATCGATTTTAAACGCGATAAACACAACATTCCCGCAAAAGTAGCAGCTATCGAGTACGATCCCAATCGCAACGCTCGAATTGCTTTGCTATTTTACCGAGATGGGGAAAAAAGATATATTCTTCACCCCGCAGGTTTAGCCGTCGGGACAATGATTATCTCCGGTCCCGATTCACCTTACGAAGACGGAAACGCCTTACCTTTATCTAAAATTCCTTTGGGTACAAGCGTCCACAACGTCGAACTAACCGCCGGAAAAGGTGGGCAAATGGTTCGTTCTGCGGGTGCAAGCGCTCAAGTAGTAGCAAAAGAGGGTGATTACGTTACTCTCAAGTTGCCCTCTGGGGAAGTTCGGTTAGTCCGCCGCGAATGCTACGCAACTTTAGGTCAAGTAGGTAACTCAGAAATGAGAAACCTGAGTGCGGGTAAAGCTGGACGCAATCGTTGGAAAGGTCGCCGCCCCAAAGTTAGAGGTAGCGTCATGAACCCCGTAGACCATCCCCACGGAGGTGGTGAAGGTAGAGCGCCTATTGGTAGACCAGGCCCTGTTACTCCTTGGGGTAAACCAACCTTGGGTTACAAGACTCGGAAGAAGAAGAAAGCTAGTAGCGCTCTAATTATCCGTCGTCGGCGCAAATCCTCGAAACGCGGTAGAGGCGGTAGAGAGTCTTAAATCAGTTCTTTTTGTCTCAAAACTAATCGCTTACTTTCAAAAGTATTAAATTATGGGTCGATCGCTAAAAAAAGGGCCTTTTGTAGCCGATAGCTTACTTACCAAAGTTGAAAAGCTAAATGCCAAAGGTGAAAAACAAGTAATCAAAACTTGGTCGCGGGCTTCGACAATTTTGCCGCAAATGGTCGGTCATACGATCGCAGTCCACAACGGTAGACAGCACATACCAGTTTTCTTAAGCGAACAAATGGTTGGACACAAATTAGGCGAATTTGCCCCAACTCGGACGTTTCGCGGTCACTCCAAAAGTGACAAAAAAGCCGGGAGATAAAGCTTTTAGCCCCTAAAAGCTACAGGAGAAAATTATGGCTACAGATCAAAAAGAAATCAAAGCGATCGCTCGTTACATTCGGATGTCCCCTTTTAAGGTGCGCCGAGTTCTCGACCAAATTCGCGGGCGATCGTACAGGGAAGCATTAATAATTCTGGAATTTATGCCTTATCGTGCCTGCGATCCCGTCCTCAAAGTCTTGCGGAGCGCCGTCGCCAACGCCGAGCATAACGAAGGACTCGATCCCGCCGAACTAAAAATCTCTCAAGCCTTTGCTGACCAAGGGCCTGTACTCAAACGCTTTCAACCAAGAGCGCAAGGTCGGGCTTACCAAATTCGCAAACCAACGTGCCACATTACTGTAGCCGTTGCGATCGGCGCACCAACCAAGTAAATAATCACACAAGGACTCGTTAAATTGTGGGACAAAAGATAAATCCAGTCGGTTTCCGCTTGGGTATCACGCAGGAGCATCGCTCGCAATGGTTTGCCGATCCTCAGCGCTATCCGAGTTTGCTTCAAGAAGACTATAAGTTGCGGCAGTATATAGAAAAAAAACTCGGTCGTCTGGCAGCGAATAACGCCGGAATTGCTGAAGTAAAAATTTCTCGTAAAGCCGACCAAATCGAGCTAGAAGTTAGTACGGCTCGTCCCGGTGTAGTCGTAGGTCGTGGCGGTACGGGCATCGAAGCCCTACGTAACGGACTTAACGAACTATTAGGCGGCAATCGGCAAATTCGCATCAACGTGGTAGAAGTGCCTCAAGTTGACGCTAATGCTTATTTAATCGCCGAGTACATCGCCGGACAACTAGAGCGCCGGGTTTCCTTCCGTCGTGTAGTTCGCCAATCGATCCAACGCGCTCAAAGAGCCGGGATTCAAGGGATCAGAATTCAAGTCGGCGGTCGTCTCAACGGTGCAGAAATTGCCCGGACAGAATGGACTCGTGAAGGCAGAGTACCCCTGCATACTTTACGTGCTGATATTGATTACGCCTACTGCACCGCTAAAACTATTTACGGGATCTTGGGTGTAAAAGTGTGGGTCTTTAAGGGTGAAATTATCCCCGGACAAGAACAGCAACCTACTCCTGACGACAATAATCAACCGCGCCGTCGCCAAGGTCGCCGTCGCCAACAGTTTGAAGACCGCTCCAACGAAGGAAATTAATAGTTAGCTATTTGTTTCCGCCCTACCCACTTCCTGATTAATGTCATGTTAAGTCCAAGAAGAACAAAATTCCGCAAACAACAGCGCGGACGAATGAGAGGACTAGCTACTAAAGGTAGCACCCTAAACTTTGGCGATTATGGCTTGCAAGCTCAAGAACCCTCTTGGATTACATCAAGGCAAATCGAAGCTAGTCGTCGAGCTATGAACCGTTACTTGCGTCGCGGTGGCAAAATCTGGATTCGGATTTTCCCCGATAAGCCTGTAACTATGCGCCCTGCCGAAACTCGGATGGGTTCTGGTAAAGGTTCGCCCGAATTTTGGGTAGCTGTAGTTAAGCCAGGACGAATTTTATTTGAAATTACTGGTGTTCCCGAAGCTACAGCCCGTGAAGCTATGCGCCTTGCGTCTCATAAGCTGCCCATTCATACCAAGTTTATTATGCGCGAACAATTGGAGGAAGTATAAATAATGGCACTTCCAAAAATTTCTGAAGCTCGAAGCTTAAACGACGAAGAACTAAACGAGCAAATTAACGCCGTCAAAAAGCAGTTATTTCAGTTGCGGTTGCAAAAAGCTACCAGACAGCTAGAAAAGCCTCATATGTTCCGCCACGCCAAACATCGGTTAGCGCAGTTACTAAGTGTAGAACACGAACGCAAACTCGCAGCCATCGCAGTACCAGAGTAAGTAATTATGGCAGTCAAAGAAAGAGTTGGCTTAGTGGTGAGCGATAAAATGCAAAAAACGGTGGTAGTAGCCATCGAAAACCGCTCTCCTCATCCTAAGTACGGCAAAATTGTAGTCCGCACTCAGCGCTACAAAGTTCACGACGAAGAAAATAAATGTGTAGTGGGCGATCGCGTCCGCATTCAAGAAACCAGACCTTTGAGCAAAACTAAGCGCTGGGTAGTAATTGATATCCTCAACCGGACGGTAGCTACTACTGAAGCTACAGAGGAGGCGCAACCGTGATTCAACCCCAAACTTATCTTACCGTCGCCGATAATAGCGGCGCGAGAAAATTGATGTGTATCCGCGTCTTAGGTGGCGGTGGTGGCAATCGTCGCTACGGCAACGTTGGCGATGTAATTATCGCTGTGGTTAAAGACGCTAGTCCCAACATGGCGGTCAAAAAGTCCGATGTTGTCCGCGCTGTAATCGTGCGTACTCGTAAAGGCATGAACCGTGATAGCGGTATGTGCATTCGTTTTGACGATAACGCCGCCGTAATTATCAATGCTGATGGCAATCCTAGAGGCACTCGCGTCTTTGGTCCAGTGGCGCGGGAACTAAGAGATAAAAACTTTACTAAAATTGTTTCTCTGGCTCCAGAGGTACTGTAATGGCAACAACCAAGCAATCAAACAAGCTGCCCCAACGGCACAAAATGCATGTCAAAACTGGCGATACTGTGCAAGTTATCGCTGGTAAAGATCGCGGCAAAGTTGGCGAAATTGTCGAAGTTTTTTCCAAAACTAGCAAAGTCACAGTTAAGGGCGTGAATATTAAAACAAAACACGTCAAACCTCAGCAAGAAGGAGAATCGGGGAGAATTGTTACTTCCGAATTTCCCATTCATAGCTCAAATGTGATGTTGTATTCGACCAAGCAAAATGTAGCTAGTCGGGTTTGTTACACCTTTAACGAACAAGGGCGCAAACTACGGATGCTGAAAAAAACTGGGGAAATCCTGGATAAATAGCATTTCCAAGCTATTTTATTCAACTTATTAGCCCTGACAAAGACCAGGGAAAAGCTCAAAACTATGGCAACTCGACTTAAAAGCTTATATCAGCAAACAATTGTTCCTAAATTAGTTGAACAATTCCACTACGAGAACGTTCAAGAAGTTCCCAAGGTGATTAAAGTCACGATTAACCGGGGATTGGGAGAAGCAGCGCAAAACGCTAAATCTTTAGAAGCTTCTTTAAAGGAAGTCGCTGTAATTACTGGACAAAAACCTGTAGTTACTCGCGCTAAAAAAGCGATCGCGGGTTTTAAAATTCGTCAAGGAATGCCCGTCGGCTTGATGGTGACATTGCGTGGCGATCGGATGTATGACTTTTTAGACCGTCTAATCGGTTTATCTTTACCCCGAATCCGCGACTTTCGCGGCATTAGCCCCAAAAGCTTTGACGGACGCGGTAACTATACCTTGGGCGTAAGAGAACAAATAATATTTCCTGAAGTGGAATATGACAGCATCGATCAAGTTCGTGGCTTAGATATTTCCATTATCACCACAGCCAAAACAGACGAAGAAGGTCGGGCTTTGCTTAAAGAAATTGGAATGCCTTTTCGAAACGATCAATAAAATTGTAAAGAGGAAACGATGGCGGCTAACGACACAATTGCAGATATGCTGACGCGCATCCGCAACGCCAATATGGCACGGCATCAGGTGACGCACGTACCAGCAACAAAAGTAACTCGTAATATTGCTAAAGTGCTGCAAAGCGAAGGCTTTATTGCCGAAGTTGGCGAAGAAGGAGAAGGAATCAAATGCAACTTGACGATCGCCTTAAAATACAAAGGTAAAAACCGTCAACCCTTAATTAATGCCTTAAAGCGGATTAGCAAACCTGGTTTGCGCGTTTACGCCAACCACAAAGAGCTACCGCGTGTATTAGGTGGAATTGGCATTGCAATTATCTCCACTTCTAGCGGCATCATGACCGACCGCGAAGCCCGCCGTCAAGGACTAGGGGGCGAAATTCTGTGCTACGTCTGGTAGAAACATTAGCGGCACTATTACCGCTAATCAATAGGAGTAAGTAGTTATGTCTAGAATTGGTAAGCTTCCCATTACTGTACCGAATAAAGTTACTGTCACGATTGATGGGTCGCACGTTGCTGTTAAAGGGCCAAAAGGCGAACTATCGCGGGTTCTTTCTAATACAGTAACAATAGAACAAGAAGGCGATACCCTGCTGGTGAAGCGGCGCGATGAATCCCGCCCCGCTCGGCAAATGCACGGCTTATCCCGTACCTTAGTTGCCAACATGGTTGAAGGAGTATCTCAAGGATTTCAGCGCCGTTTGGAAATTCAAGGGGTAGGCTATCGCGCTCAAGTTCAAGGACGTACCCTAACTTTAAACGTAGGCTACAGCCATCCCGTAATTATTGAACCTCCCGACGGCGTAACCATTGCTGTCGAAACAAACACCAACGTTATCGTTAGTGGATTTAACAAAGAAGAAGTAGGCAATACCGCCGCCAAAATTCGCGCCGTTCGTCCTCCCGAACCTTACAAAGGTAAAGGTATTCGCTACGCCGGAGAAGCGGTTAGACGTAAAGCTGGTAAGACAGGTAAGAAGTAAACATGAAACTCACTCGCCATCAATCAAAAATCCGCCGACACCGCCGCGTTCGTGGCAAAGTTTTCGGCAGCCAAGCTCGCCCGCGTTTGGCAGTTTTTCGCTCCAATCAACATATTTATGCTCAAGTCATAGATGATACTCAGCATCTAACTATGGCGGCGGCTTCTACGGTAGAAGCTGCAATAAAAGTAATGGAATTAGGCGCTACTTGTGCTGCCTCTACCGAAGTCGGTAAACTCATCGCTACACGAGCCTTAGAAAAAGGCATATCCAAAGTTGTATTTGACCGGGGCGGAAACCTCTATCACGGTCGGATTAAAGCCCTTGCTGAAGCCGCACGGGAAGCTGGGTTAGATTTTTAAAGCAATATCTACTGAGGAATATAAATTATGGCAACCGAACGGCGCAAAACTAATAAGCGCACGAAAGAGAAAGAAGTTACTTTTCAAGAGCGCGTGATTCAAATTCGCCGCGTCAGCAAAGTAGTTAAAGGTGGTAAAAAACTCAGTTTCCGTGCCATTGTAGCGATCGGCAACGAACGCGGTCAAGTTGGTATCGGGGTGGGTAAAGCTGGAGATGTCATCGGCGCTGTTAAAAAAGGCGTAGCTGATGGCAAAAAGCACTTAATCGACGTGCCAATTACTAAAAGTAACTCAATTCCCCATCCTACAAACGGTGTAGGGGGCGGTGCTAAAGTTATGATGCGTCCGGCGGCTCCCGGAACTGGAGTAATTGCGGGGGGTGCAGTACGCACGGTATTAGAACTCGCTGGAGTTCGCAATATTTTAGCAAAACAACTCGGCTCAAATAATCCGCTTAATAATGCACGGGCGGCAGTTAATGCGCTTTCCACTCTCCGCACTATGTCTGAAGTAGCTCAAGAGCGCGGCGTACCCATTGAAAATCTTTACACTACTTAACCACTATGCGATTAAATGATGCCAAGCCCCAAAAAGGCTCAAGAAAACGCTCTAGCCGCTTAGGGCGAGGAATTGCCGCCGGACAGGGAGCTAGTGCGGGTAAGGGGATGCGCGGACAAAAAGCTCGTTCTGGTAGCAGTACCAGACCCGGCTTTGAAGGTGGACAGCAGCCTTTGTACCGTCGCGTTCCTAAGTTGAAGGGCTTTCCCCTCGTCAACCGGAAAGTTTACACTATTATTAATGTCTCCAAACTCGCCGATTTAGCTGCCAATACCGAAGTAAATGTTGCTTCTTTAAAAGCTGCCGGAATTTTAACGGCATTTAAAGGCTCGTTAAAAATCTTGGGAGATGGCGAACTAACTGTACCGCTTACAGTTCAAGCTGCTGCTTTTACAGCATCGGCTAAAAGCAAAATTGAAGCGGCTGGGGGCAGTTGTCAAATAGTATAGGCTAAATTTTTAGCACGTTTTAGCCGTAAACAACGCAGTGCCAAAATAATTAAAAAGGTACTTTATGATTAGTCGAGATAAAGCCCCAACTGCTCAAGAAACTTTTATGCAGATGGCACAAACCGCCGGACTTAGAGGACGGCTGTTTGTCACCATTGGGATCTTAATATTGGCGCGTCTTGGTGTGTTTTTACCCATCCCAGGTATTAACCGCGAACAGTTTACCCAAGCCGTACAAAATAATAACGCGATTATTGGCTTTTTAGACATCTTTTCCGGTGGTGGACTTTCTACCTTGGGCATCTTTGCTTTAGGCATTTTGCCCTACATTAACGCCTCGATTATTATTCAATTGTTAACGGCAGCAATTCCCGCTTTAGAAAACTTACAAAAAAATGAAGGGGAAGCAGGACGACGGAAAATCTCGCAAATTACCCGCTATGTTTCTTTTGGTTGGGCAGTTTTGCAGAGTATTTTTATTGCTGCTATTTGGGTGCGACCTTTTGCGATTGTACCAGGCCCAGCTTTTGTAGTTCAAACTGCGATCGCACTTATAGCGGGTTCCATGTTCATTATGTGGGCATCAGAACTAATTACTGAGCGCGGGGTTGGAAATGGCGCATCTTTGCTGATTTTCGTCAACATTGTCGCGGCTTTACCCAAGTCTTTAGGCGATACAGTTACTTTTGCTCAAACGGGTGGTAGAGCGGCCGTAGGTCGGGTTGTTGTCCTCCTATTGGTGTTTCTCGTAACCATTGTGGGCATTGTTTTTGTGCAAGAAGCCAGCCGCAAAATTCCGATTCTTTCTGCTCGTCGTCAAGTTGGGCGAAAAGTTCAAGAAGAACGGCGCAGTTACTTACCTTTGCAGTTAATTCAGGGGGGAGTAATGCCGATTATTTTTGCTTCTAGTATCCTGATTTTGCCAGCGTTTTTAGCTAACGCAACTGGAAACGCAACTATAAGCAATATTGCTACCAACTATCTTAGCCCCGGCGGTTCTGCTCCTTGGGCTTACGCGCTAGTTTATCTAGTTTCCATTGTTTTCTTTAGTTATTTCTATGCGTCGTTAATTGTTAACCCCGTTGATTTGTCGCAAAACTTGAAGAAAATGGGCGCTAGTATTCCAGGGATTCGTCCTGGAAAAGCAACCAGCGAATATGTTGAGGGGGTTTTAAATCGCTTAACTTTACTTGGTGCGTTGTTTTTAGGAACTGTTGCAATTATTCCGACGGCGGTAGAAAGCGCGGTAGGCGTACCAACTTTTAGAGGACTAGGAGCAACATCTTTGCTAATTCTTGTCGGTGTGGCGATTGATACCGCAAGACAAGTTCGCACTTATGTCATCTCTCAGCGCTACGAAGGAATGGTAAAACAATAGTGGCAAGATTGATTTTTTTAGGTCCTCCTGGGGCGGGAAAAGGAACTCAGGCTGTAGCTTTAGCCGAAAAGTTACAGATTCCTCACATTTCTACTGGCGATATTTTGCGTCAAGCGTTGAAAGCGCGATCGCCTTTGGGGATAAAAGCCCAAGGATACATGGATGGCGGCGAACTTGTACCAGACGATTTAGTTCAAGCTATGGTCGAAGAACGCCTCCACCAAGACGATATCAATTCCGGTTGGATCTTAGATGGTTTTCCCCGCACTGTCAGCCAAGCAGAGTTTTTAGACGCATTGCTGCAAAAACTCGGTCATAGTAGCGCTCAAGTCATCAACTTAGATGTACCCGACGATATTTTGATCGAGAGATTGTTAGGTCGCGGTCGTCCTGATGACACCGAAGACGTGATTCGCCGTCGTTTGGAGGTTTACCACGCCGATACTAAACCATTAATTGGCTTTTATAGCGATCGCCACCAACTTGTTTACGTTAATGGCAATCAACCCCTAGAAGCTGTCAACACCGACCTCCATCAAGTAGTAGCCGATTAGTTGACAAATACACCCAAGTTTGATAGTCAAACTTTAGCTTGATGCTAGATAAGATATATTAATAAAAGGTGGAATTGTTTTAATTGCTATGCTATACCGCCCTTAGCTGTGGGTAATTAAACAGCCAGTAGAATTGAGGAAAATATAACTTGTCTAAACAAGATTTGATTGAAATGGAAGGCACGGTCACAGACTCGTTGCCGAATGCGATGTTTAGAGTATCGCTTGATAATGGCTTTGATGTGTTAGCCCACATCTCCGGGAAAATTCGTCGTAATTACATCAAAATTTTACCAGGCGATCGCGTCAAAGTTGAATTGACACCCTACGACTTAACTAAAGGCAGAATTACTTACCGCTTGCGGAAAAAATAGTAAGTCAAGCTTTTGTTTAACAATGCTTCCTATAAATAATCAATCGTGATATAATTTAGAGTTTGTAATAAAGCAACAGCAATGAAAGTTAGAGCTTCAGTCCGAAGAATTTGTGAAAAGTGTAACGTTATTCGCCGTCGCGGTCGAGTAATGGTAATTTGTTCTAACCCAAAACACAAGCAGAGACAAGGTTAGACCGTTAAATACAAGAATTATCTATCAAGTTTTTTAGCACCGCAAGTTAGGGAGAAAAAAGCGTGGCACGGATTTCTGGTGTAGACCTTCCGCGTGATAAGCGTGTCGAAATCGGTCTTACTTACATATATGGAATTGGATTATCGCGGTCAAAGAACATTTTGACAACTACTGGCGTAAATCCAGATACTCGGATCAAAGATTTAAGCGATGCTGACGTTACTGCCTTACGGGGTGCGATCGAAGCCTACCAAGTCGAAGGAGACTTGCGCCGCTTAGAATCAATGTCGATCAAGCGCTTAATTGATATTGGCACCTATAGAGGTCGTCGCCATCGGATGGGTTTACCTGTGCGTGGACAAAGAACTCGGACCAATGCCAGAACCCGACGCGGTAGAAGACAAACCGTTGCTGGGAAGAAAAAAGCACCCAGTGGCAAGTAACTCTATTATTTCCTTTACTCAGCATTATTTAGCTTATTTTCAGTTATGGCGCGTCAAACAAACAAAAAACCTGGAGCTAAAAAGCAAAAGCGCAACGTTCCCAACGGCATCGCTTTTATCCAGTCTACTTTTAACAACAGCATAGTTACGATCGCCGATCAAAACGGCGATGTAATTTCTTGGGCATCCGCCGGATCTAGCGGCTTTAAAGGCGCGAAAAAGGGAACACCCTTTGCAGCCCAAACCGCCGCCGAAAGTGCCGCCCGGAGAGCCGTAGACCAAGGAATGCGGCAAATCGAAGTCATGGTAAGCGGCCCTGGTTCTGGTCGGGAAACCGCAATTCGAGCTTTGCAAGGAGCGGGACTTGAAATTACCCTAATTCGGGATATTACCCCCATTCCTCACAACGGTTGCCGTCCACCCAAGCGCCGTCGAGTCTAAAAAAAGCTTTATTGCTTTAATCCGTCAACAGTAAAGGTAAATACTCTGCCCTATAGTGGCAGCTAATCATAAGGGAGGTTACTCCGTGGCGCAATATCAAATTGAATGTGTCGAGTCTAATACACAGGAACATCGGAGTCTATATAGTAAATTTGTCCTGGAGCCTCTCGATCGCGGTCAAGGCACTACGCTGGGTAACGCTCTAAGGCGAATTTTACTATCAAACCTAGAAGGTACGGCTGTCACCGCCGTTCGGATTGCTGGAGTCAATCACGAATTTGCAACCGTCCCAGGAATGCGGGAAGATGTAATTGAAATCCTGATGCGGATGAAAGAAGTAGTTTTAAAAAGCTATTCCTCTCAACCCCAAATTGGACGATTATTAGTTACCGGGCCAACCATCGTTACCGCCGCTCACTTTGACCTACCTTCGGAAGTAGAGATCGTCGATCCCAATCAGTATGTAGCAACTCTAGCCGAGGGCGCAAAACTAGAAATGGAATTTCGCATCGAGCGCGGCAAAGGCTACCGGACAATTGAACGCAGCCGAGACGAAGCCTCAGCGTTAGATTTTTTGCAAATTGATGCTGTATTTATGCCCGTTCATAAGGTCAACTACAGTGTCGAAGATGCCCTTGTAGATGGCTCGGCGGCAAAAGATCGGCTGATCTTGGAGATTTGGACAAACGGCAGCGTTACCCCCCAAGAATCGCTCTCGGCGGCGGCTAGTATTTTAGTTGAATTATTTAATCCACTAAAAGATATTTCACTGGAGGCAATGCAAGACGAATTGCCCACCGATGAAGATCCCACTAGCCAAATTCCCATCGAAGAACTGCAATTATCGGTGAGAGCTTACAACTGTCTCAAACGAGCGCAAGTAAACTCTGTTGCCGATTTGTTGGACTATACCCAAGAAGACTTGCTAGAAATTAAAAACTTTGGGCAAAAATCCGCCGAAGAAGTAATTGAAGCCTTGCAAGTTCGTTTAGGTATTACTTTACCTCACGAAAAATCACCTAAACCTAGCTAGATCCGTCCACTTTCTAACTAATTAATCCCTAATTGTTATGCGCCACCGCAATAGTATAAGTAAACTTGGCAAACCTGCCGACCAACGCCGCGCTTTACTAAGAGCTTTAACTACAGAATTAATCCGGCATGGTCGGATTACGACAACTAAAGTTAGAGCCAAAGCCCTGCGCCAAGAAGCTGACAAAATGATCACTTTAGCTAAAAATGGTTCTTTAGCCGCTCGTCGTCAAGCGATGGGTTTTATCTACGACAAGCAATTGGTTCATGCTTTATTTGAGCAAGTTCCTACTCGCTACGGCGATCGCAATGGCGGTTATACCCGCATTTTGTCAACGATGCCCCGTCGTGGCGATAATGCTCAAATGGCAATCATTGAACTTGTGTAAGCTAAAATATGGTTGCCTTGTCTTCCCAAACGCCTAAACATAAAGTCGCCCTAGTAATTCAATACTTGGGTACTCATTTTTATGGCTGGCAAAGGCAACTACAACAGCGTACCGTTCAAGCGGAGATTGAAAAAGTCTTAAACAAGGTTTTGGGATATCAAGTTACTTTACACTGTGCGGGAAGGACAGATACTGGGGTTCATGCTGCCGCTCAAGTCGCCCATTTTGAGCATAATAGCTTGATTCCCGCCCAGCGTTGGGCATCAGTGTTAAATGGCTACTTACCCACCGATATCTTAATCCGGGCAAGTGCGGCGGTTAGCGAATCCTGGCACGCTCGGTTTAGCGCTAAGTGGCGGCGATATCGTTATACGCTCTATACCAGCGCTAGACCAAACTTGTTTGTGAGTCCCTTTAGTTGGCACTATTATTATGCGCCTCTAGATGAATACTTAATGCAAGCGGCATTAAAAACATTGCTGGGAACTCATCATTTAGCAGCCTTTCACCGGGCAGGCTCAAAGCGATCGCATTCTTGGGTAGAAGTGCAACAAGTTCAGTGCGATCGCGCTCTAGACTTTATTCATATTGAAATTCAAGCAAATGGGTTTTTGTATGGCATGGTGCGGTTACTTGTAGGGCTACTGGTGCAAGTAGGTACAGGCAAGCGGAGTCTGGAGGAATTTACAGAACTATGGCAGCAAGAGCGCCGAGAAGAAGTAAAACACGCCGCCCCCCCTTGGGGTTTATGTTTGCTGCGAGTCGGCTATGAAGACTCTCCTTTTCCTCCGGAAGTCTGGTACGACACCATGCCTAAATTAGTTTTGCCCTCTACTTAGTACGGCAAGGCTACTCAATTAAATTTTACAGGACACTCTAAAAATGGAAAAAACTTATCTTCCACCCCAAGACACTATTAACCGCGATTGGTATATAGTTGATGCCGCAGACCAACGTTTGGGACGATTAGCTAGTGAAATTGCGATGGTTTTACGCGGCAAAAACAAGCCCGAATTTACCCCGCATATGGATACGGGCGGGTTTGTAATTGTAGTTAACGCTGAAAAAATTGTAGTTACAGGCAAAAAGCGCACTCAGAAGCTCTATCGCCGTCATTCTGGACGACCAGGGGGAATGAAAACCGAGACTTTTGCTAAACTCCAAGCCCGGATTCCAGAGCGGATTATTGAGCAAGCAGTTAAAGGAATGCTACCTAAAAGTAGTTTGGGCAAGCAACTATTTACGAAGCTAAAAGTCTATGCTGGTGGCGATCATCCCCATTCGGCACAGCAACCCCAAGAGTTAAAAATTCAAACAATTCCAGGAGCAGATAAGTAATGCAAGCAGTAGAAGCTAATAGCGGTCGTGCCGTGTACTGGGGTACAGGTCGTCGTAAGTCGTCGGTAGCACGGGTACGCCTAGTTCCAGGCACTGGTCAATTGACCGTTAACGACAAACCAGGGGATTTGTATTTTCAGTTCAACGCCAACTATATTTCTGTCACCAAAGCCCCTTTAGAAACTTTGGGATTAGAAGGTGAGTATGACATTTTGGTAAATGCTCATGGTGGCGGCTTAACTGGACAATCGGACTCAATTCGCTTGGGTGTTGCCCGTGCTTTATGTAAGCTCGATCCTGACAATCGCCCACCTTTGAAAAAAGAAGGCTATCTCACCCGCGATCCCAGAGCCAAAGAGCGGAAGAAATACGGATTGCACAAAGCTCGTAAAGCTCCTCAGTTCTCGAAGCGCTAAAAATTTGGAATTGGGTTTTGGGTGTTGATAAATTTAGGTTACAAAACCAACGATAAAGACGTTGCACCGCAACGTCTTTACACCAAAATCCTCTAGGCTACAATAAAAATAACTAAATCCCTCACTAAAACAATGGCAAAACCAGATATTCATCCTAAGTGGTATCCCGAAGCAAAAGTTTATTGCAACGGCGAAGTTGTAATGACTGTAGGCTCTACCAAACCAGAATTGCACGTTGATGTATGGTCGGGAAATCACCCTTTCTATACTGGTACGCAAAAAATGATTGACACCGAAGGGCGTGTAGAACGGTTTATGCGTAAGTACGGCATGATGGAAGCCGAGCCAACTCAAGAAGAAGATAAAAAGTAGCGTTGGTTAGCTTTTAGCTTGTTGCTAGTCTAACTAACCTATCCTTCTTGAATAATTGCGCGGCTTTTCTTTATGGCTGAAACTTACCTATTAGACAAACTCAAGTCCGTCGAGCAAACCTTTAACGAACTCAACCGCCGCCTTGCTGACCCCGATGTTGCTAGAGATCCCGATGAAATGCAACGGGTGGCTAAGGCGCGTTCTTCCTTAGAGCGAGTAGTTGATAGCTACGAAGAATGGAAAATTGCCACTGAAGAATTAGTTGGCGCTCGTCAGGTGTTTAAAGAATCAGCCAGCGATCTTGAACTTCAAGAAATCGCCGCTAGTGAAGTGGAGGAATTAGAAGCAAAGTTAGAGCAACTAGAAATTCGCTTGAAAATGTTGCTCTTACCGCGCGATCCCAATGATGACAAAAACATCATGCTAGAAATTCGTGCCGGAACTGGCGGCGATGAAGCTAGTATTTGGGCAGGAGACTTAGTGCGGATGTATTCGCGCTACGCGGAAGTTCAACGCTGGAAAGTAAAGCTAGTCAGCGAATCTTTAGCCGAAATGGGCGGTTTTAAAGAAGCTGTTTTAGAAATTCAGGGCGACCAAGTTTACAGTAAGTTAAAGTTTGAGGCTGGCGTTCATCGGGTACAGCGCGTACCTTTAACCGAAGCAAGCGGACGAGTTCATACTTCTACGGCTACTGTTGCGGTAATGCCTGAAGTGGACGAAGTAGAAATACATATCGATCCTAAAGATATTGAAATGAGTACCGCTCGTTCTGGTGGTGCTGGTGGGCAAAATGTCAATAAAGTAGAAACCGCCGCCGATTTGTACCACAAACCTACAGGGATTCGGATTTTTTGTACTGAAGAACGCAGTCAGTTACAGAATAAAGAACGGGCGATGCAGATTTTACGAGCGAAGTTGTATGAAATGAAGTTGCGAGAACAGCAAGAAGCTGTAACTTCTATGCGGCGACTTCAAGTTGGGACAGGATCTCGATCAGAGAAGATTCGGACTTACAATTACAAAGATAATCGCGTTACCGATCACCGTTTGGGACAGAACTTTGTCCTTAACCCAGTCATTGAAGGGGACTTGGAAACCATCACCCAGTCTTGCATCTCTCAAGATCAGCAAGAGCGATTAGCAGAACTTGCCGCTTCTAGTTCTTGAGTGTTGTAAAATCTTTGTAGTTGGAAAATTGTTGGGTGAAAACTGATAGCCTTTTTTACCTATTGTTTCAAGAATTTCCTAATATCTTTTTTGAACTTATCGGTACTACACCAGAAATTGCTAACAATTATCAGTTTTCATCGGTGGAAGTCAAGCAAACTGCTTTTCGCATTGATGGGGTTTTTCTTCCTAACCTGGAAAGCGATCGCATTTACTTTGTAGAAGTACAGTTTCAGCCACAGCAAGAATTTTATTCAAGGTTTTTGGCGGAAATATTTTTGTATCTGCGGCAAAATCAGCCAGAAAATGATTGGAGTGCGATCGTTTTGTATCCCAGTTCCAGTACAGACGCAGGCAATATAAAACATTACCGAGAATTTTTTGATAGTGGGCGAATTAGACGCATTTATCTTAACGAGTTAAGCGGAGAAGTTTTTGAAAACTCTCTAGCAATTAAAACTCTAAAGTTAATAATTGCGCCCACATTAAAAACCGTCGAACAAGCAAAAGAATTAGTAAATCGATTTAGGCAACAAGGCAACCAACTACAACAAGAAAAATTTGTACAATTAGTAGAGACAATCTTAGTTTATAAGTTGCCTAACCTAAGTCGGGAGGAAATAGAGGCAATGTTTGAGTTAAGCGATTTGAAACAAACGAAGGTTTATCAAGAAGCAAAACTTGAAGGGAAGCTAGAAGGCATTCAAGAAGGGAAGCTAGAAGGCATTCAAGAAGGCAAGCTAGAGGGCATTCAAGAAGGTAAGCTACAATCTGTGCCGCCATTATTAGCACTGGGGTTGACATTGAAGCAAATAGCACAGGCGTTAGGTTTGAGTATGGAGCAAGTTAGACAGGTTGCCCAAAATCAAACCACAGAGTAAATTTAGCTAGAAAAGCGATCGCACCCAATCTTATCAACAACATGGCAATTACTCCCCAGCAATTGATTAAATGGAAACAACAAGGAAGACCCATTGTTGCTTTAACTGCTTGGGATTACGTTTTTGCTCAGTTATTAGATAATGCGGGTGTCGATTTAGTTTTGGTGGGAGATTCTTTAGCAACAATTCTAGGCTATGAAAATACTCTCCCTGTAACTCTAGACGAAATGATCCATCATGCTAAAGCGGTGCGTCGAGGAGTAAAAAACGCTTTACTTGTCGTTGATTTGCCGTTTTTAACTTATCAAGAAAGTTCTGGGCAAGCGCTACATTCGGCGGGACGAGTATTGAAGGAAACGGGCGCTCAGGCAGTAAAGTTGGAAGGTGGTTATCCGGCAATGGTGGAAACTGTGGCTTATTTGGTGCAAGCGGGTATTCCGGTCATGGGTCATGTTGGTTTGACTCCCCAATCTATTCATCAGTTGGGATTGCGCCAACAGGGAAAAACGAAGGAAGCTGGGGAAAAAGTTTTAAACGAAGCGATCGCACTGCAACAAGCTGGAGCTTTTAGTATGTTGTTAGAACATATCCCCGCTTCTTTAGCTTTACAAATTACTCAAAAACTAACTATTCCTACCATTGGTATTGGTGCGGGGGTTAATTGTGACGGTCAAATCTTAGTTACCGCCGATTTACTCGGTCTTTCGGAACATCAACCACCTTTTGCAAAAAGTTATACTGACTTGCGCGCCCAAATTGCGTTGGCTGTGCAGAATTTTGGGCAAGATGTTCGAGAAGGGAAGTTTCCTTAGTAGTTTTGCAGGCAGACAGAAGGGAATAAATTTTCTGGCTGCTTGCTTTTATACTAGGATATGCGATCGCTATGGATAGGCAAAGTACAACAATTGACTTCATCCAAACAAACTTTACCCCACTGTAATGCCCATCGGACAAGCTCTACCCGGTTATTTGCTCCCGTTTTGTCAAGAATATTACTAATATGATTATCGACAGTACGTTTGCTAATTTCTAACTCGTCAGCAATTTTTTCGTTAGTTAAGCCAGCAGCCACTAATTCGATAATTTGCATTTCCCTGTCAGATAGAGACGCGGGGGTTTGAGACTCGCTAATAGCCATGACTTAATTTTATTCCTTTAGTATATTTACTTAGTATCCTTCTTAATTCTAGAGGATGCTTGCAGAGTCAGACTTTGCGCCGCAAAGGAATCAACAACAATTTTTACTCTTTTAGCGATATTTATGCTGTTTCATACTGTAAGAATCTACTTGTTAGTAATATTTTTTACCTTTACTTTACTAACAAATGCTGGTGCAAGCCTTGCCGAAGTATCCATACAAAAGACTTCGCCAGAAACAACTCAACTACGTCCATTGCTTGATGCAACTACTATTCCTGCCGAAAAAGTAAATAAATTCGTGCAGGCATATTTACAAGTTTGGCAATTAATTTCCAGTCGAGAAGGAGAATTGCAAGCGGCGGAGACGGAGTTGCAATCGTTACGAATCGCCCAAGAAATTGAAACAGAAGCTTTTGCGATTATTGAAAAAGCAGGTTTGACAAATCAAGAGTATTTACAGCTATTGGGACTTGCTAATATTGATCCCGAATTTGGGGAAAGGGTAGCAACTCAATTGCAGGAAGCAAAAGACTAAGTTGTTAGGCAATTGAGGCGAATACGTCAGATAATAGCTGTATTCTGCTGACCTATGCTGCTATGAGCAATCCTCGCATACTTTGCCTTGGGGAAATTTTATTCGATTTGCTAGCCGATCAAATTGGGCGATCGCTCGATCGAGTCGAATCTTGGACACCCTACCCCGGTGGCGCACCTGCAAATGTTGCTTGCGCGTTAACAAAACTAGGCTCCACTTCCGGCTTTATTGGCTGCATTGGGGAAGACGAACCAGGAAATCAATTAATCCAAGTTTTAGCAGCTTCAGGAGTCGATATAAGTGGCGTACAGCGACATAAAACCGCCCCTACTAGACAAGTTTATGTGGTGCGGACAGAAGCGGGCGATCGCATTTTTGCCGGATTTGGCGACTTAGACACTACAGAATTTGCCGATACTCAGTTGCAAGCTGATGGATTACCCGAAAAGCTATTTGCAGAAGCAGATTTTTTAGTGTTAGGAACGATCGCTCTTGCTTATCCTCATAGCCATACCAGCGTTTACCGCGCGCTACAATTAGCCGAACAGTACGATATTAAGGTAGTTTTAGATGTCAACTGGCGAGCAGTATTTTGGCAGCAAGATCCAAACACCGCTCGGCCAATTATTCAAAAAATCTTTAATAAAATTGACTTTCTCAAGCTTTCCAAGGAAGAAGCGCAATTTTTATTTGACACTACAGATCCCGGCGCAATCACTTATCGCGTAGATACCCTCGAAGGCGTGGTTATAACTGATGGCGAAAATGGTTGCAGTTATTGTTTGTCGGAAAACGAAGGAAAAGTCCCCGCTTTTTCTGTCCCTGTCGTTGATACAACGGGCGCGGGAGATAGTTTTGTGGCGGGTTTTGTCTATCAACTAGCACAATCAGGAATCGGGAATCTTAGCGACCCAGAAATGGCAAAAAAAGTAGTAACCTATGCTAGTGCGGCGGGAGCTTTGACAACTTTAAAACCCGGTGCGATCGCATCTCAACCTACGGCGATAGAAATTGCCACTTTTTTAGGTTACTAACATTGCGAACGTTGTAGGGGGCGGCATTTTTGGGATGAATCCTTCTCCCCAAAAGATGCCTTCGCAAAGCATTGCACCCCTACGGTTAATATTTATCAATCATGGGTGCGATCGCCATAGAAAAACCTTTACACCGCTACTATTGAAGCTAAAGGCTCGGCAATTGTGATAGAAGGTGCGGCAAATTCCCCGGTCAGCACGTACTCTAAACGTAGTTTGAGCCAAGTAATAAACTGCTGATTAGTTGAAATAATTGCTGTTGGTTGGGGTGGACATTGGGCTTTAATTGCTGCCATTTCTGGCGCTTCTAAAAAAGCTGGTTGCTTAACTAACCAAAAATCAATAGCTTTTTCGTTTTCGTGATAGTTGCGAGTGCGTTCAGTTAACACTTCATCGATTGGTTCTTCCACTAAAAAGCGATCGCTCGCCAACACATAGTAATACGTCTGCATAGTTTTATATAGCAAAAATTTGATTCTACCTTATTACTTTCCCTGCATTGCTTGCTTCATTTCTCTTACTGCTCGTTCTATTCCCACCAGTGCAGCGCGGCTAATAATTGTATGACCAATATTAAGTTCTTCCATCCCCTCAATACAAGCCACTGGGTAAACATTCCAGTAAGTTAGCCCGTGACCCGCATTTACTCGTAAACCTGCCTCTATGGCTTGTTTGCAGCCTTTAGCAAGTATGGTTAATTCTTTTTGGCGACTAGCTTCATTTTTTGCTTCTGCGTACTGTCCTGTATGCAGTTCAATAAATTTAGCCTTTACTTTAACCGATGCTTCAATTTGTGATTCCTCTGCATCGATAAATAAACTAACAGGGATACCCGCAGATTGTAATTTGTCTACTATTTCACCAATGCGATCGCTCTGAGCAACAATATTTAACCCACCTTCTGTTGTCACTTCTTCCCGTTTTTCGGGGACTAAAGTTACATAATCAGGCTTAACTTCTAAGGCAATATTTACCATTTCATCGATAGCCGCCATTTCTAGATTAAGATGCGATCGCACAGTTTGCCGCAATAAACGTACATCCCGATCTTGGATATGTCGCCGATCTTCGCGCAAATGTACAGTAATTCCATCCGCACCCGCTAATTCTGCCAAAACCGCCGCCGCTATAGGATCGGGTTCTACCGTGCGCCGTGCTTGCCTAATCGTGGCAATATGATCGATATTTACTCCCAGCGTTAGCAATTTCTATCTCCTGTTTGTGTCAATTTCTTATCAGCCAAGGCAAAATAAAAAATAGGTTTAATACATTTGTTCTATGAAACTGCGAATTTTAGCAACCCTAACTATACTTGCCACAACGTCGCTTAATTTCCCCGTCAAAGCTCAATCAGTCGTGCCACAAAGTTCAGACAATCAGGTTTTAAACGCTTGCGTCCAAAACCAAGCCGAAACTTTACCCGTACCTTTTAGCGATGTTCCCCCGGATCATTGGGCTTTTAAAGCTGTAATGACAATGTACTATTGCGGGGCTTTCCGCCAAGCTACGCCTCCAGCTTTATTTGAGCGATTAAAACCCACTCAAAGCCAAACGCAGTCTCAAGCGGAAAACTCACCGCCAGCAAAGCCAAATTAAGCGGCGGCTAAATCGGGGATGTTTGGAGTTTCTTCTTGGGGAATACCCTCTTGAACTAAGTTCGGTGGTTGTCCCTTTGGCTGCATTAAGCCACCAATCATCGCTAACATTGCGTTTACTTTACGAGTGCGCCACTTATCTACTAACTCTTGAACATCCGCCCCACTCATCCGCCGTTGCATTGCTTCGTAGAGGTACGCTGCATGAAGAGTTTCGTCACTAGCAACGCTAAGTAAACTCTTTTTGAGATTGCGACTTGTGGCTTCATCTTCGGAAAGAACTTTCGCCATCCGCGCAAAGTCTTTACTCGCATCTAGTTCTAAAATATAGGTGCTACCGATAAATACATCCCAATCTATATTTTCTGTCTTTAGTTGCTCGGAAGTGTAACCTTCAAAAAAAGCATCAAAAAATGGGCTGCGTTGGCTAGATTCAGCTTTTTTTGGCTGACTTTTAAAGTCAATAACTTGTTTATTTATCTGCTTTAAAGCGTGAGCAAATATTTGTCCATGCCTTTTTTCGTCTTCAGCGTGTTGGGCTAGTTTCTCGGCCATCCATGTATCGCCTTCCGTCGCCGCGCGACTTCTTAGTTTTTGTAACATAGGTACAGCGCCGGATTCTGCAAGCTGGAACATTGCTAGGGTATTCGGGCGAGTTAAAGGATCGCGGATTTGACGGGCGCTAAAATAAGCCACGCCACTAGACCCGACTAGGTGCAAAATGTGAGTAATCAAGCTCATAAGTGTTTGCGCTGTAAGTAAGAAGTCTACTTAACTTATGTTAACGATCGCTTATAACAATTGCACGGCTATCAAAGTATTGCTATGAAAATCCCTCAAAGATTATTTTATTTATGTCTAATCCCCATTTTTACCCTTTGGTTGCAGGGCTGTAACTCCCCGAATCAATACTCTGTTAAGCGCGTCAGTGATGGCGATACGATGGCTTTAACCGATTCCGGGGGCGCAGAGGTTAAAGTCCGCTTTGCTTGCGTTGATGCGCCGGAAATTGCCCATACTAAAGCTGAAAAAGCTAGTAAAAAATCTGTAGATAAGGATCAGTTTAAATGGGGAAATCAAGCACAGATGCGCGTTGAGCAGTTAATTAAACAAAAGGGCGGGTTTGTTACTTTAACTATTACCGATACCGACCGCTACGGACGCAAAGTTAGCGAAGTTCGTTTAGGCGATCGCACTTTTATTCAAGAAGTCTTAGTTCGTGAAGGTTTAGCCCTCGTTTATCGTCCTTATTTGAAAAATTGTCCTAGCGCCGCAGCTATCGAACAAGCGGAAACTGAAGCCAAAAGCAAGCGTCGCGGCGTTTGGAGTGATGCTAAGTTTGTTGAACCTTGGGCTTATCGTCGTCGCACAAATTAAGTTATATTAACTAAAAAAAATTCTTTTTTTTGTCTTTTACCCCTTTACAAAGGGGGGGCTTGACAGTACAATTAGATAGTGAAAGTGTGAGTATTTATACACTGAACTCAAACTTCCCATTATAAAATAAATTTAACAGATTGCAATAGCTAATTACAATAACTTTTGTAAAGAAAATTTCTTAATAAAACTACACAAAACTTTAACTCAATTTGCTTTGCGAGTAACAGGATTAAACCACTGTTCTAGACGGCTAAAAACTTGAGATGAGAAGATAGTTAGCACCAGATAGATAAAAGCCACCGCCGCATAGATTTCAAAGGAGCGATAATTAGTAGCAACAATGAGTTGTCCGTTGCGAAATAGCTCCTCAAAGCCAATTACCGCTACCAAGCTAGTATCTTTGAGCATACTAATAAATTCATTACCCAAGGGTGGTAGCATCCGCCTTAAAGCTTGAGGAAAGACGATATAGCGCATAGTTTGATTAGAACTCATCCCCAAAGATTCCGCCGCCTCCGATTGTCCCGTTTCAATTGATTGAATTCCCGCGCGGACAATTTCAGCAATATAAGCTGTACTATTAAGACTTAAAGCAATTACCGCCGCCGTCCAACGATTGAGATTGAAGCCAAGTCCGAGTTCTTGAGAAATTGCCGGAATGCCAAAATAAATCATAAAAATCTGCACTAGCAAAGGCGTACCTCGGAAAAAATCTATATAAGCCCTCGCCGCCCAACGAATAGGTAAAATCTGAGAAAGGCGGATAATTCCCAGTAAAGAGCCACCTATCAAGCCCAAAACCACCGATAAAGCCGTAAGTTGTAGCGTTACTAAAGCACCGCGCAATAGTAAAGGCATTGCTGTAGCGATCATTGTAAAAGCCCCAAAAAAACCAGAATCCGTTGTATTTTCAGTTTGAAAAGGCAATCTTTCCGGTAAAGTTGGAGGCTCAACCCCGAACCATTTTTGATAAACTTGGGCGTAGACACCGTTACCAAGCAACTTTGTCAAACCGCGATCGATTAAAGCCAAATTCGGCGATTTTTTAGGAGTCGGAAAGCCAAAATACTCCTCAGTCAGCAGTTTTCCAACCACTTTAACGCCTGCAACATTTCCCGAATTAATCGCATACAAAATTACTGGCTCATCGTGCAGTAAAGCATCAACATTACCGTTAAGCAACTCTTGAATTGCTGTAGGTGCATCGTCAAAACTACGAACTTCTGCCCCAGGAATCGCCGCCGCCTTTTCTGCGCCCGTTGTGCCAATTTGCACAGAAATTCGCTTATTATTTAAGCTTTCAAAGCCTGTGATACTTTTGTCATTAGTGCGAATGGCGATCGCCAGTCCCGATCTAAAATAAGGACGAGAAAAAGAAACCGTCTTCGCCCTTTCTTCAGTAATTGTCATCGCCGCCACCGCCGCATCGATAGCACGCGCCTGTAACGCCGGAATCATCCCCGCAAAAGGCAAATTTTGATAAGTTATCTTAAAACCTGATTCACGGGCGATCGCATTCATCAAATCGACATCAAAACCTTGCAATTCCCCTTTGTCGGTTTGAAACTCAAAAGGTGGATACGTCCCTTCTACCGCAATAGTTAGCGTTTTGTCCGCCGCCAAAGAATTAGAATTAGTACAACCAGTAACCAAAATCAAACAAACTAACGCCGTAACTATTTGCAGCCACCAGTAGTTAGTTTTTTGCTTGTCTCTATACATATTTAGCTAATAAATTTATCCCACCATACAATCAAACGATAAATAAATATGGACAAAGCGATCGCATTTGAGAATATTGAGAAAACCTTTGGCGCTCTAAAAGTCCTCCAAGGAATCACGGGCGCAATTAATCAAGGGGAAGTTGTCGCCGTGATTGGTTCTTCTGGCTGTGGTAAAAGTACCTTGTTGCGCTGTTTTAACCGCCTAGAGGCCATCGATCGCGGAAAATTGGTAGTTAACGGCATTGATATCTCTCACTCCGCCTTAAACTACCGAACTCTGCGCCAATTGCGAAGTTTGGTAGGGATGGTATTTCAGCAATTTAACTTATTTCCTCACCTCAGCGTTTTAGAAAACCTTACCCTCGCACCGCGTCAGGTATTAGGCAAAACTCAGAAAGAAAGCGCCCAAATTGCCGGAGTTTATCTTGACAAAGTAGGCTTATTTGATAAAGCATCAGCTTATCCAGAACAATTATCGGGGGGACAAAAACAACGAGTAGCGATCGCCCGTAGCTTGTGTATGAATCCGCAAATTATGCTATTTGACGAACCGACTAGCGCCTTAGATCCAGAACTTGTAGGAGAAGTATTGCAAGTAATGCAGCAATTAGCCGCCGATGGGATGACGATGGTAGTTGTAACTCATGAAATGCAATTTGCGCGGGAAGTAGCAAGCAAAGTCATCTTTTTAGACAAAGGCAAAATAGAAGAACAAGGGATAGCGCGTGAAGTTATTGATAGTCCTCAAAGTACCCGCTTACAGACATTTCTCAGTCGTTTAAAAATAACCAGTAATTTCTAATCTTGCAAGGCTTGAGAAAATGCGATCGTTGCATCGTATTGATCGGGCATATTTAAGCAACGCACGAGTAAATCTATATTTAATTCTGGTAAAAATTCGCTCTTATCTACCTGTTCGTACTTATTACCCTGTAAGTGATAAATAAAAACTTGCTGTCTTTGGTAAAACCAAACTTCTGGTACACCCCAGCGCCTGTATTTTTCTAACTTATTTACACCACCGCTAGTAATGACTACTTCAATAGCTATATCTGGAATTGGCTTCACAAAATCTAAGTTGTAAGATTCGTCAGGTTCTCCCCTTGCGCCATCCTCACGACTCCCTAGCGTATATCCGCCTGTAGTATAAAATCTTCTACCAATATGTCGTAAGTAAGTTTCCAACAACAACCCTACAGTACCTTTTGATTCTTCATGCGCTGGTGAAGGGGACATTATATCTAGAGTTCCATCCAAATAAGTTAGACGTATTTTTGTTTCTTCTAGCAAAGATGCGATCGCCTCAAACTTTTCCCACGAGATATCGTAAACAGTAATAATCGATTCTTGGTTGCTAGTCTCTAATTCCAACATGGTGCTACAACTCCTGAAAATCAACTCCAAAGACTTCCGCAAAAGCTACTGTTACTTGGGTTCGTACTTCCTCTAACTTAATACCTGAAATCCATTGCGCCATACTCCCTACAGCTTTATCTGCAATTCCACAAGGGACAATTTGCTCAAACCCTGTTAAATCGGGACATACATTTAAGGCGAAACCGTGCATAGTTACCCAGCGACTAACTTTAATACCGATCGCACCCACTTTAACCCCTTCTACCCAAACTCCTGTTAAACCAGCAATGCGATCGCCTTTCAACCCATAAACCGCCAAAACCCTTATCAATACTTCCTCTAACTGCCGTAAGTACCAGTGCAAATCTTGACGGTAATATCTCAAATTCAATATCGGGTAGCCGACTAATTGACCCGGACAATGATAAGTAACTTCACCACCTCGCTCTACTCTATACACCTCAAAAGCATTTTTGTCAATATCAAAGTTCAAAAACTCTAGACTAGCACCTTGTCCCAAAGTATAAACTGGTGGATGTTCTAGCAAAATTAGGGCATCATTCAACTCAGGATTATCAATTCGCTCTTGTAGTAGCTTTTTTTGCCAAACCCAAGCTAGAGAATAACTTACTAGCTTCAGGTTATATAAGTAACAGCAACGGCGGTGAGTTTCGATTAATGTTTCATTACTCGGAATCATTACAAAAATCAAGGGTAATTTTTACTAAATTTGACTTTAAACTTCGGTGCTAAAATCAAGAATTGTTAACGGATGCAAAAAATCTTGAAGCCAGAGCAAAATAAACGTTTTCCGGTTTGCAAAGTGGTAGGGTAAATGTATGACCTCAAATCGGCAGGGAGGAAGTTTCTTCTAACCTAACTTACGCACTAGAAAGCTGAAATATTTAAGGGCAAAATATCAATATCTATACCGTTGATATAAGGTCTAAATATTTCCATCGTGACTGTCAAATAATTAAGTTGGCGATCGCAAGCTAATAAATTTTAGCAGTTGCCAAGGTAATTTATATAACGTGCGTGGTAGCAATAGAAAGACATTTAAGTTGGAATTGGATACTAAGGAAACCTAAGAAGGCATTGCCCCACTAAACCAAGGAATAGTTACTTGTAACAGCTATTACCATAGCTTTGCCTTTGAAAACAACAATTTGCACAAGCAATTTTTTAGCGGAGAATTAAATATGAAGCTTGTCATTCACGGCAAAAATATTGAACTTACCGATGCAATTCGTGAGTACGTACATCAGAAGATTGAAAAAGCAGTAAATCATTTTCAATCTTTGACCACCGAAGTAGATGTACATTTATCTGTAGCCCGTAATCCACGCATTAGCAGCAAGCAATCAGCAGAAGTGACAATATATGCCAACGGTAGTGTAATTCGTGCCGAAGAAAGCAGCGAGAGCTTGTATGCAAGTATAGATTTAGTCGCAGATAAAATAGCCCGTCAACTGCGAAAATACAAAGAAAGAAGACAAGCTAATAAAGCGAGTGTAGAGACAACAGTAGAAGTAGATAGCGAAGAACAGATACCATTAGTATCTGACTTAATTGGCGATCGCACTCCTCAATTACCTGCCGAAGTTGTCCGTACTAAGTATTTTGCCATGCCACCAATGACCGTATCCGAGGCATTAGAGCAATTACAGAATGTAGATCATGATTTTTATATGTTCTGCAATGCCGAAAGCGGAGAAATTAACGTAATTTACGAACGCAATCATGGCGGCTATGGTGTAATTCAACCGCGCAACAACGGACACGCTAATAATAGCAATGGCAAATCTGCCCAAACTAAAATTAGCGAAAAACCCCATTTAGTGAAATAAGAATAAGTGGGCGTGCATTTATGTACGCCCACTTAACTACGCTGCTTGCAGAGTTTTTAGCGATTCTTCAATATGACCTTTAAAGTTGAATTGCGAATTGAAAATATTTTTGACAATTCCTTGCTCGTCGATAACATAAGTTACCCTTCCTGGAAGTACAAACGCCGTTGACGGGACACCGTAAAGCTTACGAACTTGGTTGTCTTTGTCGCTAAGTAAAGTAAAAGGTAAATTGTACTTAGTGGCAAACTTTTGGTGAGATTCTGGAGAATCGGCGCTAATCCCCATAACTTCCGCTCCAGCAGCTTTAAATACTTCGTATTGATCTCGAAATTCACAAGATTCCTTGGTACATCCTGGGGTGTCGTCTTTGGGGTAAAAGTAAAGTACCACAGACTTTTGATTGCGAAAATCATTCAGGCTAACAGAGTCACCAGATTGAGAGAGTAGAGTAAAATCTGGTGCTGGATCTCCAACTTTAACGGACATAGTAATTAGTTATCGCGTTTATTTTTGTTATCCTAGCGCGATCGCCTTCTCGAACAAAAAGCCAAGGAAGCAATACTTGTTTTGTATTGCTTCCTGATAATTATGCCGCCTCGCTTTGTAACTCCCCAGCTTTCACGCCTATTTGCTGGGTTTGATTTCCACGCTGGATTTTGAGTTGCAGTGTTTGACCAACGCGGCTATTTTCAACAATATTTTGCAACTGTTCCCCAGTCGTTACAGATTGCTTATCAATTTGCAAAATAACATCGCCGCGCCGCAAACCCGCCGATGCTGCGGGGGAATTTGGAACTACGCGCACCACTAAAACACCCTCAACTTCCGGTACATTAATGGGAGAATTGGGATCGGTATTATTAGCTTTGGCAAGTTCTGGAGTTAAATTCTCCATTTGTACGCCTAAATAAGGGTGAGCAATCCTTTCACCGCGCATCAATCTGTCTTTAATCTCTTTGGCTTTATTAATCGGAATTGCAAACCCAATTCCCATTGCATCGGCGCGAATGGCGGTATTAATCCCAATTACTTCACCTCGGTCGTTTAGCAATGGCCCACCAGAATTACCGGGGTTAATAGCTGCGTCAGTTTGGATAAATTCTAAGCGTTTATCAGGAATACCAACTTGAGCGCTAGAGCGTTTTAGAGTGGAAACAATACCTAAAGTAACCGTACTATCAAAGCCTAAAGGATTTCCTACGGCGATCGCCCAATCTCCCACTTGCACCTCTGAAGAATCTCCCAAAGGTGCGACAGGTAAATCGCCGTTAGTGGAATTAACCTTAATTACCGCTAAATCGGTAACTTCGTCAGCGCCCTGTACCGTGCCTTCTAAGGTGCGTCCGTCTTTCAACCTTATAGTTACCTTATCCGCCTGATTAACTACGTGAGCATTGGTCAAAATCTCACCGCTACGGTCAATAATAAATCCCGATCCTATCCCTCTTAACCGTTCTTCTGGCATTCGCTGGGGGAAACTTTCCCCAAAAAAGCGCCGAAAGGTAGGATCGTCAAACATCGGATCGTTAATTCTCCGCGTTACGGTACGCTCAGTATCAATGCGAACTACCGCCGAACCTACGCGATTGACGGCGGTGGCGACAAAGTTATTCGAGCCTACATTGGCTCTGGGGGGCTTTTGGGCAACAATTTGGGGAGAATCTACTTCGGTCGGGATCGATAGAGCTTGAGACGGCAAGACTCGCAAACTACTAAAGGCGAACAATACCCCAAAAGCGATCGCCAGTCCATGAGTAATTAATTGACGTAAGGAGCGCAATTTATTCTTTAATCGCATAGTACCAATAATTCAATAACCGAAATAAACAGCAACTGCTCTTAGTGTATTTTATGGCAATACTAGAAGTGCAGATTGTCCCTAGCATCCTTATTTTCTGGTCGTTCAGCCTCCAGGAGTTAAAAGCAAAACTATCCTAGGGTCAATACTTTGACGAATGATTAATCGATATAGTTGCGATCGCCCTTTAAATTCTGGTGTAGCCAACCCAAAACCCTCAATTGCCAAAATTCAGCGCCCTTCCCTCCTACTAAAATTGCTTGGAACTCTACTAAAATCCGTTGGCAGGGTAGTTGCTTTTAATACACCGTAGCTATTGGTTATCCTAGAGATAGCGCAATTAAAATCACCTAAAAATGAGTCTCAAATCTTTCGATCTCAATATTTCTAATTTAGGACGGTGGATCGCTGTTATTGGAGTTTTTTGGCTAATTGGAAGCGTCGGTCTAGGCTGGTTAGTAAACTGGTTTTTAATTTTGGTGGGCTTACTGCTACTAATACCTGTTTTAGGCTTTTTTGGCTTCCGTTTTTGGCTGCAAAATAACCTAATTCAAGACACTTGTCCTGTTTGCCATTACGAATTTACAGGCTTAAATAAAACTCAATTGCAGTGTCCCAATTGCTCCGAACCATTGCAGGTAATCCAAGGCAAGTTTAATCGCCTAACTCTGGCGGGAACTATTGACGTGCAAGCAGTGGAAGTATCTAGTTCATCGTGGGACGAGTCAAAGTGAACTGCAACCATAATCATACATAGCTAGTTTTTCTAGTTTAAACTTAATATTTCTACATCCTAAATTAGGAAATAAATTATATAATTATGCCACCCTTAACTAACGCTAGATAGCAAAGATGGTATCTAGAAGCACAATAAAGATTTACCAGAGTTGTTCGCTAGGATGCAATTTCCAAATCCGAAAATTCGCTAAAATTTCCTAACCAAACAATGTTTGTCGTCTTATAATTGCTGACTAAAGATTGTTATCTAGCGCCAAACACCAAATGAATACCGAAGAAAGCGAACAAGATTTAGAGCATCGTTTGCAACAATTGGAAGTTTCCACTCCAACTAATGCCCACCCAGCAACAACCAACTCACCTACCAGTAACGGTTCGGTAACAAGATTAAACAAATTCATCAACTTGTTTAAGTCTCTACCTAACGCGGGAAAGATAATTGTAGTCGGCGTAGGAATTATAGTTGGCTTTGCGGTACTAAAAAGCTTATTAAACTTAGTAGCAGCGCTGTTTAGCCTAGCGTTTTTAGGGTTGGTAGTGTACTTTGTGTATCAGTTTTTAGTAGCTCGTAGCTCTCAAAATTAGCAAAGTCATAAATCCGTCGACGCTGGGAACAGGAATAAAAAATTTATATAAAGGATATTGAGATGGCTAATCCAAGTGTGAGGAGAGGGGGCGATCGCAATTATAAGCAAGCACGGCTACAACCACTACCATTAGTGACTAGACGCTTTGCTGCTTGGGCGATCGAAATATCAATAATTGCCAGTAGCGCTATAGTTCCCTACAGCGTGGGAATGTATGCCAAAACCCATTTAGTAGAGCAAGTACCCTTAAATCCGGTACTAGCAGTAACAGAAAAAGTCATAATCGCAACCTTTGCTTTACCTCCTAGTAGAGAGGTAAGCGAAGTACCACCCCTAACTAACTTCTTATGGTCGGTAGCCCTGGCAACACCAATATTACTAGGTAGCTGGCAAATATATTTACTCGCTAAAACTGGTAGCACGTTGCCTAAGCGCTGGTTGGGTGTCCGCGTAGTCACTACCGCCGGAAACCCGCCGGGGTTAGCAAAAACTATCCTCCGCGAAGGTATCGTAACTTGGGGATTGCCTTTATCGATTGCTTACGTAGTATGGCGTTGTAGTGGCTTATTTCCCGATCCAGCAATGCTGACTATCTTAGCCGGGGTAATGGTACTAGGAGAAGGCATCAGCGCTCGATTTGACCGTCAGCGCCGCTCGTTGCACGACTTAATATCGGGAACCTACGTTGTCAATGCCAGTCGCATCTATGCCCCCAATACGGGTCGCTTAGGAGAAAATAACGGACAAGGGATTAAGTGGGATACCTCTACTACTTATAGTGGCAAACAAACCGCCGCGCCGGTAAGCGAGGCGACAATTGTTTTAACAAAGAAAAAGGAACAGCAGCGCGACTTGTGGATTTGGATGCGTCGCCATCCCAAATTTGTTTTGACTGTTGTTGCCAGTTGTAGCGTCGGAACAGTAGTGGGAACTTTAATTGCCACTCAACTTTACGTTCGCACGCAAATAGGTAGCGGGCAAGTTGCCGAATATAATAGCGAACAGTTATTAGCAGCTACGAAACAACTGAATGCTACTGAAGCAAACACCTTAGCCCAGCGAACGGAAGCAATTTTAAATTTGGGTACAGTAAATAATCCCCAAGCACAGCAGTTGCTCGTCAATTTGTTAGCGCAATCTTCCAGCCCCGAACTAACTAAGGTAATCCAACAAGCGTTGGTTACAAGTGGCACGGAGGTATTGCCAGCACTGCAACGATTGAACTTGTCTTTAGCCACTAATCCCGCCGCTAATAGCCAGCAGTTGCAATCAACCCAAAATGCGATCGCCGAAATTCTGTCTATTTATAGCGGCAAATTGACTTCGGTACAACTAGACCGCATCAACTTAAGTGAGACTGATAATTTTAGCTTAGTCCTTAACCAAATTGATTTAGCGGGAATTGAACTTAGTGGAGCAAATCTCGACCGGGCTAATCTAGCGGCAAGTCATTGGCAAAGTGCAGGAAATGATGGCATCGTCAATACTTTTGATGATGCTATTGCCACCCTTAACGATGCTCAAATGAAATTTGTTAACCTTACTGAAGCCGACCTCAGCCGTGTCTCCATGCAGCGCGCCAACTTGCTTCATGCTCTGCTTAACCGAGCTAACCTAGCTCATAGCAATCTTTCTGGTGCTAATCTTAGTAGCGCTCAGATGGTAGAAACCGATTTGCAACAATCTGTACTAACCCAAGCAAGTCTTACAGGGGCAGATTTAGGCGCAGCCAATTTAGCGAAAGCCGATCTTTCCTCTGCTCGTTTGAGTCGAGTTAGTGCCTTAAAAACTAACTTTCAGCTTGCTAATTTAAGTGCCACCGATTGGCAAGGAGCAGATTTATCAGGAGCAGATTTGAGTAGTGCTAATCTTAGCAACGCTAACTTAAGCGCTGCTCGATTGCAGAATGCTAATTTGCGTCAAGCAAATCTACAAAACGTTAGCTTGCGAAATGCTGATTTGCGAAATGCTGATTTGCGAAATGCCGATTTGCAAAATGCCGATGTAGCTGGAGCAATTTTTATTGATGCCAAATCTACTCAAGCAGACGGATTTATGCAAACACCTGTGGCAGAATCCCCATCGGTTCTACTTAAAGGCGTTGACTTTACAAATGTTAAAAACTTAGACACTACCCAACTTGCAGCTATTTGTCTGCAAGGTGGTAATCATCCCCGTTGCCCATAATCGCATTTTTGGGATCTGGAAACGGCGCGTAAAGATTAGCTAAGGCGTGGCAATTGAAACAGTCAATTTCTATCTTATCTTAGTTGAAATTACTGAGACTTAAGCAACTCACTTAAAAACGATATCTTTGTACTTCTAGTACACTAGGTTGCTGGAAATACAAAAGTAAGCCAAAATCGAGATAGGTTTGGCTTACTTTTTTTAGTTCAATTGTGCTGATTCTTAAAAGTAATAAATTGCTTTTCGCTCGTTATATAAGCACAAGTCAAAGTTAAAGATGAAAATACAACAAAAATTACTTCTTAGCTTTCTTCTACCTTCCCTTATGGCAGGGATAAGTGTTTGTTTTGAAGTCGCTAGTAACTTAAGTATTCTTAACAATTTTGCTCAAGTTAATCAACGTGTTAGTAAAAAATTTATAGCTCTAACAAAAATAAGGGTTGCAGGCGAATCAATTCAAACCTCTGCTAACGATATCCTCATAAATCAAAATAATTCTAGTTCAAAACCAACCAATCTACTATCAAATAAACTGCAAATCTACGCAGATATTAAAAGAGAATTAAATAATATTGCTATCAATTTGAACAATTTTGAGGCAGCCATAGAAAAAAGTATTTATATAAATAAGCAGAGCTTATTTAAAAAAGAATACGAAATTCAAAAGGAAGAAGACAAATTAGAAAATATAGAGAATTTAACGAAAAAAACAGCTATTTACAGTCAGCTTGTTAGGGAATATTTAGAGTTAACTGATACAGACATTAGCAAAGCTGAAAGCTTTCTCAAACAAAATTTATCACCATACTTTAGAAATGTATTAGTGCCTTTGATTGAGGAAGTTTCTACAGATATACAAGTAGAACTTACAAAAGAGATTAAAATTATTGAAGAAAGTATTGTAAACGACAATATAGTAATTATTATCTTTGCTGGCTTAATTTTTACTATCAGTATTATTTTAAGTTTGGTATTGTCCCGCTCTATTTCTCAGCCAATAGTCCAACTAAAAAAAGCCGCTTTAAATATTGCCAAAGGCAACTGGAATACAGAAATAAACATTAAAAATAAAGATGAGCTTGGCAGTTTAGCAAGAAGCTTTAATCAAATGAATGAAGCTTTGCAAAAAACAACTGTTTCTAAAGCTTATGTAGATAATATTATTGAAACTATGCTAGATAGCTTGATAGTCTTGGACAGCAACAAAATAATTGTCAAAGTTAATCAAGCTACCCTGGATTATTTAGGTTACACAGAGGAAGAAATAATTGACCAACCTTTTGCAAAAATATTTGTTCAAACAGAGATCCTTAATAATATTGAACAACAAAAATCAATTAAAAACTTGGAAACAAGTTATTTAAAAAAAAATGGCGATCGCCTACCTGTATCTTTTACAAGTTCGTTGATGCGAGACGAGACAAAAGAAATTCAAGGAATAGTTTGTGTAGCGGAAGATATTAGGGAACAAAAAGCACAATTGCGCGATCGCGCAATTGCGGAAGCCGAAAAAAATTTACTAGCTACAGCAATTTCCTATGCTGCCGAAGCTATAGAAATTACCGATACAGAAGCCAGGTTTATCTATGTTAACCCTGCCTTTGAAGCCATAACAGGCTATAAGCGTGCGGAAGTAATGAGTAAAACATCGGCAGCACTACTTAGAAGTGGCAAGCACGATGCAGCTTTTTATCAACAAATCGCAGTCACCTTAAGTAATGGTCAAGTATGGAGTGGTAGCTATATTGGTCGGCGTAAAGATGGATCTCTTTACCATCAAGACGTAACTATTTCTCCAGTATTTGACTTAGCTGGATTGGTTACTCACCATGTTGCTGTCAAGCGAGACATTACAGAACGTAAAAAAGCTGAAGAAAGACTAGAAAAAATTAATCAATGCTTTTTAAGCTTCAAAACAGAGCCAAGTGCCAATATTAATCGACTTACGGCTTTATGTGGAGAATTATTAGAAGCAAGTTGCGCTTTATATAATCGCTTAGATAAAGGTACATTGTACGCCGCAGGACAATGGGAAACTCCCGAAAACTACAACCCGGTGCATAAAATTGAAGGCAGTATTTGTTACGACTTAATTACTGATAGTAACAATGAAGCCTTAATTATTAACGATTTGCTGAATACAAAATACGCCCAAAGTGAACCTAACGTTCGGCAGTACAATTTACAAACCTACATTGGTCAAGTTGTCAAAAGTGAAGGCGTTGCCATCGGTGCAGTGTGCGCTCTGTACAAAAAAAACTTTATTCCTAGCAATGCCGATTGCAAAATCCTCGGAATTATTGCCGCCGCTATTGGTGTCGAAGAAGAACGTAGAATCACGCAACAAGCCTTAAGTGTTAGCGAACAAAGGTACGCTTTAGCGGCGCAAGGTGCTAACGATGGACTGTGGGATTGGAATCTATTCACAAAGGAAATTTATTTTTCGCCTCGCTGGCAAGCAATGTTGGGTTTAACGGCGGGCGAAATCGGCAACACCGCTAATGATTGGTTTAGTCGCGTCCATCCCCAAGATATCCAGCAATTAAAAAAAGCGATCGCCTCTCACCTTGAAGGGCAAGTTCCCTATTTAGAAAATGAATACCGCATTCAGCATCAAGACGGCAAAGAGCGGTGGATGCTAGTGCGAGGATTGGCTGTTAGCGACAAGAGCGGCAAGCCCTATCGTCTAGCTGGTTCTCAAACCGACATTACCTCAAAAAAAGCAGCCGAAGCTCAGTTATGGTATGACTCCTGCCACGATAGCTTGACGGGATTAGCCAATCGTCGCCTATTTATGGAGCGTTTGCAAGCAGTAATTGCCCATCCCCGACAAAACAAAGATTATTTATTTGCTGTCCTGTTTTTAGACTTGGATCGCTTTAAAGTGATAAACGATAGCTTGGGTCATGATATAGGCGATCGCTTATTGGTAGAAATTGCTCAGACTTTAAAGTCTTGCGTGCGTCCTCAAGATACTGTCGCCCGTTTGGGTGGCGATGAATTCACAATTTTACTAGACAACATCAATAGTCGTGACAACGCTACTCAAATTGCTGAACGGATTCAACATAAACTTGCCTTACCGTTTAATCTTGGTGGTCATCAAGTATTTAGTACCATAAGTATCGGGATTGCTTTAAGTAGCGATGGTTATGAGCAAGCTGAAGACATTTTACGCGATGCAGATATGACCATGTATGGCGTAAAAACTCAAAAAACTGGCAAAGAATGCTATCGAGTTTTTGACCGCACCCTCCACTCTCAAGCTAGGACGATGTTGCTATTGGAAAACGATTTGCGAGGAGCGCTCGGACGGGAAGAATTTGTTTTACACTACCAGCCAATTGTCTCACTCAAAAACTTTCGCATTACTGGTTTTGAAGCTTTGATCCGTTGGAAACACCCAGAGCGCGGCTTAGTTTCGCCGCTCCAATTTATTCCCCTGGCGGAAGAAACAGGATTAATCAATGCTATTGGTTATTGGACATTGTACGAAGCTTGCCGTCAATTGAAATCGTGGCAAGAGCAGTTTCCCGGCAAACCGGCTTTAGTTGTCAGCGTCAATCTATCTACTAAACAATTTGCTCAAACAGATTTAATCGAGCAAATTGAAAAAGTTTTACAAATAACTGGACTGGAAAGTCGTCATTTAAAACTAGAAATTACTGAAAGCGTCTTGGTAGAAAATGCCGATCGCGTAACTGCCATGCTCGTAAAAATGCGTCAGTTGGGAATGCGGTTATCTCTAGATGATTTTGGCACAGGCTACTCATCTTTGAGCTATATGCACAGCTTCCCCATTGATACATTAAAAATAGATCGTTCTTTTGTTATTGATGTGGATACAGAACTAGGCAAAATAGAAATTATCCGCACGGTAGTTGGACTTGCGTGGAACTTAGGTATGGATACTGTTGCTGAAGGAGTTGAAACTAAAACTCAGATGTATCAACTTAAGTCTTTAAAATGCAACTTTGCTCAAGGCTATTACTTCTCAAAACCCTTAGATGCGATCGCTGCTGAAGTTTTGATTGATGAAGAGCGAGAGTATTTTGGCAGCACTGAAAAAGTTGAAGGACTAAAATTTTGGGAAAAAAATAAGTAGAATTACCTTGATTGCAAACCACAGGTAGAATAGTTAAGCCTACTTTATTGTAGGTTTATTGCGACCATTTAAACTATATATGTCCTGCTCTTTACTCTACGAAGGCAAAGCAAAAATTATTTATGCTACTGCCGATCCAGAAATTGTACTTGTTGACTTTAAAGACGATGCTACAGCTTTTAATGCTCTTAAGCGCGGCAGTATTAATGGTAAAGGCGCGATTAACTGCCAAATATCTGAAAAATTGTTTCAATATTTGCAGCAATGCGGTATAACAACCCATCTGATCGATTGTCCAACTTTGAAGCAAATGCGGGTACGAAAAGTAAAAATTTTGCCCTTAGAGGTAGTTGTCAGGAACATTGCTGCCGGGAGTCTCTGTCAACAGACAGGATTGCCTTTAGGAGAAATTTTACCTCAACCACTGGTAGAGTTTTACTACAAAAATGATGCTTTGGGAGATCCTTTATTGACCCACGATCGCCTATTATTACTGAAACTCGCAACTCCTGATCAAATCGATCGATTAATTGCGCTGGCTCTACAGTGCGATCGCTACTTAAGCGAATTTTTCTCAAACTGTAACTTGACTTTAGTAGACTTCAAACTAGAGTTTGGCATCGATAGTAGCGGGCAACTACTTTTAGCTGATGAAATTAGCCCCGATACTTGCCGCCTTTGGGATAATTTGGAAGCCGACCTCAAAAATCGCGTCATGGATAAAGACCGCTTTCGACAAGATTTGGGCAAAGTAGAAAACGCTTATCAGCAAGTCCTAGAGAGGGTATTAGCCCAGTTTAATGCTATGAATAGCTAGGAGAAAAAGTAAAATAATTTTTATTGGTTTATTAAAGTTGATAACTTAGGAGCAAACAAATAGTGCAAAGTCTTCTAAGCAGCCTTGTCGCTCTAAATTATGGTGTGTGGACGTGTTAAATAATTTCAATAAAATGCCAATAATTACCTACCGTTGGGTGCTTCAGCGCCCAGTCAAATTTACTCTATGGTTAGTTTTAGCAATTTCAACAAGTCAAATTTTGACTCCAGAAATTGCCAAAGCACAACCACCAGTTACAAACAAAACTTCACCGCCATCGGCGCAGGCTAAAGAAATTCCTAGTAATAGTATTGTGGTAGAGGCGATCGCCACCGGGCAAGAAGTAGCACAAAATGAGGCGATCCCAACCCCCTCAACTACGCCCAACCAATCCACCACCGATACAGATACCCCCGTAAATCCGTCAGCCCCGATCATTCCCGCGCCGGGAACTGAAGGCATACCCCAACAGGAAACCCCCAATCAACTAGAATTTGATATTACTCCAGGAAATCAAACTCCGACGATTGAAAACAATCCTCCCCCATCGACAACTCCACCAGTCCCCCAAGGCACTCCCACCCCAGGAACTGCTACCCCCGAAGCGGACTCGCAATCAAACCCAGAGGTGCTAGTAGGAGAAGTATTAGTTCAAGCTCAAGAGGGACAACTAACAACAGAACTTGAAAACGAAGTATACCAAGCAATTAGAACGCAACCAGGACGGACAGCAACGCGATCGCAATTGCAAGAAGACATCAACGCTATTTTTGCCACTGGCTTTTTTGCCAACGTCCGCGCCGAACCTCAAGATACACCTTTGGGAGTGCGAGTTACGTTTATCGTCCAACCAAATCCAATTTTACGCGCTGTGCGGGTGCAGGCAAATACCGGGACAGACATCCCATCGGTAATACCAGAAAAAGTTGTCGATGACATATTTAAAGAACAATACGGCAGTATCTTGAATTTGCGCCGTTTTCAAGAAGGAATTAAACAATTAAATAAATGGTATCAAGATAACGGCTACGTCCTAGCGCAGGTAAACGAAGCGCCCCAAGTAGCCGCCGATGGGACAGTGACCTTAGCGATCGCCGAGGGAGTAATTGAAGATATTCAAATTAGCTTCCGCAATAAAGAAGGAGACGCAACCGACGATGAAGGAAAACCAATTGTTGGCCGCACGCGGGAATTTATTATTACTCGCGAACTAGAACTTAAACCGGGACAAATCTTCAACCGCACTACCGTCCAAAGAGATTTGCAACGAGTCTTTGGACTAGGGTTATTTGAAGACGTGAATGTATCCCTAAACCCCGGAGAAGACCCGCGTAAGGTAATTGTCACGGTCAACGTTGACGAAAAAAATAGCGGTTCGGTAGGGGCGGGCGCGGGCTTCAGTTCCTCTAGCGGCTTATTTGGTAGTTTGAGTTATCAACAGCAAAACTTAGGCGGTAATAACCAAGATTTGGGGGCAGAATTTCAAATTGGTCAGCGAGAACTATTATTTGATTTGCGGTTTACAGACCCTTGGATTGGCGGCGACCCTTACCGCACATCTTATACCGTTAATACCTTTAGACGGCGGACAACTTCGCTAATTTTCGACGGCGGTGAAAATGAAATTACTCTGCCTAATGATGATCGCCCCCGCATCCTGCGGCTAGGCGGCGGCGTAAACTTTACTCGTCCTTTGTCCAAAGATCCCCTGCGCAAGTCAGAATGGACAGCCTCGGCGGGACTTGAGTACCAACGGGTATCGATCCGCGACTCGGACGGCGAACTTAGCCCGGAAGATGAATTAGGCAACGAATTAAGTTTTAGCGGTGACGGCACGGACGATTTATTGACCTTGCAAGCTGGGGCAGTACGCGATCGCCGAAATGATGCCATTCGACCTACCAGTGGCTCTCTTGTCCGGTTTGGGGTAGAGCAATCTGTGCCTATAGGCGCAGGAAATATTTTGCTAAATAGAGTCAGAGGCAGCTACAGTCAATACTTCCCCGTTAGCTTTATTAATTTTAGTGACGGTCCCCAAACTTTGGCTTTTAATATTCAAGGCGGTACGGTACTGGGAGATTTGCCACCTTATGAAGCTTTCTTGTTAGGCGGTAGTAACTCGGTGCGCGGCTACGATGAAGGCGATTTAGGTAGCGGACGCAGTTTTGTCCAAGCTACCGCCGAATACCGCTTTCCTGTATTTTCAATTGTCGGCGGCGCTTTATTTTTTGATGTTGGTACAGATTTAGGCAGTGGAAACAACGTCCCTGGCGATCCTGCGGGAGTGCGGGGAAAATCTGGTAGTGGCTTTGGCTACGGTCTGGGGGTAAGAGTTCAATCACCTTTAGGGCCAATTCGGATTGATTACGGTTTTACCGATGAAGGCGACAGCCGCTTGCACTTTGGTATAGGAGAAAGGTTCTAATGGGCGAGGAGGAACAATCAGCCACTAGAAACACTTTAGCGACTCAAATTAGCTTGTCGGGGGTAGGGCTGCATAGCGGGGTGAGTACCACCGTGCGAGTATTACCCGCTCCCAGAGAAGGGCGCTACTTTGTGCGCGTGGATTTGCCCCAAAAACCTGTTATCCCCGCCAATGTAGCCGCCGTAACCAATACACAGCTATCAACTCAATTGGGTATAGGAGAGGCAAGCGTTCGCACTGTAGAGCATCTCCTAGCAGCGTTAGCGGGTATGGGAGTGGATGATGCGCGAATTGAAATAGATGGGCCAGAAGTGCCTTTATTAGAAGGTTCTGCCCAACGGTGGGTAGAAGAAATCGCCGCCGCCCGTTTAGTGCGATCGCCCTGGAAGTCGCCCCAAACCCCTTTGTTAACCCCGATTTGGGTACACTACCAAGATGCCTTTGTCGCTGCCTTGCCAGCCCCCATAACGCGCTTTACTTACGGAATTGACTTTGATGATGTCCCAGCTATCGGCAATCAGTGGTATAGCTGGGCTAAATCAGGGCTAGGAGAACATTCTTTTGCCCAAGCCATTGCGCCAGCGCGGACTTTTGGATTAGCACACCAAATTGAGGCACTACAGCAACAAGGTTTAATTAAGGGTGGAAGTTTAGATAATGCTTTAGTTTGCGATCGCACTACCGGATGGTTAAATCCGCCCTTGCGGTTTGCAAATGAGCCAGTACGTCATAAAATTTTAGACTTAGTAGGAGATTTAAGCTTGGTTGAAAATTTGCCTATTGCTCATTTTTTGGCTTACAAAGCCAGCCACAACCTACATATTCAACTTGCCCAGCTAATACAAAAGTTGAAAACTGGGCAGGGAGAGCCAGAAAATTTTATTACTCCTTAAAGATTTCATCTTCTATGGCATCTGCCTAAATCATTTCTAAACAAACGCCCCCTGCTACAGATAAAATTAGACTTTTAGTCCCGCACCAAGTCTTTGACTGCCATGAAAACCGCCCTAACCAACTTAAATTCAACAACGGCAGAATCAACAAGCCCTATTGTTGATCAGCCTCCAGTCGTAAAAACTGTTTTTACTGTTGAAGAAATCCAAAAGCTGCTACCTCACCGCTACCCCTTTGCCCTTGTAGACCGGATTATTGAATATGTCCCAGGAAAACGTGCAGTTGGGATCAAAAATGTCACCTTCAATGAACCGCATTTTCAAGGGCATTTTCCCGGACGACCAATGATGCCGGGAGTGTTAATAGTGGAAGCAATGGCGCAAGTGGGCGGCATCGTGCTAACTCAATTGCCAGAATTGGAAGGCGGGCTATTTTTGTTTGCAGGTATCGATAAAGTCCGGTTTCGTCGTCCCGTTGTTCCAGGCGATCGCTTAATCATGACGGTGGAACTGTTGTGTGTCAAGCGCCGTCGTTTTGGGAAGATGCAAGCTCAAACTGTAGTAGACGGGCAGCTAGTTAGTGAAGGAGAATTAATGTTTTCCCTCGTCGATTAAAAAATGTTAACCGTAGGGAGAAACAAATCCTCACAGCGCCTTTGGTCTAAAAAACCTGTTTTTACTTATGCACCCCACTAATAACCTCTGCTTTCCGTTGGAGACCTATCTTTGAAGACCTTAATTCATCCTACTTCTGTAATTCATCCCGGCGCAGAATTGCACCCCACCGTACAGGTTGGGCCTTATGCGGTAATTGGAAAACAAGTTAAAGTTGGCTCTGAAACTATCATCGGCGCTCATGTAGTCTTAGAAGGCCCGACGGAAATAGGATGCAATAATCAAATTTTTCCCGGTGCTGCTATTGGACTTGAACCCCAAGACCTAAAGTATGATGGCTCTTTAAGTTGGGTAAAAATTGGCAACAATAACCGCATCCGCGAGTACGTGACAATTAACCGCGCTACCGGGGCAGGGGAAGCGACAGTAATTGGCGATAATAACTTACTGATGGCTTACACTCATGTAGCTCACAATTGCGCGATCGCCGATTCGGTGGTTATTGCCAACAGCGTCGCTTTAGCTGGACACGTACATATTGAGTCAAGAGCTACCATTGGCGGGGTTTTGGGCATTCATCAATTTGTGCATATCGGCAAGTTAGCAATGGTTGGCGGTATGAGCCGCATTGACCGCGATGTACCGCCCTATATGTTAGTAGAAGGTAGTCCTTCCAGAGTCCGCAGTCTCAATCTTGTTGGTCTAAAACGAGCAGGAATATCGGAATTAGAACAAGGCTTAGTTTTTCAAACTTTAAAAAAAGCCTTCCGCAGTCTTTACCGCTCGAATTTAACGGTTAGTGCAGCGCTAGAACAATTAGACCTATTACCCGATAACGAATATATCCAACACCTGCGCCAGTTTTTGCAATTATCGCAAAAGTCAGGGCGGCGCGGTTCTATCCCCGGCCTACGTCCGCGCCAGAATTAATGCAAGATGAATTAACTTTGCTAGCAGCTAATCTTTGTCAGCAAACAAAAGTCAGGATTTTTATTAGCACTGGTGAAGTATCAGGAGATTTGCAAGGTGCGCTTTTAGTTACGGCTCTATTGCGTCAAGCTGTCAAAGCCGGCGTAGAATTAGAAATTGTCGCTTTAGGCGGCGCTAAAATGGCGGCGGCAGGAGCAATTTTACTGGGTAATACTAGCAGCATTGGCTCGATGGGACTATTAGAAGCATTGCCTTTTATTTTGCCTACCCTCCAACTACAAAAACAAGCGATCGCTTCTTTGAAGGCAAATCCGCCCGATTTGGTCGTCCTAATTGACTATATGGGCCCCAACATGAAAATCGGCAGTTACATTCATTCCTCGCTGCCGCAAGTGCCTGTGGTTTATTATATTGCTCCCCAAGTATGGGTTTGGTCAATAACAGGACGGGCGACCCAGAGAATTATTGAAATTAGTGATAAGCTACTAGCAATTTTTCCCGAAGAAGCGCGTTACTTTGAAAAGCGGGGAGCAATAGTTAGCTGGGTAGGACATCCGTTAGTTGATAGAATGCAAAATGCGCCTAGTCGAGAAGTTGCCCGGAAGTTACTAAATATTTCCCCAGAAACTACCGCGATCGCTCTTATTCCTGCTTCTCGTCGCCAAGAATTAAAATATTTACTCCCAGCCATGTTTGAGGCTGCAAAGCAAATTCAAACTAAGTTGCCAAACGTGCAATTTTTGATTCCTTTAGCTTTAGAAATCTATCGCCAGCCCATCGAAGAAGCCATAAAACGTTACGGTTTACAAGCTACTATAGTTTGCGGACAAACGACAGAAGCGATTGCGGCGGCGGATTTGGCGATAACTAAGTCGGGGACAGTGAATTTAGAAATTGCTTTATTAAACGTGCCTCAAGTAGTAATTTACCGCGTTAGCCGATTAACAATTGCGATCGCCAGGTTATTAAAGTTTTCTATTCCCTTTATGTCGCCGCCTAATTTGGTAGAAATGAAGCCGATTGTGCCAGAATTACTTCAAGAACAAGCTTCTAGCGAAAATATTGTACAAATAGCCCTAGAATTATTGCTTAATCCTAGTCGTCGCCAAGAAATGCTAGACGCTTACGAGCAAATGCGCTTATCTTTAGGAGAAGTGGGAGTATGCGATCGCGCTGCTGCTGAAATTTTCCAACTATTAGAGGCAAGGGGTGAGCGGTAATCGACAAGGGAAAAACCAGCCTTGCTAAACGTCCCATTGCTATAGACTTATTTGCTGGAGTGGGCGGCTTTTCTTTAGGGATAGAACAAGCTGGCTTTGATGTATTAGTTGCTGTAGAAAGCGATCCAGTTCATGCTTGTGCTTATAAATTTAATTTTCCCCTAACTGAGGTAATTTGCGCGGATGTTGCCAAATTAACCGCTTCTACCATTAGACAAGCCGCTTTTAAAGGCTGGGATGCTCACAACAAAACTGGTACTCTATGGGACGGACAAATCGATTTAGTCTTTGGTGGGCCACCTTGTCAGGGGTTTTCGATTATGGGAAAACGCTTGATAAATGACGATCGCAATCACTTAGTATTGGAATTTTGCCGCCTGGTTATTGAGCTAAATCCCCGCTATTTTGTGATGGAAAATGTGCCAGGAATGGTTACAGGAAAACACAAAACTTGGCTAAACAAGCTCAAAAATAAGTTTAAACTTCATGGTTATCATGGCAAGGCGCAAATTTTAAATGCGGCGGATTTTGGCGTACCTCAAAGACGCAAAAGGTTGTTTTTTTGCGGCGCACAAGCGGGAATTAGAGTTTATTTTCCCAAAACTCTAGAGGGGAACAACGTTAAAGTTGTAGATGCGATCGCCGACTTGCCAGATTTAGATAGTTTTGCCGAACTTAAAACTACTGACGAAGTGCTGTTAAGTGCCGAACAACTAGCCCAAATCGAGCATAAAACTAGCTTTTATGCAAAACTGCTTCGCCACAATAACTATTTTGCTTATCCTCGGTTATGGAATCCGCAATTATTAACAAGTTCCATGCAAACCCAGCATAATCAAACTTCTATAGCCCGTTTTGCGGCTACTAATGCCAATCAGAGAGAACCCATTAGTCATCTGCGCCGATTAGACCTAAATGGGCTTTGCCATACCTTACGGGCGGGTACAGGAAGCGATCGCGGTAGTTATACGTCCCCCCGTCCAATCCACCCAATTCTACCGCGAGTAATTTCTGTCCGAGAGGCGGCGCGATTGCATTCTTTTCCTGACTGGTTTCGCCTCCATCAAACCAAATGGCATGGATTTAGACAAGTGGGCAATTCTGTGCCGCCACTGTTGGCGCAAGCGGTGGGCAAAAAAATTATTGCGGCGTTAGGCGTTACGCCCACTATTCCCCAAAAGCCAATAATGACAGGAGATCCGCAACTGTTGCGCTTTGAGGCTTGTCAAGCGAGGGAGTATTGGGTAAGGGGTAATTGGGAAAACAATCAATTTTTAATGACCAGCTCCTAAAGTATCTAAAATTAGATTACAAAATTGACTAATTTTCCTGGTACAACAATTACTTTTTTAATTTGTTTACCTTCAAGATGACGTTGGGCGGCTTCCGACTGGCGGGCATAATTTTCTAGCTCTTGTTTATCGGCTTGGGCGGGAACTTGGATTGTACCTCTGGTTTTTCCCATAATTTGAATTACTAACGTCATCTCATCGGCTACTAAGGCATCAGGATCGTAAGTAAGCCAAGTTTGTTGATGGACTGAACCCGTTTTACCGCTCAAGTGCCACAATTCCTCGGCAATATGGGGCGCAAAAGGCGCAAGTAGCTGCATTAACGTCTCAATCCCTTCCGCGTATACGGGAGAATCAGTACATTTAGAATCAAAAACCGCATTACTTAACTTCATTAACTCCGAAACCGCCGTATTTAGATGGTATTCCCCTTCTAAGTCATCGGTAACTTCCTTAATTGCTATATGAATTGCTCGGCGTAGCTCTTTTTCCTGTGAACTTAAATTAGCGGTTTGACTGCGTACTTTTGCCCCATCAAATTCTGTCACCAATCGCCAAATCCGATTTAAAAACCGAAATTGCCCTTCCACATCCGCCTGATCCCATTCCAAGTCTTTTTCCGGCGGCGCTTTAAATAGAATAAACATCCGGGCAGTATCTACACCGTATTGAGCAATTACATCTTCTGGGGCTACGCCGTTGTATTTCGACTTAGACATTTTCTCGTAGAAAACCTCCAATTCTTCCCCAGTTTCTGGATCTTTTGGCTCTTTTTCATCTACTTGAGCGGAAGGAATATATTTATTTGTGACAGGGTTTTTGTAAGTAACCGCTTGTACCATTCCTTGAGTGAGCAAACTAAGGAAAGGTTCGTCAAAATTGATTAGTTGGCGATCGCGCAATACCTTAGTAAAAAACCGCGAATACAATAAGTGTAAAATTGCGTGTTCAATACCTCCAACATACTGATCTACAGGCATCCAGTCGTTAGTTTTGGCACTAGCAAAAACTGCCTGGGGATTTTTGGCATCGGGAAAGCGCAAGAAATACCACGAAGAATCAATAAAAGTATCCATCGTGTCAGTTTCCCTAACACTTGGCTTGCCACAAGTTGGACAAGGTACGTTTACCCAACTATCCAATTGTGCCAAAGGAGACGAGCCGCGCCCGGTAAATGCTACCTCCTCTGGTAATCTCACGGGCAAATCTTGTTCTGGTACGGGAACTGTACCGCAACTAGCACAGTAAATAATTGGGATTGGTGCGCCCCAATAGCGTTGCCTTGATATCAACCAATCTCTTAAGCGGTATTGTACCCGTGCTTTTCCGTAGCCTTTTTGTTCGGCGTACTGCACGATCGCATTTTTAGCTTTTGTCGAGTCCATCCCCTCAAAAGCCCCCGAATTGATTAGTATCCCCGGTTCTGTATACGCTGCTTTTACAGAGGTTTTAGACGCTGTTTTTACCGTCCCTGGAGGTACAATTACCAGTTGAATGGGCAATTGCTTTTCTTTGGCAAACTTAAAATCTCGCTCGTCGTGGGCTGGTACGCCCATCACTGCCCCTGTACCGTACTCGTACAGCACATAATCAGCAATCCAAATCGGGATTTCTGAACCCGTAAAAGGATTAACTGCTATACCCCCAGTAGGAATACCCCGCTTAGGTTTATCTTCCGCCGTGCGTTCCAATTCGCTTTGACTTGATACTTCTTGAATAAACGTTTCTACGGCTTCTTTTTGCTCTGGCGTAGTCACACTAGCTGTCAATGGATGTTCGGGCGCTAAAACAACGTAAGTAACGCCATAAACCGTATCAGGGCGAGTTGTGAACACGCCAATTTTTTCTTCCAAGCCAACAATGGGAAACTCTAAGTAAGCACCAACAGATTTGCTAATCCAATTTGCCTGCATGGTTTTAACTCGCTCCGGCCATCCGGTTAGCTTGTCTAAATCCTTTAGCAGTTGTTCGGCATAGTCGGTAATTTTTAAAAACCACTGTCGCAATAGTTTGCGCTCAACTACCGCGCCACTGCGCCACGACTTTCCCGCACTATCTACTTGTTCGTTGGCGAGAACAGTTTGATCTATAGGATCCCAATTTACCGCCGCTTCTTTTTGGTAAGCAAGTCCTGCTTGAAAAAACTGTAAAAATATCCACTGCGTCCACTGGTAATACTCTGGCGCGCAAGTAGCGATTTCTTTTTCCCAGTCTATAGACAAGCCGAGGCGTTGCAACTGACTGCGCATTTGAGCAATATTTTGATACGTCCACTTAGCCGGAGGTATACCCCGCTCAATTGCCGCATTTTCGGCGGGGAGTCCAAAAGCATCCCAACCCATCGGGTGCAGTACGCGATAACCTTGCATCCGTTTGAGTCTAGCAATTACATCCGTAATTACATAGTTACGGACATGACCCATATGTAGGCTTCCCGATGGATAGGGAAACATAGAAAGAGCATAAAATTTTGGCTTAGTTTCATCTGTAGAGGTTCGGTCTAAGCCAATTTCTGCCCAACTTTTTTGCCACTTTTCCTCTACGGCGGCGGGGTTATAACGGGACTCCACAAACAAACTCCTACAGTAAAGCGATCGCAATTGGTGTTTCGTTATTGTGACACAATCTCGGATTGCCCCGATGGTTTCCTTGCTGTGTGTTGATAACGGCAAATCTACCGCCGGGCGATCGCGCGTTTAGAATGTATTACTTTAATAACTATGGCTATACTTTGTTTTCAAGGTTTCATCAGAGATATTATTTATAAGCCCGTGCTTATTCCTAAACTTAAAACTTACTCTTTAAATACCTTTGATATTAATCAATCTAAACCCTTTGGCATAATTACTTTAGATTCTTTGCAAAACAACATTGCTTTCTCTCAATGGAAATCTCCTAAAAGAACCAGAACCTATCCTTTTTCTCGAATTTATAATACTTATCATCTAAATTCTAAAAAAGTTACAATAATCCCGATTATAAAAGACGAAGGTACTGGCGGAGACAATGATAGAATTAACTTTATTACTCTGTCTTGGATGAATTTGTTAAATGCCTACATTATCCTCGCTTGGTATGAACAAGCTGAAGTAAAAACAGGCACAACAAACAAGATTACTAAGCAAAAATTTAATCCGAGTTATATTAATCAAAAACTTGAAGAATTAAGTAGTTACCAATTAACAGCTTTGCACTGGAATACTACCCATTTTGAAAAAGACTTTAATTCCGTTTACCTAAATGCTGTCAATAGCTACGAAAAAATAGCAATTAGTCAACAGGTAAGCTTACATTCAAGTGCCAAGAATATTGAGGTACTTAATGAGTTTCAACTAAATGGAGTCTTCAATATTGAAAAGTTTAAAAACTATACTCTTAGTAAATCGTTAATTGCTACCCAGCGAGAATCAATAACTACCCATAAATTAGAGCATTTATCTGATGGCTATAAAGGCATATTATTTATTTCCAATCACTTAGGGGGAAGTTATCATTTAACTGTAGATGAAGTATATGAACAGAATAACGTATTTATTTTACAAGAATCTAAAAATTCTAGCCAAAGACAAATGCCGTCGTAAGATGATATTAAAGATGGTTTATTCAAGCTAATACTTTTTAGTAATTTAGAATCTTTACGTTTAGATGGGCAAGTAGTAAGGTTTACTACCTGCTTAAAAATAACTGGTAAAATTCGCGGAGTTCTTCAGTTGCAAAGTGACGAAAGTGGCATTTTGTCAAGCTAATAGTTTCAGCAAAAGGCAAAAAACAATAGTTCAATCTTTAGACGCAGAAACTAAGCAAAATAATAAATTAAATGTGTTGATTACTTCCAATGAATAACTCCGTAAAAAGTCCCTTAAGATATCCGGGAGGTAAGTCTAGAGTCGTTAAATACTTGCTTCCTTATTTACCTTTAACAATTAATGATTTTAGAGAACCATTTATAGGCGGCGGCTCGGTTTTTATTGCTTTTAAAAGTATATTCAGCGAGGAAAAAAAACAGTATTGGATTAATGATATAAACAGCGATTTATACTTATTTTGGAAGTATGCAAGAGATGATATAAATATTTTTTTAGACGGCATTAAATATTTAAAAACAAGCTACCCAACTGGCAGAGATTTGTATAACTATTTGAATAGTGATAGTTTTGAAAAGTCTGATTTTAATAAAGCCGTTCGTTTTTTTATTATGAATAGAATTACTTTTTCAGGAATTATGGATTCTGGAGGATATTCGCAGCAAGCATTTGATAAAAGATTTACGGTTTCATCTATTGAAAGACTAAAAAATATATCGCCTTACTTAGATAAAGTTAAAATTACCTGTGGCGACTACGAAGAACTATTAGTAAAAGATGGTAAAAATGTATTTTTGTTTCTAGATCCGCCTTACTATAAACCTACAAAATCAAAACTCTATGGCAATAAAGGAGATTTGCATACAAACTTTGACCATGAAAGATTTGCTCATAATGTCAAACAATGCAAACATAAATGGTTGCTGACTTACGATGACTGTTTAGAAACTAGAAGTTTATTTAGTTTTGCGAATATAACGGAATTACAAGTACAGTATGGAATGAATAATTATAAACAAAAAAACGCAGCTATTGGCAAAGAATTAATAATTACAAATTACTCTCTTAATCAACTAGATGACGTTCAACAATTAACTATTAATTTTGATACTAAGGTTATTTAAAGTTGTTAAAAGTCTTTGTTTACGGAACTCTGAAGCCAGGAGAGAGAAATTATCACCTTTTTGGCGCTGCTAAGGTAATAGAGGTACAACAAGCGATCGCCTATGGTAAACTATACAACTTACCGATGGGTTATCCGGCAGCAATATTCCCCGAATCGTACCTTGTACGGGGTTATTTACTCACGTTTTTACAACGTGCATTTTTACAAGCTCTTGACGAATTAGAAGATTACGATCCTAGCCAACCGACAAGTCAAAACCTGTACCAGCGACACCAAATAGAAGTTTATAAATACAATAAAGAATCTTTGGGTAAAGCCTGGACTTATTCAATGAATCAACAACAAATTAATGGGTATGGTGGTATTTTTATCAGCGATGGCTGGTGGGAGAGCAAAAAATAAGCTGCTAACTATCGCGCTAACAGCCTACAGGTCTATTTAAACTTTTTGTTATTGTCGCTTGTGTGGTTCTGGCTTTTGGGTTCAAAGGCAGATTCAGGAAGTTCAACCAAGGGAGTATTCAGCGCCACTAATAACTTTTCTTGTGTATTTGGGCGATCGCTAACGGTTGCCATTTGTAACACCTGACGACCTGGGACAACGCTAGATAGGGCGGCAATAACTAAAGCGGCAATTGCTGCGCCTCCCCACTTTAAAGACCGATACTGGCGGCGTTTTTCGATTTTGCCAAATACCTGTTGAATTGTTTGCTCTACGCTTTGAGTATTGCTTGGTACGGGCAGAACTTGGAAGTTTTGGCGTAGTGCCAATAGCCGCGCGTATAGCTTCTGAATTTCGGCATCATTTTCTAACCATTCTTCTACCTGTCGTTTTTCTGTAGAAGTAACTTCCCCGTCTAAGTAAGCACTTAGTAACTCGAAGCGATCGCGCTTCTGTGTATTCATAGCATTTATCAATTATTTTTATTACCAGGATTAAACGCGGACAAGTTGCTTAGTAGTTATAGGGTCAAAACTAACTGATGAATTAATTCAAAGATAATTTTAACATTCCTACCAAGTTATACAAGAGGTTAAAGGAGCAAAATATATTGCTAGTGTCAACCATCTAAGTAGTTTTGCAGTTGAGATTGAAGTCTCGCTCTAGCTCTAGCTATTCTTGACTTCACTGTTCCTAGAGAAACTTTTGTAATTTCGGCAATGTCTTCGTAAGCCATGCCTTCAATTTCTCTTAAAACTATAGTTGTGCGGAAGACTTCCGGTAAGTCAGAAATCGCCTCCTTCAATTGTTCGTAAAATTCCTGAGTGGTCAATTCTTCCTCTGGAGAGGGATTTTCCCCGGCAATTTCCCAATTCATTTCCCCATCTTCCATAAACCGGGGTGCGTCCAAAGACAGGGGACTTGCTACCCGCTTGCGCTTGCGCAACTCGTCGTAAAACAAATTAGTAGCAATGCGGCTCAACCAGCCGCGAAACTTGACAGGTTCTTGCAACCGCTTGATATTGCGATACACTCGAATCCAAACTTCTTGAGTCAAATCCGCGCGATCTTGCCAATCAGGAGCTAGATGATACAACACTCTTTCCACATGGGACTGATAGCGCCGTAGCAACTCCGAAAAAGCCGCACGATCTGGACTGCGTTCAGATTGGCAACGCAAAATTAAATCATAGTTTGACAATTTATCTACTTGCACTGGCGCTTGAGGAAATTTTGCCTCAACTGATGACCAGGGTACAGAAATAGCTTGACTCATACACGCCAATAAGAAATAGAACATCCCACCCTACTAGACATTGCTATTGGCAGTAAGTTCCCGGTTCAAGCCGTGTACTTGTTGGCTCTATTTAGCAGCAATTGGCAATAGTTGTTGTTGCCAATTGCCGCCTATAGGATCAAGCCATTTGTTCCTAGTGGTGACACTGTCTGCTGGGCGCGAACTTGTTGTATTATCTGGATTATTTGCTAACCGAACTACTACCAACAAGTTTAGGCACAACGTCATTATCAAGGCTAAAAATAGTTTTTCGATCACGCACTTCGCCTCCCACACCTACAATTGATTGGTTACAGCTATTCAGCTTTTTTACAAGCGATAAACTGCCGCCGTCCTCTTACACTTAGTTTGCCTAGTTTTTGCTAAAAACTTGGGCAAAAGCTAATAAATCTTTGCCAATATAGGCGTAGGAGTACAAAAAGCGCTCTATTCTGGAGCTTGCTCAAAGGAGGGAGCGTAAGTTTGGAGCAGGGTACTGACTTGTTTTAAAACCTCCTCGCCAGAATTTTTACCCAAAGCTTGCCTTTCCGGGAAAAAGTCAGGACGATCTAAGCCACGAGAAATGGCTTCGTTTACTTGTTGAACAATTAAATACTCCAATTCTTCTTTAGCTCGTAGACGTTGATAGTTGCCGCCTTCTTCGGTGGTGGCATAGAGTGGCGGCAGACGGTTGAGAGCGTAAGCTGCAATATCTCCCACATCTAAATGGCGATCGCTAGTTACTTCAATTTCCGCTACTCTAGCCAAGGCTTCGGTTAGCACTAATTCTTCCATAACATTAATAAATTGCTTGCGTTGTACTGCTACTACTTCCCCGGTTAGTAGCGCTCCCATAAGCTTGTCTAGCGCCATATACTCAGCGACAGAAAGCTCTGAGGCAGCATCGCAAATAGACCCTACCTCCGCTTCCATTGCTGGTGTAAGATAACCAGTTTGAAGGGCTTGTTCAACTATTTTTTCAATACCCATAACGCCTCTATCTCTGGCACTTGCTGGTGATTTCTGTATTACTCAATAATTTTGCCTTACTATTACAAAAAAGTTGCAAAATAGAGTTAATTAAATTTGCTGTTGCGCCAAGGACTAGGATCGACCGCTTCGCCTTGTACGTATAATCCCCAATGTAAATGAGGGCCAGTTACGGCTCCAGTTGAGCCTACAGCACCAATTACTTGACCTGCTTTGACGATATCTCCTTCTTTGACGCTTATCCGGCTGAGGTGCAAATAAGTTGTAATTACTCCTTGCCCGTGATCGATGCCAATGATATTACCGTGGACGCGAAAGCCTTGGGAAACTCTGCCAACTAAAGCAATTTTTCCATCGGCGGGAGCGATAACAGGAGATCCGGTAGCTCCGGCATAGTCTACACCACGATGATAGTAATCTTGAGCGAATTTACCATTATAGTACCGACGAACCCCGTAAATTGTCGTAATTGCCCCTTTATTTGGCTTGAGAAAAGCACCATTCCAGAATTTTTGCGGGGTTTTTAGAGCTTTAAGGGCGGCTACACGGTTTAGTTCGTGTTCTGTAGCTTTAAGTCCAGCTTTTCCGGGAGATAATCTAATTCGTTGCACCGGAAATTTGCGATCGCCTACTAGCACGGATAATTGCTTAGTTTCGGCTCCAGCTTTTACTTGCAGCGCTCTTGTACCTGGTTTTTGCAGGGGGGTTGTCGGTAAGAAAGCCCGGTATTTGTTGGGAGCAATAGCAAAGGCGGGATAAGTTTTATTATTGACTGTTACCGATGGATTGCTAGAGGTGGTCGGGTCGTCGGGAGTTACTACCACCGTTAATGTATCGCCTAATTTTGGTTTAGCAGGGCTGACTTGAACTTGCAGCGCTTTTACTGAAGTTGCCAAAATTGTTGAAATAGCCACAGCTATTGTTAGTATCAGACTATTTTTTAAGTAGTTGAAGCTACTTGTACTCATAAGTTGAAGCGCCTTTAAGCTGAGAAGTTTTCACCAATTAAATTTTGCTCTTGCATTAGATTAACTTTCTATTTAACTTGTGTAGCAAGAGAGTCTTTAGTTTTTCCTATTGAGCGTACCAGAGTGTACGGGAATATAAATATAACTTTTTTCTTTTTTGTAGCCTGACATCGCTAATAAAATTTTGTATGCTGGAGGATTGGTAGCAAAAATACTACAAATATTTTTAAGTAGTTTTACGCAAGTATGAAACGGTTTTTATCTGTACGTTTAGAATTAATTTTGCTAACAGGAATATTGGGATTAATAGGAACTGCTTGTAATAGCTTTGACACAAGTAATTCTTCGCCTCCTAAACAAAATACGCCGGTAGTAATTAAAAAGTCACCGCTACCACAAGCAACAAAATTGCCCTCATCCCCCGTTGAAACCGATCGCTTTGAAATGGCGTTGGATAAAGCTTATGGAGCTTTAACTATTAGTCAGTCTGCCCAAGGCGCGGAGGATTGGCGCTTAATCGCCCTGCAATGGAGCGAAGCTATAGCCTTAATGAAAACTGTACCTGTCCGCAGTCCCTACAAAGCGATCGCCCAAAAAAAAATTATTCAGTATCAGCAAAATCTTAACTACGCCCAGCAACAAGCAATTCGTCCGATTGTACCGCCAGCGCCAGTAGTTGCCATTATGCCCATGGCTTCAGAGCCGCCAATCCTTACCCCTTCAGGAGTATTTCAAGCGGTAATTAAAAGCCGTCATGGCGGCACACCAGTTATTGATGTTACTTTCAATGGCGGTACGCAATTTGAAATGATTGTCGATACGGGCGCGAGTGGGACAGTAATTACTCAACAAATGGCGGCGGTTTTGGGAGTTGTCCCCATAGGTAGAGCTACAGCCAATACTGCCAGCGATCGCAATGTAGAATTTTCTATTGGTAAAGTTAATTCAATAGAAGTCGGCGGGGCAATTGTCAAAAATGTTCCTGTGGCGATCGCTCCTACGGCAAACTTAGATATAGGATTGCTGGGACAAGATTTTTTTAGCAATTACGATGTCACAATTAAGCGCGATGTGGTAGAATTTCGCCCCCGTTAACAATAAATTTTTCTTTACCCAACATTAACTAATGCTTACTTACTTGTTAATTTAGCAACTGATAACCTGAGCTAAATAGGCATTAAGCAATTTAATAATTGTTAAAAATGCAGAATATTTTTAGGAATTAGGAATGGGTAATTATCTAAATAGTTGGTTATTAGGCTTTGGTATTGTGTTACTTTTGCCTCTCAGTTATCCAGCTTTTGCGGAAACAAAATTAGTAAGTGTTAGTTTGAAAACAGAAAAAAATCAAAATTTTAATAACTTAATGCAAGAGGCGGAATTAACGGCGATTAATTTGATCGATCGAGAATTCAATCGATCGTCAAACATTAGTGAAATTAGAATTATTGTTAGTGGCGAACGCAACGGACAAGAAGCACCTTTGCTCTCGGCTAAAGTTTCCCGCACCGATTGGCAAACTCAACCTAAAATCCAATCCTGGACTAAGTATTATCCTAAAACCGGAATTTTATTAGGGTTTAATTTGCCACCAACAACTAAACCGAAAGTTTCTAAAGTATCAACAAGTTTTAACTCTATAGAGAGCGATCCAGGTTTTCGAGATGATTAAAAAGTAAGTTTGTAACTTATAGCAATTAAACCAATATCTTACAGACAAACTTGGTTTAGTGTTAACCCAAAGATTAACTCATTTTAATCTTGTAAGACTATGGTAGCAAAGACAACAATAACTGTGCAAACGGACTTATTTGTTGGCAAAAAGCATTTTTTAATTACGGCGATTCTAAGAAATAAAGAGAGTGTCTGATGTCTAAGCTTACTCGGAGACAGCTACTTGTATTTTTTGGTGCAAGTGCTGGTAGTGCGGTACTAGCGCCAGTTTTGGGCGAACAATTGTTCGAGAGTGCGGTGGAAGCGACGGAAATATTAAAATTTACGCCCGTGCGTTTACCTCATCCGCTACCCATTTATCAACAGCAAAGTAGCTACTACGCTACAGGCATCGAGCAAGGAAAAGTATTAAATGCTACTACCGATGCAAGGTTAAGTAATTACACAATTATTGATGATGTGGTAGTACCGCCAGAGTATGAACGTTATGTAATTGTTAGCTGGGGCGATCGCGTATTTCCCAACAAAGAAGAATATTTTGGCTACAACTGCGACTATACAGGCTTTGTGTCTGTCAATGGCTATAGCGAGGACGATGGCTATTTGTGGGTAAATCACGAATATGTATCCTATCCAATTAGCGCTTTAGCACCAGAGTCGCCCACAGATTTAGCCGGATTTCCTGAATCCTTTACCTCTGTAATTGGTTACACCCCCACCAGCAAAGATCGGGCGCTTTTAGGCGAATTTTTGTACAACATGGGCGGTTCGATTCTCCGAATTTCCAAACAGCGCGGCGGACAATTTAAAGTCGTCAGCGATCCTAAAAATAGACGGATTCACACCCTTTCAGGATTAGGCATCAACAGCCAGCGTACCGATGGTTATCAAGCTATTACTGCTTGGGGCGCTAAAAGTTACCAACAAGGCGACCAAAATTATCTCATCGGTACAGGCCCGGCGGCGGCTCAAGTATTTAATCTTAGTAGCGATGGTTTAGGTAATAAAATTATTGGTACAGGACATAATTGTTCGGGTGGAACAACACCTTGGGGAACAATCATGTCGGCGGAGGAAAATTTCCAAGCCAGCACCGCCTTTTTTGTCGGCGTACAGGAAGGCGTAAAACCCGACGGGACGCAAACAGGGTACATTACCGGGACTACTGGGGCGGAATTTGGCATGGTAGGGGAAAAGTACGGTTGGATGGTGGAAATCGATCCCAAAGACCCCAATTGTCGCCCCCGCAAGCATACAGCTTTAGGACGTTTCCGCCATGAAAACATTACTATGCGCGTGGAAAGAGGCAAAAAATTAGTTGCTTACATGGGGGACGATCGCCGGGGAGGACACACCTATAAATTTGTGAGTACAAATACAGTAACTGACCCCAGAAGTAAAGATAATAGTGCTTTATTTGAGTCGGGTATTTTGTATGCGGCTCGCTACAACAGTGATGGTAAGGGTACATGGATTCCCTTACAATTAGATACGCCAACTAACCCCAATATCCCCTCTGTACTTGCTTCTACAGAAATTGCTCAGTTGGGGAAAGCGACCAACAATGGACTTATGCGTTTACCTAGACGTAATGGAGTAGCAGGACAAACCACCGATGGCGGTTCTTTATCTGTGACGATCAATACTGTTGTTAATTCTAGCGGGACAACAACTTCTTTTGGTGAGGCGGAGGTGTTGCCAGCTTACCGGAACAAAAAACTATCAGACTTTTATACCACTAAAGGGGCGATCGTTTGCGATGCTTTCTTGGCGGCTAACTTAGCAGGAGCAACGCCAACCGCGCGTCCTGAAGACTTAGAAGTGCATCCCCGCACTAAGCAAGTATTTATTGCTTATACCGATGGTGCGCCCGGAGGCGATGGCTATCCTGATTCTAGAATTTTTGTTGTTTCCAAGTACACAAGCGCTATAAATGATGCTCAACCTTCGGGGGAACTATTTAAAATTACTGAAGATAGTACCGATGGTACAGGGCTAACTTTCCGTTGGGAGCGCTTTGCTAAAGGTGGCGAAGCGGGAGCAGAAATTGGTTCTGGTTTCGCCAATGTGGACAATTTAGTATTTGATCGCCGGGAAAATATCTGGGGTGTAACCGATATGTCTACTGCCTCCCATAATGGGTTTGACGTAGGTGCGGCGGCAACTCCCAAGTTAATAGAACATACCGTAGTAGGTGCAAGTTCAAAGAGTGCAGCTACTTCAGATAAAAATGTCGAAACTTCAAGCTTAATTGGTGTTTTTGGCAATAACTGGCTATTTTATATTCCTACACGGGGGAAAGATGCTGGGGAAGTAGTACCTTTTGCTTATGGCCCCCCGCGCTGTGAGATGACTGGGCCTACTTTTGTGTCCGATACACTAATTATTTCCATTCAACATCCCGGAGAAGATTGTCCTTATAGTCCCCAAGTCACTCTCAATCGCGATATTGAGATGTTGAATTTGGACGGTACTTTATTTACTCAAAATCGTACTGTACCTCGCGGTAGCAATTGGCCCAACAATCTCAAAGGCAAGCCTTTAGGCGCACCGCTACCCTCGGTTATTGGGATTAGTCGCAAACAACGTTCTAAAAACAATAAGTTTTCCTAAAAAAGTTTGTTCAAAAATAAGTAAGCCAGTCCGCAAAGGAAGGAGTGGCTTACTTATTTGATTTCGGTGCTGGGGAAAAATTATTTATCCTTTATTCTTGCCAATTAATGGCGATAAACTAACAGGTAGCCAAAAAGTCAGAGGAAATTAAGGTGCGCCTGTTTACAACAGTTGCAGCTTTGAGTTGCTACTTAAATAATTTGTATCAAAAAAGAAATTTACCGGGACAAGCAAACAGTTCCTCGGTTGCCATTGGTTTAGTGCCAACAATGGGAGCCTTGCACGAGGGGCATTTAAGTTTAATTGAGCGGGCTAAACAGGAAAATGATTTAGTAATTGTAAGTATTTTTGTTAATCCTTTGCAATTTGCCCCTACAGAAGATTATCAGAGCTATCCCCGAACTTTGGAGCGCGATCGCTCTTTTTGTCAGCAAGCGGGAGTAGAAGCAATTTTTGCACCGCCGCCGCAGGAATTGGGCATAGACGGACAATCTCGCACTTCTGTTGTACCGCCCCAAAGCATGACCTCGGTTTTGTGCGGGAAAAGCAGACCGAAACACTTTCAAGGCGTGGCAACGATTGTCAGCCAGTTATTTAACTTAGTTCAACCTCATAAAGCTTATTTTGGGCAAAAAGACGCTCAACAAGTAGCAATTATTCGGCGACTGGTCAAAGATTTAAGTTTTCCAGTGGAAGTTGTCAGTTGTCCGACTATTAGAGAAGCATCGGGATTAGCGAAAAGTTCCCGCAATCAATATTTGTCCTTAGAGCAAAAAGAGCAGGCGGCAGTTTTGTATCGCAGTTTGCAAGTTGCAAAGCAGGCTTTTAAATCTGGCGAACGTGACAGCAAAGTGTTGAAAAATATTGTAAACAAAGAACTAGCAACAGTGGAAGCTGTGGCTATTGAATATATTGAATTGGTAGAGCCAGATACATTAATGCCGTTAGAGAAAATTGAGCAGCAAGGATTACTCGCGATCGCTTCTCAAATTGGGACAGCGCGGTTAATTGACAATACAGAATTAATAGTGCGTCAGCCGATTGTCGCTATTGATGGCCCGGCGGGGGCGGGAAAGTCTACGGTAGCGCGCGCTGTAGCTGCGACGCTGGGCTTAGTTTATCTTGATACTGGGGCAATGTACCGGGCGTTAACTTGGCTAGTTTTGCAGTCAGGGATTGCCGTAAATGATCATAATGCGATCGCTCAATTAGTTAGCAATTGCTCGATTCAATTGTCTAGCAGCACTGAGCTAAATAACCCGGTAGGAGTTTGGATTAATGGTCAAGAAGTTACTAACGTTATTCGCAGTTTGGAGGTTACAGCCAATGTGAGCGCGATCTCCTCGCAAAAAGCCGTGCGTCATGCCTTGTTACATCAACAGCAACGTTGGGGGATTCAAGGCGGCTTAGTAGCGGAAGGGCGGGATATTGGTACTCATGTTTTCCCGGATGCGGAACTCAAAATATTTTTAACCGCCTCCGTTGGCGAACGAGCGCGTCGTCGCCAACAAGACTTAAAAAAGCTAGGAGAAATTGAAATTACGGTAGAGCAACTAGAAGAAACTATCGCCGAACGCGATCGCGCTGATAGTACCCGCGAACTTGCTCCCCTCCAAAAAGCCGCCGATGCAATCGAAATTTGTACCGATGGTTTGAGTATTGCTCAAGTTATTGATAAAATTATTTTTTACTATCATAAAATGTAATCTTAGTCAAGTAAATAGTATAGAGATCAAGTGCTTGGCGATCGCCTAACTAAGTAAATTTACTTGCCAATGGACTTGGGGCAAGAAGTGGACTAAAACGTTGATTGAAACAGCAATTTGCAGCTTTTGCTATAAAAACAAACTATTAAGTTTTATTTCAGCAGCAGTTTATTGCGTGAATCTATGAGGAAGTCCGCCTTAATATAGGTGCTAAAGCTTGAAAATAGCGCTGTGATTGGAAAGAGCTTACTTGAGGATTTTGTGAACATGGCCTTTGAACTTTCGCCTTTACCTTACAATTACGACGCTTTAGATCCGTACATTGATGCTCAAACGATGCAGGTGCATCACGATTTGCATCACCAGGCTTATGTAAATAATCTGAATGCAGCCCTAGAAAAATATCCTGAACTGCAATCAAAAAGCCCGGAAGAATTGATTAAGGATCTAAGTACTTTGCCCCAAGATATTACTGGCGCAGTCCGCAATAATGGCGGCGGTCATGTAAACCATACAATGTTTTGGCAAATTATGGCTCCAAACGCAGGTGGAGAACCAACGGGAGCAATTGCTCAAGCAATTAGCGAAAACTTTGGCGACTTTGAAAGCTTCAAACAGAAGTTTAACGACGCAGGAACAAAGCAATTTGGTAGCGGTTGGGTTTGGCTAGTGCGTACTAACGACGGCAAAATTGAGATTACAAGTTCGCCAAACCAAGACAACCCCATGTCTGGCGGACATTTCCCAATTATGGGTAATGATGTGTGGGAACACGCTTATTATCTCAAATACCAAAACCGTCGGGCGGAGTACCTCAAGCAGTGGTGGAATGTAGTTAACTGGGATGAAGTGAATAACCGATTGGCAATGTCTAGCCGCTAGTTAGAGTTTTAGGAATGAGAAAAAACAGCCAGGCGATCGCAGGGCTGTTTTTTTAGCAGTAAATTTATTACTATCGAAAAGTGCGATCGCGTAAAAACACAGGTAAGAAAGTTGACAACTAACATCAATGACTCTGCCATTGTTATTGGCGGTAGTATTGCTGGACTATTAAGCGCCCGCATACTATCTGACCGCTTTGCCTCCGTGACGATTATTGAAACTGACAAATTGCCCGAATTGCCAAGCCCTCGGATCGGCGTACCGCAATCTGTACAGCCTCATATTCTATTTACAAAAGGCTACAGAATCTTAGGAGAATTATTCCCCGAAATTGAGGAACAACTAAAGGCTGGGGGAGCAATATCTATAGATTGGACGCGAGAATTTCATCATTTTAATCGCATGGGATGGAATGCAAATTCTTTAACGCCATCGGACTTGATTTCTGTTACTTGTTCGCGCCCGTTATTGGAGTGGTCTATAAGGCAGCAATTAGCTAAGTATGCCAATGTACAGTTTGTAGATGGATATCGCGTTACAAGGCTACTTTCTAGGGAAACACAGATTACTGGCGTAGCTTTGCGTTCGTCTACGGGTTTAGAAACCGAGTTATCAGCTTCCTTGGTTGTAGATGCTAGTGGTCGCCGATCGCAAGCGCCCAACTGGTTGAAAGAGTTGGGTTTTGCTCCGCCACCAGAAACTATTATTAATCCGTTTTTAGGCTATGCAACTCGGCGTTATCAACAACCAGAGGGTTTTAAGTCAAATTGGAAAGTAATGCTGATTTCCAGTGCGCCGCCCACAGGTACGAGATTAGGTTATTTGGCAAAAATTGAGAATGGAGAATGGATTGCAACTTTAGGTGGGTATGGAGGCGATTTTCCACCTATAGACGATCGCGGCTTTTTGGATTTTGCCCGTAGTTTGCCGAGTTTGGAGTTTTACCAAGCAATTAAAAATGCTCAACCCACATCGCGCATTTATGCTCATCGCGCTACTACAAATAGATTGCGCCATTACGAACAAATAACGTTACCTCAAGGTTTTGTAGCTTTGGGAGACTCAGTTTGTGCTTTGTGTCCGGTTTACGGACAAGGAATGACCGTTAGTGCGATCGCGACAACAATTTTGCGAGACTGGTTAAATCAAAGCCCAACTTTGAGCGCTCTTAAACCTGCACGGTTTCAAAAAAAGTTAGCTAAAAGCAATTCTCTTTCCTGGATGCTAGCAACGGGGCAAGATTTACGTTTTGCCACAACTAAAGGTGGAGATAAACCGATAAAATCGGGGGGATTTTTCCATTCTTATACCGAGCGACTGCTAAAACTAACAAATTCTGACCCAAACATGAACGCGCTGCTAATGGAAGTAGCTCATCTACTAAAGTCACCTCTAGCGCTATATCATCCTCAAGTTGTGTTTCAAGTTTTGACCAAAGGAGTTTAATGGATAGTAAAGAATTAGCACAATATATAGAAGCAACCGATAGTATTTCTAAGCCTTGGCTATTGGTACAATTGCGTCTAAAAAAACTTCAAGAAGTAAGAGCAAGTATTTCGGTGGCGGAGTATGGGCGAAAACTTACAGAAATTCATCAAATCTTGGTGAATTTGGGAGAGTGGTGGAGGGGAATAAGAGGAAGAAGAATTTGGGATGCCAAACTTGAATAATTAGCTAAATTACCGCTTTTAAATCCCTAGCCTGACAAGTAACTAAAACTATGCCCAGATCGAAAAAGACTCCGTTGGAAATTAATCTCAGCGATCCGCAATATTACTTTAACCGCGAATTAAGCTGGTTGGAATTCAATCATCGGGTATTGCAGGAAGCTTGTAACGAAAACTCCCCATTATTAGAACGATTGAAGTTTTTGGCAATTTTTAGCTCAAACTTGGACGAATTTTTTATGGTACGGGTAGCGGCTTTGAAGCAGCAAGTAGAAGCAAAAGTAAGTAAATTAAGCCCCGATGGATTAACCGCCGTTGAACAGTTGGAATCCGTTAGTCAACGTCTGCGTCCTCTAGTTGCTAAACAACACCAATATTTTGAGAAAGTAATTAGACCGCTTTTAACGCGAGCAAGTATTCATATTCTTGACTATATCGATCTCAATCAAGAACAGCGTGCTTATTTACAAACCTATTTCGAGCAGCAAATTTTTCCAGTTTTAACGCCCTTAGCAGTAGATCCAGGACATCCTTTTCCGCACATTTCCAATCTCAGCTTAAATCTAGCGGTAGTTGTCAAAAACCCAGAAACTGATGAAGAATTATTTGCTAGGGTAAAAGTACCGAGAGTATTACCGCGATTTTTGCCCTTACCCGAACAATTAAGCTTTACACCTAATGGAGTTCCTGCAAAGTGGGCGGGTGTACCCTTAGAACAAGCGATCGCCCATAATCTTGAATCGCTGTTTCCGGGCATGAATATTCAAGAATACTACCCGTTTCGGATTACCCGCGATAGTGCGTTGGAATTAGAAGAAGATGACGCAGATGATTTATTAGAAGCCATCGAGCAAGAACTCCGCAAACGCCGTGTAGGAGGTTCTACAGTCCGCTTAGAAATCCAACCCCAAACCCCCGAAAGTGTCCGCCGTCGGCTGATGCGAGAATTAGAGGTAGGAGAGAACGATGTTTATGAAAACCAGGGCTTACTAGGATTGGGGAGTTTGATGTCTTTTTTGTCTTTGCCGATGCCAGAACTTAAAGACACGCCCTGGAAGTCAGTCATACCACCGCGCTTACAAAAATTAGGCTCTTTTAATTCCCCTAATACCGAATCAGACTTTGACTTTTTTGCTGCTATCCGCGAACAAGATTTATTAGTACATCATCCTTATCATTCTTTTTCTTCTACCGTACTGCGGTTTATTAACGATGCCTCCCGCGATCCGGATGTCCTAGCTATTAAAATGACGTTGTACCGCACATCAGGAGATTCACCTATTGTTAATGCTTTAATTGCGGCGGCGGAAAATGGTAAGCAAGTAGCGGTACTTGTGGAATTAAAGGCGCGGTTTGATGAAGAAAATAATATTTATTGGGCGCGACGGTTAGAAAGCGTTGGAGTTCATGTAGTTTACGGGCTAAACGGACTAAAAACCCACTCTAAAGTAGTCATGGTGGTGCGCCAAGAGGGCGATCGCATTCGTCGTTACGTACATATCGGTACGGGTAATTACAACCCCAAAACTGCCAGGCTGTACACGGATATGGGCTTATTTAGCTGTAGGGAAGACTTGGCGGCAGATTTGACGGATTTGTTTAATTACCTTACAGGCTACTCTCGGCAGCGCTCTTATCGGCAGTTGTTGGTAGCTCCTGTAAATATGCGCGATCGCACTCTAGCTTTAATTCGCCGCGAAATAACACAAACTCAATCTAGCAATATTCCAGGGCGAATTGTCGCCAAAATGAATTCTTTAGTCGATCCGCAAATTATTTTGACTCTTTACGAAGCTTCCCGCGCTGGGGTGCAAATTGACTTAATCGTGCGCGGGATGTGTTCTTTGCGTCCTCAAGTACCGGGAATTAGCGAGAATATCCGCGTTATTAGTATAGTTGGGCGCTTTTTAGAACATTCCCGCATTTACTACTTTCATAATCTTGGCGAAGAAGAAATTTATATCGGTAGCGCCGACTGGATGTCACGCAATTTAGATCGGCGCGTAGAAGCAATTACTCCTGTGCGAGATCCAGATTTAGCTAAAGAGTTAGAGGAAATTCTCGGCATTACCTTAGCTGATAACTGTCAAGCTTGGGAATTACAGTCTGATGGCAGTTATCAAAAGCGCGGAGATGCTTTAAGTAAAGAAGATGCTTCGGCTTATCCTCAAACTAACTCGCAAAAGATATTTATGCAAATGGCATTGCAATCGGCAGGTTTGGCTTAGATAGCGCGATCGCCCAGTAAAAATATGAACAATAGTATTGTTGAAGTTGATGGTGTCTGCTTTGAAACATTGATGCTAGAACATTTAATAGCTATTTCTCCCATAAAATCTCGTAACTTACTATTAGTCTTACCTGGAGAAAATTTAATTTTTTATCCCCAAATATTACTTTAATGGCAACAAAATCCTAAAAAGAAGCGCCCTCAAAAGCTTAAACTTAGTGTTGTTTTTTCTATAGTGATGGTTAAGTTTTTGACTTTAATCCAGGCGATCGCACTAAGTTAAAAAACTGCAAACAAAAAGCGCCAGAATGTTCTAGCGCTGTTGACAAATTTGAATTAATGTGATACCTAAGTTAAGGCTTCCGCACCACCCACAACTTCTAAAATCTCTTGGGTAATCGCGGCTTGACGGGCTTTGTTGTAAGTCAACGATAGGTTGCCAATTAGTTCTTTGGCGTTGTCGCTGGCGCTGTTCATCGCCGTCATCCGGGCGGCTAATTCGCTGGCAGCGGATTCTTGCAATGCTCTTAGTAGCTGGTTATTTAAGTACAACGGCAACAAAGCATCCAGAATTTGTACCGGATCTTGCTCAAATAACATATCGCGGGGAAAAGGACGAGCTTCGCTAGTAACTCTTTGTCTTTCAACTTCAAACTCACCGCCGCGAGTTGTCAATCTAAAGATTTCATCGTCTGGTACTTCTAAACCTTGGGGATCTAAAGGTAGCAAGGTTTGTACTACAGGGCGAGAGCTAATGAGCGAAACGAATTTAGTATAAACTAATTCAATTCTGTCTACACTCTCAGATAAGAATAATGACAGCAGTTGATCGGCAACATTAGACGCTTCTGCGGCGGTCGGAATCTGCTCTAAGCCTGTGTAAACGCCCTCTATAGGCTGGCTGCGGCGCTGGAAGTATTGCGAAGCTTTACGACCAACTAGGATAAACTTGTAGTTTCTGCCTTCGGCTTTGATTTCCTTGGCGCGATTTTCTGCTCTGCGTATAATATTGCTATTGTAGCCGCCACATAAACCGCGATCGCCGGAAATAACTAATAAGCCCACAGTTTCGACGGGGCGCTGCTTGAGCAGGGGTAAATCTGCTTCTTCAAACTTTAAACGAGTTTGTAAACCAAATAATACTTGAGCCAAGCGATCGGCAAAGGGACGAGTGGCAATTACTTGTTGTTGCGCTCTCCGCACCTTAGCGGCTGCTACAAGCCGCATGGCTTCGGTGATTTTTTTGGTATTTTTGACGGAATTAATGCGATCGCGAATTGCTTTGAGATTAGCCATATTTTTATTACCTTTAATAGCAAGTTAGCGATTAGCCATCCTAACCGCTAAATTACTAACAGCTTTACATCGATGCCATGAAGGTTTGCTTAGACTCGTTGATGGCTTCTTTAAGAAGCTTCTCGGCTTCATCACCCAGTTTTTTCTCGCTGCGGAGCAAGTCGCCGTATTGAACTTTGCTGCTCTTGAGATAATCGCGCAGTGATTGAGTGTAGTTAGAGATTTGGTCTACAGGAACATCATCTAAATAGCCGTTAATTCCCGCGTACAAAATTGCTACTTGGTCGCCAACTGATAGGGGCGAGTATTGAGGCTGCTTCAAGAGTTCCTGCAAGCGCTTACCCCGTGATAGCTGATTTTGGGTTGCTTGGTCTAAGTCTGAGGCAAACTGAGCAAAGGCGGCTAAATCGTCGTACTGAGCTAGTTCTAGCTTAATTTTGCCTGCTACTTGTTTCATTGCTTTGGTTTGAGCCGCCGAACCTACCCTTGATACAGAAATACCAGGGTTTACCGCCGGACGCAAGCCAGAGTTAAATAGGTTGGAAGATAAAAAGATTTGACCGTCGGTAATTGAAATTACGTTAGTAGGAATGTACGCCGATACGTCCCCAGCTTGAGTTTCGATAATAGGTAAAGCTGTCATGCTACCTTCCCCAAGTTCGTTGCTCAATTTTGCCGCCCGTTCTAGCAAGCGAGAGTGGAGATAAAATACATCGCCGGGGTAAGCTTCCCGTCCTGGGGGACGACGTAGCAACAGCGACATTTGACGATAAGCTTGGGCTTGCTTGGAAAGATCGTCGTAGATAATTAAGGTGGCTTTGCCCTTATACATGAAGTATTCCGCCAAACTCGCACCTGTATAAGGAGCTAAGTATTGGAGGGTTGCGGGAGCATTAGCATTAGCAGCTACAACGATGGTGTATTCCATCGCGCCTTTTTCTTGCAGCACGTTGACGATATTAGCTACCGTAGAAGCTTTTTGTCCGATCGCTACATAAACGCAAACTACATCTTCACCTTTTTGGTTAATGATCGTATCAATGGCAATTGATGTTTTTCCAGTTTGGCGATCGCCAATAATCAATTCTCGTTGTCCGCGTCCTACAGGAATCATCGCATCAATCGCTGTGATCCCCGTTTGCATTGGTTCGTATACCGAACGACGCTCAATAATTCCCGGTGCGCCAGATTCAATTAAACGGCTTTCTGTCGTATGAATATCGCCTTTACCATCAATGGGACGAGCTAAAGCGTCTACAACTCTCCCAATCATTGCATCGCCGACGGGGACTTGAGCAATTTTTCCAGTAGCCTTAACGGTGCTACCTTCTTGAATATCTCGCCCTTCACTCATCAATACCGCGCCTACGTTGTCTTCTTCGAGGTTTAGGGCGATACCAATGGAGCCATCTTCAAATTCAAGTAATTCCCCAGCCATTGCTTTTTCTAAGCCGTAGATCCGGGCGATACCGTCTCCTACTTGCAATACTGTACCAACGTTATCAACTTTAACGTTTTGGTCGTACTGCTCAATTTGCTGCTGGATAATGCTGCTAATTTCGTCGGGTCTAATACTAATAGCCATGTTTATCTTGGGTGATTGAGGATTGTTTGACTGTTAAAAATTGCCTTTTTTAACTACCGCTAGTTAAGCTCAAAGACAGGCGGCGCAACTGACCTCGAAGACTAGCATCAATTACCTGAGAGCCAACTTTAACGATCGCTCCGGCAATTAATTCTGAGTCGATTTTCATATCTAGCTCAACTTCACGAGCGCTAGTCATTGCTTTAACTTTATCTTTGATTGCTTGCCTTTGATTTCTACTGAGTTCTACCGTAGAAGTCACTTCCGCTAAAACTGTTTGATTTAGCTGGCGTAAAAGGTTCAAATACTGCTGACAAATTCCTTCTAGCAATATTATCCGTCGTCGATCTACCAGGATTCGCAAAAAGTTACGCAAATAAGGATGAACTCGATCGCCAATTACTTGCTCTAATACGCGCTTTTTGTCTTGCTCTTTCACAAACGGATTAGCTACAAAATTCTGCAACTGGTCGGAATCTTGGAGCAAACGCAGCAAGTCACGAACATCAGTACCAATTTCCTCGGTAATATTTTGCGATTTTGCCGAAGACATTAGCGCCTGAGCGTAAGGCATTACTACTTCCGAATCTATACCGCCACTTCCTTTCATTAGGCTTCACTCCCTAATAGCGTTATGCTACGGTCTAATAGTTTTTGTTCGGCGTTGCCATCTACTTGCTGACGCAACTGGGATTCTACTTTTTGTAAAGCTTTAGCAACTACTTGCTGACGCAAATCGGCGATCGCTCTTTCCGTTTCTGTCGTCAAGTCATTAGCCGCCATTTGTTTCATCTGCTCTACATCTTTTAATGCTTGAGCTAAAATTGATTCTTTGGCAAGTTGGGCGTTTTCTTCGGCGGTTTTCCGTATCCTTTGCGCCTCAGCTTGAGCTTGAGTTAGCTTTTGTTGAGCTTCAGACAAAGCCGCCGCCGCTTCTTTGGCACTCTTTTCTGCCGCTTGAATTTCTGTAGCAATCCCAGCTTTGCGCTCGGTCAAAATATTTGTCAATAGACCTTTCCCAAAGTAAAACAATACCCCAACCAAGATTGCTAAGTTGATGATATTTGTTTCAAAAATGTCAAGGTTTAGACCAAAACCGCCTTCAGCTTCCGCGTGGGCTGCACCTGCTTCGGCGGCGGCGGTGAGTAAATAACTTCCGATTATATTCATCTACAACTGCCCTGCTCGATTGCTAATAAAATAAATTTGGTTGTTAGTGTGTGGCAATTGCTTTATCTAGCTGGCTCTAGCAGTTTGTCTATAATTTGCCGACTAAGAGCGTCTACTTGTTGCTCAAGCGATCGCATTGCTTCAACCTTTTGCTGATCTATTTCTTGTTGCGCTTGTTCTCTTTGAATTTGAGCTTCTTTTTGAGCTTCGGCAACTTTTTGACTAGCAATGACTTGAGCTTCGCCTTGAGCCGCAGTAATTACCGATTGAGCCTGTTTGCGGGCTTCGTTTAACTGCTGCTTGTATTGGGTTGCCAACTGCTCAGTTTTAGCTAGGCGATCGCGCGCATCCGTTTTGCTATTACGAATATAATTAGCGCGATCGTCCAACACTTTAGTAATTGGCTTATAGAAAATTACGTTCAATAACGCTGCTAGGAGGAGAAACTGCAATGCCATTAAGGGCAAAGTAGCGTCAAAATCAAACATTGTTTTCCTTTGATAAATTCAATAACCCTCTAATGGGAGGGGTAATTACCTTAACTAACTTGCTTTGGTGTAGAGACGCGATTTCCACGTCTCTAAATCCAACGGCTCTTAGGAAGCGAAAGGATTAGCAAATAGCAATACTAGAGCAATAACTAGACCGTAAATGGTAAGAGATTCCATGAACGCCAAGGTTAGTAGTAAAGTACCGCGAATTTTGCCTTCCGCTTCTGGTTGACGAGCAATACCTTCTACAGCTTGTCCGGCGGCGTTTCCCTGACCGATACCAGGCCCAATTGCAGCTAAACCAATTGCTAAAGCGGCAGCGATTACGGAAGCAGCAGCGACTAATGGATCCATGATGATTTCCTTACCTAAAATTTACAAAAACAAACGTTTACGAGATGCGTATTTTACGCGCTATTTAGTGCGATCGCACTTCTACAGAGGGCATTTTTCTAATGCTCCTCTTCTCCACCATGCCCTTCTAGTGCTTCGTGGATATAGGCGGCAGCTAGGGTAGCAAAAACTAATGCTTGAATGGCGCTAGTAAATAAACCCAAAGCCATTACAGGCAGTGGTACAAATAAGGGAACTAGTAAAACTAATACTCCTACCACCAATTCATCCGCCAAAATGTTACCAAATAATCGGAAGCTTAGGGAAAGGGGTTTGGTGAAATCTTCTAAAATTGCGATCGGTAGTAGTATCGGTGTAGGTTCGATGTATTTTGTAAAATACCTCAAACCTTTTTTACTAAAACCTGCGTAAAAGTACGCCAAAGAAGTCAGTAAAGCTAAGGCTACGGTGGTGTTGATATCGTTAGTTGGGGCAGCTAGTTCACCTTCTGGGAGGCGAATCAACTTCCAGGGAATTAAAGCCCCTGACCAATTTGATACAAAAATGAACAGAAATAAAGTTCCAACAAATGGAACCCAGGGACGGTATTCTTTTTCGCCGATTTGGTTTTTTGCTAAATCCCGAATAAATTCTAGGGCGTATTCCATAAAATTCTGGATACCGCTAGGAATTCGTTGGATGTTTCGAGTTGCAGCCAGGGAAGCTATAACTAGAAGGGAAATTACAAACCAGGACGTAAGAAATACTTGTCCGTGAATTTTTAGACTGCCCAATTGCCAGTAGAAATGCTGACCGACTTCTAAGGCGGCGAGGAACTTATAGTTAAAGGTGTTTAACACACTGAGCATTTCCATTGTGGAAGTTTTCGATCCTAAAGTTTTAGGAGTTAACTTGCGATTTTTTTACAACCCAACTGCTTTAAGAGTCAGGATTGAAAATGGTGCGGAGCGTATAGACGAGGAGCGTAGCTTTATAAGTCAGAAATCCCAAGAATACGGGCAAGATTTGCAATTGATCCCATTGACTTGCTACAACCAGCAATCCAATTAGCAATGCAAACCGATTTTTGCTCAACTGGGGGTTTTCTGCGCCAAGTTGCTCAACGTTTTTACCCAACATTTTCAAGTAAACCACACCAGTGCATGACCCGATCAGATAATTTAGGGCAATGTTTAGCGAGTAAAAAATCCATACAGAAATAAAAATTATCCCGGTCAAAACCAAGGTAATTGAAAACAACTCTTGGGAGAGTTGATAGAATGCCTGCATCGATTTTCCCGATTCTGACGGGACAGAATCGGGGGAAGATTTTTCTTCTACTTCGGGTGTGGTTGTGGGTTCGTTTGACAAGCTCACAGGACTCGCAAACCGTTTTAAATAAGTGGTTTGACTCCAAAGAGCCAGAAAAGATCGTAACACGACAAGGTAACGATTCTTTAAAAATAATTAACTAGGTGTAAGCATAATTAGCTGTTGAGTAAGTAAAAATCGCACTCGTTCTAAGTCCAACGGTACTGTTGTCAAGATTTCGCCTACAGTTTTAGTTAAATTGCGAAGCCCGTAACTGGGCGCGCTTGCGCGATCGCACTGCTGCATAAACTCAAATTCTAAATCTGATAAGTTGACAATTTGGTAATCGTAGTTAAATAAACACTTACTTTCCCAACCTTCCATACAAGGATGACGTTCGGGGATAGCAGCTAAAAGGGTTGCATCTACTGACCAATCGGCTTTAGGTAAAGGCGCACGTCCCAAAAAGAACTCATAATGCGTTACTTCAGGATCTAGTAATTCAATTAAACGGTAAATTTGGCGATCGCTCAACTTTTCTACTCTTTCCTGTAAAGATGGTTCTTTGCCCAAAAGTCGCTCTATTTGCCAAAAATTGGGATTAGAGAACCCTAAAAAGTCTAATCCTGAAGCATCAATCAGTTCAAACAAAGTTTCAATATTGTAGTCAATCTCGTGGGGATGGACGTACATATCAGCAAAACATTCATCGCGCTGATTTTCCATTGACCAACGCTCTTTTTCTCGCTTGACAATGCGATTGTTTTCTGGTAAAGATGCAAATAGTTTTCGTCCTACTTCTACACCGTCGCGGTAATCGCCTTTGTCTTTTTGCAGAAGTGCGATCGCGCGTTGCATTAAACTAATTTCCCACCGTCCCAATTCTCCATACACAAAAATGTGCATCAATCCACCAGGAGCTAACTTTTTAGCTAAAGCCTGAATCCCGCGAATGGGATCGTCTAAGTGGTGTAACACGCCAACGGAGTTAATTAAATCAAACTCCCCCTCAATCTGGTCTGCGTCGTATAGGCTTAATTGATGAAATTGAACGCGATCGGCTTTTGACCTTTGACAGCGCTCTTTAGCCACCGCTAAAGTACCTTCGCTGATATCAATACCAACTACTTGAGCTTGGGGGTTTAAGTGTACTAAATATTCTGTACTTACACCCGAACCACAGCCAGCATCAAGAATGCGAATATCTTGTTTTTGGGGCTTTTGTCCAGTGCAGAAATTGTAAGCAGCTTGCCAATTCCAACGCCAGTTGTAACCCGGTGGCGGCTCATCTAGCAAGGGTTCTGGGGGAAATGGGTAAGTATCGTAGAGTTTGGCAACCGCAGCGCTAACGCTTTGAGGATCTGGCATAGTAAGGAAAATTGCAGCATCCCGTAGTTTAGCGAATGTCTTGTTACTGTTGCTAGGAAATAGTTGGATAAAAGAAATTGTACAAAAATCTTTGTACCAAGATTGGCTTCTAGAGTTGATAGGCAGTAGCAAATATAAAAGCTATCATGAGTTATTTCTTATAACTAACTGTCACCTATAGACATTTTTTAGGAGCAATTTGTGAAAGCCCGTGACCTGATTAAGTCTAATGAAAAAGTATTGGTTATTTTTACTTGTGGACGTAATTTTCATGTCCATGATGACAATACGGGTTCAACTGGTAACTGGACGATTGCTCAAAATCGTTTAGTTGATCGTATTATTATTTATTTACGAAATGAAGAAAAACAATCCAATACTGTATACATTGCAAACTATGCCAGTAAAGGAAAATCACTCGAGGAAAGCAAGGAAGAAAAATATGTAATTCAACTTGCTCATGTCCAGTATGTAGGCATAACAGATAAAAATTGGACTGATTTCTCTGATGGAGGCGCTAGTCCAATTCGGTATCTTCCTTAGTTGACAAGAAGCATTGGATTGAACCTAAGCTAGAGCAAAATAAGAGAAATATTTTGCTTTATTTAGACTATGGCAGTAAAGAAGGTTAGTTGAGCGATCTAGATAAGCGATCGCATTCTAGTACCTTTGAGTTTATAAAATGTGATCGCTACAACGGTAGAAGAGCCTGAATTTGATCGCAAAATTCAAGCCGCGATCGCACTCCAGATGAATCAGTAGTTTAGTTTTTTAAGTGCGATCGCACTTCCCACCCCAACTTATCCTCGTAAAACTCCCCTCAATCCTGGGAATTATACACACTTCTTAATATTCAAGCGGAAGCTACGCAAAACGTTTTAATGTAGGAACTGACCGAGTTAACTTTAAACCGCGATTGCTATCTAGCAGCAATATAAAAATCAAAGTTCCTTGAGTCAAGGGTAAAAGCGGCGATTTGTCAAGTTTTGAAGTAGCTCAAAAGAAAGTTTACTGGTATCCCGGTCAGGTTTAATACAGTAAAAAATATGATGGGAGTTTAAATAATCGCATGAGTGTTAAGGCAAGTGGTGGAAGCTCAGTTGCTCGTCCGCAACTATATCAAACACTAGCAGTCGCAACAATCAACCAAGCGGAACAACAAGACCGCTTTTTAGAGCGTGGCGAACTGAACGAACTGTCTAACTATTTTGCATCGGGAACAAAACGATTAGAAATTGCCGAGACACTAAGCAAAAATGCTGAACTAATTGTGTCTCGCGCAGCTAACCGAATCTTTGTTGGTGGTTCGCCGATGGCTTACTTAGAAAAGCCCAAGGAATTGCAACTAGCAACCGTAGGCGCAAAAGACGAATTAAAAACAGGGATGCAGTTAGGAAACATAACCTATGTAGATAGCCGGGGTGGTTTTCTAGAAGGATTGCGATCGCTATTTAATACCTCTGGTGGCGGTGGTGCTACACCAGCAAATTTCCGTCCCATCAACGTTTCCCGCTACGGGCCGAGCAATATGCAAAAGTCCTTACGGGACTTAAGCTGGATGCTACGTTATGCAACTTATGCAATCGTTGCTGGCGATCCTAATATTATTGCCGTCAACGTCCGGGGACTAAGAGAAATCATTGAAAATGCTTGTTCTGGTGAAGCCACAATCGTTGCCTTACAAGAAATTAAACAAGCATCACTGTCTTACTTCCGTAAGGATGATGAAGCAACAAATATTGTTAGTCAGTACATGGACGTACTAATAACAGAATTCAAAGCGCCTACCCCTTCAGAAAAAGTTAGACAACGCCCTTCTGGAGATTTGCAAGGGTTGCAGCTACCACAAATATACTTCAACGCCGCCGAACGTCGCCCCAAATTCGTCATGAAAACGGGCTTGTCCGCCGGAGAAAAGCAAGAAGTAATTAAAGCTGCTTATCGACAAATTTTTGAGCGCGACATTACCCGCGCTTACAGCCAGTCGATATCTAACTTAGAATCCCAAGTTAAAAATGGTGACATCTCTATGAAAGAGTTTGTCCGCCGCGTTGGGAAATCTCCTCTTTACCAAAAACAATTTTTCCAACCTTTTATCAATAGTCGCGCTCTAGAACTTGCTTTCCGCCACTTTTTGGGCAGAGGGCCTTCTAGTCGCGAAGAAGTACAAAATTACTTCTCTATCGTCTCCAATGGTGGTTTACCCGCTTTAATCGATGCGCTAGTCGATTCTAACGAGTACGCCGATTATTTTGGCGAAGAAACTGTACCATATTTGCGCGGATTGGGTCAGGAAGCCCAAGAATGTCGCAACTGGGGAGCGCAGCAAGACTTACTCAATTACAGCGCACCTTTCCGTAAAGTACCGCAGTTTATTACTTTATTTGCGGCTTACGAAAAGCCTTTACCAGATCAGCACCCCTATGGTTCGGGTAACGATCCATTAGAAATTCAATTTGGGGCAATTTTCCCCAAAGAAACCCGCAATCCTAGCACAAGTCCCGCTCCTTTTGGTAAAGATACTAAGCGGATCTTGATTCACCAAGGCCCCGGTATCAACAACCAAAACAGCACTCCTCAAGCGCGAGGCGAGTTTCCTGGTACTTTAGGTCCCAAAGTATTCCGCTTAGACCAACTTCCCGGTACTAGCGGCAAAAAGTCAGCCAAAGGAGCAAGCGTTAAATACTCGGAAAGCTCTACTCAAGCGGTAATTAAAGGCGCATACTTACAAGTATTTGGGCGGGATGTCTACGAAGGACAGCGCTTAAAAGTCTCAGAAATTAAGCTTGAAAATGGCGAAATTCCAGTCCGGGAGTTTGTCCGTCAATTAGCTAAATCCGATTTATTCCGCAAGCTTTACTGGACTTCTTTGTACGTTACCAAAGCCGTTGAGTACATTCACCGCCGCTTGTTGGGTCGTCCTACCTATGGTAGAGCGGAAATCAATAGCTACTTTGATGTCTGTGCTAAAAAAGGCTTCTACGCTCTAATTGATGCCCTAATTGACAGCCCAGAATACAGCGAAGCCTTTGGAGAAGATACCGTTCCTTACGAGCGTTATTTAACTCCTGGTGGTTTAGCCTTGCGGAGTCTCCGAGTTGGCAGTATCAATCGAGATATTGTCAGCGCTAAAGTAGACCAAGCCGAAACTCCACGCTTTGTCGAATTGGGCGAAGTTAAGGAAATGCGGACGCAGCCAGATATCGAGTTCCGCATTAACCAAGGCGTGAACAAGCAGCGCGAACAAACAAAAGTATTCAAGCTCACCAATACCAGCGACAAAGTTGCTTTAAAAACTGCCATTCGGGCAGCCTATCGCCAAGTATTTGAGCGGGACATCGAACCTTACATTACTAAAAACGAGTTTACAGAGTTAGAAAGTAAACTAGGTAACAATGAAATTAATGTCAAGGAATTTATAGAAGGTTTGGGTAGCTCAAGTCTCTATATCAAGGAGTTCTACACGCCTTACCCCAACACTAAAGTAATTGAACTCGGAACTAAGCACTTTTTAGGACGCGCCCCCAAAGATCAAGCAGAGATTAGGGAATACAACCAAATCCTCGCTTCTACGGGCATTCGCGGCTTCGTTAGTGCAATGGTAAATTGCGCTGAGTACATTCAGATGTTTGGTGAAGATACGATTCCTTACCGTCGCTTCCCAACCTTACCTGCGGCTAACTTCCCGAATACTGAGAAGTTGTACAACCAGCTAACAAAGCAAAATGACGATGTAGTTGTACCTAGCTTTGAAACTGTAACGCCGATGATGGCAACAGATAAGATGCCGATGATGGCAAAAGCGATCGCCGATATGGCTTTTGCAGCCCGTCAAGTTGACCAAAGTAAACCAGCATTTATTGAACTTGGACGTTCTTACAATAACGGTAGCGGTCAATCAGTAGAAGTTGGTGTTGGTACAACCCGCCGCAAACCCGCGCGGATTCATCGCGTTACTAATGGGAATAACGCCGCCGAAACTCAACAGGCGATTAATGCTATCTACTGTCAAATAATGGATATCTTTAGCGGTCAGGTTCCTGACGGGCTAAGAATTTCTGACCTAGAGAGCAAACTGCGAAATGGCGAAATCAATGTCAGAGAATTTGTCCGTACTCTAGCTAGTTCCGATACTTACCGTCGGCGCTTCTATACGCCTTACCCCAATACCAAAGTGATTGAATTCTTATTCCGTCACATTTTGGGACGCGCTCCGGCTACTCAAAGCGAAATTCGCCAGTACAACAAGCTACTCGCGGATAGCGGCTTAAAAGCGGCGGTTGATGCAATGGTGGATAGCACCGAATACGCGCAGTATTTTGGTGAAGACGTTGCCCCTTACCCCCGCTACCCATCATTGCCTGCTGGTAACTACCTAGGCAGCGTTAAGGCGGCGGCAGACTTAGTTAAGCAATCGTGGTCGGATATGTCGCCTTCGTCGATTACACAAGGCTCTACCGGGCGCTAAACTGCCTTAAAATTAGTTAACTGAAAAGCCAGGAAGTGCGATCGCTTTCCTGGCTTTTTTCTCTCAATACCAGTTCTTGCGACTTCTTCACGCCCTAAGAAATTAAGAAAGTCTGTAATTATTGATTTAGATGAAAGATATATTAAAAAGTATTAAGGCATGAGTCAAAACGTGAACGGAATGCAGGAGAATATTTGCGGAAGGTAAATGAGTTTAAATGTTTGTGTATAGGTTTACGCAAGCGCCTAAAAAGAATTACTGTCTTAATTGCGGTAATAGTTGTGTAGAGATACGCACTATTTTAGATAAACTCAGTTAGTTATTAAGCCAGTTTAAAAAATTGGTTCATTTATTGGAGGAATCGGTTAATGAGTATTGTCACGAAATCCATCGTGAATGCGGATGCCGAAGCTCGCTACCTCAGCCCCGGTGAGCTAGATCGCATCAAAAGCTTTGTTGGTAGTGGAGAGCGCCGCTTGCGGATCGTTCAAGCTTTAACAGAGAACCGCGAACGCATTGTTAAGCAAGCTGGCGACCAGTTGTTCCAAAAGCGTCCTGACGTAGTATCTCCCGGTGGAAATGCTTACGGTCAAGAAATGACTGCTACTTGCCTCCGCGACATGGATTACTACTTGCGTCTGATCACTTACGGAGTAGTAGCTGGCGACGTTACACCTATTGAAGAAATTGGTGTTGTAGGCGTTCGTGAAATGTATCGCTCTCTCGGTACACCCATTGAAGGCGTTGCTGAAGGCATCCGTGCCATGAAGAACGTTGCAACTTCCATGATGTCTGGTGAAGACTCGGCCGAAGCTGGATCTTACTTCGACTACTTAGTCGGTGCTATGCAGTAAGTAGCTGCAAAACTACTCAAAAAATTGCTAAAGGAATCAAGAAATGCAAGACGCAATTACTTCTGTAATCAATTCTTCAGACGTTCAAGGTAAGTACCTTGACAACTCCTCAATGGAGAAGCTAAAAGGCTACTTCCAAACTGGCGAACTTCGCGTTCGTGCAGCCAGCACAATCAGCGCCAATGCCGCAGCGATTGTAAAAGAAGCTGTAGCTAAGTCCTTGTTGTACTCGGACATTACTCGTCCCGGTGGTAATATGTACACCACTCGTCGCTATGCTGCTTGCATCCGCGATTTGGACTACTACTTGCGTTATTCTACCTACGCAATGTTAGCGGGCGATCCTTCAATCCTCGATGAGCGCGTTCTCAACGGATTGAAAGAAACCTACAACTCCTTGGGTGTACCCATCGGTGCAACCGTTCAATCTATCCAAGCAATGAAAGAAGTAACCGCAAGCTTAGTTGGCCCTGATGCTGGCAAAGAAATGGGTGTTTACTTTGACTACATCTGCTCTGGCTTAAGCTAATAGCTGTAAAAGCTAAATAGCATATTTATTTGAGGTCTGGGAGTTAGTTTGTGAGTGCTAGAAAGTTTTGTCGCTTAGATTGACTAAATCCAGTCAATGAGTGTTAGCAGTCTAGTATTGACGGATTGACTCCCAGCTTCGATCGATTTATAGATAAAAGTAGAGTAAAGGCGATCGCATAGGACTTTACTTACAACCATTGAAATCAAAAATTTTTCTCATCTAGCCCTAGGAGATTCTAACCGATGCGAATGTTTAAAATAACTGCTTGCGTTCCCAGCCAAACACGGATTCGCACCCAAAGAGAATTACAAAATACTTATTTTACTAAGTTAGTTCCTTATGAAAACTGGTTCCGCGAACAGCAGCGCATTATGAAAATGGGCGGCAAAATTATGAAAGTTGAACTAGCTACCGGAAAGCCTGGGATGAATACTGGTTTAGCATAAATTACTTTAATTTAAGTAGATTTGCATTTAAGGAGGTATTAAAGCCTCCTTTTTTTGTTGTTTATGCTTGCGCTATTGAGCATCAAGTGTCAAACTTCTAATGTCCTCGTGAAGTCCTTTAAATTATTGTGGAATTACGCCAATTAATCCCCGTATTTGATACTTCTACGTCTAAGTGGGCTAGTTTAGCGCGGTTATTGCGCTGGCTAACTTTACTTTGGGTATTTATCGGTTTAGCAATCTTATTTTCTGCTTCTTATCCTGTGGGCGAAGCAGAATTAGGTGATGGGTTGTATTACTTTAAGAGGCAAATTATTGCCATAATTATTGGCTTAGTGGTATTTAACTGGGTAATACATTCACCTTTGCGCCGAATCTTAGGTATGGCTCACTGGTTTGTATTTCTATTTATGGCACTGATATTTGCAACTTTAATTCCAGGAATTGGCACAAACTCCCTTGGTGCAGTCCGGACAATAGCAATAGGTTCATTTCAGTTGCAGCCTTCAGAATTAATTAAGCCGTTTTTGGTACTGCAAGGCGCTCGTGTTTTTGGACAATGGCATAAATTAAAATGGCAATCCCGGCTGATTTGGCTAAGTATTTTTGCTCTAATTCTAGGGGGCATTTTACTACAGCCAAATTTGAGTACAACTGCATTGTGTGGGATGGCTTTGTGGCTAGTTGCTCTAGCGGCAGGCTTACCTTACTCCTACTTAACTATGACGGCGCTAAGTGGAGTGGGGATGGCAGCAATTAGTATTAGCTTACGTGACTACCAACGGCGACGGGTAATGTCTTTTCTCAATCCTTGGGCTGATGCGCTAAATAATGGCTATCAATTAGTACAAAGCTTGCTGGCTATTGGTTCTGGTGGTACTTGGGGAACGGGATACGGACTGTCACAGCAAAAATTGTTTTATCTACCAATTCAGCACACAGATTTTATTTTTGCGGTATTTGCTGAAGAATTTGGCTTTGTGGGCTGCCTACTATTTTTACTACTATTGGTAGTGTATAGCGCGATCGCTTTACTTGTCGCCTTTAAAGCTACAAACCCGGTACATCGCTTGGTAGCAATTGGCGCAATGATTTTTTTGGTAGGACAATCATTGTTAAATATTGGCGTAGCTTCGGGAGCTTTACCAACTACCGGTTTGCCTTTGCCTTTAGTTAGCTATGGTGGTAATTCAATTATTGCTAGTTTGTTGATAGCTGGGCTATTAATTCGCGTAGCTAGAGAAAGCAGCGAGGGACAAGTTGTATCTTTACCACAGCGTCGGGGCGATCGCTTTTAAAATTATAGTTTTTGCTAACTACGTTAAAATTGAGCAGTAATCGGCATTTCATGCTCAAAAAGAATGCAAAACTATATATACGAACTAGAACACTTTGCAAATAATTTAGTCACGAGTCAGCTAACTCATCTAAATTTTACGAGCATTGCCATTATTTTTATAGCCGGACTGCTTACGAGCTTAACTCCTTGTATGCTGTCGATGCTGCCGATTACCATTGGCTATATTGGTGGTTATGAAACTAAAAACCGATTGCAAGCGGCGATCGCCTCTACTTGGTTTGCGTTAGGTCTTGCCACTACTTTAGCAGCCCTAGGAATAGTTGCCGCCTTTGTGGGCAAAGTTTACGGTCAAGTAGGGATAGGTTTACCGATTATTGTTAGTATTATTGCAATTTTAATGGGGCTAAACTTATTAGAAGCGTTGCCTCTAAAATTGCCGTCTTTTGGTGGCATGAATTGGATTTCTAAAGACTTACCCCCAGGATTGCGTTCTTATTTGATTGGTTTAACTTTTGGAGTAGTGGCTTCTCCTTGCAGTACGCCAGTTTTAGCAACTTTACTTGCTTGGATTGCCAGTACCCATGACTTAGTTTTAGGTGCGGGTTTGCTGCTTGCTTATACTGCTGGCTACGTTGCACCCTTAATTTTGGCTGGTACTTTTACTGCCGCAATTAAAAACTTACTAGAGTTGCGGCGGTGGTCGGGTTGGATTACCCCTGTAAGTGGGGCTATTTTGGTAGGTTTTGGCGTATTTTCCTTATTAGTTCGGCTTCCCGTAGGAATATTTTAAATGACTTTAGATAATGTACCTGTACCGCAACCTTCGATTTGGTCTGCACCACAAAGATTTTTAAAAAAAGAGTTATTACCTGTACTTACAGATTTGCGGTTGGCAATTTTGCTGTTACTGGCGATCGCGCTATTTAGTATTAGCGGTACAGTAATTGAGCAAGGACAACCTGTCGCTTTTTACCAATCCAATTATCCCGAAGACCCGGCTTTGTTTGGCTTCCTTAGCTGGAAAGTGCTGCTAGCGGCGGGTTTTGACCATGTTTATCGCACTTGGTGGTATTTAGCTTTACTTATTTTATTTGGCATTAGCTTAACGGCTTGTACTTTTACTCGGCAATTGCCAGCACTAAAAGCTTCGCGCAAGTGGAAATTTTACGACAAACCCCGTCAGTTTCAAAAATTGGCTTTAAGTGCCGAACTTGATACCGGAACACTATCGGATTTAACTCAACAACTCCAAAGCCGTCGCTACTTAGTATTTGCTGGGGAAAATAATAATTTATATGCTCGTAAAGGCATCGCCGGACGCATTGGGCCGATTGTGGTTCATATCGGTATCGTTGCCATTTTAGCGGGTGGTATTTGGGGCGCAATGACAGGCTTTATTGCTCAAGAGCTTGTTCCTAGTGGTGATAATTTTGCGGTTAAAAATATAGTAGACGCTGGCCCTTGGGCAGCACCCCAAATTCCTCAAGATTGGTCTTTGCGAGTGAATCGTTTTTGGATTGATTACACGCCTAATGGAGGAATCAATCAGTTTTACTCAGATTTATCTGTTTTAGATAAGCAAGGGGAAGAAGTTAAGCGGAAGACTATTTTTGTTAACGAACCTTTGCGTTACAAAGGCGTAACTTTGTATCAAACAGATTGGGGTGTTTCTAGCGTTCGCATCCGCGTAAACAAAAGCCCAGTTTTGCAGTTACCAATGGCTAAATTGAACACCAATGGACAAGGGCGAATTTGGGCGACTTGGATTCCCACAAAAACCGATATGAGTGAAGGTGTTTCGCTCCTAGCTAGAGATTTGCAGGGAATGCTACTGCTTTACGATGTCAAAGGGCAGTTGATATCTACCTTACGCCCTGGAATGTCTACAGAAGTTAATGGCGTAACGCTCTATATTGACGAGTTAGTTGGTAGTACCGGATTGCAAATTAAAGCCGATCCCAGCATCCCAATTGTTTACACTGGCTTTACTTTATTAATGTTGGGCGTAGTGATGAGCTATGTTTCTCACTCGCAAATTTGGGCTTTGCAGCAAGATGGATATTTTTATGTAGGTGGGAAAACTAATCGGGCGCAGGTAGGTTTTGAGCAAGAAATGCTTGATATTTTGGCTCAACTTACTGCCCCAAAACAGGTTGAAGACTTAGAGATTAAAGCAGAACTTGCGTCTAAATCTTAAAAATACTTTCAAGATATGTAAAGATGTTGCATTGCTTTCAAAATATGTAGTAGAGACGTTGCAATGCAACGTCTCTACACCAACATTAATATTTTTATTGAGCAATGCTGCCTAAATTAAGTTAAAAGTTCGTATTTGCCACCGCGTTCTAGAGCGCTTTTGTAAGCTGGACGGGCATGGATGCGTTGAAGAAAATCTTTAAGCTTGGGATAAGTATCTAAACCTACTTGTGCTTCTACTGCTTCCACAGGAAAACTCATTTGCACGTCGGCGGCGGTAAATTCTTTGCCTACAAACCAAGGATTTTTGCTAAGTTCGCTTTCTAAATAGTCAAAGTGAAGTTTAATTTGGGGTGCAACAAATTGGCTAGATACGGTACTATTTCCGAGTTCAAAATTATCAAGCAAGAGTTTCATTACAAGTATTGGCATTACCGAGCCTTCGGAATAATGCAGCCAATAATCATATCGCAGCTTTTCGGGTGTATTAGGAGGGGGTGAAAGTTTGCCTTCACCATAACGCTCTACTAAGTAATCTATAATTGCCCCTGATTCTGCTAAAGTTTGCCCTTCGTCCGTAATCACTGGAGATTTACCTAGGGGATGTACAGCTTTAAGCTCTGCGGGTGCAAGCATGGTGTTAGGGTCGCGTTCATAGCGTTTAATTTCATAATCAAGCCCAAGTTCTTCTAAAAGCCAGAGAATGCGCTGAGAACGAGAATTGTTTAGGTGATGGACAACGATCATGAGATTACTTTTAGACTGTAGATTTGAAATAATACGATTATTTCAGCTAATTAAAATCTCCCTATGGTTGACTTCTAGGATTAGGCGATCGCCATAATGGATTTGAGGTATAAACGAACTTACTAATACTTCCACAATCGCCGGATCTTGAAAGTGTCCTGTTTTTGTCTCAGGATGAGGATAGTAAACTAATCCGTCGTAAGTAATCTCTTGAAAAATAACTCTACAAGGTGAAAAGGAAAAGTCTTCTGCGGGGTATTCTTGATGCCATTGAACGCTTTTAAATGTATATTCTGGCTGCTGGATGGTGAAAGTTTTGGGACTAATAAAAATATTTAGTGTACCAGGGAAAAAAGCACTCAGGTCAAGACCTAATTTTTGAAAAAAAGGGGTCTGCATTTCTATAGTCCCTCTAGGATAAGGGCTATCTTTTGCTATTCCTGACGCTACTTGATGTCCGCGTTCGATAATTCCCTTAACAGCCTGCCATCTTTGCATTGAGCAACGTCAGTAGATTTAATTTGCCTTTTTATGGCGGACTTCAATAACTGTATGGACGTTGCCGCGTGGAGAATAATCCCCTTTAATATGTACTTCTAGGGGGTCGCAAGCGGCTACAAAGTCATCTAAAACTTGGTTTATTGCTTCTTCGTGCGAAATATAGCGATCGCGGTAACTATTGATATACAACTTAATTGCCTTCAATTCCACTACTAAGCGATCGGGAACGTAGGTAACATAAATTGTAGCAAAGTCGGGATACCCCGAAAATGGACACTTACAAGTAAATTCCGGCAAAGTAATATGAATATCATACCTGCGCCCTGTACGGGGATTGGGAAAGGTAATTAGTTCGCCTTTCTCAATTTCTCGTTCGCCATACTTCATTTCTACGGTAGGCGATTGATTTTCTACAGCTAATGCTTCGTTAGTCATCGAATTAATTACTACTCTCCCAGTCTGGACAATTGCTATCTTCCCAACCATAGGGGTGCATTCCACACACTAACAAGTTACCGTTGTAAACTTGCCCGTGATAATTAGAGCAACCTTTGCAAGCCGGATGTCTAGTTTCTGTAGGTTCTACCAGATGAGGAAAGGGCTGTTCCAAATCGTTCATCACGTCTTCAAGGTCAGTGTAAACGTCAAACAGTGGTTCTGCCCATTCTTGCAAATACAAATCAAATTCTGTGATAATTGTATTTTGGAGTTGAAAAGCGATCGCATCTGACACTTCAAAAAACGATTCTACTACTTCTGTAACTCCGACAAAGAAGTGTTCCACTTCATCAGTCACATCTTCAACAATTTTAAAAAAATCCTTTTCCCAGTTTTCCATCCGCTCTTAAGCGTTCTTTGCTATAAAAAGTTTATTTGTGGCACTCGCCTTACTCTATATATAGCGAATGCTCACAAGATAAGGTTTGAAATTTACTTTACTTATCGCGCTTAAGATTTTTTAATTCTTCTTGCAGTCCCATTACTTGCTGACGTAAGTTGTCTACATCCTGGGCTTTTTCTGGAGTAGTGGCGCTTTCATCGTCGGAAATAATTTCTATGCGGCGCGGTTCGGTGGGGGTGCTAGGTGGTTCAGGATTGTTAGGTGCTTGGGCAGATTGTTGGGCTTTCTGCATCATATCTTCAACAAACTTTTTGGCTTCTTCGGTGTTCATTTCGCCACGAGAAACCATATCGTCGGCTAATTTTTGAGCTTGAAGTCTCAGTTCTGCTACTTTTCCCCCAGCTTTTTCGCCAGCGTAAGAAGCTAGACCAACGCCGAGATAAAAAGCTTTTTGTACAATATCTCCAAAACCAGGCATGGCGGTTTTTGCTCTCTTAAATACTAGGGAACCCGGAGACCACGCCTACCACAAGCATCCTGTATTGCTGCTACCTTCCGGTCCTGACAAGATTTAGGCGTTGCGATCGCATGGATCCAGGTCTAAATTCAATATAGCATTTTTAGCGCTAGTGGCAATTAGGGAAAAAGATTATTTGCCTTATTCTGGGCGCTGAACGATTTTTTCCCACAACCGCCGCCTAGTTCCCGATTCAATTCCAAATAAGCGGACGTAATCGTTCTCATGCTCAGTTAAGCAAGATTCTAGAGCAATTATTGCCTCCGATTCTCCTACCACTACCGAACCGTAACTTTGCCAAGAATTAGTCTTAAATCGGCGTTTATCGACAAATTCAAGCCCAATATGATGACCTTGAGCTAAATCGGTTCGCATCCGTTCGAGAGTTTCTAAGCCAATGCGGGTGGTGAGAACTTCATTATGACGGCTGGGATCGACATGGGTATTATGATGGGGTATTTGGTTCGGGTAAACAAAGCGATTATCGGTAGGAGCGGTATTTTCTGTTGCGGGTGTAGGTGTAAGGGTAGGTATAGATATAGCTTTAGGCGCAGGTGATGGTGTCAGTTCTGGGCGTTTTTCTGACCCCGCGATATAGGTATTGTAATGGGCGGGTTGGATTGGGTAAGCAAGGTAGTTGCTAGTAGAAGCTTCAGTTATGGGTTTAGGTGTGGGTTCTAGGCGATCACTTTTATTTGGTTGTGGTAGTTGGGTTTCTTGGCGATCGCGCATTTCTAATGTAGGAAAACTTTTATCTTGAAGCACTTGGTTGTACTCTCTGACTAAACCAGAATTTTCTACTCTTTGCTGTTCTTTTACCATCAAGTTACCGTACTCAATCAAGCGCGGTAGCTGGAAGTTGGGTTTAGCAAAGGTTGGCGCTGCTTCGGTGCTATTAACTACGCGCAAAGAAACTTTCTCAAAACCCGTAGTGTGAATGAAATCGCGGATTTGTTCGTCATAAATGCGCGATCGCAAAGCACTAAAAAAGTCTATAGGCTGATTTAGAAAAGTATCAACAAGTTTTTCAATATCCCGCTTTGGCAATCCATCGGGTTCAAATATCCCGCTTACAATCCCTACTTTGTCATCGCGGTTAGGTTCCCAAAAGAATTTTTCCATCCGTCCGTCCCGAATTAAAGGGGCGTACAAAGTCGAAAAATCATTTCCGGTAACAATAATTGGGATGCGTTGCAGGGGTGTAGAGTCGTAAGATCCAGGCAACTGTACATCTGTGGGGTTATCGGCAATATTCATCAATGTGCCATTAACTAGCTGAGTATTGACTGTATATTGAGTACCGCGATCAAATCTTCCCGCCCCGGCATCCAAGTCATTAATCATCAATACGCACATTTTGCCGCGTACTTTGCTTAATTCTGAAGCTTCCCGATAGCGCAGACGTACCAATCGTCCTGGATCTCCCGCGTCAGGACTTTCTAGTTCTCCGGCGGACATATGAATTGCCTCAATCCCCATCCGTTCAAATACTAATTCGCATTGAAAAGATTTGCCTTCGCCTTTGCGTCCGTGAATGCCCAAAATTAGCGGCACTCGCACACCAGGAAGTTCTAGAAAGTTTTTGGTAATGTGAACGGCAAGTTTATCTAAAAAGCTAGGAGAAATGTAGTAGCTCATAATTATTGTTGAATAGTGCGGTAGAGTTCGTAGGAAAAACCAGGAATTGGGGGGTCTGATTAGTAGCCCCCCATTGGGAAGTTGCCTCCCCCAAACCCCCTGCAAAAGGGTCTTATCTCTGAGTGTTCACGTTTTTGGCACGTCGAGTTTTTAAGTTTTTACTTTTTACACAGTAAATAAGAGAGGTAGACAAGTCCACCTCTCCCAGGTTAGGAAACAACAACTTAACTATTGCTTCCTGAATTATTTGCTCAAAACAAGGCTTTGCGCTCTAGCGTGGCTTGTGAACGATAAAGCTAAGAATTTGGCACTGCTTAACGTTATCAAAACCAACTACGCGGATGTAGCAGTTGGAATAATCAGAACGACAAGCGCGAACTTCGCTCAATACTTCTTCAGGAGTTCTAGCATTGAATAAAGGTAGCTTCCACATTGTCCAATACAATTCAGTTGGATCGGAAGTTTCGTTAAATTCAATAGCTGGGAAATAACCCTGAGTCAAAATGTACTGAATCTGTCTAGTAATTTGAGCGTCAGATAAAGGGGGCAAATAAGACAGGGTTTCAAAGCGACGCTCTTTTGGTAGAGTTTGCATGACTTAAAAATGTGGGGATAATGGGATAAATTGTCTTCCCCTTCTCTATTAAAGAAGGAGATTATTGCTTGAGGTCAAATCAACTAGATTGATTATCCGGTTGAGGTTCAGTGCTGATAGTTTGAGCAAGGCTGGAGCTTGATATGTCTAATTGGGTGATCCGCTCTAGCTGCTGACGGCGATGTTCCATATTGGCTTGGGCGATTCCTGTGCAAACCATCTCTGGCAAAAAGTCCGTTACTTCTTGCGCTAAATGTTCTCTCACAGTCAAAATCCGCATCGCCAAAGCTTGCTTTTCTTGAAACAACGCTTGAATGTATGCTTCTCCATCTTGGATTTTTTCTTTTGAGGAGAAGTGATGCAACCAAAACCCCAAAGGTGGATCGGTTTCACTCAATTGAGCTAGGACTACTTTTACTGCTTGATAAGTCAAATAGCTTTGTAGTGTCTTAGCTGTATCTTTCGCAATTTGTTTGAGATCCATACCAGCGCCCCAGCCCTGAATGTAGTGATGTATGAGCTATTAAGTTAAGTTAACTCAAAACTCCCTAGCTCATACAATTAGCTACTCATCAAACGGTATCCATCGCCTCAAACTCAAACTTGATTTCTTTCCATAGTTCGGCAGCAACAGCAAGTTCGGGCGACCACTTACAAGCTTCGCGGATAATATCGTTACCTTCACGAGCTAGGCTACGTCCTTCGTTACGAGCTTGAACGCAAGCTTCCAAAGCTACGCGGTTAGCCGTTGCACCAGGCGCATTACCCCAAGGGTGTCCAAGAGTTCCACCACCAAACTGTAGTACGGAGTCATCGCCGAAGATTTCTAGTAAGGCGGGCATATGCCAAATGTGGATACCACCAGAAGCCACAGCCATTACACCAGGCATAGAAGCCCAGTCTTGGGTAAAGTAGATACCGCGAGATTTGTCTTGCTCAACGTAGTTTTCACGCAATAAGTCAACAAATCCCATCGTGATCCCGCGTTCGCCTTCTAGCTTACCAACAACAGTTCCGGTGTGGATGTGGTCGCCACCAGACATTCTGAGGGTTTTTGCTAATACGCGGAAGTGGATACCGTGATTTTTTTGACGGTCAATAACGGCGTGCATGGCGCGGTGAATGTGCAACAAAATACCGTTTCTACGACACCAATGCGCCAAAGTGGTGTTGGCGGTAAAACCTGCGGTCAGGTAGTCGTGCATAACAATGGGCATTTTGAGTTCTTTGGCGTACTCAGCCCGTTCTAGCATCTGTTCGCAGGTGGGGGCGGTAACATTGAGGTAGTGACCTTTAATTTCCCCGGTTTCTGCTTGGGCTTTGTGGATAGCTTCAGCTACAAACAAGAAGCGATCGCGCCATCTTTGGAAAGGTGCAGAGTTGATGTTTTCGTCGTCTTTGGTGAAGTCCAAACCGCCGCGCAAACATTCGTAAACTGCACGTCCGTAGTTTTTAGCAGACAAACCTAACTTAGGCTTGATCGTACATCCTAATAGGGGACGACCGTACTTGTTGAGTTTGTCGCGCTCTACCTGGATACCATGAGGAGGCCCTTGGAAAGTCTTGAGGTAAGCAACGGGGATGCGGAGGTCTTCAAGACGCAAAGCTCGTAATGCTTTAAAACCAAATACGTTACCTACAATCGAGGTCAACATATTTGTTACAGAACCTTCTTCAAACAAGTCTAAAGGATAGGCAACGTAACAGATATATTGGTTATCTTCACCAGCAACGGGTTCGATGTCATAACAACGACCTTTGTAGCGATCTAGGTCAGTAAGTAGGTCTGTCCATACCGTTGTCCAAGTTCCGGTTGAAGATTCCGCCGCTACTGCTGCGCCTGCTTCTTCTGGGGGTACTCCGGGCTGGGGAGTCATGCGAAACGCCGCCAAAATATCTGTATCTTTAGGCGTATAGTCTGGAGTGTAATAAGTTAATCGGTAATCTTTTACACCAGCTTGATAGCCAGTTTTTGCCTGAGTTTTTGTTTGGGAATAAGACATATTTTTCTTCTAAAGAAGTCGATCGCTGTTACTTGCTCGCTTTACAAGCTGTTTCACAGCATATCAAGTATTTGATAAGTTAAAATTTTAATTTACTCAACGTAATTATAAGAATATATTATATTTGTTGCTAATTGTTAAAATATAAGGTAATGGTAGAGATACCTATTGCCAAAAATGCCAACTTGAGATTTTTCTAAGATCCCTCGCGGCTAAGACTATTGGTATACAAAGCAAAAATTTGGGATAAATTACCGTCGGCTTTTGCGCCTAGTCTTTAATTTTTGTTAAGATTGATGCGACTAAATCCGTGATCGCCTTTCCTACCTTGGAGACTATAATAAATAATGCTGCGACTAGAACATATCAGTAAAATTTACCCGACGGGGGAAGTTCTCAAAGATGTCAATTGGGAAGTTAAATCAGGCGATCGCACGGGGTTAGTGGGGGTTAACGGTGCGGGAAAATCTACCCAACTTAAAATCATCGCTGGAGAAATAGAACCCACTAGCGGCGAAATTGTCCGCCCTGCTAGTTTGCACATAGCTTATTTAACCCAAGAATTTGAAGTAGATCCGACTCGCACGGTAAAAGAAGAATTTTGGCAAGCCTTTGACGAAGCAAACCAAGTACACGAAGCTTTATCAAACGTACATCGGGCGATGGAAAGCGCCGATCCTGAGCAGTTAGACAAGTTGATTGACAAAATGGATCGCTTGCAAAGAAAGTTTGAAGCTTTGGATGGGTACAACTTAGAGGCGCAGATAGAGAAAATATTGCCAGAAATGGGCTTTGAGCAAGCTGATGGCGATCGCTTAGTCAGTGCTTTTAGTGGCGGTTGGCAAATGCGGATGAGTTTAGGCAAAATATTACTACAAAAGCCTGACTTATTATTATTAGACGAGCCGACAAACCACTTAGATTTAGAAACAATTGAATGGTTAGAAACTTATCTTAAAAAGTTACTAACTCCAATGGTAATTGTGTCTCACGACCGAGAATTTTTAGATCGTCTTTGTACGCAAGTTGTAGAAACTGAACGAGGAGTTTCGGCAACTTATTTAGGTAACTATTCGTCTTATTTAGAACAAAAATTTGAGGCACAAGAAGCACAATTAAGCGCTTACGAACGCCAGCAAAAAGAATTAGAAAAACAGCAAGCCTTTGTAGATAGATTTAGAGCTAGTGCAACTCGTAGTACCCAAGCAAAAAGCCGCGAGAAACAACTAGATAAAATTGAACGAATTGAAGCGCCTACCGGGGGAATGAGAACTTTACACTTTCGTTTTCCGCCTTCGCCGCGCAGTGGTAGAGAAGTAGCTTCAATTGAGGAGCTTACACATACTTATGATGACAAGGTACTATTTTTAGGTGCAAACTTATTGATAGAAAGAGGCGATCGCATTGCTTTTTTAGGTCCTAATGGTGCAGGTAAATCTACCCTACTTCGCCTCATAATGGGTTCAGAACCTCCTACAGAAGGCACAGTTAAGCTAGGAGATCATAATGTTATACCTGGTTACTTTGAACAAAATCAGGCAGAAGCGTTAAATCTTAGTAAATCTGTAATGGAAACTATCCATGACGAAGTACCAGATTGGACTAATGAAGAAGTTAGAACAATTTTAGGGAGATTTTTGTTTAGTGGCGACACTGTATTTAAACAAGTAGGGGCTTTAAGTGGTGGCGAAAAAGCGCGTTTGGCTTTGGCTAAAATGTTATTACGTCCAGCTAATTTTTTAATTCTAGATGAGCCGACTAATCATTTAGATATTCCCGCTAAAGAAATGCTAGAAGAAGCAATCCAAAACTATGATGGAACTGTAGTTATAGTCTCTCACGATCGCTATTTTATTTCTCAAGTGGCTAATAAAATAGTCGAGATCCGCGACGGAGAATTTCGCATCTATCGCGGGGACTATCATTATTATCTAGATAAAATTGCTGAAGAAAAAGAGCAAGCAATGGTAGAAAAAGCTGCCGCCGAAAAAGCTGCAAAAAAAGCTGCCAAAGCTTCATCGAAGCGTAAATAAATTTGCAAAGTCAGGAATTTTACGTTGGCAAAATTAGGATGAAAACCAAACATCTAATAAAATCTCAAAAAAATCCGTGTAAATTCGCTTGCAGTAATCAACAGCAATGGTATTATTGCGATGAGTTAAAATTATTAAATAGAGGGCAATAAACTTATGACCAAAGCACCTGTCGCTCCTGTGGTGCTAGTCATTTTAGACGGGTGGGGTTATCGCGCAGAAAAAGATGGAAATGCGATCGCCCAAGCAAAAATTCCCGTCATGGATAGCCTCTGGGCTGCCTATCCTCACACCCTAATTAAGACTTCTGGTAAGGCTGTAGGCTTGCCAGAGGGACAAATGGGTAACTCTGAAGTGGGACATCTAAATATTGGCGCGGGGCGTGTAGTACCCCAAGAATTGGTGCGGATATCGGACGCGGTGGAAGACGGTTCGCTGTTGCAAAATCCGGCGCTAGTGCAGATTTGTAAGGAAGTACGCGATTGCCATAGCAAGTTGCATTTAATTGGGCTAACTTCTGAAGGTGGCGTACATTCTCATCTTAGCCATTTGTTAGGATTGCTTGACTTAGCAAAGGCGCAAGGAATTAATAATGTTTGCATTCATGCCATTACGGACGGACGAGATACAAGTCCCAATGAAGGCATTGAAGCAATTGAGAAAGTTGAAAAATATATAGATAACGTTGGTGTAGGCAAGATTGTCACTATTAGCGGTCGTTACTATGCAATGGATCGAGATCGCCGTTGGGATCGAGTCCAAAAAGCCTACGATGTGATGACACAAGAGAGAGAAAGCGGCGGATCGGCAATAGAGGTAATCAAAGCATCCTACGCTCAGGAAGTAAACGACGAATTTATTTTGCCCACGCGGATAGCGCCAGGAACTATTGATTCAGGAGATGGGATAATATTTTTTAATTTCCGCCCCGACAGATCGAGACAACTAACTCAGGCATTAGTAAACAAAGAATTTAACGGTTTTGAGCGTCAGCAAATTACTCCTTTATCCTTTGTTACTTTTACCCAATACGAGCCAGATTTGCCCGTAGAAGTAGCTTTTGAGCCGCAAAACTTAAATAATATTTTGGGAGAAGTAATCGCCCAAAATGGTTTAAAGCAGTTTCGCACCGCCGAAACGGAGAAATACGCTCACGTCACTTACTTCTTTAATGGTGGCTTGGAAGACCCGTTGGAAGGGGAAGATCGAGAATTGGTAATGAGTCCGATGGTAGCAACCTACGATCGCGCTCCCGCAATGTCCGCCGAAGCCGTTACCGATATCGCCACCGCCGCCATTAAAAAACGCATCTACTCTTTAGTGGTAATTAACTACGCTAATCCAGATATGGTAGGGCATACAGGGCAAATACCCGCCACAATTTTGGCACTAGAAACAGTAGATCGATGTTTGGGACGCTTGCTAGAAAGTATTAGTAAAGTTGGTGGAACGGCGATCGTTACCGCCGATCATGGTAACGCCGAAGTTATGATTGATGACGAGGGCAATCCTTGGACGGCTCATACTACTAACCCTGTACCTTTAATTTTGGTAGAGGGCGAATTAGCAAAAATCCCCGGCTATGGCGCTGAAGTAGAACTAAGAAATGATGGAGCTTTAGGAGATATTGCGCCGACAATTCTACAAATTTTACAGCTACCGCAACCAGTGGAAATGACTGGGCGCTCTTTGCTAGAACCATCTGGGTATCAATTGTCAGCAATTCGGACTCCGTTAGAAGTAACTTCGTAGTTGAGTGGGACTCGTGCAATTGAGTTAAAATTTGAAATGCTGGCAGCTAGTAGTAAAGTTTGCCAGAACAATCGTTTGTATAGGAACTTAGTAAATGACGTTATATAAAATAGTAGAAGCAATTTGGTCAATTTCTGCCGTAGGTTTAACGATTTTGGTGTTGTTGCATAGTCCTAAAGGCGATGGAATTGGCGCTATTGGCGGCCAAGCTCAATTATTTAGCAGTACCAAGAGTGCTGAAAGTACACTAAATAGAATTACTTGGACACTAACAGTGATTTTTTTGGGATTGTCTCTAGTTTTGAGTGCAAACTGGATTCCTAGATAGCTAATGCCGTTGATGAGTGCGAAGCCCGTAACCGGGCGCGCTTGCGCTATCGCCTTGAGAGAAATTTGGCAACGGTTGAAGCGATCGCCAAAGCAATTATTTATTTGGGGATTGGCTATTGCTACGGGGTTATTAGTAGTTCTAACTCCCCTTGAGTTTAGTTTTGCAAAACCTTCTATTCCCGCCACCAGTCAGCGCCACCCATTACCATTTACTTTAATGCAGTGGCGAGACTTTACAAATAGCGGTGACTACTTCGAGCAAGTAAAGTTAACAGAAGTAGGCTATTTAGTTTGGTCGCATTTTCCCGTCAAAGTTTATATAAGTGATACGCAAATTGAAACCTGGTTGCAGGTGAAAGTCGCCGTCAAAGAGTGGAATCAGTATTTACCTTTGCAGATAGTTGGGCAAAAAGAGATAGCTGATATTGTAATTACCTTCAAGTCTCCACCATTACGGACAACAAATTTATTACGAGCGCGATCGGCTTTAACTCGCTACGAGCTATACATTAACCGCCTTTCTACCTCTGAATCAGTTTTAGCTCACCGTTGCACAATTATTTTAAGTCCCAATCAGCCCAGCAAATATATTAAAGCTGCGGCTTTACACGAATTAGGTCATGCTTTAGGAATTTGGGGACATAGTTCAGTAATTAGCGATGCTTTGTACTTTTCTCAAGTGTCAAATCCGCCCAGTATTTCCCCTAGAGATATTAATACTCTTAAACGAATTTATCAACAGCCAACCCGGTTGGGGTGGAAAGTAGCTGTTAGAAAGTAGAGCAGATTTTTATAAAAAGATACTAAAGCAAAGATTTTTTAGGCGATCGCGCGCTGCAATTTGGGCATCCTAACTTTGTAGTTACTTATAAAAATCTGGTTTTGATACCAAGAGTCAACACTATGACAGATCAATACGAGGAAGTTGAGTTTATAAGTTGGGGAAATCGCCTACTTCGTTCTGTCGCCGCCTTAACCTTGGGAGCAATTCTTTTTATTGGCTCCTTTTGGCTATTGATCTGGAATGAGGGGCGGATAGATTTATCTCTTGTGGCAAAATCAGCAACGGAACTATCAGCATTAACGATCGATCGAAATGCTATCGGCAAATTAGTTACGGTCACTGGGGAAATTTCTGGCGATCGCGCGATCGGCGACTCTGAGTTTCTGCAACCTTTACCTTACGTTGTCCTTGACCGTACCGTAGAAATGTATGCTTGGGACGAAGATACTAACACTACCACTGAGAAACACAGAGACGGTTCGGAAACTAAACGCACTACTTATACCTACGACCGAGAATGGACAAACTATCCAGAAAACTCTAGCAACTTTCGCTATAAGGCTGGACACGAAAACCCGCCGATGTCTGTAGGAGCGCAAATTTACAAAGCAACTACTGCAATGCTTGGAGTCTATCAAGTAGATATGGCAAGTTTCCAACAAGTATTAAATCGTCGACCTTCTTGTGTTAATGGCGCTACAACCTATCACTTTAACGATTCTCAAGGGGTAATTACCCTCCCAAAAAAGAGTTACATTAGCCCCTCATCGTCCGATTTAATTCCCTCGGCGGGGCAATTAGTGATGGTTACTTATTTCAAGGTAATGGTAGACCAAACCAGCCAATCATCGGCGACTTACGAATTTGCTATGCTGGATTGCCTAATCAAGCAACGGTCACGTTATTAGGGCAACTAGGAACAAACGCAGTTTTAACCCCAGGAACTTACCGTAATATGTTGGTGTACCGACTGCTACCAGGCGATCGCCATGCCGCTATTGGCGAACTAAAATCCGAACATCGGATGTGGCTATGGGTAGGTCGCCTCGTTGGTTTCCTTTTCATGGCGATCGGACTAAGTATGCTTTTAGAACCGATATGCGTAGTATTGAGTATTATTCCCTTTGTGGGTCGCTTTTTTGAAAGCTTGGTGGAGGGTGCGGGGATTGGAATGGCGTTTGTATTGTCAGCAATAACAATTTTGGTAGTTTCTCTAACTAGCCATTTGGGAGTATTAATTGCGGCGGTGGGTGTCGCCGTGCTAGTAATGATGTTTTCCGGTTTATTGCGATCGCGTCCTAGCTAATTATTAAATTCCTACCCCTACTCGCCTTTGCTGCAAAACTTGAGTGTACAACTGTTCCAAACAAGTAATGTTGTAGTTCAGTGTATAGCGCTCTAATACTCGCTGGCGGGCTTTTTTGCCCAGTAGCGGTGCGAGTTCAGGGTGATCTTGAAATAGTGGCAGCAATGTCCGTAACTCCGAGCTTACGCGGCGCGTATTTAACAGTACCCCTACGTCTTCTAATACTTCCCCATCAGCGCCAACATCGGTGGCTAAACAAGCAAGTCCACAAGCCATTGCTTCTAATAAAGACAAAGATAAACCTTCCACTAAAGAAGGCAAGATAAATACATCCGCGCCTCTAAGAATTTCGATGCGTCGCTTTTCATCTGCTACAAATCCTAACCAAATAATGCCATATTCAGCCCCGTAAAAGGGCTTTAATGAAGACGTTAAAGGGCCATCGCCCACTATTAACAACTTACTATCAGGCTTCATCTCTGCTTGCTTCCAGGCTCGTAGAAGTGCCTCTACGTTCTTTTCGGCGGCTAGTCTTCCTTGATAGACAAATAAACGCTCGGCGTTAAACTCTGCTTTGATTGCTGAAGCACCGGGAGAATATCTCTGTACGTCAACACCATTTGGAATTACAGCGACATTAGCCGCCGGGACACCTAAACGCGCTAATACTTCCTTCTGTACTTGGGAAAAAACAATTGTGCGATCGTAGTTAACTAAAAATGGCGCGTAAAGTTGGTAGGCTAAAAGCTGCGTTCCCGATTTGAACTTTGCTCCCTTACCTGCAAAAGGTGTATGAAAGGTTGCAATTAGAGGTAAGTTGAGTTCGGCACAAATTTCTGGTAAAAGAAAATCTAAAGGCGACAAAGTTAGCGAAGCATGAACCAAATCCGGCTTTAGTTGGCGCAGAGACTCAGTTAATACTTTACTTGCCGTAAATGAGGGAATTGTATAAACCTGTGATTTATAGAGGAAAGGGAGGGAAACTTCCGCACAGTCAGACTCGTTGACTTTACCTGCTTCTTCTTGAGCAAAATGAAGAAAACTTACTTGGTGTCCTCGGTCTAACAGAGCATTAGTAATTTCTCTACCGTAAGTGACATTGCCACAAAATGGTGTTTTTTTTCCAAGCCAAGCAATATGCATTCTTTAAGCACTTTAAGTTTAGAGAGATTGGCGATCACACGTAAAGTCGCCTTCTTTCAGTTATTTATATAGAGATTATCTATCTAAATGCGGTAAATTTTCTGTTTCTGTACGGCAAATATACCAGGTTAAGATGCTCCCTGCGATCGCAATTGCTGCCAAACTTGAAAAAACTGCCTGCAATCCAATAATTGTCTCGGCGACTCCCGCTAAAGCTAAAGGTAAAGTTAGAGCAATATTGACTACATTATTTTGCAATCCAAATACTTTACCCCGCATTTGGGGCGGAGTTTCTTGTTGAATGGTAGTTTGCATGGGAATAGCCACTAAGGACGAAAACACGCCTAATAATGCCAGCGCCAGCATTGTAATCCACAGTTCCTTAGTAAATATAGATAAAATAATTAAACAAGCTGCCATGCCGATAGAGCCACAAAAGCTTAACTGCACATGAGAAAAACGCTGTCCGTAATGCCCTAAAAGTGTTGCTCCAGTAACAACTCCGACACCACCCGCCGCTAGTAAAAAGCCAAATTGAGACGATTTTAAGCCGGGGATAACTTCCGCCATTCTCACCGCCAAAACGGCTATTGCGGCAAAAATTGAAAATAAAATCACCAGTTGAATTAAAGCGTTACGAATGCGCTTATTTTCGCCTAAATAACGGAAACCATCGCGTAAATCTGCAAAAACGTGGTTTTGTTCGTGTTCGGGTTTTGGCTCTTTTTCACCAGTTTTTAGCAATAGTAATAGTACGCCTGCGATCGCATAACTCCCACCTACCACTAATTCTTTACCGATTCCAACGCCTACCCCTAATTGATTAGTAATATTATCGGCAAAAGCTAGTAATGGTTCACCCACTGCAAACCCCACAATAACTAAAGCCATCATGGTTGTGGTATACAACGAGTTAGCTGATAGTAAATGTTTTTCTTCTACTACTAAGGGGATTGCCGCTTGTTCGGCGGGAGCAAAAAATTGTGTCAAGGTAGAAATTAAAAACGATAGCAGTAATAATATCCCAAAACCTACAGGTAAACCCGCGAAGTCTTTCCAGTCTTGAGTTATCCATAGTAATACTGGGATTGATAATACTAAAATGCCGCGTAGGATATTTGTTGATACTAAAACAGTTTTTTTCGACCAGCGATCGACAAATACCCCAGCCAAAGAACCAAATAGCACGGCGGGGATAGTAAAAGCCATCATAATCGCCGATACCCAGCCACTAATACTTTGATCGCTGGCTTGAAAACGGGTAGAAATAATCGCAATCATCAGCACTAAATAAACTTTATCGGCTAATTGCGAAAAAACTTGCCCACTCCACATGGTTAAAAAGTTACGATTTTTAAAAACCGGGAGAAAACCAGGTTCTGTAGCTTCTGGGGGGATGTAGGCTATATTATCCATCGGCGGGTTATCAGTGGCTTCTGCAACCTTAGCTAACTCGTTTAATTGTTCGACGGTAGGTATTTTTTCTTCAGACACGCGATCGCTTCTTTGCTCAAAAGTGGGATTAGATAAGGGCATTTTTTGAGAATTTTTATTAAATGTCTTTGAGGACGATTTTTTAGATTTAAAAGTTGAATCGTTAATAGATTTATGATTAGACGGAATTATTTTTGTATTTGAATCGGACGGTTGCATCATACTTTGGGGGCGCAAATCAAAGCAAAATAACTATCAATCAAAGCAGCAGAGCGAATTGGGCGATCGAAATGGTACTCAACGTATTGACGTAAAATCTTTTCAATAGATAGCCAGCTAGGATTAGATTGTTCTACTTGACTTAGCTCGGTATCGGCTAGTTGCTGCATTAAAGCAAGTTCGTTGCTGCTAAAACGAGCATTTAGTTTTGGTAGTGGTTGGTTTGTCTGGTAATTTGTCCCAATTTCTTTTACCAAAGTCGTTGTAACTGGCTCGGTGCGGTAAATCACAGCTTTGTTTTGGGCTTGTAAAGTTTTCCACGCCTCTAAACTAATTATGCCTCCGGCGGCGATACTAAAACCTACTTGCTCAAAGTTGCGATCGCTCTTTTCAGGAATAATTGTTTTTTGTGTCAATTGACATTGCTGCACTTGGGGGGTGATTCCCGCTAAAGAGAGCAAATGAAAAACTGCTTGACTCAGATAAGCCAAGATTAAAAACTCCGAATTGCTAGGCAATTGCTCCAAACGTTTAAGATGTTCGTTAAGTAAACAAAACAATTCATTTTGCGGTTGTTCGCTCAAAGCTTGACACATAACGATTTCTGCCATGTATTGACAAGCGGCTAGTTTACCCAAATCGCGGCTAAGACGGGGGTAAGTTGTAATAGTTTCTGCTTGAGTAATTTTATCGAGCGATCGCCCTTTAGCAATCAATAACTCGTTCACCACAAACAAACCACTTCTACCGCCCAAGCTAGAATTTTGTTTACGCGCTCCGGGTGCTACGGCGCGAATCAAGCCATATTCTTGCGTCAAAACTGTAACCAGGCGATCGGCTTCACCTAGGGGCATACTTTTAAGATTAATTCCAGTAGCTTTATAGGTTCGACTCATATTTGGCTATTAGCATTGGTGAAAGCTAAATTTTTTTATTAAGTAAACGATTTTAAACTTAGTCTTTCTCCACAGTATCGCGTTGACGCAGTAAATCCACACCGCGAGACGTTCCTAAACGAGTTGCGCCAGCTACCACCAAATCCAAAGCTTGCTCAATTTTGATAATCCCGCCAGATGCTTTGATTCCTACTCGCTCTTTTGCTAATTCGTAAAGTAATTTCACATCTGCTACTGTTGCTCCCCCATTCCAGCCTGTACTTGTTTTCAGAAATGTTACACCTGCATCCATACATAGTTCCGCAGCAAGGCGCTTTTCTGCCTCTGTCAGCAGGGTAGTTTCTAATATTGCCTTAACCGTGACTCCTGTTTCGTCGCAGATTTGGGCAATTTCTCGGTGTACTTCTTCAGTTTTGCCCATTCTTAACCAACCTAAATTGATTACTACATCTAGTTCCGTCGCGCCGTTTTCTACAGCTTCTCGCGCTTCGTAGAGCTTAGTAGCAGAAGTATTTGCACCACTAGGAAAGCCGATTACGGTACATATTTTAGGATTCTTCCTTTGGAGTAATTCGGCAGCAAAACGCACATAACAGGGATATACGCAAACCGCCGCAAACTGATATCTATCAGCTTCTTGGCAAAGTTTTTCTATTTGCTCTGGAGTCGCCAAGGGATTTAACAGAGTGTGATCGATTAAAGGAGCAATATCGATATCTGGATAATCTGCCGCCATTTTGTCGCCTCACACGGGTATCTTAATTAAGTTTTATCAGAAAACTTAATACAAATTTATTATTTTTTAATTTGAATTATGGATTTCAGCTTGAGGAGTTAGTGTAAAACAAATCAGAGGTTTTACAGCGAGCGCATTCTGCAAAAAATTGATTTCCACTCTTGCGAATCTTCTCTTTATTATTACAAGTTGGACAAAGAACATTAATTGGCGTGTTACCTTCGCATTCTAAGCATTTGAAATAGTAACCATATTTGCCAGATGATACAGATAAATTAGTTTTATTGCATTGACGGCAGGAGTATTTAATTACGCTTTGAGAAAGTATTGCTTTACTGGGCTTGAGGATAGAAGGAGTTTCAGATTTAGCTTGAATAACTACTTTTTTTTCTGGCGGGGAAGTTTGTAAATTAGGTTTAGATATAGTTTCTGCTTCAGTTTTATAGGGTGAAGGTTTATGCTCTTTTAGTAAAAACGCTACAACCTTATTTACTTCATCTTTATTAAATGAGAGCCTTGGACTGTTAAAACTGAATAAAGTACACTCTTTTTGTTGTTTGTCCAAAAGCGATCGCACTCCATCGCAAATTTGATCTGCCTTGCATACCTCCTCTAAAGACATTTTTTTAGGGCGCTCGATAATCCCAGAGTCAGATATTGCTACAAGTACATCAATTGGCATCGATCCAAAGTAATGTTGCATACCCAAGATTTTGCTTAATAAAACCTCAGCGTGTAGATTCAAATACTTCTTAAGAAAATCCCCTTGTTCGCGAGCTTGAATAATAGGGGATGCCATACCTTGATCAGTGTTGTTAAACCATCTAATCCACTCTTGTTGTTCGTTAATTTCGACACGGCTACTGACGCTTTTACTTTCAATAATAATCATGCCGTATTGATGAAAAATTAAATGATCGATTTGGGCAGCATCACCTTCGTATTCCAAGCGTAAATCGTTAAACACGTAGATATTTTTGTCATCTGCAAAAGCTCGGCGCAGATAAAAACTCATCTGTTGTTCTGCTTCCTTCCCAGCTTTGGCAAACTTGTCTTGAGGAATAAACGGATCGAGTTCTTTAACAATCATGATTGGGTGATCAGAAAATTACTAGCTTAGTATTCCCTAGTTAAGCAAATTAATATCTGATGAAATAAATCGTTAACGCGATCGCACTTGCTGGATAATTTCTTCTATTTGTTGTACTCCCTCCGGCTTGTTTTGCGCTGCATACAGTTTTTTAGCTCTTTGTAATGATGCAACAGCTTCAGGTACTTTTCCCTGACTCCAAAACGCTACACCTAAGTTTTGATGAGAAGTTGGCTCACTAGGGTTAATTTGGACAGCTTGATTAAATACGCTAATTGCTTCAATAAAATTACCTTGACTACCCAAAGCAACCCCCAGATTATTGTAGGTTTCTAAATTTTGGGGATTGATAGCCAAAGCTTGTTTAAAAGCGGCTACAGCCTCGGCAAATTGGTCTTGACTGCTCAAAGCCAACCCTAAATTATTGTGAGCATTTTCAAACGTGGGATAAATTTTGATAGCTTGATTGAAAGCCGCGATCGCACTTTTAATTTTTCCTTGCTCTGCTAAAGTTATACTGCGATCGTTATAGGCTTGTGCTTGTTGAATTTTTTTATTTCCAGCTTGAGAGATTTGCTCAGTAGCTATAGGCATTGGCTGCAAAGCAAACAGGGGGTCAGCTAGTATAGCCGTACTAATTATGCCTAAGATTACTGCTAGTCCAGTATTTTTTTGCATAATGATTGAATTAATTAATTAGCTAAAACAGTTATAAACATTGTAGGCAATTTGCCAGTTGATCGGAGCTATAGCCAATCTTTAATAAAAAAGCCTAGCGCTCACAATCGCTAGGCTTTTTTAAACTAAATGATCGCTTAAAAGTTATTCGTCGTCATCTTCAAAATCATCATCATCATCGTCATCATCTTCAAAATCATCGTCATCATCTTCAACATCGTCTACTACTGCATCATCTACCAATTCCTCCTCTTCAGGAGTAACAGTACCGCGATCAAAGTTAAACCCTTCTCCCAAACCGCTTTCAAAGTTATAAGCGCGAGCAGTGCGATCGTCTAGGACTACATCTAACGGATCGTCGCTTTCTTCAAATACGCTACTTGGATCTATGGTTGGATCTTCAGAAACCGATAATGGCTCTTCATAAGCATTAAAGCCCGTACCCGCCGGAATCAAGCGCCCAATAATCACGTTTTCTTTTAAACCACGCAGCCAGTCGGATTTGCCCTCAATAGCGGCTTCCGTTAGCACTCTGGTAGTTTCTTGGAAAGATGCCGCCGAGATGAAACTATCGGTATTAAGCGAAGCTTTAGTAATCCCCAACAACATTGGCGTGTACTGAGCTAAAGCGCCCCCGGTAATACTCATAGCTACATTCACCTGTTCAATTTGGCGTAGCTCAATCAACTCTCCAGGCAAAATTGTTGTGTCTCCACCATCATCTACCCGTACCTTAGAGGTCATCTGGCGGACAATAGTCTCAATATGCTTATCAGCAATATCAATTCCTTGGGATTGATACACCAACTGCACCTCATTTACTAAGAAGTTTTGCACTTTTTGCAACGCTTCGGTAGAGGCAGCAGAACCTTTTTGCAGGGAATAGTAGTTGAAGAACACCTCCAAAATTTCGTGGGGATTTGCCGGCCCGTCGGTTAGCTGCATTCCTACATCTACTACCGAGCCATCAGAAACTACAGGATTTTGCCCAGGACCTAGAGGATAATCAGTAATCGTACCGTTATCTTCAATTACTTTAATAGCAATAGTTTCGTCTTCTACCCGATTTAGTTCTACAGTTCCAGGTCTAACGGCTAGAATACAGGCTTCTTTAGGCTTCCGTGCCTCTAGAAGTTCCTCAATTCTAGGCAATCCTTGAATAATATCCCCAGTTTTCGTCCGCTCAAATACAAGCAATACTAAGTTGTCACCCCGTTGAACCAATCCCGCATCATCGACTTGCAACATTGCCCCAGGGCTAACCCGGTAAGGGCGGGCGATGCGTAAAGTCACTTTGTAAGAGCTAGTGGATAGTTGATTACTGGTTTGAGCAGTTTCTTGTTTGCCTAGTCCCGTGATTTCGATTACTTGAGCAGATTCTTCTGTAAATACACCCGGAGCGATTTCGCTACCAGCAATTAACAAACTACCCACTTTAAAGCGGGGCTTTTCGTTTGTAACTATGGTAAAGCAATCCTTTTCTCTTAAGATCAAAATTCGGCGAATCGCTTCAGCACCTTCCCTAACTCCGCGCACAGTCCCAGCTTCTTTGCACAAAACTTCCGTTCGAGCAACTACAGCTTTTGGAGCAATTTCTTGCCCTTCAACTACATTGAATTTAGTATTGGTGCTGCCTTGGGTAACATCGGCGGGAATATCTTTGCGAATAATTAACGATTCTAAAATCACTAATTGCAAGCGTTTGATTTCCGAATTTTGGGCATCGGTTACAAGCTCGATATCTGCCACAATGGGCGAACCGCCAGTATATTCCGCCGAGTGAGTTTGATCCATTTCTAAAACTAACTGAGTCCGCAGTAGCTCAACTCCCTCAACAGATTTGACGCGCTCAGAATCTTTGTAAGGCAAGCGACTAACTGCTCTTAGTTCAATTGATCGTCCTTCCCCAGTGCTAGATTTTGTACTAGGGACGGAAGGAGAATCGGGAACAGTAAACTCAGTAACAGGACGCAATAGTAAAGCTGGGCCATTAGAGGAAGATTCTATATATTCGATATAGCGTAGCTCTGAGGCAATGTAGCCCGGAATCAATTCCTCTCCAGGTTGAGCAAAAGTACCATCCCGGTTTAATACTGATTCTGGGTCATCTAGCATCAGCAATTCGCCGGGCTTGATCACAAGTTCGCGCAAAATGTCGTTTTTCTGAGTTACTTCGACTACGCCGTTAGTTTCGCAGAAAATGTCTTTAACAACTTCTGTCCCTGCTTCCACATACTGAGCGTCTTCGACGAGCAATAAAGAGATATCTTTATTAACTTCGTGAGTTTCTTCAGGAATCCACAAGATTGTTCCACCCTTAACTACTTCGTAGCCTTGTTTGCCCTTACCTTTTTTGGCAACTTCTACACCAGCATATTTAATCAAGCCACCAGTATTGGTGCGGTATTGGTCAGAGATTAATTCAGCGACTACTTGACCTGTTTGAACTTTTGTCCCTGGGGTGGCTAGGAGCGAGAACATTGCTCCATGATTTGTTTCAATGATATAGTGATCGCCCTGGCGAGAAGATTGCTCTACGCGCACAGTAGCGGTGTCTAGGACTACGGAAGCGGTGATAATTTCAATTTCACGGGCGCTGTGACCGGAATCGGGGGTTTCGGCAGCCGATCGCACTATCCCGCCGTGTAGAGTATGAATTTTGGCTTCGGCTAGGACGCTATTTGCTTCTACGCGATCGCCATTAACTACACTTGGTTCTGCTCCAGGGGGTAAGTTATAAACTTCTCCCGATAACACCCAAATCAAGCCGCCTCTGGTGGCTGTAGTTGTCGTATTACCTTGTCTGTCGGTTTTTTCTTCCGGGACTAAATCGGCAAATTTCACCTCTCCCGCTAAATCAGAAGAAACGTCTTTAGTTGCTTTTTCAGTGTGGGCGCGGTTTGTGCGGCTACCGATCGCAACTTCCGCTAGTAACTGATCGGAACTGACTTTTTGACCATCCACAATATAGATAGTCGATCCTTGAGTAACGGGAATAGTAACAGATTTGCCGCTACTTACTTCCAACATCAAGTCGCCATTGGCTTCTACAAATAAAGCATCTTCACCATGACGAGTTCTAAAAGGTCTTGTTCGCAGCTTTTTGGGAAGGCGAATTGTGCCTTCTTCTTCACTGCGAACTTGACGCGCTACTTCTCCGGTAAATACGCCCCCAGTATGGAACGTCCGCATTGTTAACTGAGTTCCAGGTTCACCGATACTTTGAGCGGCAATAATTCCCACTGCTTCCCCTAAGTCTACAAGCTTGGCATGAGCTAAACTCCAGCCGTAGCAATGCTGACATACCGATCGCGCTGCTTCGCAAGTTAAGGGACTGCGTACCATAACTTCGTTTACCCCAGCTTTTTGAATGGCGATCGCTATATCGTCGCACATCGGCTGATTTTTGCCAGAAATTACTGCTTTAGTTTTGGGGTGAACTACATCTTCTAAGGGTACTCGTCCCAACAAACGAGAACTTAGCGGAATCATGATGCGATCGTTTTCCACCATTGGACGCACCATAATTCCCCGTGTCGTTCCGCAATCTAACTCGCGCACGATTACGTCTTGAGATACGTCCACCAAGCGGCGAGTCAAATAACCAGAATCCGCCGTTCTTAAAGCGGTGTCTACAAGTCCTTTTCTGGCTCCGTAGGAAGAAATAATATACTCTGTTACCGTTAAACCTTCTCTAAAGTTGGTTTTAATTGGTTGGTCAATGATTTCTCCCTGGGGATCGGCCATCAAGCCGCGCATTCCTACAAGCTGGCGGACTTGGGAGATATTTCCCCTCGCACCAGAGAACGCCATCATGTACACCGAGTTGAGGGGGTCTGTAGCTTTAAAATGTGCCACCACCTCATCTTTAAGGGATTCTGACGTACTATTCCAAGTGTCAATTACCTTTTGGAAGCGTTCTACTTCGGTAATTTCGCCACGCGTATAGCGTTCTTCCGTCGCCAAAATCTCAGTTTCCGCCGCTTCCAAGAGCAGTTTTTTGGTGGGGGGAACTTTCAAGTCGTCAACGCTAATCGAGACTCCCGCCACCGTAGCGTAGCGAAAACCTAAATCTTTCAATCGGTCGGCGATCGCGGCGGTTTTAGCTGTGCCATAGTTAGTAAACGCCCAGGCGATCAACTTTTTGAGTTGACCTTTATCTACCACGCGATTGCGAAAAATCATTTCTTTGCCGTCTGCCATTTTTGCATCCCTTATGTTAGTCAATTAGCTGAGAGCCGTTTTACTGCAATACTTCTTGAATGGTTTTGTTGTAGATAATCCTGCCGGGGGTGGTGCGAACAAACTGGGAAATTACTTCGCCGTCCGCATCTTCACGGCGACGAATATTGTTGTTTGTAATTACCCGCGTCCCATCACTTTGCTTTTCTACCTTTTGTTCGCCGTCATCGTCGGAATCTACTAAGCCGTCAAAACGCACCCAAACTTTGGCATGGATGTGTACCTGCTTTTGTTCGTAAGCCATGATGGCATCGTCTAAGGAAGCAAAATAGCGAGTTCCTCCATCATTACTATTGGGGTTTTCCGCCGTTAAGTAATAGCAACCCAACACCATATCTTGACTTGGAGTCACAATCGGTCTTCCGGTCGCCGGAGACAAGATATTATTAGAAGCCAACATCAATAGTCTTGCTTCCGCTTGACTTTCTAAAGACAAAGGAATGTGTACCGCCATTTGGTCGCCGTCAAAGTCGGCGTTAAAAGCTGGACATACCAAGGGATGCAATTGAATTGCTCGACCTTCTACTAAAATTGGTTCAAAAGCTTGAATCCCCAATCGGTGTAAAGTCGGAGCGCGGTTAAGCAATACGGGATGTCCTTCAATTACTTCTTCTAAAACACCCCAGACGCTAGGATCGCCGCGAGAAATCAACTTTTTAGCCGCTTTAATGTTATTAACTACATTGCTGCGAATTAGCCGATGAATTACAAAAGGTTGAAATAGCTCAATTGCCATTTCTCTTGGCAAACCGCACTGATGAATTTTTAGCTTTGGCCCGACGACAATTACCGATCGCCCAGAATAATCTACCCGTTTTCCGAGTAAGTTTTGCCGGAAACGACCTTGTTTACCTTCAATAATGTCTGATAAAGACTTCAAGGGGCGGTTATTTGCGCCTACTACCGTCCGTCCGCGTCTACCGTTGTCAATTAAGGCATCCACCGCTTCTTGCAACATCCGCTTTTCGTTACGGACAATAATTTCTGGCGCTAAGATTTCCTGCAATCTAGCCAAACGATTATTCCGGTTAATCACGCGGCGATAAAGATCGTTCAAGTCGGACGTTGCAAACCGTCCACCGTCTAACTGCACCATGGGGCGCAAATCTGGCGGGATCACGGGAATTACCTTCATTACCATCGATTCAGGCAACGATCCTGTAGCCACAAAGTTGTCAATTACTCGCAGCCGTTTAATTAATTTGGCGCGTTTTTGTCCTTTAGCACCAGCGATTTCTTCGCGTAAGCTTTCTGCCTCAGCTTCAAGTTTAATGTCTTGCAGTAGCCGCGCCAATGCCTCCGCACCAATGCCTACTTCTACACCACTAAGTTCTGATTCTTCGCTATAAAGCTGGTCTTCTATTTCTAACCACTGATCTTCAGTTAGTAATTGCTTGTAAGTGAGGGTATCGGCGTTACCTGGTGCTAAAACCACGTAGGCATTGAAGTAAACAATTTGCTCCACATCCCTCAACGGCATATCTAGCAAAATCGCAATATAACTAGGTATTCCTTTTAAGTACCAAACGTGAGCCACGGGAGCAGCAAGTTTGATAAAACCCATGCGATGGCGGCGGACTCTAGCCTCAGTTACTTCCACACCACAACGTTCGCAAACAATACCGCGATGTCTAACTCTCTTATACTTCCCGCAATGACATTCCCAGTCCTTAGCCGGTCCAAAAATCCGTTCGCAAAACAAGCCGTCCATTTCTGGCTTCAAAGTACGGTAGTTAATAGTTTCTGGCTTAGTAACTTCTCCTACCACTTGACCATTGGGTAGGGTTCGCTCTCCCCACTGCCGAATTCTTTCTGGGGAGGCGATGCCAATTTTGACGTAATCAAATTGCGTAACTTGTGGCGTTCTCATAAGTTAAATAAGGATGGGGAGAAAGGGAATAGATCGCACTAAAAGCCGGGAGGAGAGCTAAAAGTAAAAAAATTTACTTTTAGCTTTTTTGGCTATACTTCTTCTTCGAGTGCTTCACGGCTGAGAGATTCGTAGGTAGGACGATTGGGAGTCCGACGACCTCCGGTATCTGCCATCAAATCAATTTCCACGTCTAAAGAACTGCCATCAGATTGAAGTTCTACTTTGTGGACGGCAATATCTAAACCTAGAGATTGCAATTCTCGCATCAGCACTTTAAACGATTCGGGCGTACCGGGACGAGGAATGGCTTTGCCTTTGACGATCGCATTTAATGCTTCATTTCGTCCCTGCATATCATCGGACTTGACTGTCAGCAATTCCTGTAAGGTGTAAGCTGCTCCAAAAGCTTCCAGCGCCCACACTTCCATCTCTCCAAATCTCTGACCGCCTTGTTGCGCTTTACCGCCCAAAGGCTGCTGCGTAACCAAGGAGTAAGGGCCAGTAGAACGGGCGTGGATTTTGTCATCGACTAAATGCACCAATTTCAGCATATAAGCGATACCCACTGTTACCGGGCGATCGAAAGGTTCTCCCGTGCGACCGTCGTACAACTGAATTTTGCCTGGTTGTTCGGGGTCAAATAACCAATCTTTCCCGGTTTCTTCACGGGCTTCGGTGAGTTTTCCATGCACAATTGTCCGCGATGATTCTTCCCCGTACATTTCGTCAAAGGGAGTAATCTTAAACCGCAGTCCGAGGTTTTCTCCCGCCCAGCCTAACAAGCATTCAAATACTTGTCCGACGTTCATTCGTGAGGGTACACCCAAGGGATTAAGCACAATGTCTACGGGCGATCCATCGGGCAAATAAGGCATATCTTCCACAGGCAAAATGCGCGAAATAATTCCTTTATTGCCGTGTCGTCCTGCCATTTTGTCGCCGACTTGGATTTTGCGTTTTTGGGCTACATAGACCCGGACTACCATGTTAGCGCCCGGTGGCAATTCGTCGCCTTGTTCGCGGGTAAACACGCGCACGTCTACAACTCGTCCTTTTTCACCGTTGGGTACACGCAAGGAGTTATCGCGGACATCTCGCGCTTTTTCGCCAAAGATTGCCCGCAATAGTTTTTCTTCAGGTGGTTGATCTGATTCGCCTTTGGGGGTAACTTTGCCCACTAATATGTCGCCTGAGTCTACCCAAGCACCAATGCCGATAATTCCTTGTTCATCAAGTTGGCGCAGAGCATCTTCGCCGACGTTGGGGATTTCTCTAGTGATTTCCTCTGGTCCTAGCTTGGTTTGCCGAGCTTCAATTTCGTATTTTTCGACGTGAATTGAGGTGTAAACATCGTCTTGGACGAGTTTTTCGCAAATTAAGATCGCATCTTCGTAGTTGTACCCTTCCCAAGGCATATAAGCGACGGTAATATTTTGCCCTAGCGCTAGTTCTCCGCCTTCGGTAGATGAACCATCAGCTAGAACTTGTCCAGCAACTACGCGATCGCCAAACCTAACCAAAGGGCGTTGATTTAAACAAGTGTCTTGGTTCGAGCGCTGATACTTAGATATTGGGTACTCAATTTCTTGAGGTTGGGCAGTAGTTTGAGCGCCTCCAGCAATTTCTTTGCTTTTTACGCGGACGCGAATTTTAGTCGCGTCTACATATACAACTTCTCCGTCAGTCCGGCTGACGATTACCATGCCAGAGTCTCGCGCTGCTTGGGCTTCTAAACCTGTTCCCACTAAAGGACGCTCTGGTTTTAGCAATGGTACAGCTTGCCGTTGCATATTCGATCCCATTAGCGCCCGGTTAGCGTCGTCATGCTCCAAAAAGGGAATCAAGCTAGTGGCTACAGAGACAATTTGTACCGGAGATACCGCCACGTAATCCACTTGATCGGGGGTGGTACTGGCAAATTCCTGACGATAGCGGACAGTGACTTTTTTTCCTAATATCTGACCATTTTCATCAATAGGCAGGTCGCCGGGGGCTACGCGCAGGTCGTCTTCTTCGTCCGCCGTCATATATACGGGGGGTTTGTCAAACTGAACGATGCCGTTTTCTACGGGTCTAAAGGGCGTTTCTAAAAAGCCGTATTGATTGACTTTAGCGTGAGTTGCCAAGGAGCCAATTAACCCCGCATTTGGTCCTTCGGGAGTTTCTACTGGGCAAATTCGCCCGTAGTGAGAAGGATGAATATCTCGCACCGCAAAACCTGCGCGTTCGCGGGTTAAGCCCCCTGGGCCTAGGGCTGACAAGCGGCGTTTGTGGGTAAGTTCAGCTAAAGGATTTGTTTGATCCATGAACTGACTTAATTGGCTAGAACCAAAAAACTCTTTAATTGCCGCTACTAAGGGCTTGGGGTTAACTAAGGATGCGGGGGTTAAGGTGTCGGGGTCAGATACGGTCATGCGTTCGCGAATAATCCGCTCTAGGCGATTTAACCCGACCCTGACTTGGTTTTGTAGCAATTCCCCTACACTTCTTACTCGTCGATTGCCCAAGTGGTCGATATCGTCAATGCTACCCATGTCAAACTCTAAGTTGATTAGGTAGTCAACGGCAGCCAAAATGTCAACAGGTGTAAGTACCCTGGTAGTGTCAGGAATAGATAGCCGCAGTTTTTTATTAATTTTGTAGCGTCCTACTCGCCCTAAATCGTAACGTTTGGGGTCAAAAAAGCGCGATTCTAATAACTGATTACCGCCGGACACAGTGGGAGGTTCGCCGGGTCGTAACTTGCGGTACAACTCCATTAGGGCATCGTCTTCGCTAAATTGCCCTTCTTTTTCAATGGTTTTTTGAAAATACTCTGGGTGACGCAAAGATTCAAAAATCTCATTATCTGATAGTCCCAAAGCTTTTAATAGCACTTGCGCCGATAACTTGCGGGTTTTATCAATTCTCACCCAAACTAAGCCGTTGCGATCGGTTTCAAACTTCAGCCATGCTCCCCGGTTAGGAATTAAACTAGCTGAATAAGTGCGGCGACCGTTTTTGTCTACTTCGGATTTGTAGTATACTCCGGGACTACGGACGATTTGGTTGACTATTACTCGTTCTGCGCCGTTAATAATAAATGTACCGCGATCGGTCATGAGCGGCAAATCGCCAATAAATACTTCTTGCTCTTTTATTTCCCCGGTTTCTTTATTAATCAAACGGGTTGGGACGTACATTTGCACCGCGTAGCTGCTATCGCGCCGCTTGGCTTCGTCTACGTCGTACTTTGGCTGCTTGAGTTTATAGTTGTGACCTAAAAAGTGTAATTCTAATTTACCCGTGTAGTCAGTAATTGGCGAGAAGCTATTGAGTTCTTCAATTAATCCTTCTTCTAAAAACCAACGGAAGCTAGAACGCTGAATGTCAATTAGGTCGGGTAGTAAAAAGGCAGGTTCAATGTAGTTATCGGTGGTCATGCGTTTTTATACTTATTGCTGCTGGTATTTATTCAACGGATGGAAATCCTTTTCTACTGCTTGCGCTTTGCTCTCTAACAGGTACGCAGTTTTTGCCCACAAGCAGCTTTTTTACTTTTTAGTTCCCTGAAGTGGGGAATTTGTAAATTATGGCGCTCTATACTCAGGCAATGATTCATAGTATTGTCATTTTATGGTTTAACTTTTGCGGCATGGATTCAAGAAGCGATCGCGCTTGATTTTTTCCGTCCCACATTCTAACGAGAGGGAAAGCTTTATTGCCATTACTTTTTTTGCTCTTGCATCCCTTGTTTGTAGAGCTTTAAGGGTTTGATTAAATATTTCCCTAGCCAAATTTTGTTTAATTGCCTAACCTTTAATTATTATGACTTTTTCCCCTTTTATTCGTTGCTTTGAACTTAAAAAATTGAAAGATTGAAAAGTTTACAAGCATTAGCCGTGGTTGTGCGCGCAATTTCTTCTACTGTTTCGCCACGCAATTGCGCAATAGCTTCAGCTACGTGCAAAACAAAGGCGGGTTCGTTACGTTTTGTCCCTCTTTTGGGAACTGGAGCCAAAAAAGGGCAATCGGTTTCAATTAATAAGCGATCTTTGCTGACAATTTGGGCGCTTTGATGAATTTGTTGGGCATTTTTAAAAGTCACTGTACCGCTAAAACTAATATAAAATCCCAAGTCTAAAAACCATTGGGTTTCTTCAGGTGTTCCTCCCCAACAGTGCATTACACCCCGAATTTGATGAGAGCCATTGGCTTGGAAGGAGTGCAAAATTTGTTTTAGTTGTGCCGCCGCTTGGCGACAGTGGATAATTACCGGGAGATTTAACTTGGCGGCAATTTCTAGCTGAGATTCAAACACTAGGCGTTGCTGTGCCTCATTATCTGCCTTGTAAAAATCCAACCCAGTTTCCCCGATCGCTACTACTTTAGATTCAGAACTAGCTAACTCCATAATTTCCCCAGCCATTTGATTTGTCCATTTGTCTGCATCTAGGGGATGCAAACCTACAGCAAAGTTGATTTCGGGATAGGTGTTAGCTATCTGTTGAATGCGGGTAAATTCGCTAGGCTCTACGCAAGAGTGTACGAGCTTGACTACACCATTTTCTTGCCAACGCGATCGCACTACGTCTAAATCTGGCTCAAACACAGCAAAATTCAGATGAACGTGAGAGTCAATCAGCTTCATGTTTTTTTAAGCTGCTAGTCCTTAGTTGCTTGGGCATTCTAACGCTAACAGGGGCGTTTATTTGGCGCTGAGGCTGGCTTCTTTTCTTTTCAAACTGTTGGCGAGGATTGATTTTTTCCTAGCGCCGTTGTTTTTATGTAGAACCTTGCACTTTACGGCTTTATCGATTTTACTAAAAGCCGCCGACATATGCTGGTCGACTTCTTGCTTGGCTTCAGGAGTAGGATTAGCCGCGTAGCTGTCTACGGCGGTCAGGTACTTTTTCATCAGGGTTTTGACGGCTGACTTATAAGCTTTATTACGCAAACGATTTCTTTCCGCGACTTGGATGCGCTTGATAGCAGATTTGATATTTGCCACAATTAATTCAGGAAAACTACTGTTATATAGACAAAATACTAGATGTACTAATATAACACTGATATTGCCATAATTGGTATCGATGAAAAGAAAAATCCGCGTTAAGCTATATAAGTAGCTAATACTTGTGAACTTGACTCGTCATTAGTGGCGAATAAAGGCAAGGAAAAAGTATTGGCAATCGACTATCTCTAACTCCAAAACATTGATTGTATTGCGAACTTCATGCTGCGAATTATTACTCAGCAAACCGAGGTACAAGCAGAACTACAAAGGATCTGCGATCGCACCCAGGACGACCAGGTGCAACACAAAGAAGCGACAGTGCGAGAAGTTCTTCAGGCAGTAAAGCGCCAGGGGGACAAAGCCGTACTGCACTATACAGCAGAATTTGATCATCAAGAACTCTTAGTAGAAGACTTGCGTGTGAGTGGCTCGGAACTAGATGCGGCTTACCAACAAGTATCAAAAGAGTTACTGAGCGCGATTCGGCTAGCTTGTCAAAATATAGAAGCATTCCATCGCCAGCGAGTTCCCAAGTCGTGGGTAGAATTTGGCGACTTAGACGTGGTACTAGGTAAGCGTTATACCCCTGTAGATCGAGCAGGTTTATATGTGCCTGGGGGTAGAGCCGCCTATCCAAGTACGGTACTGATGAATGCCATCCCAGCAAAAGTAGCAGGTGTACCTAGGCGAATAATAGTCACGCCGCCAGGGGTAGGAAAAACTGTCAACGCCGCCGTATTAGTAGCAGCGCAAGAAGCGGGAGTACAAGAAATTTATCGAGTGGGTGGAGCGCAAGCGATCGCGGCTTTAGCTTATGGAACGGAGACAATTCCCAAAGTAAATGTAATTACAGGTCCTGGGAATATTTACGTCACCTTAGCAAAAAAATTAGTCTATGGAACTGTAGGGATTGATTCATTAGCTGGGCCATCGGAAGTGTTAATTATTGCCGATAGTGGAGCAAATCCCGAACACGTCGCTGCCGACTTGCTAGCACAAGCAGAACACGATCCAATGGCGGCAGCGATCTTACTTACAACTGATAGTAAAGTAGCTTTAAACGTGCAAGCAGCCGTAGAAAGGCAGCTATTAGACCATCCACGCCAGACACTAACAGAAAAAGCGATCGCGCATTATGGATTAATTGCGATCGTCGATTCACTAGAGGTAGCAGTACAACTATCTAACGAATTTGCCCCCGAACACTTAGAGCTTGAAGTAGCAGAGCCTTGGGACTTATTGCCAAATATTCGTCACGCTGGCGCAATTTTCCTTGGGTACTCCACCCCCGAAGCGGTGGGAGACTACTTAGCCGGGCCTAACCATACCTTACCAACTTCGGGAGCGGCGCGTTATGCTTCAGCTTTGGGAGTAGAAACTTTCCTCAAACATTCTAGTATTATTCAATATTCTCCGGCAGCATTGCAGCAAGTAGCGGGAGCGATAGACGTACTAGCAAAAGCTGAAGGTTTGCCTTCCCACGCGCAGTCAGTAAAGCTGCGAGTAGAAGATAATGAGCCTAAAGACTGGAAATAATCATCATAGTTTTCAGTAATAACTCTTGAGGAGGCGATGTAAGAAGCGTGTTAAATACAATTTTAGTAGCTCTAGATAGTTCGGAGCTTTCTGATCGCGTCTTGGAGACAATTAAACAACTGCCCTTGTCGCCGGAAGTAAAAATTATTCTGGCTCATGTGATTCCTGCCTCTGACTCCGACTTAGAAACCGCCGCCGATCGTCCTCAAAACGAAGCTCAAGCAATGCCCTATCGCCACATTGAGAAGCAATTGCAAGCTTACCAAGCAAGTTTGCCCTGTGATAGCGAATTAGAAATTGTCAGTGGCGATCCTGCCGAAGAAATCATCCGTCTAGCAAATATTTACCATGCCGATTTAATTGCGATTGGTAGTCGCGGATTGACGGGTGTAAAGCGAATTTTACAAGGTTCTGTCAGTAGTCAAGTAGTGGAAGATGCTAACTGTTCGGTGTTAGTAGTGAAGCCATTGGCATAAAATTTTTTAGTAGCGCGATCGCATTATCAACAACCGCTATATTTTGGAAAGTAGCTAAGTTAAATAACAATGCAAAAAATCTTAGGTGTAGCTGTAAGTTTAATATCGTTGCTTGCTCCAAGTCAGGTCAATAGTCAACGGATACCCCAACCTTGGGTATCCGTAGGAGTCAACGATAGCGATCCCACCTTTGCTTTAGGCGCAAGGGCGATAAATTGGGGCGTTGAGTTAGGTACAGGAGCCGATGGAGCTACCGGGGTAGATGTGCTGAAATTTATTCGCGCTCCCATAGTTTCGCCCTACGTAGGGCTAGGGCTATACTCCGCAGATAAAGGCGTAGCGGTGTCTGGGGGCGTGCAAGTGGGCGCAACCGATAATGTCTTTGTTGGCGTTGGCTATAACACCGTCCGGGGCATTAACGGGCAAGTAGGAGTAAGGTTTTAATTACCCACCTTTTGAGTCAAAAACTGACGTAAGTTGAACAAGCTCAAAGTTTGCCCAATGTTGAGCGGCAATAAAGATATCCCTTCGATTCGAGATTGTACCCAACCTTCTCCCCAGTACCACTCGTGAAAGCCGTCAATTCCTTGACTAAGTATGAGGCGCAAGCACTCCGGCGTAGCTACTTCTACTTGATGATGAATGGGGACAAATCCAGTCCAATTAGTGAAAGCAAAGCCTGAGTGTAATTGTTCTGGCATTCCTGAATTAAAGCGTTCAAACCACAGCCATTTTTGCAACTGTTTGGGGTAAAGCAAGCTATCTCGAATGCTATCAAAGGAAGCTGTAACTTCAATTCGGAGTTGGCTTTGTTGAAAAGTACCCAGCATAGGTAGATTCTGGAGAGGTGTCTATAGGTTGTACTTTCCAGTATGGCAGAATTGAATTTTTCTGCTCCACCACCGCCGCCTTAGTTGCCATCCTAGAATAAAGATGTAAAGAAATGTAAGGGTTTTTATGGCAGATCAATTAATTCGTGCCACCGCCGCCAATGGTGGAATTCGAGCCGTAGGTGTAATTACAACCCGCCTCACCGAAGAAGCTAGAGGACGACACAAGCTTTCCTATGTAGCTACGGCGGCTTTAGGTCGTACCATGTCTGCGGGGCTGTTGCTTGCCTCGAATATGAAGCGCTCCGGTTCGCGAGTGAATGTCCGGGTTAAAGGAAATGGACTACTAGGGGGACTTTTAGTAGATGCAGGTTTAGATGGCACAGTACGCGGCTATGTAGACAATCCTGAAGTAGAACTACCACCAAATAGTAAAGGCAAACTAGATGTTGGTGGGGCGGTAGGAAAAGAAGGCTATTTGTATGTCGTCCGTGATGTCGGCTATGGGTATCCTTACGCTAGTACTGTCGAGTTGGTTTCGGGGGAAATTGGCGAAGATGTGGCTCATTACCTCGTCACCTCTGAACAAACGCCCTCGGCTTTGGTTGTAGGCGTATTTGTGGGCGCTAATGGGGTTACGGCTTCGGGAGGGATATTAATTCAAGTATTACCCAAAGCTGCTAGAGATGAAGCTTTAGTAGAAGTTTTAGAATCACGGGTAGCTTCGCTTTCTGGTTTTACACCGTTATTACAAGCAGGCTTGAGTTTGCCGGAAATTTTTGAGCAACTACTGGGGGATATGGAATTAGAAATATTACCAGAAACTCAGTTAGTACGTTTTCACTGCGGTTGCTCTGGCGATCGCGTTTTGGGCGCATTGAAAATGTTGGGAGAGGCAGAGTTGCTTGATATGATTGAAAAAGATCGCGGTGCGGAAGCAACTTGTCATTTTTGCGGCGAAGTATATCAAGCCAGCAGCGACGAATTAGCCCAACTAATTCTAGACTTGCAAGCAGAGTCTTCGGGGTAAAAGCCTTCGCTAATTATCTAAGTTTTGACGGAAAATATAGCTTTTTGGTAACTGGAAGGGTACGATGACAACGAGTATTAGCAGTTAAAATCAAAGCTACTAGCACGCCAAAGCAGCAGTTAAATTATAAAGCTGTTATCTCTAGCGACCTTAAAGGCTATTAGATCGATAAGACAATTTGGGGACAAACAATGAGAGAGCCAGGAATTCCTGAAAAGTGGTCGATGAGAAAGTTTGCCAGGGGAGATCGTTCAAGATTAGCCAAGGCGGCAAGTTCTCAAGCTGGCTCTCCATTACCTAATAACACCCCTGAATCGGGAGAGTTGTCAGCGCAAACACCCGCATTAAAATTACAGTCACTAACGCCCAAGCGCAAAACCAAAGATCGCCCGTCACTACCACCAAATATTGCGCCACCTCCCCAAAAGCTGCCAAAGTGGTTAAAAAACTGGATTTTTTGGTGGGGAATAGCGGGTTTTATTAGCAGTGGAGTAGGAATAGTGGCGATCGCTATGCTATTAAAACTACCAGCCGCCCCCAATTGTCCAGCAATATTTTGGCCCTTAGCCACTGCTACGGTAAGAATGCACTGTGCGGAAGTAGCAGCAAATAAGCAAACATTAAATGACTTATTAGAAGCGATTTCTTTAGTCCAGGCTTTACCCAAAAACCACCCATTAAGAGCAGAAATCAATAAATCTGTTCAGCAGTGGACAAGCGATATTTTAGACCTAGGCGATCGCGATTTTCAAGCAGGTAAATTACAAGGGGCGATTTCTATTGCTAAAAAAATCCCTCAAGATGTCCCAGCTTATCAAGTAGTAGAACAACGTATAGCTAGTTGGCAATCTACGTGGAAAAAAGCTGAAGATACTTACGCCCAATCCCAGGCGCAGCTACCAAAAAGAAATTGGCACGAGGCGTTTATGGCAGCAGTGCGTTTATTAAATGTTGGTAATGATTATTGGGCGACAACTAAGTACGAACAATTAAATCGGCTGATTGAAACAGCAAAAGAAGACGCGATTAGTTTGGATAAAGCCGTAGCATTGGGCGATAGAGGCGGTTTAGACAACTTACTTGCGGCAATAAAATTAGCTCAAGAAATTGAAACAAGTAGCTACAGCTATCAAGAGGCGCAAGCGTTGATTCCTAAACTGGGAAAACAAATGCTCGATCTTGCTCAATTAGCTCTGGATCGCCAAGATGCGGAGGAAGCAATCTCTATTGCTAACCAAATTCCGGCAAGTACAAATCTACAATTAGCAGCAAAAGATTTTATTACAATTGCTGAAGCTTGGCAAAGTGCTTGGTTAGATACAGTTCCGGGACTTGAAGGCGCGATCGCGATCGCCCAAAAAGTTGCTCAAGAACGCCCTTTATATAATAAAGCTCAAGAATTAATTGCCCGTTGGCAGCTAGAAATTGAAGATGTCGCCCACTTGCAACGAGCGCGAGAACTAGCAAAAGGTGGAACGGTAGGCGACTTAACCGCCGCTATTGCTCAAGCAGAGGTTGTTCCTGAACGCAATCCCCGCGCCATTGAAGCAAAAAACGAAGTAAATCGCTGGCGCACGAAAGTAGAAACCATTGAAGATCGCCCTTACTTAAACCGGGCAGAAGAATTGGCAGCCGTGGAAGATGTAGGTTCTTTGCAAGCGGCAATTAATGAAGCAAGTCAAATTAGTAAGGGACGCGCTTTGTACTCAGAAGCACGACGCAAAATGCGTTCTTGGCAGCAGCTTATTGAGCAAATTGAAGATCGCCCCCTATTAGATGAAGCCCGCAGCCTAGCTAGTATTGGGAATTTGCCCTTAGCAATTAGAACGGCAAAGCAAATTCCATCGGGACGAAGTTTATCTCGTGAAGCGCGATCGGCAATCAATGACTGGGAAGGACAAATTAACGCGCGGGTAAATTGGCTTGAAGCTAGACAAATCGCCCTTCAAGGAAACCCAGAATCGCTAGTTAAAGCAATTTCCGTTGCTAATCGAATTCCCAATAGCAGCCCGTTACGCTACGATGCCAACTTAGCGATCGCCCAATGGAGCAACCGCATTTTAAATATTGCTCAAGAACGCGGACAATCCGATATTCCTGGAGGCATTGGAGTCGCCAAACTTGTGCCGTTAGGGACTGAAGCTTATGCTGGCGCTCAAGATCAAATTGCTACTTGGGAAAAGGTTTTAAATCCACCCGCACCTAATTAAGCGGTGGAGGATTTCTGGCAATTATTATTCTGCATTCATCTACAGAAACGCGCTGCTGCATTGCCTGAACTAAAGCTTCGTAAGCTTTCCAGTTTTCGGTAAGGATAGTTTTGGCGCTGATGGCACTAGAGCGCTGTTTTTGAGCTTGAGCGGCAGCAGAAAAACCAATGGGTGTTAGGACTTTTTTTAGCTTATTTAGATCGTCCGCTCCACCATGGGCATCGTTATAGACCAGATTTTCGGCGGTTATTCCTGCCATCCAAATCGTGCAGTAACGGTCTAACAACTGGGCTTTTAAAGTTCCTTGTTGAAGATTGGAGGCTAATTCGTCATCAGCAAAAGTTACGCCCCCAAGTCCGGGTTGTTTTTGTTTTAAAGCTTCCCAAGCGCTGAGAGTATAGCCTGTAACGGGAATATCTAAAAAATGAGCTACTAAAAAGTGTCCTGCTTCGTGATGGAGGATGCGATCGCGATTTTGGCGAGAAGTCCAGGCAAATAAATCGCTAACTACCGCCCCGCCTTTACCTTGTAAACCAAAACTATCAACCGTTGCAAGTCCTAAAAGTGTAAAGGTGGCGATCGCGGGAATAGTTGGAGATAAGTTAAATAATGGCCCAGCTAAGGTGGAAAACGTGACTAGAAAAATAGAAATTGCTACTAAATTAAGGGTAGTTTGGCTCATAGATAAATTATCGGGCAATATTTTTTATTATTAAGGGTAATGGGTAATGGGTAAAAACAATCAATTCCCAATGACCAATGATTAATTGCTGCTCTAAGCTAGGATCTAATTTGTCGTTTAGCCTCCCCCTCACCCATGAACAAATCTAAAGAATTAGTAGAAAATTCTTTGCTTAGTAAAGACTTGCCAGCTAACCCTACTCACACCCACGAAGACGAACAAGCCCCCCACCCCCACGTTCATAGTGAAGAATCGTTACGCAGCATTATCAATCGGCTGTCGCGCCTAGAAGGACATATTCGCGGCATTAAAACAATGGTGCTGGAAAGCCGCCCTTGTCCCGACGTGCTAGTACAAATTGCCGCCGTGCGCGGTGCTTTAGATCGAGTAGCGCGGTTGATTTTGGACGAACATTTAACCGAATGTATCGGCAGAGCGGCTCAAGCAGGGAATATTGAAGTAGAAATTCAAGAGCTAAAAGCAGCTTTAGATCGGTTTTTACCCTAGCTCCAACTCTTGGCAGCTAGTTATAAATTAATAGTGCTAGAGTTGCAAGAAATTCATCTAGTTAAGTGCGACCAATGGTGCAGAGGCAAAACTTAATTTCGATAGCGACAATTACCGCTCTGTGTGTTGTCATAGGCGGAGCCGCAGTATTGGCGATAAAAAGCAATATAGCCCCAGAAAATCCAAAGCAAGCGCAAGCTATTCCAGCTAATCCCAAATCGCAAGTTCTGCCCTTAGTAGCACTTTCAGTTAAAGAACGAGCTTTGCAACTAAGCGCGATCGCACTTTTACCGCCATCAATGGAGCGCGATCGCGCCCGTTACCTTTTAGCCAGCGATTTAATCGCCCAAAAGCAAGGAGAGAAAGCTTTACCACTTTTAGAAAATTTAGAACAATCTTACCCGGTTCTTGCTGCTCCTATCGCCCTTAAACGCGCCCAAGCTGCTGATAATTCCACCCAATGGCAAGAGTTGCTAAAAAACCACTCTAGCAGCCCTGTAGCCACCGAAGCACTGTTTGTTTTGGGTAAAACGGATCAAAAATATTGGGAAAGTGCGATCGCCAAATATCCTACCCATCCCCGTAGTTTGGAAATTGCTCGTAATTTATTAACAGATTATCCCAATCGTACCGATTTGATGCTGTTGGTAGTTAAAAACTCTATTCCCCCAGATATAGCGATCGCCGATAAATTAGTTCCATCGGGAGCTAAACTAACCCCCACCGACTGGGAAGTAATTTCTACGGCTTACTGGACTACAAAAAATTATGGTAAAGCTGCCCTAGCTTATAGCAAAGCCTCTCGGACTCCCCTAAATCTGTACCGTAAAGGGCGGAGTTTGCAAGTAAGCGACAAAAAAACCGAATCTATAGCCACTTATCAACAATTAATTGGTTTCTTTCCCACTGCCAAAGAAAGCGGTTTAGCTTTAACTCAACTAGCTGCAATGGCAAAAAATGAAAGTGCGATCGCCTACTTGGATCGAGTGATTGCTGGGTTTCCCAAGCTTGCAGGAGCAGCCTTAGCCGCTAAAGCAGAGATTTTAGACGCGCAAAACAAAAACGCAGCGACTCAAGCCCGTAACGTGATGCTAAAAAAATATGGTGACTCGGAAGCGGCGGCGGAATATCGCTGGAAAATAGCTTTAGAAAAAGCCGAGGCGCAAAATTATCAGCAAGCTTGGCAATGGGCGCAAACTATCCCCACCCGCAACCCTAAAAGTATATTGGCGGCTAGAGCAGGTTTTTGGGTAGGTAAATGGGCAGAGAAGTTAGGAAAAAAGACCGAAGCTAAGGCAGCTTACGAGTATGTATTAAGCCAGTTTCCCCAGTCTTATTATGCTTGGCGATCGGCGGTTAATTTGGGTTTAAATGTCGGAAATTTTACGACAGTAAGACAGATAAATCCTCAAGTAATCCCTCCAGAGCGAGTAAGTTTATCTGCGGGATCTGCAACCTTAAAAGAACTCTACCAGTTAGGACAAGACAACGATGCGTTGGCACTTTGGCAAGTAGAATTTACAAATAAAACTCAGCCAACTTTAGCCGAGCAATTTACCGACGGGGTGATGAGCTTGGCTAAAGGTGACAACCTGCTGGGAATCAACAAAATTGCCACCTTAGAAGACCGAGAAACGCCTCCAGAACAAGCAGAATATCAAGCACTGAGCCAAAAACTTACTTATTGGCAAGCTCGTTATCCTTTCCCTTTTCTTCAAGAGATAGAATACTGGGCGGGAAAGCGTCAAATCAACCCTTTACTTGTAACTGCTTTAATTCGCCAAGAATCGCGGTTTGAACCAAAAATTCGTTCGGTAGCGGGTGCAGTGGGGTTAATGCAAGTAATGCCTGGTACGGGAGAATGGATTGCTGAAAAAATTAAGTTAGAGGAATACAACAGCGAAATCCCCAAAGATAATATTTTGTTAGGTACTTGGTTTTTAAACTACACCCACGAGCAATACAATAATAATTCCTTATTTGCGATCGCAAGTTACAATGCTGGGCCAAATGCGGTTTCCAAATGGCGCGATCGTTTTGACATTAGCGATCCTGATGAATTTGTCGAAGCCATACCTTACGAAGAAACCAAAGGCTATGTCAGACAAGTTTTTGGTAATTACTGGAATTATCTGCGCCTCTATAATCCAGAAATCTCTCAGTTAGTAAGTAGTTATTCCACTACTCATCCTAAAGCTGCATCTCTACCATAAATAAATTATTGCCTCTTTTTTTCTGCGGAGGCGATCGCTACAATAGTCAATAAACCCCTGTATAGCTTGAATAATGACACCTCCAGCAGAAGTTGAAACCTTAGCCGAGCAAAATTTTGACACCCCAGAGGAATTTCTTAATGAACTTCCTGATGAAGCGGAGATGTCACTATTCGACCACTTAGAAGAGTTAAGATGGCGAATTTTTTATGCGTTAATTGCGGTGGTAGTAGGTATAACTGGCTGTTTCATCGCTGTTAAACCTATTGTTCAACTATTAGAAGTACCCGCTCAAGGTGTAAAATTTCTGCAACTTGCTCCGGGAGAATTCTTTTTTGTCTCTTTTAAAGTTGCTGGTTATAGCGGCTTAGTGGTAGCAAGTCCTGTCATACTTTATCAAATCATTCAATTTGTTCTCCCTGGTTTAACTCGCCGCGAACGCCGTTTAATTGGGCCTGTCATCATCGGGTCTACTTTTCTGTTTGCGGCGGGATTAGTATTTGCTTATTTTCTTTTAATTCCGGCGGCGCTCAATTTCTTTATCAACTATGGTGAAGGTGTCGTTGAGCAAATATGGTCAATTGATAAGTATTTTGAGTTTGTATTATTACTGTTATTTAGTACCGGGTTAGCTTTTCAAATTCCGATTATTCAGGTTTTACTCGGCTTTTTAGGGATAGTATCTTCAAATCAAATGTTGCAGGGTTGGCGGTTTGTAATTGTTGCTGCGGTAGTTTTAGGCGCAGTTTTAACCCCTTCAACCGATCCTTTAACTCAAAGCTTATTAGCGGGTGCTGTATTAGGACTTTATTTTGGTGGAATTGGTTTAGTAAAATTATTAGGTAAATAAATATTACAATATCCACTCCGAAGCCCGAAGTCCTAAATCTAGCGGAATACTCACCGCCTTACCCAAACGAGGACGTTCTTTTGTTTCTAAAATATACCGTTGTACCTGTAACGTGCCGCCAAACCCGTCTAAATAAGTAGCGATCGCATCCATATGTTCTTCGTACTCCGCTTTACTCAACGGAAACGAAGCTTGTTCTAAGTATTTCCACATTACCTGTAAAAATACTTTCCCTTGGGTGCGCCGCAACTGCACATCGTAAGAGCGTCCCCATTTATTTAGCAATAGCTGGTGTAAGTCTTGTCCTGTCATGACTTTTGCCAATTTTTACATTTCTTTACAAATTAGAAATAGGTAACTCAAGTATGATACCAATATAAAGAAATGTAATATATCTCCTATTGATGAGAACCTTCGCAGCAAGAGGGATTTTTATATTTTTGATTGGTAGTCCGACGCAAACTATAGCGCGATCGCACTTTTGAAATAAGCTCAAAGAAGTTAACATTGGTCTAAGAGAGAACAGTATGGCGCAGATGTCAGAATCAATGGATGTCCCAAATATGGGTCGTCGTCAATTTATGAATTTGCTGGCTTTTGGGACAGTTACTGGTACAGCCGCCGGAGCATTGTATCCCGTCGTCAAGTTCTTTATTCCCCCCTCTAGCGGCGGCGCAACGGGTGGAACTACAGCAAAAGATGCGCTAGGCAACGATTTTAGCGTTAGTAAGTTTTTAGAAAATCGCAGTGCAGGCGATCGCACGTTAGCCCAAGGACTTAAAGGCGATCCAACTTATATTGTGGCAGAGAGCAAGGATGCGATCTCTGATTACGGCATCAATGCTGTTTGCACCCACCTAGGTTGTGTTGTCCCTTGGAATGGTAACGAAAATAAATTTATGTGTCCCTGTCATGGTTCTCAGTACGACAACACAGGTAAAGTAGTACGCGGGCCTGCACCTCGGTCACTTGCTTTAGCTCACGCCAAGGCAGAAGACGACAAAATCACCTTAACTCAGTGGACTGAGACAGATTTCCGTACAGGTGAAGAGCCTTGGTGGGCTTAACTAAAAGTTTTGCATGATGAGTTGCAAATAATAACTCATACTTCATTTATTGAGTCCTTGTCACAGAAATTGTTACAGATGAAAACAGCATTATTTGCAGCAAAATCACTTCTTAAATTAGAGGCGATCTTTAAAACGGCGATTTTAACCTTGGTAACGGTTGCTTTCTTTTTTGTTAGCGATGTAGCAGTACCTCAAGCCGCCGCCGCTTATCCATTTTGGGCGCAGCAGACTTATCCTGAAACTCCCCGCGAACCTACAGGACGCATTGTTTGCGCCAACTGTCACCTAGCGGCGAAACCTTCGGAAGTAGAAATACCTCAATCGGTTTTGCCCGATACAGTATTTGAAGCAGTAGTGAAAATTCCTTACAATACCAGCATCCAGCAGGTAGTCAGCGATGGCACAAAAGGAGGATTGCAAGTTGGGGCAGTATTAATGTTACCGGAAGGTTTCAAAATTGCTCCTGCTGACAGAATCCCAGAGGAAATGAAGGAAAAGGTCGGGGATCTTTATTTCCAGCCTTACAGCGAAACTCAAGAAAATGTTGTTTTAGTTGGGCCACTACCGGGCGAACAGTATCAGGAAATTGTTTTCCCTGTACTTTCTCCTAATCCAGCCACTGACAAAAACGTTCACTTCGGTAAATATGCCGTTCACTTAGGTGCAAATCGCGGACGCGGACAAGTTTATCCTACCGGTGAAAAAAGCAATAATACAGTTTATAACGCTTCTGCTGCTGGAACTATTAGCAAAATTAGCCCCGTTGCAGAAGGTGGCTATCAAGTTACAATTTCTAGCGATAACGGCGACACTGTAGAAACCATTCCTGCGGGACCTGAACTACTTGTTGCTCAAGGACAAACTGTAGCTATAGGCGATGCTTTAACTAATAACCCAAATGTGGGTGGATTTGGTCAAGCTGACGGCGAAATAGTGCTACAAAGTTCGACGCGCGTTAGATGGTTGATAGTATTTATATCTGGCATCATGCTATCTCAAGTTATGTTGGTATTGAAGAAAAAGCAAGTAGAGAAAGTTCAAGCTGCGGAGATGAATTTTTAACACCTAGCTGAAGCTAATTATTTGGGGAAGACAGGTTTTTCAACCTGTCTTTTTTTATAGAAAAAATTATCAGGTTTTCTAAAGTAAGCTTCAGCGCAAGTTATTTTGCGGGCTTAATAAAGCAAACTATCTTATTAGTAATAAGATGTCAATTTTCCAATAACGAACTATAATAATAAAGTACGGGGCTTTAAAGGTTTCGACAGGTTGGCGAAAGCTACTCTGTGATGCAGGTCGAGAGCGAGTCTCCTCTCGTAAATCAAAGACTCAAAAAAAAGTAAATGCGAACAACATCGTTCCTTTCGCTCGTAAAGCAGTAGCCGTAGCCTAAAAACTCTCGTCAACTGTGAGCGTCTATAGTTTGACTCCGTTAAGGACTATAGACCAACCCCAACGGATGCTCTAGCAAATGTTCTCTGGGTGGTTTGCTAGTTAAGACTTAACCAGTGCATCCCACCGTTCGGGATAAAGAGCGGTTCCCGCCTTGAGGATTAGATAGGATAAACCTGTGAATGAACGGGGAGTCAATACCCAATTTGGACACGGGTTCAATTCCCGTAAGCTCCATCAATCTAAAAATCCATCAAGCATTTTGCTGATGGATTTTTTGTTTAATAAGTTACCTCGATTAAACTAAGTAAAGTTGAGGTAAAAAGGAAAAAATGACACCTGTAAAACCTACTATTTTAGTTACTGGCGGAGCGGGATATATTGGTTCCCATGCTGTGCTTGCTCTGATTAATGCTGGTTATGAAGTAATTGTTCTGGATAATTTGGTCTACGGACATCGAGACTTAGTAGAAAAGGTACTGAAAGTAGAGCTAATTATTGGCGATATTTGCGATCGCCCTTTACTAGATAAATTATTTGCAAGTCGCAGTATTGCCGCCGTAATGCACTTTTCAGCCTACGCTTATGTGGGAGAATCTGTCACCGACCCCGCTAAGTATTACCGCAATAATGTAATCGGGACAATAACTCTATTAGAAGCCATGATCGCTGCCTCAATCAAGCAGTTTGTGTTTTCTTCTACTTGCGCTACTTACGGCGTACCTCATACCGTACCGATTACCGAAGAACACTCCCAAAATCCGATTAATCCCTACGGTGCTACTAAATTGATGGTAGAGCGAATTTTGCAAGATTTTGATATCGCTTACGGTCTAAAATCTGTCTGTTTTCGCTACTTCAACGCCGCCGGAGCCGACCCTACAGGCTTGCTTGGCGAAGATCACAATCCCGAAACCCATTTACTACCTTTAGTCTTAATGGCGGCTTTAGGTAAACGAGATTCGGTTTCTGTTTTTGGTTCTGATTACCCTACCCCTGATGGAACTTGTATTCGCGATTATATCCACGTTACCGACTTAGCGGACGCTCATATCTTGGGATTGAAATATTTGTTAAAGGGTGGAAATACCAACATATTTAATTTAGGTAATGGTCAAGGTTTTTCAGTTAAAGAGGCTATTGATACTGCTAGAGCCGTCACTGGACGAGAAATAAAAGTAGTAATGAGCGATCGCCGTCCTGGCGATCCGCCGATGCTTGTTGGTAGCAGTGATAAAGCTAGAAATATTTTAGGCTGGGAACCTAAGTACCCAGCCTTAAAAGAAATATTGACTCATGCTTGGCATTGGCATCAACAAAGGCATACGCACTGATCTGGCTTTGCTCTAGGATTTGAGTGCAAAAACTAATATAGGGAATTTGTCTACTATCTTACGAGTGCATAATCATCATAAGATAGTAAAAATCCCACTAAAAAGCCGCCCTAAGACGGCAGGTTTTTACACCCAATTTTCCCTTAAATTCAATTTTTCTACCTTCATCTTCCGGTCTACTTGTTTCCATAAATTATTGGCTAGAATGCGCCTACTCTAGCAACCAATACGTAGACTGTCTTCAAAATCACAAATACATCATACAGAGGATGCCATTGGCTTTGGTAGCGCAAATCCAGGTTGACAATTTCTTCAAAGTCTTTAATGCTAGAACGTCCGTTCACTTGCCATTCGCCAGTCAAACCAGGCTTTACTTCCAAGCGCTTCCAGTGACGATCGTTGTAGAGAGCGACTTCATCGCCTGTGGGCGGGCGCGTTCCTACCAAACTCATTTCGCCGACTAAAACGTTCCAAAACTGAGGAAGTTCGTCTAGGCTTGTGCTGCGAAGGAAACGACCTACTCGTGTAACGCGCGGGTCTTTTTTGTTTTTAAATATTAAGCCAGAAGCTTCATTTTGTACCTGGTCTTTTAGCGCATCAGCATTGGCAACCATTGAGCGGAACTTGCGAATCCGAAAGGTACGTCCTTGTAGCCCGTAGCGCTCTTGACTATACATGACTGGGCCGGGGCTATCTAGTTTGATAAAGATCGCCACTGGCACGTATACTAACGCTAGGATCGAGATCCCGACTAAACTGCCGATAATGTCCAAAAAGCGTTTAAATATTGATGTTGCTGAACGGTGCGGTGGAGATATTTGCTGTTCCGCCGATTTGGACAATGTCGCGTTGAATGCGGTGGGGAACGGTGCTTGATACATCGTCATAACTGACCTGCAATAAAGGAACCGTAGAATTACTTAGGGTTACTCTGAATATAATCTCTTACTCAGGAAGATGAACAAGGTTTTAACTAACCCTTGCACAATCTTCCATTAAGATTACTGGGATTTTTCAGTTTTGTAAAGTTTATGTAAAGAGATTTCCTCAGAACTTATACGTAGGTAGTTTAGGTTACAAAAATCATAGGGAAATTTTTTGTCAGCAGCGCCTAATTTTTTCACTTACAGGCAGTGCGGACTTTATAAGACAGGATTTTACAGCCTGATTCTACTTTGTAGTTAGCTAATATCTTGTATACCTTCTACTTTACCCGTTCCAGAAATCACTTCGCCGATCGCATAGGCGGCAATTTCTTGGGAATTAAACCACTCCACAGCTTGCCTAGCTTGGCTAGGCGCTACTAATAAGACAAAACCAATACCCATATTAAAAGTATTAAACATGGCAGAGTTACTAACGGAGCCAACTTCAGCTAACCAGTTAAAAATTGGTGGAATTACCCAGTTATGACAATCTACGCGTAGGGATTGATTTTCGCCTAAACAACGCGGTAGATTTTCTGGCAAACCGCCACCGGTAATATGAGCCATGCCATGAATTTCTAGTTCCCTAGCTAAAGCCGCTAGCACGGGTTTAACGTATATGCGCGTCGGCGCTAGTAATATTTCTCCTAGACTGCGATCGCCCATACCCTCAATGCGATCGCCCAAGTTGTGCTTACTCTCGTCAACAATTTTGCGTACCAAACTAAAACCATTACTGTGTAAGCCGTCGCTGGCTAAGGCGATCGCCACATCACCAACCCGGACTTGGGATCTGTCTAGCATCCGATTCTTTTCCACAATCCCTACACAAAAACCAGCTAAATCATACTCACCGGGCTGATAAAACCCAGGCATTTCGGCGGTTTCGCCTCCCAACAAAGCACACCCAGCTACTTTGCATCCTGTACTTATCCCGGTGACTACGGCGGTTAATTGGTCGCTGTTTAATTTACCTGTGGCTAAATAATCTAAAAAAAATATTGGTTCTGCTGCCGTTGTCAGGACATCATTTACACACATTGCCACTAAATCTATCCCTACAGTGTCGTGACAATTGAGAACTTGAGCTAATTTTAACTTCGTGCCTACACCATCAGTCCCAGAAACTAAAACTGGCTCTTTGAAACCTCCAGGGAGTTGAAAACAACCGCTAAATCCCCCTAGTCCACCAATTACTTCTGGTCTATGAGTGCTATGAACTAAATTCCGTATTCTTTCTACAAATGCTCTCCCAGCTTCCACATCTACCCCAGCCTCTCGATAATCCATAAAAACGAAACTGCCTTAATTGCGATCGCACGTCCACGATGTATTTTACAAATCTATGTGCTGTTAATTTCGCCGAGTTCAAAATCTTCTAAGTTTTGTAAAGTTTTGTAACTTTTTTCTTCAGATTAGTTAGGGCAATAAAAGCCAGCAAACATTTGCCTAGACTGCATTTAGCCTAATGTCCTCTGTCAAAAGTATAGATTAGTTTTGTGTCTTTTGCGTTATATCACTGATCCCCAAGGCAAAACCTTCGTGTTAGTCTGTTGCAGTTGTTAATCAAAAAATAAAGACATAACGAGTCCGAGTTTGGGGAGTATAGACGATTGCTCCTAAGCAATATCTCCAATACTGACTTAACTGCAAACCTTCAATTGTCAACACAACGGATACATGAATAAACAAATTTTGTGGACTACTGCCGCCCTGCTAACAACTACCTTAGCAATACCAATGGCAAGCCTCGCTGAAATAGGAAAGGTGGTCAAATCAAGCGACAGCCAAATAAGGTCTAGTGCTAACACCAATGCAAAAGAATCTTTGCAGGTGGTGGTAAAAGTAGGTGAGTATCAGTCCCCAGTTAAAAAACAAACAGATGGTGGTGATGGTGCGGTAATTGCCAGAATTCAATCCCATCAAGACATTGGTTCCAATCGTCAAGCGGCAACTATTTACATCCACAATCTTCCAATTTTGACGTTTTTGAGTGCCAAGCCTCAAGTTACTAGCTCTACCAAATCCATTCATAGCTCTCAAGAAGTTAAAGTTGCAACTACCGAAAAAAGTAAAGTTGCAAATATTGCCCAATCATTGCCAGATAGTCCCAGCCCAGTTTGGCGGGCAACAAGAGTTGCCGCCAAGCTCAATCAAATTAACTTAGCAAGTTTGGAAACTGAGGAAATTGGCGTAAGTTGGAAAAGTAAAAATCGCTATGCCGTCAAAATTAACGGTGAAGAATTAGTTGAGATTAACAGCGAAACTTTATTGCCAGATACAACCAAAGATCCAGCACGAGATGCTTTACAAGTAACTAATCGCCTGCGCCGACTTTTGGTGAATGGGCCGCCCTTAAACACCATTGCGGGAATACCGCAGCCAAAACCCCAAATTATCAAGCAGGCAAAACAAGTTATTGCCCAAGCTGTTAAAGTCGGTTCTCATGGCATGGCTTCTTGGTATGGACCGGGGTTTAACGGTCGTCGCAGTGCTAATGGTGAAAGATATAACCAAAATGGCTTAACCGCCGCTCATCGTAGCTTACCTTTCGGTACAAAGGTACGAGTAACTAATGTACGCACTGGTCGCTCTGTAGTTGTGAGAATTACCGATCGGGGTCCTCATGTGCGGGGACGAATTATAGACCTTTCGGCGGCGGCGGCTCGAATAGTGGGAGTTATGCAAAGCGGTGTTGCCCCAGTAAGACTGGAGATCATGGGTAGATAAGTGAAGGCTTAAAAGTAATAACTCCGCTCAAATTAATATTTAGAGCGGTTTTAGATTTAATCTACATAACTCAACATTAGATCCAACTTCGAGAAAGTCTGCGGCGCAAATTTTGCTTCTTTGCATTAGTCGTTGTAGTTTACTATTGCCCGTAGCTACGACTAGAACCTAAAAATTTATGAATTTGCCCAATTGGATTACATTATCTCGGCTGCTTGCCTTGCCAATTTTACTTTATTGCTTGGCATCGCCGACGGTAGAAACCCGCATTTTTAGCACGATAGTGTTTTTAGTTGCCGCCGCAACAGATTGGCTAGATGGTTATTTAGCACGCAAGCTCGACCAAGTCACGCAATTAGGTAAATTTCTCGATCCGTTAGTAGATAAATTATTGGTGCTAACTCCGTTACTTGCTTTAATTCAACTAGGGCAAGTTCCCGCTTGGGGGGTATTTTTAATATTGGCGCGGGAATTAAGCATTGCTGGGTGGCGCGTCACCCCTGGCTTAACTGGATCTACCGCCGTTGTAGGAGCAAATATTTGGGGTAAAGTCAAAACTATTAGTCAAATAATCGCGATCGCACTTTTAATTGCACCACTACCAGAAATTGGCGTAACAGTTGCCCAAATTAGTTTTTGGATTGCTGTAGCCATAACTTTAATTTCTGGGTTAATTTATGTCATGCCCCAAAGTGGCAAACAAAAAGAAGCTTGAGTTTTAGGGCGTAGGCACGCCCTGATTAGTCTCTAACTGTAATAATTTGCTCATCAACATTAAAATCAACGTCTAACTTATCTTTACCCGTGGCTAAATAATCATTATGGAAAGAGTCTTTTAGCCCAGAAATTAGATCGTATTTAGGTTGCCAGTTTAGTTCGCTGGTAGCTTTGGCAGTAGAAGCAAAAAAATGTTGAAGGCGGAAAGGAAAAGCCTTGCGTTTGCCAAAATCAAAGCTTTTTGGCTCGTAATGGACAATTTTAACATTTTCTGGCGATTTACCCATAGCTACAGCGCAAGCACGCGCTAAGTTGTCGAAAGTAACGTAGCGATCGCCGGATACATTATAAATTTGCCCAATCGCCCGTTTGCAACCTAATACTTGCGCCATGGCGGCAGCCAAATCTTCTACATGACCTAGTTGAGTTAGATGTACGCCGCTACCAGGAATAGGGATAGGGCGATCGCGTATTAAGCGGTCAAAAAACCAACTTTCAAGCTGATTATAATTTTGCGGCCCGTAAATATAAGTTGGGCGAATAGAAGTAAAAGGAATACCGAGTTTAGTTAAATAAGCCTCAGTTTCATGTTTGCCTTTGTGGCGACTTTTAGGATCGACTGCGTCTCCCTCCCCATGGGGAAGTTCCATTGCTGGTAAATAAACCCCCGCCGAACTCATGTAAATAAAATGCTGAACTTTATGAGCAAATAATTCAGCTACTGGTTGAGTATCGGCTAGTTCGCGTCCGTTATTATCAAAAATGGCATCAAAATGTTGTGAGGATAATTTTTGGGTAATTTCGTCGGCGACTGTGCGATCGCCAATAATTTGTTCTATACCTGAAACTGGGGCGGGATGATTGCCGCGATTAAATAAAACGACTTCATGACCTGTAGCTGCTAATAGCTTTGTAAGATACACGCCAATAAACCGAGTACCACCGATAATTAAAATTCTCATGTTCAGATTAAAATTCGCCTATTCCTTGATCGAGGTTATCAGTAATTGGGCGATCGCATCTTTAAAATCAGTTTAATTAACCCTCACTTGTTTTAATCTTCTGTGAAATATGCCCTCGTCCATGAATGGTTAACGCCAAAAGCTACCGGTGGTTCCGAACTTGTAGTCCAAGCAATCATCAATAGCCTTGAAGCGGTTGACTTGTATGCCTTAATTGATTTTGAATCCACCAACCCCCAAAGTTATTTATTTGGGCGTTCCATTGGGACAACTTTTCTTCAACAGCTTCCCTATAGTCAAAACGGCGTTCAAAAGTACTTACCCTTATTGCCCTTTGCCATCGAACAGCTAGATTTACGCAGTTATGACATTATTCTTTCCTCCTCTCATACCGTTGCCAAAGGAGTTTTGACTAGCCCGACTCAAATGCACGTTTGTTACTGTCATACTCCCATGCGTTTTGCTTGGGAATTGACCTTTGATTACCTGCGTAGCAGTCAAATGGGTAGAGGTGTACCGGGAATTTTTACTCGCTACTTGCTGCATCAATTGCGCCAGTGGGATGTACTTACAGCTAACCGAGTAGACTACTTTATTGCCAACTCCCAAAACACGGCGCGGCGAATTTGGCGTAGCTATCGCCGGAAAGCAACAGTGATTTACCCCCCTGTAAATATTGAACGTTTTCCTTTTGTGGATGTAAAACAAGATTTTTATGTCACTGTTTCTCGGCTAGTAAGTTACAAACAGGTAAATTTAATTGTGCAGGCATTTAATCAATTACAACGCCCATTAATTGTGATTGGCGAGGGTCCAGAACTTAACACTTTGCGGAAATTGGCCGCGCCTAATGTTCAGATATTAGGGGCGCAATCCAACGAAGTAGTAGAAAAATATTTATCTCAAGCCAAAGCATTTATTTACGCAGCCTACGAGGACTTTGGTATTGCTGTAGTAGAGGCGCAAGCTTGCGGAACACCAGTTATTGCCTATGGGGCTGGAGGAGCGCTAGAAACGGTTGTAGATATCTGTGAGCAGCCAAAAAACGGTACGGGTTTATTCTTCAAGACGCAGACGGTGGCGGCGCTAGTAGCAGCCGTAGAGAAGTTTGAAGGGTATGCCAAAAATTTTCATTCTGAGATCGTCTACACCCATGCTAGACAGTTTGCGCCTACAATCTTTCAAAAGCGTTATTTGAATTTTGTTGAAAATTCCTGGCAACAATTTAGTTTGGGGAGACTTGGGGATTGATTAGAGATATTTTTGGCAAAATAAAGGTAATAACTATGGCTTTTAATCCCGCAAAGGCAGACACACCTAGAGATTAAAAAAATCTCTAGGTGGCTCGCTCTTAGCAGACAAAATATATTTTTTAGGTTAACTGCGATGAATTAAACCAAATTCGCTTTATTTATGGTCATCTGGCTTTAAGATCGGGACTATGTGTGGTGTGGATTGTGTTAAGGAGTATGATGACGGCTCATTCACTCCTCTTTGGCAAGCGATTAAGGGCGTTCGTGAAAGGCGATCGCAATTGGGTTCAACACAGTAGTAAGTGGAACTTGAAAGCGAATTCTATGGTTCGCGTTGCTCCTAGCAGGGTGGAATCAAAGACTGAATCACTGCCTTCAGGACGAAGATTATCTAAAAATCTTTACCCTTCGTGGCGCTTAAACAAAGAGTTTACTAAGCGGCTATTTGATATTGTATTTTCGCTTTTGGTGTTAATTGTATTTTCTCCATTGTACTTATTGCTAATTTCGTTAATTGCTATAAGTTCAAAAGGTCCAATTTTTTATCTGCAAAAAAGAGTTGGCAAAAATTACCAACCTTTTACCTGTATCAAGTTTCGTACTATGGTAAATAATGCGGATGAATTACTAATGGATTTAATGGATTCTCCAGTATTGCGGCAAGAGTTTGAAAATAATTTCAAACTAAAACAAGACCCCCGCATTACTAAAGTTGGCAGGTTTTTACGTCTAACTAGCCTGGATGAATTTCCGCAATTTTGGAATGTTTTAAAAGGAGATATGAGTGTAGTAGGCCCGCGTCCATTAGTAGTAGAAGAACTACCTAAATATGGTTGCTACATCGATCAGATATTAACTATAAAACCCGGTCTTACCGGATTATGGCAAGTATCGGGACGCAACGATATCCCTTATAGTCGCCGGATACAGATCGATCTTTACTATGCCAAAAATTATAGTTTTTGGTTAGATATATGGATAATTATCAAAACAATTGGAGTTGTGGTTGTCCCTAAGAATAATGGTGCTTACTAAAGCGATATTATCCCAGAGGTTCGATGCAATAGATAGCTCGAACCTTTGCTTATTTATTTTTTAATAAAAATAAATAAATATTAGTAACTTTTCCTAAAAAATAAGTTACAAACATTAAGTTATTTATTTCTAGCAAAATTGTTTGCCCAAAGTATTAAGCCTAAATTGTTAAGCGTAATAATAAGTACGGTTTAGATAATTTGAGCAGGTAGTTAAACTTATTCAATACTAATCATTGGAAAAATCTCACTCATCTGCTAACTTGTATCAGATAAGTATTTAATTGTAACTACCCAAAAGGAATAACTACTATGAGCCAAAGCAAGCGAGCGCTGATTACAGGGATTACCGGACAAGATGGTTCTTATTTAGGGGAACTTTTACTAGAAAAAGGTTACGAGGTTCACGGAATTATTCGCCGCACCTCAACATTTAATACTGATCGCATCGATCATATGTATGAAGATCCCCACAAAGAAGGGGCGCGGTTGTTTTTACATTACGGCGATCTAACCGACGGTACAACTTTAAGAAGAATTTTAGAAGACGTTAAACCTATAGAAATTTATAATTTAGGCGCTCAGTCTCACGTCCGAGTTAGCTTTGATTCGCCAGAATATACCGTTGATACAGTGGGAATGGGGACACTACGGTTATTAGAAGCAATTAGAGATTATCAACAACGCACGGGAATTGAAGTGCGATTTTATCAAGCGGGATCTTCAGAAATGTATGGTTTAGTTCAGGAAGTACCGCAAAAAGAAACCACACCTTTCTATCCGCGCAGTCCCTACGCCTGTGCTAAAGTTTACGCTCATTGGCAAACTATAAATTACCGCGAATCTTACGATCTATTTGCTTGTAACGGCATTTTATTTAACCATGAATCTCCCCGGCGTGGCGAAACCTTTGTCACGCGCAAAATTACTAGAGCGATCGCTCGGATTGTCACAGGCAAACAGAAAAAAACTTATCTTGGCAACCTCGATGCTAAACGCGATTGGGGCTACGCCAAAGATTATGTTAAAGCTATGTGGTTAATGTTACAGCAACAACAGCCCGATGACTATGTAATTGCTACTGGGGAAACTCATAGCGTCCAAGAATTTCTCGATCTAGCTTTTAGTTATGTCAATCTTGATTGGCACGACTATGTAGAATTTGACGAGCGCTATTTGCGCCCCGCCGAAGTAGAATTATTGATTGGCGATCCTAGTAAAGCCAAGCAAAAACTAGGTTGGGAACCTACCGTTACTTTTAAGCAATTAGTAGCAATTATGGTAGAAGCCGATTTACAAGCTTTAGGTCATATTTCTACTAATGGTAACGGTACTCAAGCTCTGGGAGATTTAGCGACCATTCGCCAACAGATTAGCAATCAATTTTAACTTAGGTAAAAGCAATAAAATCATGACCGTTTTAGATTTAAAAGACAAACGGATTCTTGTTACAGGTGGGGCGGGATTTTTGGGTCGCCAAGTTATTGCTCAACTAGGCGCTGCTGGGGCAGATAAAAACAAAATTACTGTAGCTAGATCCCAAAATAGCGATTTGCGCGTTTTAGAAAACTGCCAAAGGGCGGTCGAACATCAAGACATCATAATTCACCTAGCGGCTCATGTGGGCGGAATTGGTTTAAATCAAGTCAAGCCTGGAGAATTATTTTATGACAACCTAATTATGGGCGCACAATTAATTCACTGTGCCTATCAAGGGGGAATTGAAAAGTTTGTTTGTGTCGGTACAATCTGCGCTTATCCAAAGTTCACCCCCGTACCTTTTTCTGAAGATGACCTTTGGAATGGCTACCCTGAAGAAACTAATGCTCCCTATGGCGTTGCTAAAAAAGCTTTGCTAGTTCAACTCCAAGCTTATCGTCAGCAATACAACTTTAACGGTATCTATCTATTGCCTGTAAACTTGTACGGGCCTGAAGATAATTTTCATCCTGATAGTTCTCACGTTATCCCAGCTTTAATTCGTAAAGTCCATGAGGCACAGCAACGGGGAGATAAGCAACTTCCCGTTTGGGGTGATGGCACTCCGACGCGTGAATTTCTCTACTCGGAAGACGCGGCGCGAGGGATTGTGATGGCAACAGTGGCTTATAACGAGGCAGAACCAGTAAATTTGGGAACGGGTTATGAGATTTCTATCCGTGACTTGATTAGTTTAATTTGCCAGTTGATGGAGTTTGATGGCGAAATTGTCTATCAAACAGATAAACCTAACGGTCAACCGCGCCGTTGTTTGGATACTCAGCGCGCAAAGCAGGCTTTTGACTTTACGGCTCAAGTAGATTTTAAACAAGGGCTAAGTAATACGATCGCTTGGTATCGTCAGCACTCTACTTAAAAGTTACCATAGAGATGCGTTTTATTAGCGCGTCTCTACTCTAAACTACGGGCAATTTATTATTACTTTTAATCCGCAAGCAACCAAAAGTCAATTAAGACGATTACTTTTGCACCAACGTCAATCGCTATCGTTGTCACAGTGGCAAGAAAAAAGTCAAGGTATTTGCGATCTTTTGCAATCATCTCCTCTTTTTGTCAACTCTAAAACTATTGCCGCTTATTTTAGTTTTCGCTTTGAACCAGACTTAAGTTGTTTATTTACGACTGAGTGTACTTGGGGTTTTCCTCTCTGTGTAGATAACAATTTAGTTTGGCATAGCTGGGCTGTTTCTCAACCTTTACAAACTAACTGCTACGGCATTTTAGAACCGCTCTTAACAGCGCCCCTTTTACCCCCAGAACAGATAGATTTAATTCTTGTTCCGGCGGTGGCTTGCGACGCGCTAGGCTATCGTTTAGGCTATGGAGGCGGCTATTATGACCGCTTGCTTAGTTCTCCTCTCTGGGCAGCTATACCCACTATAGGAATAGTTTTTGATTTTGCTTTTTTGCCCCAATTACCAATTAATTGTTGGGATCAAAAACTCCACGGCGTTTGTACTGAAAAAGGATTAATAATGCTTGACTAACTTTAATTCCAGCCGCGCAAAGGAGAATTCTCCTTTGCGCTCCAACCACCTACTTTTAGCAAGCATTTAGTCAGACAAATACAATCTCATAATATGACATTCAATCTACAAAAGTCAAGGGGTTTTTAGAAAATAAACTAACAATTTGCTAAACAAAAATAAGCAGGCAAATAAACAAATTTGCTGTCAAAAAATTAGAGATAAATTAAATAGCTAGGGGAAGAAATGTCAGCAAGAAATCGAATTTATCAACAACAGTGGTGGGGTAACGTTATTAGGTATGGAGTATTAGTAGTTATAGCTTTATTAATGTTGTTGCCGTTACTATGGCTAGTAAGTACCTCATTAAAATCGCCCACGGAAGACATATTTCAATTTCCACCACAATTGTTGCCACTCCAGCCCACAATAGATAATTACGTGCGAGTGTGGCAAACAAACCCCTTCGGGACGTACTTATTTAACAGTAGTGCGATCGCCCTACTAAGCGTAGGATTAAATTTAATATTTTGCGCTTTAGCCGCTTACCCTTTAGCAAGGTTGAATTTTCGGGGAAAAGAAGTAATTTTTAGCTTGATTATTTCCACAATTATGATCCCGTTTCAAATAGTGATGATTCCCTTGTATATCTTGACTGTCCAGCTAGGAATTAGAAATACTTATATAGGAATTATTTTTCCCGCGATCGCTTCAGCTTTTGGTATATTTTTACTGCGCCAAGCCTTTGCGGCTGTACCCAAAGAAATGGAAGAAGCAGCCCGAATGGATGGCTGTACAGAATTGGGGTTGTGGTGGCATATAATGCTACCTTCAATTCGCCCTGCCTTGATGACCTTGGCAATATTTGTATTTATCGGCTCTTGGAGCGATTTTTTGTGGCCATTGATAGTTTTAGATCGCCCGCAGTTGTACACGTTGCCCTTGGGAGTCGCCAATTTAGCTGGGACATTTTCTTTAGATTGGCGCTTAATTGCCGCAGGATCGGTAATTTCTATTGCTCCGGTGTTAGGGCTATTTTTATTTTTACAGCGTTATATTGTGCCAACAGAAGCTGGAAGCGGGGTAAAAGGGTAAAAATTAGTAATTTTCTGACCGCAAATACTCATATAGCTAAGTAATTGTGATTAAATAGTGCTGTTTCTGGTGCAAAGTGTAACGGAATGCAAAGTATAATTAAACCCAGAAACATTAATAATCCTTACAAGTAAAAATTCTATATGCGAGTAGCGATCGCCGGGGCAGGTCTAGCAGGACTGTCCTGTGCTAAATATCTAACAGATGCGGGTCACACGCCGATAGTCTTGGAAAGCCGGGATGTATTGGGCGGTAAAGTGGCAGCATGGAAAGATGCAGACGGCGACTGGTACGAAACTGGGCTGCATATTTTCTTTGGGGCATACCCCAATATGTTGCAATTATTCAAAGAATTAGATATTGAAGATCGTTTGCAGTGGAAAGAACACTCAATGATTTTCAACCAGCCCGACAATCCAGGAACTTACAGCCGTTTTGACTTTCCCGATTTGCCAGCGCCGATTAATGGGATCGCCGCAATTTTGGGTAACAACGATATGTTGACCTGGAATGAAAAAATCCGCTTTGGGATTGGCTTAATTCCGGCGATGATTCAAGGGCAAAAGTACGTCGAGGCAATGGACAAGTATTCTTGGACGGAGTGGCTAAAAAATCACAAGATCCCTGAAAGAGTCAATAAAGAAGTATTTATTGCCATGAGTAAATCGCTGAACTTCATTGGCCCTGATGAAATTTCAGCAACGATATTGCTAACGGCGCTTAATCGCTTCCTGCAAGAAAAAAATGGCTCGAAAATGGCGTTTTTAGATGGGTCGCCCACCGAAAGACTGTGCCAGCCAATAGTAGACCATATTACCAAGGGTGGCGGCGAAGTGCGTTTAAACGCACCGCTTAAAGAAATTATGCTCAACCCCGATGGCTCGGTTAAAGCTTTTTTACTGCGGGGAGTAAAAGGAGCAGCCGAAGAAGTTTTGACAGCGGATTTATACGTTTCAGCCATCCCTGTAGATCCTCTAAAACTACTACTTCCAGAGCCTTGGCGAGCAATGGAGTATTTTCAAAAATTAGACGGATTAGAAGGCGTACCAGTAATAAACGTCCATATGTGGTTTGACCGCAAGCTAACAGATATCGATCATTTATTATTTTCACGATCGCCTTTACTAAATGTCTACGCCGATATGAGCAATACTTGCCGCGAATACGCTAACCCGAATAGATCGATGTTGGAATTAGTGCTTGCGCCAGCAAAGGATTGGATTAGTAAGTCTGACGAGGAAATTATTGCCGCTACAAAGTGCGAACTTGCAAAATTATTTCCCGATCATTTTAGCGGCGAAGACCAAGCCAAATTACTAAAATATCACGTAGTCAAAACCCCACGATCGGTTTACAAAGCTACTCCCGGTCGCCAAGAGTATCGCCCCGATCAAACAAGCCCGATTAAAAATTTCTTTTTAACGGGGGATTACACCATGCAACGCTACCTAGCAAGTATGGAAGGAGCCGTATTTTCTGGTAAGCTAACAGCGCAGGCGATCGCCAGCACCAAAATTGAAACAACATTGTCCGATCCCTTACAAACGCCACTCCAGACTGCAACGAATGCTGCAACTGCCTGAATCCCCGTGCATGAGAAAATTAGTCTCTGTAGAGGATGCCTACGAACTTTGCCGCCAAATTACGGCGAAGTATTCCAAAACTTTTTACCTCGGTACGCTGCTCATGAACGAGTCCAAGCGCCGAGCTATTTGGGCAATATATGTCTGGTGTCGCCGGACAGATGAATTAGTTGACGGCCCGGCAGCAGAATTTACCACCCCGGAAACCCTAGAACTATGGGAAAAACAGTTAGAATCGCTGTTTGCCCTCCAACCGATTGAAGACCCGGATGTGGCGTTAGTAGATACTATTCAACGCTTTGGGCTAGATATTCAGCCGTTTCGGGACATGATTGCCGGACAGCAAATGGATCTGTATCGCAGTCGTTACGAAACTTTTGAAGAATTAAACTTGTACTGTTACCGGGTTGCGGGAACAGTGGGTTTAATGTCTACAACGGTAATGGGGATAGATAATCGGTGCAATACGGCGGCTTGGAGCCAGGCAGCGCCCTACGATCCCACCCCGGAAGCGGTGACATTGGGGATTGCCAATCAACTAACTAATATTTTGCGCGATGTCGGCGAAGATGCTAGACGGGGGCGAATTTATTTGCCTTTGGCAGAATTAGCACGCTTTGACTATACAGAACAAGATTTATTTAAGGGTGTAATTGATGAACGGTGGCGCGAACTAATGCGCTTCCAAATTCGCCGTACCCAAGAATATTACCGCCAAGCCGAAAAGGGGGTTGGCTATCTCGCCCCCGATGCGCGCTGGCCTGTACTTGCCTCTTTAATGCTTTACAGTCAGATTTTGTTAGAGATTGAACGCAATGATTACGATGTGTTTAAAAAACGGGCTTACGTACCAGGATTGAAAAAGATGCGTTATTTACCTGTGGCTTGGCTGCGAAGTCAAGTAATTTGAAGGAATAAAAACATCCTATAGGCTAGATACTTTTATCAATAAGCTTGCATATTGTCATTAGGTCTGTTAAGCTGATTATTGCCTCATCAGTGGAGAGGTGGCTGAGTGGTCGAAAGCGACAGATTGCTAATCTGTTGTACGGCAGGTAACTCCGTACCGAGGGTTCGAATCCCTCCTTCTCCGTTTTTCTAACAGTTTTTGGCTGCTTTGTTCTAAAATCAAGTTCATTTACAAATTGTGTAATGAATAGAGTTTATAGCAATAGAGGAGTTGAAGGTTTCTATGAATAATAAATTTGCGATCGCATTAGCTGTAGCTAGTGGATTATTAGCTGTTGGTTGTCAGCCGACTACTCCTAACGCAGAAACTAATACTAGCCCTACCGCCGCCAATAATGAAGGGTTAAAAATTGGGACATTGTTGCCCCTTACAGGTGACTTAGCTACTATTGGGCAGCAAATGGCGGCAGCAGTTCCCTTATTGGTAGAGCAAGTTAACGCTTGTGGGGGTGTCAACGGGCAAAATGTTACCTTAATTTCCCAAGACGATCAAACTGACCCCGTAGCTGGGACTACGGCAATGACTAAACTAGCAGAAGTCGATCGAGTGGCGGGGGTCGTAGGTTCTTATGCTAGTAGTGTTTCTGGCGCAGCAATTGGCGTAGCAGCGCGCAATCAAGTTGTCTTAGTCTCTCCTGGTAGCACTAGCCCAGTATTTACCGAACGAGCTAAAAAAGGTGAATTTAAAGGATATTGGGCGCGGACTGCACCCCCAGATACCTACCAAGCTTTAGCTTTAGCTCAATTGGCAAAGGAAAAAGGGTTTAAACGGGTTTCGACGGTAGTTATTAACAATGACTATGGCGTTGGGTTTGAAAGAGCCTTTGTCAGTGCCTTTAAAAAATTGGGTGGAACTATTGTTAATGAAGCAAGTCCTACTCGTTACGATCCTAAAGCCACTACTTTTGATACCGAATCGGCGGCAGCTTTTGCCAATAAACCTGATGCAGTAGTGGCAGTATTGTATGAAGAAACTGGAAGTTTGCTGCTTAAATCAGCTTATCAGCAAGGAGTTAGCCAAGGAATCCAAGTTATGCTCACTGACGGCGTAAAGTCTGTAGGGTTTCCAGCAAAAGTTGGTAAATCTAGCGATGGCAAATTTATTGTTAGCGGCGCAATTGGGACTGTACCCGGTGCGGATGGCAAAGCTTTACAAACACTGACCACCCTTTGGCAAGCTAAGAAAAATCAACCTCCAGGGGAATACGTACCTCATACTTGGGATGCTGCGGCGCTATTGACTTTAGCTGCCGAAGCCGCAAAAGCAAATACAGGGGTGGGTGTGCAAAGCAAAATTCGTGAAGTTGCGAATGCCCCAGGGACAGAAGTATCGGATGTTTGTGAAGGGTTAAAGTTATTAAAATCCGGTCAAGATATTAATTATCAAGGCGCTAGTGGCAATGTAGATATTGATGAAAATGGGGATGTGTTGGGCGTTTACGATGTCTGGACGGTAAATGATGACGGCAAGTTAGAAGTCACAAGTCAAGTTAACCCGCAGTAATTAATATAGCTGCTGCGATCGCTACTAAAAATACTTGACGATCTTTTTAGTTAGCCTGGGGTTTAAATCCCAGGCTGATATCTCTAAATATTAGTCAGCAATTAATATTTTATTTAAAGTCCCAAGCCGCTAAAGTTATAACCAACTCCCACCGATAGTCCGATATCAGTTTCGTCACCAATTCCCACATTAAGTCCAGCATTGGCTGTAAACTGACGACTTAAAGGAATATCGACACCGCCCGTTAACAATAAACCCACTCCTCCGTCATCGTCGTTACTATCATCATCGTCATCACCCGTATAGATAGTTATACCAGCACCGATGTAGGGAGCTATTGGCAAAACTTCTTCTAAAGCTTCTGCCTGACGGATAGAAAACTCGTAAGTTAAGGGCAGGAGGATTGTAGCATCATTACCTAAAATTACACCCGGTCGCACTGCTAAAGAGCGAGTCAAGCCGATCTTGCTAATAATCGCAAAATTTCCATCCCCTAGGGCTGTATCACCACTCAAACCAATATTTCCTGCTACTCCCACATAACTAGATCCACCGCGAGTGCTTCTACCTGGAATGAGGGGGAGTTGAGCTACTTCTGCCGCATCAGGTTGAATGGGGGATTGGTTAATAGGGGTGCTTAAAACCGTAGCATCGGTAGCGGTTGTACCGGGAAACGGCGCATTAATTGATTTTGTTGGTTGTAATTGGGTACTATCCAAATTTTCTGGATTAGCGGCAATGGTTTTCAAGCTTGATTGCGGATTATTTATTGCTGCGCTCACCTCCGCAAATTCGTGAGCAGTTGCTTCATGTTGGGCAGCTTCTAAAAAAAACTCCGCAGGAATTGGCTGGCTATTAACAGAAAACTGAGCTATTTCTGCTGGGAGTTGGGAACGTGTTTCTAGATTACGATCGCCTTGAGTTTGAGCGTGGACTGTAGACAAGCTGCCAATCATAGCCAGGCTTGCCGCTAAAGGTGCTACTACTAATAAATTTAAGCTTAATTTTAGTTTGGCGATCGCAGTCATAATTTTTCTCTCACACACTTTTCTTCAAAATTAGCATGGCTAAATACCATTAATAATCGCCAAAAAGACAGATATCTAGATTTTGGCGGCGTAAATAGCCGTTAAAAGAGCTTAGGTTGTGGCTGAAAACTTGATAAAGCTCAAATTAGCAAAAAACTTCTATTTTTGCTGCGATTAAAGTTACTATCCAGTTTACTTCTCAGTTACTATGATGCCTCAATAGCAAATTTGCTAACTACGTTCCCCAAACCTACCAAAAACCGCAAATTACCTTAAAACCAACCAGAGATTTAGAATATTTCCCTGTAAGCGTTAAACATCGTTATACGCGCCCCGTAGAGAAATAGATCGCTTTTAATTAAACTAAATAGTATTTAAGTAAACACTTAATCCCTGCTTGGTTTAACGTTGTAATTGAGCAAGTTTGAGTAAAGGTTATGGCGCTAGTAGTTCAAAAGTACGGTGGGACATCAGTAGGTTCAGTAGAACGCATTATGGCAGTGGCAAAAAGAGCGATCGCCTGTTGCCAGGCGGGAAACTCTCTAGTTGTAGTAGTTTCAGCAATGGGAAAAACCACTGATGGATTGGTAAAATTAGCTCAGGAAATTTCTACTACTCCCAGCCGTCGAGAAATGGATATGTTACTTTCGACCGGAGAACAGGTAACGATTGCCCTGCTGGCAATGGCATTACAAGAATTAGGACAACCAGCAATTTCTCTAACTGGCGCACAAGTAGGCATTATGACGGAAGCCGAACATAGCCGCGCTCGAATTTTACACATAAAGCCGGAACGAATTGCTCGCCAACTCAAAGAAGGTAAAGTAGTTGTCGTTGCAGGCTTTCAAGGCATTAGTAACACTTCAGAATTAGAAATTACAACTTTAGGACGCGGTGGGAGTGACACCTCCGCCGTTGCCTTAGCCGCCGCTTTAAAGGCTGATTACTGCGAAATTTATACCGACGTACCGGGAATTTTGACCACAGATCCGCGTTTAGTTCCCGAAGCGCAGTTGATGGCAGAAATTACCTGCGATGAAATGCTAGAACTAGCAAGTTTAGGCGCAAAAGTCTTACATCCTCGCGCTGTAGAAATTGCTCGAAATTATGGGGTAGAACTTGTAGTTCGTTCTAGCTGGAGTGACGAACCTGGTACGCGGGTAGTTTCGCCTATACCCAGGGAAAGAAGCCTTGTAGGCTTAGAAATTGCTCGTCCGGTGGATGGAGTGGAATTAGACATCGATCAAGCACGAGTCGCCATACTTCGCGTACCCGATCGCCCAGGAGTAGCCGCACGACTATTTGGTGAAATTGCTAAACAAAACTTGGATGTAGACTTAATTATTCAATCCATCCATGAAGGCAATACCAACGATATTGCTTTTACCGTAACGTTGCCTATGCTCAAACGGGCGGAATCTGTAGCAAATGCGATCGCGCCTGTATTACGTTCTCATAACGATGCGACACTTCAAGAAGCTGAAGTTATGATTCAAAAACAAATCGCTAAAGTAAGTATTGCTGGCGCTGGCATGATTGGTCGTCCTGGGGTAGCAGCGAAAATGTTTGCGACGTTATCGGCGGCGGGAATTAATATTCAAATGATTTCTACTTCGGAAGTCAAAGTTAGCTGCGTCATTGATGCCCTTGATGGCGATCGCGCTATCAATGCCCTGTGTGTAGCTTTTGAAGTCACAAAACAAGATATTAGCAATAAAATTGTCAATCCTGCCTTGCCGCCAGTGCGGGGGGTAGCTCTAGACCTCAATCAAGCAAGGCTGGCAATTCGTCAAGTACCCGATCGCCCAGGAACTGCCGCCCGATTGTTTGGTTTACTAGCAGAAAATAATATTAGTGTAGATACAATTATCCAATCTCAACGCTGTCGCATAGTTGACGGCATACCCAAGCGAGATATTGCTTGTACGGTGGCGCAACTAGACGCGCAATTGGCAAAAAAAACCCTAGAGACTGCGGCGGTAGAATTTGGTTGGGGGGAAATAGTTGTCGATAGCGCGATCGCCAAAGTAAGTATTGTGGGCGCAGGAATGCTTGGACAACCAGGGATTGCCGCTAAAATGTTTCAGTCCCTCGCCCAACAGCAAATCAATATTCAAATGATTGCAACTTCCGAAATTAAAATTAGTTGCGTTGTCCCCCAAGAAGAAGGCGTAAAAGCCTTAAAAGCAATTCATATAGCTTTCGGGCTTGAAGGTAGCGATCGCTATTTAGTCCCAGCTTAGTTACAAATTCCCCTTTCTAACTTAGAAAGGGGATGACTTATCTTAAGTAGCCACAAAACCATAAATTAAACTACTAACAACTGACAGCGCCAAAGCACCAATCAAGGCGCTCCAGATACCTTGACGCAAGCGAAAACCACTTACAGCCCCGGCGGTAATTGCCAAAGCTACCGCCGTAATAATAAACGTTACAAGTCCAGAAATTAAGCCAAAAGTCAACAGATTAGGGATAAAAAAGAATGCTCTCAAAATTGGATTGACAACCGCCGCCACGACTCCCAAAACGGCGGCGGAGATGTAAGCTTTTGCTGGGCTATCAATTTCCACACCTACAGGCAATTTAGTCACAATTAGCAAGCTAGAAGCACTAACTAACCAAGCAATTAATAAACCTACAAGATCGAAGTGCATATTTTATGTTCTCCTAGTTCTAAGCAAATTCTTAATACCAGTAGACTAATATAGACAGCGATTATTCATCTATACATTGGCAGAACTTGAGCTTATCTTTGGGGTGAAACGGTGCTAGGTTGTGGGCTAGAGGGAGCGGTCGGAAAAACTGGAATAGTGGTACTTGGATTAGTTAATTGCGCCCCAGAGGGCGGTGTTGGTAAAGGTGCATTTCCTTGTAAAGGGCTAGTAGTGGGTAGTGGCGCACCAGGATTTACAGGAATAGTCGAATTGGGCGCAATAGTACCGGAGGTTTGAGTAGAAGCTGGCGGTAAAGTAGCCAAAGCAACGCGATCGCCTCCAACTTGACGCATAGTATCCAATACTTGCACCACATCGTCATAACTAGATGTCCGCGAGGCGTTTAAGACCATCAAAGCATTGGGGTTCGCCTGAAAATAAGTTTGTAAAGTCCCTGGCAATTGATCTAAATTAATTGGTTGTTGCTCTACATAAATTTGTCCCACCGGATCTATAGTCACAATCAGGCGTTGTTGAGTCTGGGGTGTAGTGCTGGTATTAGCTTTAGGCAAATCTACATTAATTGCTTGCTGTCTCGTAAACTGCAAAGCTGCTAGCAAAAAAAATGTCAAAATACAAAAAATGACATCAATCAACGGAATAATTTGAATTTGGACTTCTTCAATCGGCGAATGTAAGTTAATTTTCATCTTGTTTATTTAATGGCAGTATCTTAAACTTCTCCACCATCCCGGCGATTTTCTTTATTTTGTAGTGTTTCATCGTCACGAGCATCAAAATCAAGACCTATTTCCGTTGGGGGAATTGGATCGGCACTATTTGGGGTGGAAGGGTTTAAGTCTTCGGCGGTGATAATGATGCGATCGCCATCTTCGCTAATATTAGGCTGCAAAGCTGTGTGTTGTTGCAACTGAGTAAATTGTTTGGTTGGTATATTTTCCCCAGAACTTACTACTTCTATATTTTGGCTCTCTTGCGCCGTCGGCGAACTTCCAGGAATATTTTGCCAGTATTGCCGATAAAGTAACTCTAAATCGCTTCCTGCCCGACGAAACACTTTTACTTGATTGACTACAAATCCTTGAAACAAGCGATAAAACACCAAACTACTAATAGCAACAATTAGTCCGGCGGCGGTACTAATCAACGATTGCCCAATTCCTGTTGTTACTCCCGCCGCCGCCGCCGTCCCCAAGTCTCCCAGGCGAATATTACCCAACGACTGAATCAACCCTAATACTGTACCTAGTAAACCCAATAGTGGCGCTAGGGCAATTACAGCTTCTAGCACTTTTTCGCCTTGCCGCATTGATGATATTTCATCTTCGGCGCTGGCTTCCAATGCCAATCGAAAAAGCTCTGGATCGGGTCTTATAAGACGCAAAGGCGCGTAAAGAAACCGCCCAATAGGTTGATTTACTGCGCGTTTAGCAAGTTCTGTCGCCGATACCCAATTGGCACTAGCAGTATTGAGAACGCGATTGACAATCTGACTTTCTTGGGTAAGAATCCTCACCCAAAACCACAGTCTCTCAATAATTACGCTCAAAGATAAAATTGATAAAGCTAGTAAGGGCCACATTGCGGGGCCGCCATCACGAAAAATTTGTACTATATCCACAGGTTTTACTCTCCTCAGCCCGATATTTAAGCATAGTTAACCACAACAACATTGCTTAAGGCACTTTAATTGTAGAGATTATCACTTCTCATAGCCGAAAATTTTTGGAAGTGTTCAACCTATGGCGGTCAATAGTGGCAACCTCCGCACTGTAAAAGGACGGTTATTCACACCGCAACTTATTCCATACATTTGTCACAATTATAAATAACTTGAGGTGGAATAAATGAACTTTTCGATTCAATCAGTCTACGCTTGGTATCGCGATCTGCTTCGCAATCCAAAATACCGTTGGTGGGTAATTATTGCCACAGCGCTCTATTTTGTTAGTCCTATTGATATTGCGCCGGACTTCTTGCCCATTGTTGGACAATTAGATGATGTTTTTTTACTAACGCTTTTAGTCTCTGAAGTTTCCCAAATAGTAATTGAAGGCGTAAAAGCCCGCAAAAACTACTCAGAAACTACCACCACCACCGATCCTGGTACAGTCGATGTTGATGCTGTTTCAGTTAAGTAATTAGCTACCTAAATATTGCTGTAGGGCGATCGCTTCCCTCAACTAAATGCCGCCAATCCAGACAATGAATTAGCGGCATTTTGCTATTATTTGTTTTTTCAGGGCGAACGAGGGGACTTGAACCCCCGAATGGTGGAATCACAATCCACTGCCTTAACCACTTGGCTACGCCCGCCGTGGCATTTCCTACCATAACATACTTTTTTTAACTTTGCTGCCAATTTCTGGGTTTTGCCCCTATTATTTTAATATAAATAAATGTTACAGTAGTTTGTATAGATGGCTATAGTCGCAAAGCTTGGTACGCGCGATCGCCGTAAACCTAAGATTTTGCTGGTAGCAAGTCTATGTTTGTTCAACAGATAATAAGTTTTAGTATGAACGCTCAACCACAACAACCTACCATCACCCCAAAGTTACAACAACCCAAGTTTGGGTTTAACGAATATGCAGAGCGATTAAATGGGAGAGCCGCCATGATTGGTTTTAGCATAATGGTGATTATTGAGTACGTTACTAATCAAGGTATGCTTGCTTGGTTGGGCTTAAAATAAACTGGGTATCCATAAGATCAAAAAATTAAAACTAAGTATAGTTAGTTGAATTTTAAGTAAAAGGCAAAGCTTTGGGTTTCACGAGCTAAAATTAAGTGCATAAGTCAAATTTATTTCTAAAAGTTGGCAAGGTAAATAAATCAAATATTTACTTCCCCTACCGAGAAAATAGCCCTAAAAAATCAACAAAGTTGTAATGAACCCTCTAAATCCGAGATTTTTGAGTTCAGTGTATCGTAAAGAACCTATCCCCAGCTTTTTAGTCACGATTGGTTTAGTTGATGCAGCTATTGGAGGCTTAAGCAGCAGCATAAGTTTATTTTCTTTAGGAATAGTAACTGTAGGCGGTGCGATCGCCTTTCGTTGGTTGTCACAACAACGCCCAACCACACCCAAGCAATCAATCGCTCAAACTTACCTCCCTCCTGCTTCTTCAAACTCCGTACCTAAGATCGCAACTCCCAAGAGAAAACGATCGATTTAAACGTGGCGATCGTTTGTTATTTAAGTATAGTAAAGTAAATTTTAATACTTGTAATTGACTGTACTTATTAAAAGTAAAATTTCTAACTAAAAGATTAATAGCTTTAAAAATAATCTCTATTAGTTTTTCTGCCAACCTATGTATTAATCCAGTAAAAATAACGTGGGAGAACAACTTACCTAAGAACAATATATTGTATTGGTAAAAATTTCATTCTCACTACAACTATTAATAATCTTACTTGCTTAAACAGTAGAGGTGAAATTTGAACTTAGATAATTTTACAAAACAAGTAGAAAGTATAAATATTCGTTTAGAAGATTTGTACGAAGGAGTAAAAACAAATTTAGAAATTCCCTTAGAAATTATGCCTACAGCTTTTAAAGAGCTTGGAGTAATTTCCGAAGAATTGCAAGTATCTTTAGAAGAATTGCAGCAGCAAAACGAAGAACTGCGTTTAGCACAAATAGCTTTAGAAGTTCAAAAACAACGATATCAAGAACTTTTTGAATTTGCTCCAAATGCCTATTTAGTAACTGACGAGCAAGGCATAATTCAAGAAGTAAACTGTGTAGCAGCTAATCTATTTAACGTTCAGCAGCGCTTTTTAATTGGCAAGCCATTAATTGTATTTATTGCCGAAGAAAATAGACAATTATTTCACGTCCAGTTGACTCAATTGCAACAAGGTAAAAATACTGATAAATGGAACTTATGTCTTTTGCCGCGCAATCTTCAGCCCTTTAAAGCCGAATTGTTAGTGTCTAAAATTAGCGATTGGGAAGGTAATTTAATCGGTTTACGGATATGTGTGAGTGATACTGAAGCTAAATTAAAAGCACAGCTAGAAAAATCAATACCTGCACAAGATAACTCAAAATCTATTTTTAATAGTCAGAAACATACTTACTTAAGAGGTGAACTAATTCCGATAAAACATCAAACTATTTGGCAAGTTTGTCAAGGTGTAGTCAAGCTTTCTACCGTCTGTGAAAATGGCGAAGAAATTTTAGTAGGTTTAGTAGGCTTCAATATGCTTTTTGGCGCAGAATTGACCTGTTTACAAACTTATCAAGCTACCGCTTTATCTAAAGAAGTCCAGTTAATAAATGTTCCTTGGGCAGAAATAGCTAATTCTCCTCATCTTGCTCAAAATGTTATTACTCAAGTTAGCCTGCGCTTGCGGCAAACTGAAGCTCTTTTAGCAATCTCTGGACAACGCCGAGTCAAAGATCGTTTTTATCAGCTTTTACAGTTATTAAAACAAGAAATTGGCGAAAGTGTAGAGTTAGGAACTCGTTTAAATATTCGTTTTACACATCAAGATTTTGCCGACGCTTGTTCTACGACTAGAGTGACGATTACTCGGTTGATCGGTAAGTTGCAGGCACAAGGAAAAATCAAAGTTGATTCTAAAAATCATCTAATTTTGATTGAAGGTAATCGGTAATAATTTCAATGACTAATTGCTAATTCCTTTGATAACGCATTCCCGGTAGCTGAGATACTAAATCCATAAGTTCTAACTGTAATAAAGCACCAGAAACTTCACCTACAGACATATTAGTTTGCTGCACAATCAAATCCATTGGCATCGCCGCAAAGGCGATCGCCTCCCATACCCGTTTAAGTTCTGGGGCTAAGTTTACTTGTAATAGCTCCAATTGCTGGGGTGCTGGATTGGCATCGAGTTGAGGCATTGCACCAAGCATCTCTAATAAAGGCTCAACTCCCAAAATTATTGTAGCGCCATTGCTAATTAGTTCTAAACAGCCGTGCGATCGCTCATTATCCAAGCTTCCTGGCAAAACATACACATCCCGACAAAAATCATTCGCAAACCTAGCCGTAATTAAAGCCCCTGATCTAGTGGGCGCTTCTATAACTATCACCGCTCTACTTAAACCCGCAATAATCCGGTTGCGTTGGGGAAAATGGGAACGATCCGGGGGTGTTTTGGCACTGTATTCGCTGACAACTAACCCTTGGGAGAGAATTTTTTGATAAAGTTCGGCGTTGCGCGGCGGATATACAATATCAACTCCAGTACCTAATACAGCGATCGTTCTCCCGCCAGCTTCTAGGCAACCTAGATGAGCTTCAGTATCAATGCCTTCCGCCATTCCTGAAACTACTGTAAAGCCGCTTTTGGCTAAGGCTGTACTGATTTTTCGCGTCCAGCGCTTGCCATATTCTGAAGCATGGCGAGTACCAACAATTCCTACTAAGGGGGTAGTACCATGATTTTCGGCAACGGCTACTTTTCCTAGGTAGTATAAAACTGGCGGCGGACTAGCGGTTTCTAAAAGCAAATGCGGGTAAATATCCGTTTGATTGGGAGTCCAAAAATTAGGATTTTGCCTTTGGTGTTGTAAAAATAATTCTTCTGGATCTAATCGCGACTTTTGCAGCGCGATCGCTTCCACAGTTTGCAATCCTATTCCTTCTACTTGCATTAATTGCTCTTTAGACGCTAACCAAGCTGTGGCTAACGTCCCAAACTGCTGTTGCAAGCGTTTTGTCAAAATTGACCCCACGCCGTTAATTTGCGCCCATGCTACCCAAAAAGCTTGTTCTTCAATCAATCGATCCTCTTTTCTGCGGCTAAAGGCGATCGCTCTTTTTAAAGAAATCGCCCAATCAACACAAATTTTAGTTAATAATTCATAATTATCAATAATCTTCAAGGTTATACTTGAAGTGTTTTTATTTGACGACGTTTTAACACATCTTATTAACAAGCTACAATATTAGACCCTTGTCATTTTTTTTCCAACTCTGCCATGATTCAACTTTATTAACAATTTAATTGGTGTAGTATTTTGCAGATCACTAAAACGCGATCGCGGCTTCCAAACTCTGAAGTTAATTTAAAGCCTAATACCAAGAAAGCCAAGTCGAAAAAGCTACGTTACCAAACACGAAGCATATTTTGTGTGTCTTTAGTAACTTTAATTGGCGTTTTTTATGCTGCATCTTCGACTATATTATCTCGTAGCCTAGCAAAAGTAGGAAAACAAGATACTGAACAATTAGTTGCTGGGGTTGCGGGAGTTTTTAACCAAAATGTTGCAGATTTTAGTAATAGTCATGCTGATTGGTCAGCTTGGGATGATACCTATAAGTTTATTCAAGATGGCAATCAACAATATATTAGCTCGAACTTAACTAACGAACAAATTGCTTTATTAGATGTAAATCTAGTAGTTTATGTTAACTCCCAAGGAAAAGTTATATTCGGGACTGGATTCGATCTAAATAGCAAACAGAAAACTAGCATACCTGGCTCAATTAGCGCAAGTATTCAGCCAAACAACATTTTATTGCAACGTTCTAATCCCAATAATAGTTTAGCGGGAATAATCGCAGCAAAAGAAGGTTTGATGTTAATTTCTTCTCACCCAATTTTAAATAGCAAAGGTGGCGGTGCTGTACGGGGAAGGTTAATTTTTGGGCGGTATATAGATGCTAAACTTATTAATAACTTGTCTAAAACAACTCGTTTATCTTTAATAATTTCTCCTTTAAATAATAGTATTCTATCTACAGATATACAAACTGCCCGCGCCAATCTATCCGCCAACAAACCAATTTTTATTAACTCATTAACTGAAGAAACTATTGCTGGATATACTTTATTAAATGATATATACAATCGACCTGTAGCAATATTGCGGGTAAATCATTCTAGAGACAATTATAATATTCAAAGTCAGAAAAGCCTAAGTTACTTGTTAATATCTTTGTGCGTTATCGGCTTAGTGTTTGGCTCGATTGCCTTGCCAATGTTAGAGCATTTATTGTTATTTTATCACGAACGACAGGAGCGAGAACAACGCTATCGAGCAGTAGTTACTCAAGCTTCCGAAGGCATTATATTAGTTGATACAGATAATAAAAGTTTTATTGAAGCAAACAATGCCTTGTTAAATTTGCTTGGTTATTCTTGGCAAGAATTACAAAAAATGACGCTCTACGATATTATCATCGGCGATCGCAAGCAAGTTGATGATGCGATCGCAAATATTGCCGGAACAAATGCTCCTTTGGTAGGTGAATGGCAATTTTGTCATAAATACGATTTGCTCATTGATGTTGAATTTAGTGCAAATGCGATCGATTATGAAGAAAGAGATGCTTTATGTATTGTGCTGCGAGATATTAGAACTCGCAAACAAGCCGAAGTTGCTCTGAGAGAAAGCGAAAAACAATTGTCTTGGCAAGCTACCCACGATCCCTTAACAGAATTATTAAATAGACGTGCTTTTGAACAAAGTTTAGAGGCAGCTTTATTATCAACTAAAAACTCACAGCAACAACATATTTTATGTTATTTGGATCTCGATCGCTTTAAAATTGTTAACGATACTTGCGGACATTTGGCTGGCGATGAATTATTAAAACAAATTAGCAACTTATTTCAAAATAACTTGCGTAAAACCGATACGTTGGCTCGTTTAGGAGGGGATGAATTTGGAATTTTATTGTATGACTGTCCCCTCCATGGAGCGATAAAAATTGCCAATATTTTAAGGGAACAAGTTTCACAATTTACTTTTTCTTGGCGCGATCGCACATTTTCTATTGGTGTAAGTATTGGTATAGTTGCTATTAATGCCAAATTTCCCAGCTTGGATATAGCTTTAAATGCTGCTGACACCGCTTGCTATAGTGCTAAAAACAAAGGTAGAAATCAAGTTCATATTTATCAAAATAATCAAGGCGAATTAGCGCCCAAATCTAACGAAATGCAGTGGGGTTTAATTATTCCCCAAGCAATCGCTAATAACAACTTCCGCCTTTGCTATCAAAAAATTGTGCCAATTGACAATAGCGACATTAAACAGGAACACTGCGAAGTTCTTTTACGCTTAGAAGATAAAAGCGGCAATATTATATTACCCGTTGATTTTTTACCCGCCGCCGAAAGATACAATTTGATGCAGCAGATCGATCGCTGGGTAATTGCGACGCTGTTTGCTCATTTAAAACAGCAATACCAAACAGTTTGGGAATCCTGTCTAATTAAAAATTTACCAAGTTTGTACGCCGTCAATCTATCGGGGGCGAGTATTAATGACGCTCAATTTTTTGACTTTGTGCAACAACAGTTTGCAAGTACGCAAATTCCCCCAGAGATTATTTGTTTTGAAATTACCGAAACTATTGCTATTACTAATTTAGCTAAAGCGGCGGAACTGATTAACAAATTAAAGCTGCTTGGTTGTAGCTTTGCCTTAGATGATTTTGGGAGTGGAATGTCATCTTTTGCTTATCTTAAAACTTTGCCTGTAGATTATGTAAAAATTGATGGAACTTTTATTCAAGAAATTCTACAAAATGCGATCGCGTTAGAGATGGTAGAGGCAATTAAACGCATTGCAGTAGTAATGGGAATACAAACCATTGCTGAATATGTAGAAAATGATGAAATATTCCAGAAACTCCAATCTTTGGGTGTAGATTATGCTCAAGGTTATGCGATCGCTAAACCCTGCTTTTTAGACATTAGTAGCCAAAAAAGTAGGTTTTATAGCTAAAACCATAAAGATTCGATGAAGTAAGGGTAGTCAAGGGTAGAATAACTTGCTTTAGGGGAAACCTAAGTTTAGGCTGCTTGTTTTACTTCAAAGTAGTTACTGCCGTTAAAAGTAAAACCTGCGCCTTAGCACAATTGTCTTAAGGAACTGTGGCAATTATGACAATAAAAAACTACACACTTGCCAACTTTGGTAACGTTGCTTGTAAAACCTATGACGTTACGTAAAAAAACTTTATTACTTGTTGTTGTTACTACTTTTTGTTTGATCGCAGTTTTATATATTATTTCCACAAATATTTTATTAAAAGGATTTAGGGATGTTGAAGCCCAAAATGCCCGCGAAAATGTCCAACGAGTTATGGAGGTTTACACCGACGAACTTAGCGAACTCAACCTTTTAAATAGCGATTGGGCCGAGTGGGATATCACCTATAATTTTATCGAAAATTACAATAGTAACTACATAAAAGAAAATCTCAACGATGCAACCTTAATTAGGGGAGACATAGATTTAATAGCCTATATAAATAACCAGCAGCAGTTAGTGTTTGGCAAATTTATAGAACCCACTCAGGCACAAAGCCAGGCGATTGCAGCGCCGCTACAACAACATCTAATTGACACTTTACGGCAAAGCGATCGACAGCAAACGGGAATTTTGCTGCTACCTACGGGTGCGATGATGATTAGCGCCCGAAATATTTTTAATAGTCAAGGGACAAGTTCAAGTCGTGGCATCCTATTGATGGGACGTTACTTAGATATTGAGCAACTAGCAAAACAAACCCGTTCCAAATTGACTACGCAACGATACGACGTTAAACAAATACCGCTAAATTTTCAAGCAGCAAGTCAAGAAATCGCCAATAATTCATCGATTATTTTAAAAATAGTAAATAAAGATACAATTGCTGGCTTCAGTTTACTAAAAGGTATTGAAGGCAAACCTACGCTGTTATTACGTGTAGATACTCCTAGAGTGATTTATAGGCAAGGTACGATTAGTACGCGCTATATCGGTATTTCACTTTGTACGGTGGGATTAATTTTTGGTTTACTAACTTTGTTCTGGTTAGAAACTTTAGTTCTATCACGGTTAACTCGTCTGACTACTGGAGTTAATCGCATTGCTAATAGTGGTAATTTGCCAGCGCGGGTAATAGTTTCGGGAAAAGATGAATTATCTCATTTAGGGAATAACATTAACTTGATGTTGCATCAACTGTATAAATTCCATAAAACACTCCAACAAAGTGAAGAACGTTACCGGGCTTTTTTCGCCCAAAGTTCTGAAGGAATTTGGCGCTGCGAGTTGCAACATCCCTTAGCAATTAATTGTACGGAAACTGAGCAACTTGAGTATTTTTGTAAATATTGTTATTTGGCAGAGTGCAATAATATTTTAGCTTATATGCTTGGTTACAACAGCGTTCAAGACTTAATTGGTATCAGCATCAATGATTTATTAATTAATTGCGTACCGTTAAGTAGAAAATTATTACTTAGTTTTATTTATTCTAACTACCGAATCGTTGATCGAGAATTTTATCAATTAGATAAGCAAGGTAATAAAAGATATTTTTTAATTAACTTATTAGGAATTGTTGAAAATGGTAAGTTAGTCAGAATCTGGGGAATGCAGCACGACATTACAGAAAGAAAAATTGCCCAAGAGGCGCTAATTAAAACCAAAGTTACAGAAGCCGCTAATTTAAAATTAACAAAAGAGATTGATGAGCGTAAACGGATTGAGCAAGCATTGTTTCAAGAAAAAGAGTTAGCTCAAGTAACATTACAATCCATAGGCGATGCGGTAATTACTACGGATGCAAATAACAAAATAAAATCTTTAAATCCCGTGGCAGAAAGACTTACTAACTGGCAATTTCAAGAAGCAGAAGGCTTACCATTAGGGGAAGTATTTACAATTATTGATGAGACAACAAGGACACCGATAGAAAACTTTGATTATAAATCTATCTGTGCAGAACATTTTGTTGACACCACAGAAAATACTTTACTTATATCTCGCGATCGCACAGAGTTTGCAATCGATTATTGTGCAGCCCCAATTTTTGATAGCGATCGCGCTTTTGTAGGTAATATCTTTGTATTTCGCGATGTAACTCAGTCTCGCCGCTTGTCGCAACAACTAGCTTGGCAAGCTAATCACGATCCTTTAACGCAATTATTAAATCGCCGTCATTTTGAGCAGCTTTTACAAGCAGCAGTAGTTAGCAATAAAACTGCTTATCAAGAACATACTTTATGCTATTTAGATTTAGATCAATTTAAAATTATTAATGACACCTGCGGACACTTCGCTGGAGATCAACTATTATGTCAAGTTAGTGTTTTATTTCAAAGACAGCTAAGAAACACTGATGTTTTGGCACGTTTGGGCGGCGATGAGTTTGGACTTTTACTATATAATTGCTCAGTAAGTGAAGCAGCAAAAATTACCAATATTTTGCGATTGTGCCTTGAGGAGTTTCGCTTTGTTTGGCAAGAAAAAACTTTTGCTATCGGGGTAAGTATTGGCTTAGTTGCTATTAATGATAATCAAAATTTAATTGATATTTTACGGGCGGCTGATGCGGCTTGTTATACTGCAAAAAATAGAGGTAGAAATCAAATATATATCTATCAACCTAATAGGAGCGAAACAGATCAAATCGGCGAAATGCAGTGGATATCAATACTTCCTAAAGCATTATTAGCAGATCGTTTTTGCCTTTATTCTCAACCTATTATCCCAATTCAAAATAGCAAAAAGTATCAACACTGGGAAATTCTGCTCCGTTTGAAAGATGACACAGGAAAAATTATTTCACCGATGGCATTTATTCCCGCCGCCGAACGTTACAACCTCATGCACCTAATTGATAGATGGGTAATTTCTACACTGTTTGCTTATTTAGAACGAGGAAATATTGAATTAAAAGATGACGCTAATTTATATGCTATAAATCTTTCAGGTGCTAGTATCAATGATATAAATTTTATTAGCTTTATCCACGAGCAATTTAGTAAATATAATATTCCACCGACAATAATTTGTTTTGAAATAACCGAAACAGTAGCCATTACTAATTTAACTAAAGCTGCCCAGCTAATTGAGGAATTAAAAACCCTTGGCTGTCAATTTTCTTTAGATGATTTTGGGAGCGGAATGTCCTCTTTTGCCTACTTAAAAAACTTACCTGTAGATTACATAAAAATTGATGGTGTTTTTATCAAAGATATCGAAGAAGATGCGATCGCCTCGGCAATGGTAGAAGCAATTATTCGCATTGCATCGGTAATGGGTATTCAAACTATTGCGGAATTTGTAGAAAACGAGCAAATTCTTCAGAAAATTAAAACTTTGGGGATAGATTACGCTCAAGGCTATGGTATCGCCAAACCATCACCCCTAGATATTAGTTTCTTCTCCGTCGCTGCTACATCATCGGGTGTATTGCAATTAAAAAACATTTGAGCATCCGTTACCGTCAAAACTTGCACGGATTGCTGCTTCAGCCATGATTGAAACGATCGCTCGCCAGTGTCAATAAAGCCTGTAAGCGCAGTTAAACAGTCGCGGCGATAAAAACCGCATAATGGCTCCCAACCTTTGGCATGGCGAGGCAACAGCGCGATCGCTCTACAATTATTTAGTTGCTTTACCCACCCTTGCAACACTTCCACTTGCAACTGAGGTAAATCGCAAGCAAGAAGCAGTACCCAATCGGTTGTAACTTGAGCAAGTCCTTGAGCAAAGCCGAGTATAGGAGCATTTTCTGCGCCCCTAGGTTGCACTTCGCGGATAAATTGACAAGTTGCTGGAAGCAAGTGTTTATAGCGCTCTTGCCAAGGGGTGACGACATAAACGCGATCGCATACCGACAAAGCGCGATCGCATACAAGGCGTAACATTGGTACGCCACCAATCGGCAGCAAAGCTTTATCGCTACCCATACGGGAGCTTTTACCCCCAGCTAAGACTATCCCAGTTATTGACGGCATAAATATCAATTTCGTCTGATAAAGCTCTCCAAGGTTTCTAGCTTGAAATTAAATATTGATTCTAAACGTTCAATTTCGGCAGGAGTGCAGAAAAATTCATTGTTGAGCAAAGTCCGAAAAGTGCCAAAAGCTTTCTGGGCATCTTGGTTAAATAAGCCAATTACCGAGCGTAAACCATCAACAACAACCAAGGGCGGATTGAGTAGCGTAGCTTCACGCTGATAAACGCGACTAAAAATTTGGGGGATATCCTCGCGCTTCAAAGCCTCTGGGCCACCGACGGCAAAAATTTGGTTACGAGCGGCGCTATTAGTTATTGAATCTACCGCCATTAATGCTAGGTCATCGGTGCTAATAATTGAAGTGCGACTATAGCGATCGCCGATCAGTAAATATATACCTGTTTGCTTGAATCTTTGCGCTAGAGGCAATAAATTTGATGCCAAACCTGCGGGGCGCAAAATAGTATAGTTTAAACCACTAGATTGTAAATATTTTTCCACCTCCCGCTTTGCCTTAAATACTGGCGCATCTTCATAGCCGCGATCTGCTCCCAGTACGGAAATAAAGACAAAATGCTCCACGCCAACATCAAGAGCGCGATCGATTAGTTCAATATTGGCGCGGTAGTCTAAACCGATTGCATCTCCACCGCTACCGTGAGCGCTGATTATATATTGCACTCCATTACAAGCTTTATTTACATCTCTTTGCTCTTTCAAGTCGCCGATAAATATTTCACTACCTTGGTATTCTAGTTCGCCATAGCGAGAATTTAGACGCACAAAAGAGCGAACAGGAGTCTCTCTTTTTCTGAGTATTTGTACAACTTTTTGACCTATATCTCCAGTTGCACCGGTAACTAAAAACATTTAATTTAGCCTCTTTTGTCCAGCAATATTCTAGCGATTAGATCGGTATTACCTACTATTATTTACTGCCTACACTTCTTTTGTATTCAAATGACGATAGCGCCCCTGAATTATCATGTAAATACCATAGGCAATTAAACCCAGAGCTACTATACCCAAAAGCCAAGGGCCATAAGGTTGTTGTTGTAATACCTGTAAAGCTTCACCTAACCCGCGTACTTCACTAGGGTCGTACTGTCGCGCTGCTTGAATTAAGAAGAACCCAATAATACAAAATACTACGCCTCGCGCCGCCAAACCAAATCGACCGATCGCAATTATCCAATTTTGTTGTACGTCACTTACCTGACTCAAATCCATTTCTTTACGAAACTTTGCTTTATAAGCTTTATAAAACTGATAGAAACCTAAACCAATTACCCCCGCGCCAATTGTGCCGACAAGCCATTGTCCGAAGGGCTGAGAAAGTAACTTTCCTGTCCAATCTTGAGTAGAATTACTATTACTACCACTCCCCGAACCGATAACAATTCCAATCGCGCTTATTGCTAAACTTCCATAAACAAAACCATTAGCCGCGTAACCAATCCGTTGCGCTAAACCTTTAGGTTTTGTACCTTTATGTTCGGGATCTTTAATTGCTTGAATCAAACGCCAAAGCGTATAGCCTATTAAACCGATAGCAACTAAACTTAGTAAAAATTTTCCAAAGGGTTGCGTTACAATCGCACTTAAAGCGCCTTTAGTATCTGTCGTTTGTCCACCAGAACCAAAAGCGGTTTGAGCGGCTAATAGTCCAACTATGCCATAAACAACGCCCTTAGCTGCGTAGCCAAATCGGGCTAACCGCTCTATCCATAGAGAACGTTCCTGCACTAATTGTTGTGTCATGATTAAAAAAATACTTATACAAATGACACATAACAAAAAGTTATTAATTAATACATCTATCCAAGTGTATAAATTTTGACAGGTCTTGTTAATTTGAATTTAATAAACCCAAGCGATACTAATTTAGTAGCCAATTTTAAGGAGTATTAATTATGACTGCAATTACTGATTCTTGGCAGCACGAATACATCACCACAAACGGCGTAAAACTACACTATGTAACGCAGGGAAATGGGGCATTAATGTTAATGCTGCATGGATTTCCTGAATTTTGGTACTCATGGCGGCATCAAATCCCAGAATTTGCCTCTAATTATCAAGTTGTGGCGCTCGATTTACGCGGTTACAACGATAGCGATAAGCCAAAAGCACAATCGGCTTACGTGATGGATGAATTTATTAAAGATATTGAAGGAGTAATTACAGGTTTAGGTTACGACAAGTGCGTATTAGTAGGGCATGATTGGGGAGGTGCGATCGCTTGGCATTTTGCTTATTCTCGTCCCCAAATGGTAGAAAAGCTAATTGTCTTAAATATTCCTCATCCTGCGAGAATGGCGGAAGGTTTACGTACTCCCCAGCAATTGCTTCGCAGTTGGTATATGTTTTTGTTTCAGTTACCAGAGATTCCCGAAGCCTTAATTCAAGCGTCAGATTATCAATTAATCGAAACAATGATGACTGCGGGAGTAATTAACAAAAATGCTTTTATTAAAGCCGATATTGAAGCTTACAAAAATGCAGTATCAAAACGCGGTGCTTTGACGGCAATGTTGAATTATTACCGCAATATTCCCCAGCAAAGGATGCTAAATACAGATTGGAGTATTTTAGAAGTACCTACATTGATGATTTGGGGCGAAAGCGATGTAGCACTAGGTAAAGAATTAACTAATAATACTGAGGCATACGTCCGCAACTTGCAAATAAAATATATCCCTAATTGCAGTCATTGGGTACAGCAAGAGCAGCCAGAGCTAGTTAATCGATATATGCGAGAGTTTCTAGAAACTGTTTAAATTTATGCAAGTAGGTTTTATTGGTACGGGGCTAATGGGGCTACCAATGGCTCAAAGGCTTGTAGAGTCTGGAATTGATTTAGTAGCATACAACCGCACTCCAGAAAAGCTAGAACCCCTCCAAAAGGCAGGGGTGAGGATTGCCCAACAACCTATAGAGGCAATTATTGATAGCGATTGTATTATTCTCATGCTTACTAATGCTTCAGCTATCCGCAGCTTGTTGTTATCCGAGGGTGTTAAGCCTCATTTAGCAGAAAAAACTGTAATTCAAATGAGTACGATCGCACCAAAGGAAAGTATAGCGATCGCCAAGGAAATTATCGCGGCTGGAGGAGATTATTTAGAAGCACCCGTTTTAGGTAGCATTCCCGAAGCAAATTCTGGCAAGCTAATAGTTATGGTAGGCGGTACAGAGGCGCAATTTACACGTTGGCAAGATTTATTACAAAACTTTGGTACTGAAGTCTTATTAATTGGGGAAGTAGGCAGTGCTTCAGCGATTAAACTAGCCTTAAATCAATTAATTGCTTCTTTGAGTACAGCTTTTGCTTTAAGTTTAGGTTTTGTCGAGCGTCAAGGTGCAAGTGTTGACATTTTTATGCAAATTCTCCGTCAAAGTGCTTTGTATGCGCCCACTTTTGACAAAAAATTGCAGCGAATGCGCGATCGCAATTACGATCATCCCAATTTTCCTACTAAGCACTTATTGAAAGATACGGAGTTATTTATCAATGAAGCCCAAGGGGAAGAGATGAATATTAGTAGTATTGAGGGGGTAAAAAAAATCTTGGAAATAGCGATAACTAGCGGGTTTGCAGATGCTGACTACTCATCACTATTTAGTGCAATCCAAGGAGATGATTCTTAACTTACGGAAGAAACGGAATAAGCTACAAATACTAAACCACCAACTAAAGCTGCCGCAACTATTCCCAAAAAGACATAATTACGCTTTTCTGTACCTGTAGGATCTTCTGCTTGGTAAACTGTTGGCTCTTTGGCAAAATTGTTTAGGCGACCGCCTTCTTCTGTTGTGTATGGCATATTTTTTACCTTTGTGTTACTTAAATTTCACTAATCGTAACATAAGGTTGTAAATAAACTCACAAATCTTAGAAATAAATCTTTATATAACCTCCAGCCTTAGAAAAGACTGGAGATTTAATTGTTAGGTGGTAATAGTGCCACTTAGGGGGGAACTTGCGATCGCATAGTCTTTAATTGGGATACGTCCGGCTAGGTGCGCCATGCGTCCAGCTTGGGCGGCTAGATTCATTGCCCGTGCCATAATTGGGGCATTTTGGGCTAGGGCGATCGCGCTATTAATAAGTAACGCATCTGCGCCCATTTCCATTGCTTGCGCCGCCTCGCTAGGCGTACCAATCCCCGCATCCACAACTACAGGGATGCCAGAGTTTTCAATAATTATGGCAATATTTGCCGCATTTTTCATCCCTTGACCCGAACCAATGGGGGAAGCTAGAGGCATAACCGTAGCGCAACCAATATTTTCTAAACGTTTAGCCAGCATTGGATCGGCATTAATATAAGGTAAGACGGCAAAGCCTTCTCTAACCAGCTTTTCGGCAGCTTCTAAAGTTCCAATTGGATCGGGTAATAAGTATTTAGGATCGGGGATTACTTCTAATTTGACAAAGTTATTGTCTTCTTGTCCTAATAACTTCGCCATTTCTCGCCCTAGTCTTGCTACGCGGATCGCTTCTTCCGCCGTCTGACAGCCTGCGGTATTGGGCAACATCCAAATTTTTGTCCAATCTAGAGCCTCTGCCAATCCTTCGTGTCCTGGGGCGTTATTTTGCACTCTCCGCACGGCAACGGTGACAATTTGACAGCCGCTTTGAATAATACTTTGTTGCATTTCTTCAATGCTGCGGTATTTTCCCGTACCCGTCATCAAGCGCGATTGAAAGGTTTTACCCGCAATAGTTAGGGGGCGATCTAAAAATTTGTCTTGAGAGTGGTTGAGTGTCTGCATTTTGAAAAAGGAAATATATTTAACTGTAAAACCGGGAGTAGTGGAAATGTTCTAGTAAAGAAGAATTTTTGTTATTTATGACATCTGCAACTAGATTAGCGGTTACTGGGGCTAAAAGGATGCCATTGCGATAATGACCAGTAGCAAGAGTAAGATTATCGTAAGGACTAGCACCTAAAATTGGTAACTCGTCCGGCGTTGCGGGACGAAAACCCCACCAAAATTCTTCAATTGGATAATGCTGCAATGGGGGAAAAAGTCGGATAGCCCGTTGTAGAAGCAATTGCATACCTGCGGGAGTATTGTAGGGAGTAAAGCCTACATCTTCCATAGTTGCACCGATAATAATTCTCCCATCAGCGCGGGGAACTATGTATATATCTGAGCCAAATAAAACTTGTTTTAAGGGCAATTCTTTATCAGTTACGCGCACCGATAACATTTGTCCTTTTTTGGGATGTACGGGAATGGGTAATAATTCCTGCGACCAAGCGCCCGTTGCTAGTACATAATGTTCGGCATGGATAAGATCGTTAGCTGTGGTGCAAACTCCTGTAACGCGATTTTGCTGATAGATAAAGTTTTTGACTGTGACTTTATCTTGAATAATTACACCTAAGGCGATCGCACTGGCGCGAAGGGCATTAGTTAAAGCCCGATTGTCTACCTGTCCATCTTCGGGATACCACCAACTACCAACTACATCGGCGCTTAAATTAGACTGATGCTGAGAAGTTGCTTTTTTATCTAACCAGTGACCATTATTTCGGCTCGTTTTTGCGTAAACTGGGGCTAAAATGCCACAATTCCAATAGCCTGTACTTAAACCGCTAAGATGCTCAATTTTGCTCGTCCAATCTGGGTATAGTTGCCGCGACAGCAAGCAAAGGTCTAACATTGCACCAGGGGGAATTTGTTCGGCTTCGGGCGCTAACATTCCGGCGGCGGCGTGACTTGCACCAGAGTTGAAATCGCGGACAATTATAGTTACGCAATGCGATCGCAATTTTAATTCAATGGCAGTTGCTAAACCAATTACTCCACCACCAATAATCAATACATCCGTTGTCATGCCAAACTATGCTCCTTTTTCCCCCTATCTAGCCTAGCGATTAATCTTTGTTCCTTTTGCTAATCGGTAAAAATTTAAAACTCTTTGAATAGCGAAATGATCCACGCAGACGCAATACTTATTAACACCAGCATTTCTAAGACGGTAAGTAGAGAAATAGATTTTAAGTTTAATTGCGTACTCCGTCGCCAAGACCACCAATTAGCAATATGAGTAGACCACAATGCGGGGCTATCTTTGGCACGAAATCGCCAGTTTAACATCGATAGCAGTAATGGTAATCCTCCCACTTTGGCGTTTAAGAGCAGATGCAGAGCAATACAACCTATGATAATTACCCATGATACTAGGTGGGCATAGTACCAAAAGCGATTTAGTTCTCCATTAGGCAACCATTTCTCGTCCATCATTTTGCCACTAAAAACGGCGAAAGTGAGGGACAAAATTATCAGGGTATTAGAAAATCGGTTTAAGGTATACCACCAAATAGGTTTGTTAACTTGATTCAGCTTGACTAAAAAATCGGGTTGCAGCAATTTTTTTTGTCCCCGATGGAAGGCATAAAGAACAAATAGAGGAAAAATGAGCAAGGTAAATAGCCCAAAGGCCCCATGTAAACCTTCAATGTCAGAGTAGTAAGGAAGGGGAAGCTTCCCCCAGCGTCCATCAAAAGTGTTGTAAGTCCAGAAAGCTGTCAAAATTGCCGCAACTAGAAATAGACCTGTTAACCCATGCAAAATACGGAGTAGTAGGGGTTGATAAGGCTGAGAGAATTTCATATTTCCCCTAGTACCTAAACTTTTGCCGTCCAAACGACTTTTTCACCTTGGCCCCAAAAACCATCAAATTTTGTCACATTTACATCGCCTAAAACCTTGGTTTGACAAGCAAGACGGAGATTTTTAGTGGGAGAATGAGGGGGAAGACTGCGCCGAGTTTTATCTTGCCAAGTTACTTCAGAAACTTCTCCTTCTACCATCACAGCACAAGTACCGCAAGTACCTAGTCCATGACAATTAATTATGGAAGCGTTGCCATTGTAGAGATTGATATCATTATTGAGTAGTACCTGACGAAGATTATCGCCAGTATTGCAAACTATTACCTTACCCTGGGCAAAAACTTGGGGCATATTATTCTATTTTCCTATTTTTGATATCCCTCTTAGTCTAATTAGTTTTTATGGCAACACCGCTTTGGATTTATGACACTACCTTAAGAGATGGAACTCAAAGAGAAGGCTTATCAGTATCTATAGAAGATAAACTTCGCATCGCTAGACAATTAGACGCTTTGGGAGTGCCTTTTATTGAGGGGGGATGGCCAGGGGCAAATCCTAAAGATGTACAATTTTTTTGGCAACTTCAAAAAGAACCTTTAACTAACGCCGAAATTGTCGCTTTTTGTTCTACTCGTCGCCCGAATATATCGGCAGCAACCGATCCGATGCTGCAAGCGATTCTAGCGGCGGGAACTCGTTGGGTAACTATTTTCGGTAAATCTTGGGATTTGCACGTTATAGAGGGTTTGAAGACTAGCTTAGAAGAAAACTTAGAGATGATCCGCGACACGATCGCCTTTCTCCAATTATCGGGGCGCAAAGTCATATATGATGCCGAACACTGGTTTGATGGCTATAAACAAAATAAAGATTATGCCCTAAAAACCTTACTAACTGCGGTAACTGCGGGGGCGCAATGGGTGGCTTTGTGCGATACCAATGGCGGAACATTACCCCACGAGATTAGCCTGATTGTCCGCGATGTCAAGCAATTTTTGCCCCCCAACACTCAAATTGGTATCCATACTCATAATGATGCCGATACTGCGGTTGCAAATGCGATCGCGGCGGTACTTGAAGGGGCGACAATGGTACAAGGGACAATTAATGGCTATGGCGAACGTTGCGGCAATGCTAACCTTTGTTCAGTTATTCCCAATCTGCAATTAAAGTTAGGCTACGACTGTCTCCCAGAAGATAAACTTACTCAACTGACTACTGCAAGTAGATTTATTAGCGAAGTTGTCAACCTTGCACCCAATGAACACGCAGCTTTTGTCGGGCGTTCGGCTTTTGCTCATAAAGGCGGAATTCACGTCTCGGCGGTAGAGAAAAATCCTTTAACTTACGAACATATTGAACCCGAAAAAATTGGTAATAATCGCCGGATAGTTATTTCCGAACAAGCGGGACTTAGTAACGTCTTAGCAAAAGCGCGGACTTTTGGAATTGAATTAGATAAAAATAACCCCGCAGCTAGGCAAATATTGCGCCACCTGAAGGAATTAGAAAGCCAAGGTTATCAATTTGAAGCGGCGGAGGCAAGTTTTGAATTACTCATGCGGGAAGCTTTAGGGAAACGCCAGCATTTATTTACAATTAAAGGCTTTCAAGTTCACTGCGATTTGTCTCAAGACGTAGATAGTTGCAATAGCAGCGCGATGGCTACAGTAAAACTTGCTGTCAACGGTCAAGATATTTTAGAAGCCGCCGAGGGAAATGGGCCCGTTGCGGCGCTAGATGCGGCATTACGCAAAGCTTTAGTCAATTTTTATCCCCAGGTTGCCAACTTTGAACTAACAGATTATAAAGTCCGTATTCTGGACGAATATAGCGGTACAGCAGCTAATACGCGGGTACTTGTCGAATGGCGTAGCGACTTTCAACGCTGGACTACGGTAGGTGTATCAACTAATATTCTCAATGCTTCTTACCAAGCGGTAGTTGAAGGGTTGGAATACGGTTTATTACCACCTGTAGCAGTAAGCGAAATTCACTAAAACATAATTATGCAAAAATCAATTCTCCAAGCAGCAATTTTGTCAATTAGCTTAGTAACTATTGGTGCAAGCCCTTTACAAGCACAAACTCCAGTTTCTTTAGTACAGGCAAAGTGTGTAAATAGTGGACTAGGAACTTTTCGTCAAACTCCTTTAGATGTCGCTGTTGCCAAAGCTATTTATACAAGTCCGTTTTATTTGGGTACGGGTACAAGGTCGGCGGCGGTAACTTGTAAAATTAGAAATGATGACGATCGCCCATTATTTCAAACTTTACGTCTAGGCTTGGGAATGCGAGACAATAATCCCAGTAGTCCCCCCGTTACTGTCAATTTTTACGTGGATGGCGACAAAACGGAAACTAAAACAATCTCTCCGGGAATTAAAGAGTTAGTAGCAATAGATGTGAGTAAAGCAACTAATATAACAATTGAAGCCATTTGTTCTACGCAATCAAGATATTGCGAAGCCCTGCGTGCGCGCTTGCGCTATCGCATTTATTTCTTCAATACCATTCTTGAACCCCTTGTAGTCACGACTCCCACAAAATAAACTATTCATGCCGCCGAAATTTGCTGATAATATTGCATGGCAGCAAGCAGAATTACTTATGCAACCTGCTTTTATTCGCATTCTCGATCGCATTCGCAAGCAACTAGATAGCAGTGCTTGGAAGGAAACTTACGAAAATGTGCTAATTTGGCAGCCAGAAACTACCGAAGAAACAAAAACAGAAGTAGCTAATTTAGTCAAACAACTTGAGTCGGCGCAAGGCGAACAGGTAGAGGAAATCGAACAAGCTTTAATGCAGCTACCCACCCCTACACCTGGCTACCATTTGTGTTTGCACAAAGAAGGCTTAGAAACGGTCAAAATTGATTTATGGGAACTATGTTATCAAGTTTGTTTTGACAGCTATAGTTTTTTACTCGCCGAGTCGCCTAATTATGTCGTGGCGATTGACACTAGCTTAATTGATGAAACAGGTGATGTTGACTGGCAACTATTGGATGAAAAAGCTACCCATTTAATTGATCGCGTATTTGCCGAATTGCCCACTACTTAATAAACTAATTGGCAAAATCTTATGATTCAACAGTTACAAGACATCCAGGCAGCAGCAGGGGCAACATTTGATTCTGATATCCCCGTAAGTTTTGGGAATGATTCTGAGGCATTAGAAGCGGTGCAAAGTGGGGTAGCAATTTGCGATCGCACTCATTGGGGAGTAATTGAAGTTACAGGAGGCGATCGCCTGCGTTTTTTACACAATCAAAGTACCAACAATTTTGAACGTTTAAAATCTGGAGAAGGTTGCGATACAGTTTTTGTAACTTCTACCGCTAGAACAATTGATTTAGTTAGTGCGATTGTTACGGACGATTCTGTACTACTAATAACGTCACCCAATCGCTATAAATATTTGCTGGAATTGTTGGATCGCTATATCTTTTTTGCCGACAAGGTGGAATTAACAGACATTACCGATAAAACCGCGATATTTAGCTTAATTGGCGCAAATAGTAACGATTTAGTCTCAAAAATAGGTTTAGAGGCAATTATTGGGCAACCAGTAGGCAATCATTTGTTAATCGACGATGTACGAACAGCTGTAGGAAGCGGACTTGCAACACCTGGATATACTTTAATTGTTCCGGCGGAGAATGCCGCAAAGGTATGGAAAAGCATAGTAGAAGCGGATGCTGTACCAATGGGCGATCGCGTTTGGGAACAGTTGAGAATTAAACAAGGTCGTCCCGTACCAGATAAAGAACTAACTGATGATTACAATCCTTTAGAAGCAGGGTTATTACAGACAATCTCTTTTGATAAAGGCTGCTATATCGGACAAGAAACGATCGCGCGATTGAATACCTATAAAGGTGTAAAACAAAACTTGTGGGGAATTAAACTTAATGGTGTGGCTGAAGTTGGCAGTGTAATTATGGTAGGAGAGGAAAAAGTTGGAAAACTTACAAGTATTGTAGAGAGCGATCGCGGTTTTTTTGGCTTAGGTTACATTCGCACCAAAGCAGGTGGTGCGGGTTTAATAGTCCAAATAGGTGAAACTACAGGCGAAGTAGTGGAAGTACCGTTTTTAAGCCGGGTTTCGCTATAAGTGTAAAAAATGGTTGTTAGCATATTCAAAAGCGACTAGCACAACAGGTTTATGAAAATCAAAGCAATTGTTCATTCAGCAGAAGAAGGCGGCTATTGGGCGGAAGTTCCCGAACTCGTTGGTTGTATTACTGAAGGGGATACTATGGAGGAAGTCATGGCTAACTTAAAAGATGCGATCGTTGGTTGGCTTGATGTTGCCGATAGTCGTAAAATAAAGTACCTCCCCACCAATGCCGCTATGGCAGCTATGCTAGATATTGGTAATGGTGGTGATGCAATAGATTCCACCGATCAAATTGTCGAAATTGCTGTATGAAATCTATTTCTGGCAAGCAATTATGTAAGCTAGTAAAACAAAAAGGGTGGATTTTACGAAGCATTAATGGCAGTCATCATATCTACGTAAACCCTGAATTAGAGGGAATTTTGACAATTCCTGTTCACCGTAATCAAGATTTAAAGATTGGAACTCTGAAAGCCTTAATGAACAAAGCCCAGTTATCTGAAGAAGATTTACTTTAAGTGTTAATTGTTTAAGTGCGCGATCGCTTTTTCCATCGAGTTTTGCCATAATTGAAAATAAGCGCTCCCAAAAATAGCAGAAAATCAAAGATTTAAGAATTTTCAGTAAATATCCTCTATCTTAAGGAGTATCCTGAGCTTAAAATGTCCGGTTGATTATTTCCTTCACTGGCGGTCAACTTTTTTACTATGTCTACCCATCAGCCGATTGATTTAATTCCTCTAGAGCGGATTATAAATCGTTCTCCCTTAACGGTTACGGCAAAGATGCTAGTAATGGATGCGATCACCCTACTAAATGAAGCGCAAGCTGACTGTGTTTTGGTAGTCGAAAATCAGCAATTAGTAGGAATATTTACAGCGCAGGATGTAGTTAGGCTCGTCGCCACTGGAAAAGATTTAGCTAGTCTGAAAATGTTTGAGGTGATGACAAAACAAATTATTACCCTAACGCCCTCACATTCTCAAAATGCGATCGCCGAAGAAGCCCTAAAAGAGAGCAAACAACAGTATGTCACTCTTGCCCAAGCTTCACCTGTTGGCATCTTTCGTACTGATTTAGAAGGACATTGTTTGTATGTCAACGAACGATGGTGTCAAATTACCGGATTATCGCAAATAGAGGCACGCAAAGACGGTTGGGAGCAAGCATTACATCCCGGCGATCGCCAACGAGTTTTTGAGGAATGGGATCAAAGCGCCCAACAAAATTTACCCTTTAAATCTGAATATCGGTTTCAGCGTGCCGATGGAATCATAACTTGGGTATTTGGTCAAGCCGTAAAAGAACGGGGAATTGATGATGAATTAATCGGCTATGTGGGGACAATTACAGATATTAGCGAAGTCAAACGAGCCGAAGAAGCCCTGCGACAGTACGAACTGATTGTTTCGGCAATGCCCGATGGAGTTGCCCTAGTCAATCGTGACTATACTTTTCGGCTTATTAACCAAACCTATTTATCGCTTCATGAAAAAGGCTACAACGATATTATTGGGCATACCCTCGGCGAGTTACTTGGCGAAGATACCTTTACGCACCCTATAAAACCGTTTCTGGATCGAAGCCTTGCCGGGGAAACTATTCGCTACGAAGCTTGGTTTAACTACGCAAAAGCTGGTCGCCGATTTGTAGGCGTTACCTATGCACCCTATGTTGACACAGATGGCACTATTTCAGGAGTTGTAATTAATACCCGCGACCTGACGGAACTTAAGCACGCAGAGCAGAAAATTGTTGAACAAGCTATGTTGCTGGATATCGCCACCAATGCGATTTTTGTGCGCGGTTTGGATAGTCAAATATTATTTTGGAATAACGGCGCTACAAGTATTTATGGCTGGTCAGCACAGGAAGCTATAGGCAAAAATGCCACAGAACTCCTCTATCAAAAACCTACACCTAAATTAATGCACGAAGCTTTAAAAACAGTAGTTGATACTGGTTCTTGGCAGGGTGAATTAGCCAAAATCGATAAATTTGGTAAAGCAATTGTTGTCTCTAGCCGTTGGACGCTGGTACGTGACGAGGAAGGAAAGCCGAAATCAATTCTCACGGTTGATACAGACATTACAGAACAAAAAAAACTAGCTGCCCAATTTCTCCGCGCCCAGCGATTAGAAAGTATTGGCACTCTTGCAGGGGGAATTGCTCACGACTTAAACAATGTTTTAGCACCGATTCTAATGTCCGTTCAACTTTTGCAACTCAAATATCCCAAAGACCAAGATCGACAATTGCTAAACTTGGTAGAAAATAATGTTAAACGTGGTGCAGCTTTGGTTAAGCAAGTGCTTTCCTTTGCGCGGGGAATTGAAGGCGAAGCCTCCGGCACGGGCGAAGCCCTACGCACCATTGTGCAACTCAAACACTTAATATTAGAAATTGCCAACATTATCAAAGAAACATTTCCCAAATCTATTGAACTTTCTCTAAATATTGCCTCCGACTTAAAAACAGTTTCGGCGGATGCTACCCAACTACATCAGGTGTTGATGAATTTAGTGGTCAATGCTCGTGATGCTATGCCCAATGGGGGCAGTTTAAGTATTAGTGCAGCAAACGTGGAATGCGATCAAATCAATGCTCAGACAAGCATTGAGGCAAAAGTTGGCTCTTATGTTGTAATTACCGTTGCCGATACGGGAACGGGTATTGCCCCGGAAATTATTGAGCGAATTTTCGATCCCTTTTTTACGACTAAAGAAGTTGGCAAAGGTACGGGGTTAGGTTTATCCACTACCCTTGGCATCATTAAAAGTCACGATGGTTTTTTAGAAGTTTGCAGTGAGGTCGGTAAAAACAGCCGATTTAAAGTATATTTACCCACCGGCAAATCTATAGCAACCCCACGGATAGAAACCCCAAAACCACTAAGCGGAAATGGTGAATTAATTTTGGTGGTGGATGATGAAGCTGCAATTTGTGAAATTGCTCAAGTAGCTTTGGAAAGTTATAACTACAGAGTATTAACTGCTAATAATGGCATTGAGGCACTAACTTTGTATGCCCAAAACAAAAATGAAATCAATGTAGTGCTGCTTGATATGATGATGCCTAAGATGGATGGTTTGACTACGATTCATACACTGCAAAGAATGAACCCTTCTATTTTGTTTATTGCTACAAGCGGACTTACCTCCAGCGATCGCATTAATCTAGCTATAGGTAAGGGTGCTAAAGCATTTTTGCCCAAGCCTTACACAGCGCAGGAATTATTAAAAACCTTACAGGAGACACTTGAGCGATAAATAGGAAAAAGTGCAAATAATGAAATATCAGTCTTGAGAAATCGCCAGCAAAGGATCTATATAAATGAGCGTAACTGTTCCTATCCAAGCTATCGAACTTACTCCCGGTAGCCACATTAGCATCCATAACTTGTCTTGGCAGGATTTTGAAACTATCTTGGACAATTTGGGGGAAAATCGTAATACTCGCGTGGCTTACTACCAGGGAACTTTAGATATTATGTCTCCCTTAGCAATTCACGAAAGACCTCATCGCATTATTGCTGATATTGTTAAAGCAATTTTAGATTCTCAAGGACGCGACTGGGAGGATTTCGGATCGACTACCTTCAAACGTCCAGTAATTGCAGGAGTTGAACCCGATACTTGTTTTTACATCCAAAATGCTAGTCGCGTCAAAGGATGTACTAACATGAATTTATCTATTTATCCACCACCGGATTTAGCAATTGAGGCGGATGTTACATCAATTACTACTCTAAATGCTTATATAGCTATAGCTGTGCCGGAAGTGTGGATTTACAAAGATCGGCAACTGACAATTAATATTCTTAACGATAACAGCTATATTCCGTCCTCTAATAGTCTAGTTTTTCCCGATTTACCTGTAACTCAACTTATTCCCCAACTGGTGATTAAAGCTATTGATGAGGGAACAAGTAGAATGCTGAGAGAGTTGAAAGCTGAGATAAGAGAAGGATCGTAGCGCAGGAGATCCCCCCTAACCCCCCTTTTTAAGGGGGGGAAATATCTATATTAATGAGATCCGGTGACGCTTAAATTACATTTATGTCTGACGTTGAAAAGAGTGATTTAGAAATAGTAGCCGTTGATAGCGATGAAAAGCCATTTAGTAAAAAAGGTAAATCAATCGATCAGCGTAGCACGTCAGAAAAAGCAAAGGCTTGGATTGTTAAGGCTTTAGTAATTATTTTTGGTAGTACGATCGCTTGTTGTTTTGCTTTAGTTATAGTTGAAATTATCTTTCCTCGTGGTGGTACTGAGGATTGGAAAGATATAGTAACTTTGGTATTAGTTGCAGAAACAGGGATTATAGGAACTGTTATCGGCTTATATTTTGGTGAAGTCTCAAAATCTTAGGTTATGAAAGCATCTACAGCAAAATCTAGTTTGGGAATAGCGATCGCAACTCTAATCGCCATCTTAACAACTCTAACTATAAATGTTCTCTCGAATTTTTTTCCACTTCAAGGCGCAAATATCGGCAAGATTTCCAATACTATTTTGCAGGGAGTGCAGATTACGCCAGCAAATTATGCTTTTGCAATTTGGGGCTTAATTTATATAGGTTTGATTGCTTATGGCGTTTATCAACTTAGACCAAATCAGCGCCAAGATCCAACGATACAGCGTGTTAATACATTGCTAATTGTGGCTTGTATCGCTCAAATAGTTTGGGTATATCTGTTTACAACCAAGTTATTTTGGCTTTCGGTTGTTGCAATGCTGGTAATTCTTCTAGCTTTGATTAGCGCTTATTTGCAATTGGGAGTCGGAAAAGTTAGGGTAATGCGCGATCGCCAATGGCTTGCACATATACCTTTTAGTATTTATCTAGGCTGGATTTCTGTAGCTTCAATTGTCAACATTGCTTCTGCTTTGTATATTTCTAACTGGGATGGTTGGGGGATTAACGGTACTTACTGGACGGCAATCATGTTAGTAATAGCTACAGTAATTGCGGCAATTGTGGCGATGCAGAGAGCAGATATAGCCTTTACTTGCGTATTTATTTGGGCATATATAGCGATCGCAATTCGTCAAGTAGACAATCCTATTATTTGGATTACGGCGGTAGTAGGGGCGATCGCGCTGGGAAGCTTGTTAGTATTTAGCAGAAATAAGCCCGTCAAATCTATCGTTGATTAAAAGGGCATTTCGGTTTGCAAACAAATAGTTTCCCCTGACTTAGGATGCTGAAAACAAAGCTCTCTAGCGTGTAAATGCAAGCGTTTAGCCTCAGTGCAACCATACAACAAATCGCCTAATATTGGTACGCCCAAACCTTGCTTATCGGCGCAATGGACGCGGAGTTGATGGCTACGTCCGGTTAATGGCAGAAACTCTATACGCGAGTAACCGTCAGTAGTATTTAAAACCTGGTATTGAGTTAGGCTCGGTTTACCGTGTGTAAAGTCAACTTTTTGATAAGGGCGATTATTTGGATCTCCCCAAAGCGGCAAATTAATTGTTCCACTGGTACTACTTACAACCCTTGCAAGTATAGCTTCGTAAACCTTATGGACTTTTCGTTGTTGAAACTGGATACTAAGGTGGCGATGAGTTGGGCGATCGCGTGCTAGTAAAAGAATACCCGATGTTTCGTAGTCCAATCTATGCACCGTAGCCAGCCCCAAACGCCCAGCAACGCTATCTTGCAAGGTGCTAGAACGTCCGGGTACAGATAGCAATTTTGGCGGTTTATTGACAGCAACTAGCCACTCATCCTCATACAAAATAGTTAGCGGTGTAGGATTTACGGTTACAGATTGTTGTGACAAACCCGATAGCAAAAAGCCCATTAACGGCTGACAGCGCTCCGCACAAGCACCATAGAATTGACCTTGGACTTTATCGGTTGAGGAGTTACCCCACCAAAACTCTGCGATCGCTAGAGGTTTAAGCCCAATAGTTGCAGCATAGTGGAGTAACTTGGGGGCGCAACATTCTCCTGTACCCGTTGGGATACCTTCAGGCATTAAATCGGTTAGCGGTAGAGATTCCCCAGCAAAATTAGTTAACCAAAAATTTTCGTGCATCTGGGCTTGAAGCTGACGAGACAAGGCTTTGCGCTGTTGTTTTAATTCAAGCTTTCGAGAGTAGAAAGTTTCGATTTGAGCTTTGAAGGGCTGTAAAACGGCATCTCGTTCGCGTTTAAAGAGCTTGCGTTCGATCCCATCTCTGCGGCTTTGTTCGTTTAATTGTTCTAAGGCTTCAAGATCGAGCTTTTGGCGTTGCTGTTGGCGCTCTAGTTTACGCTCGTTGTGCAGTAAAGTAAGTTCGTGAGACTTTTTTTCAAATTCTTTTACTAATAGTTCGTATTCTTGGAAGACAGGAAGACATTGTAAAGCAATTAGTTCTTGCTTCAATGCTTCTAATTTAGCTAGAGTATGGGATTCTGCTAAAAACAGGCGATCGCATTTTGGAATAGGAGTAACCCAGCCTTCCACCGTACTATTACCATTTAGAAGTCCAGAAAAAGCCTTAATTACCTGCTGCTGTCCAAACTTAGTTTCGCCCAAAAGTACGCCATACATTTTACCTTCACGGGAATAAAGTTCATCACTAGCGAGGTGCTGCATTAGTTCGTTAGCAATGGTTTCTACTAAAGGAGTGCGAGGTAATCTGAGTAATGCGCCACTTTGAGGACAAAAACCTTCATACCAATAACTAATTTTCGAGTCAACAAGGAAACTTTGTTTAGTCAAGTTGTCACCACAGACAAGAGGATCTACTTGCCAAAAGCTCCCGTACACAAAGATAAGACACTTTTGCAGGGGGTTTGGGGGAGGCAACTCGTCCCCCAATGGGGGGTTTGGGGGGCAGACCCCCCAAGTCTTGGTTTTTCTTCATAGAAAATACTTGACAATATTAAAAACTAACGGCTTAAGGCTTTCATAAATCTCTGCATCCCAGCAAAAATACTCAACTTTTTAGGCTTAGGCGAATCCTCAGTTTGAGTAACAGATCCCCCCGCAAAGATGAGATCGAGATCGTCGCCTACAGGTTTATTGGGCAATTCTTTAATTAGCTCGTAACCATCAGTAGTTTCGCACCAAACTTGCCACAAACCCGGATAGCAGCGAAACAAAGTACCTTCTTCCAAGGGGCGCAAATAGTAGCAAGATTGAATATTTTTCAAAAAGCGATCGCGCAACTGTCTACCCGCGTAACCAATCCCCACAATAGAAACATCTTCCAGCCGAGGATTGAGTAAAACAACTGGGCGATCCCCCATAGCATTACACAACTTTTCTATTTGCAACACCTCTTGAGCGGTAGGTGCAATACATAAAATCGCCTCATCTTCCGGCTGTATTTGCTCCTCTACCGACACTCTTTTGGTACTAATGTCTAATAGCTCAAAAGGGACTTCTCCCCAGTCACGACGAGCCAAAGCCGCCGCACCAGCATCGGGAAAAAATATCTTATTAAAATTATGACTAATTCCTTCCTCGTCGCTCAAAAAACGTTCTGCTACAGGCATCGGATTGAGTTCGGGTAACAAAATTTCTACTTGCAGCCGATTCAAACCATCTGCGATCGCATTTTGGGTAGCAATGCGGGCTTGAGAGACTGCTTCACCGAGGGTTTTAGGTAATTCTGACATTTTAAAAAATTAATAACTTACAGCAAATTTTACCGGGTTCAAGCGTTGTAATACTTGTTTTAGTGCGATCGCCGTCCAATCGATATCAGCAGCAGTAGTTTCCCGTCCCAACGTTAGACGAATACCTGATTTTGCAACAGTTTCAGAAAACCCCATTGCCAAAAGTACGGGACTAGGGGAAAGTTTACCACTATGACAAGCTGACCCCGCACTAATAGCGATTCCAGCTAAATTTAGCTGACGGACAATAGTTTTACCCGTAACATTTTCACCGTCTGCCGTAGCCAAATAAAAACTAACATGATGAGGCAAACGATAAAGGCGATCGCCTGTAGGAATTAAACTCGGCGTATCGGCTAAAGAGTCAAACAACTGTTCGCGTAAACTAATCAAACGAGCGGTTTCTGTAGGCATTTCTTTAGCTGCTAACTCGGCAGCTATGCCAAAAGAGGCGATCGCCGGCAAAGCTTGAGTTCCCGATCGCAATTTTAATTCTTGCCCCCCACCGCACAATAAAGGCACTAATTGCACCCCTGGACGAACGTAAAGCGCCCCCGCACCTTGCGAACCATAGATTTTGTGGCTAGAAAGAGAAAGCAAGTCTACAGGCAGTTTTTGCACGTCTAGGGGCAAACGTCCCGCTACTTGTACCGCATCGGTATGAAATAAAGCGCCGTGATTTCGCGCAATATTGCCCAAAGTTTCAATCGGTTGAATTGTCCCAACTTCGCTTTGTCCGTAAATGACCGAAACTAACACAGTATTGGGTTGCAAAGCAGCTTGCAAGTCTAAAGGATTAATTCGCCCGGTAGCATCTACAGGTAAATAAGTTACATCCCAACCCCACTGTTGCAATAGTTTGGCGGGTTCGGTAACGGCGGAATGTTCCACACTGGAGATAATTATGTGTTGAGGCGATGTGTAATTACGAGCAACACCCATAATTGCTAAGTTATCCGCCTCTGTACCGCCAGAAGTAAAAATAATTGATTCGGAATTTGCGGCATTTAGTAAAGAAGCTACCTGCATCCTAGCTTTTTCTAATACTGTTGCTGCCCTTCCTCCCCACTCATGCAAGCTAGAAGGATTCCCCCACAAAGAAGTACAAACGGTTTGCATAGCCTCGTTAGCTTCAGTCCGTGGTGGTGTTGTAGCGCTGTAGTCTAGATAAATTTGCATGAGTTAACTGTTTGCATTGTCTTTGAAGAAATCGTATTTCTTTATCTACTGTAAAGCGCGGCTAAGAAAATAAGCAGTTTTGTTAATTGAGAGGAGTTTTTAGGGAACTATAGCTTTATCTGCTAAATCAATTCTATGAATTTTAGACAGCTTTTTTCTACACTTTTTCCGTTTTTACTTGTTGGATGTCTTGGGGTACATTCCGAGCAAAAACTGATCTCTTTACCTCAAGATCCTTTAGTGCAGGTGTACTTTAATCATACCGAGTCTTCCCAATATCAAGAATCTCTACGCCAACAGCAAAGAAAGGGAGACGATTTAGAGCAACAAATTATTGAGGCAATTTCTACAAGTAAATCTAGCGTAGATGTTGCAGTGCAAGAATTGCGTTTGCCAAAAATTGCTCAAGCGTTAGGAGAAAGACAAAAAGCTGGGGTAAAAGTGCGGGTAATTTTGGAAAATACTTACAATTACTCTTTGGGAGAATCTCAGCCAGGAAAAACCGCACGGGAAGCCGCCAAGTACGACGAATTACGGAAATTAAGCGATCGCAATCAAGACGGTAAAATCAGCGTCCAAGAAGCCCAACAAGGGGACGCGCTCTTAATTCTCCGCAATGCCAAAGTACCTGTAATTGATGATACGGCGGATGGTTCAAAAGGTAGCGATTTGATGCACCACAAATTTATAGTTGTAGACGATCGCACAATAATTGTAACTTCGGCTAATTTTACCAGTAGCGACATTCACGGCGACCTTACAAACCCTGACAGTACAGGCAATGCCAATAATTTAGTAAAAATTGATAGTCCCGAATTAGCCGCTATATTTACTCAAGAATTTAACTTAATGTGGAATGGCGATCGCGCTTTTGGTCTAAAAAAGCCTTTTCGTCCTCCTCAACAAGTCCAAGTAGGTAATATAACTATTGACGTGCAGTTTTCGCCAACTTCTTCAACTTCGCCATTTCGTCAAAGCACCAATGGTTTAATTGCTAAAACTCTCAGTACCTCTAGCCAATCGGTAGATTTAGCCTTATTTGTATTTTCCGATCAAAATATTGCCAATACTTTAGAGCAACAAAGCCTTCATAATGTCAAAATTCGCGCCGTAATCGAGCCAGATTTTATTTATCGCCCGTATAGCGAAGCGCTAGACATGATGGGAGTTAGCCTAAGTAACAAGTGTAAATACGAAGCAAATAACCATCCTTGGCTACAACCAATTACAACTGTAGGTGTACCCCAATTATTCAAGGGCGATTTATTGCATCACAAATTTGCAGTTATAGATAAAAGCACGGTAATTACTGGCTCTCACAATTGGTCAGAATCCGCCAATACTAGCAATGATGAAAATTTATTAGTTATTCATAGTCTCACCGTTGCAGCCCATTATCAGCAAGAGTTTGAGCGGTTGTATAGTAATGCTCAATTAGGCGTATCAGAGCGTTTACAGCAAAAAATTCAAAAAGCGCAAAAACAGTGTGTTAAAGGCTGATACTCATAACAAAATCAGCAATCTTTTCTAAGGGCAAAATTTTGTCTATCTTTGTAGATGCGATCGCAGCCATCGGCATAATAGAACAAAAAGCAGTTGTTGGCTCTTGCACTACCGTTAATCCACCTTGAGCTTTATAGCCCTACAAATTCATATTAAGACATATAATAGAAAAACGAGAGTATCAAACAATACCTATGCCCGCCCCTTACAGTGAAGACCTGCGCCAAAAGGCGATTGCAGCAGTTGAGAGAGGAGAACGCAAAAGTGATGTGAGCCGGATGTTGCACATTAGTCGCAACACACTCGACCTATGGCTGAAGCGCAAGGAACAAACTGGCAACTGTCAAGCGATTACTCACTATCAACAGGGAAATCGACATAAAATCAGTGATTGGCAGAGGTTTCGTGAATTTGCGAAGCAACATGGAGGCAAGACTCAAGGGCAAATGGCTGTGTTGTGGGGCGAAGGGGTGAGTCAGCAGAACATCAGTGATGCCTTGCGTAAGCTTGGCTCAAGTCGAAAAAAAAAACCTATGGATACCGAGAGCGGGATGAGTTAAAACGTCAAGGATTTCAGGAGCAACTACAGACCTTATCTGCTGCTCAAATCATCTATGTTGATGAAGCAGGGATTGACAACCGAGATGACTATCCCTATGGTTATTGTGAGGTTGGACAACGCTTCTATGCTCTCAAACCTGGTAAGCGTACTGAGCGTGTCAGTTGGATCGCAGCACTACGCCAAGGGAAAGTGTTTGCACCAATGACATTTGTGGGTTCCTGTAACCGTAACTTATTCGAGATGTGGTTAGAGCAGTGTCTTATCCCTCAATTGCGACCAGGTGATGTTATCGTCATTGACAATGCAAGTTTTCATCACTCCCAGGCAATTGACGAGATTGTAGCAGAGGCGGGATGTGAGTTATGGTATCTTCCCCCCTATTCTCCAGACTTGAACAAGATCGAACATTGGTGGTTTGTACTCAAGAACTGGATGCGGCAGCGGTGGAACGAATTTGACAACTTTCATGATTGTGTAGATGCCGCCTTTAAACACTGTCCTAACGTGTTCCCGTAGCGCTATAATTTTTGCCAATCCTTCCGCACCATCAAAATTTGCGCCTGTTAAAATTATCCCAATTAAGTTTTGCCCGTAAACATCGGCGGCGGATTCAAAAAGTACGTCAATTGAAGGTCTTGCATAGCTTACCGGAGCTTCGGTAGAAAAAGTAAAATAATTAGCTTCTTCCCCGGCTTCAATTAACAAGTGATAATCAGCAGGAGCTAAATATATCCGTCCTGGTAAGATTAATTCTCTATCTTCTGGTTCAATAATTGGCAAACGGCTATAAGCTTGCAAAGCTTGACTTAGTTGGTTTGAGGAAGTGATGACACGGTGAGTAACAACTACTACAGCTAAGGGAAAATGCGGCGGTAAATCTTTTATTAGCACCTCAATTGCCTCTAAACCCCCGGAAGAAGTACCAACAGCTACAAGCTCAAAGCTCATTAACTAACTCTCCGGTACAGTTTCTCATGACTCAATTGCTGATAGTGTTGCTCGTAAGGAGTAAATTTAAGCGATTCCGGCTTTCCCAATCCCAAAACTCCAAACATTGCCAAGCTATTGTGAAAAAGTTGATAAACCTGTTGTTGCAGTGCGGCGTTGAAATAAATTAAGACGTTGCGGCACAAAATTACGTGAAATTCATTAAAAGAGCTATCTGTAACTAGGTTGTGCTGAGAAAATACAATGTTTTCCTTTAAAGAGGCGCGAAAAATAGCGTTATCGTAGGCGGCGGTGTAATATTCGGAAAAAGACTGTTTACCCCCAGCAAGCTGATAGTTTTGCGTGTATTCCTGCATGAACTTTAAAGGGAAAATTCCGGCTTTAGCTTTTTTGATTACTCCTTCATTGATATCTGTAGCGTAAAGCCGACAGCGATGATAAAGGTTTTCTTCTTGTAATAAAATCGCCATTGAGTAAACCTCCTCTCCCGTAGAGCATCCAGCGTGCCAAATTCGGATAAAAGGATAGGTGCGAAGAAGCGGGATAACGTTAGTTCTTAGAGCCAAATAAAAGTTAGGATCGCGGAACATGGAAGTAACATTAATAGAAAGAGTTAAGACAAATCTTTCTAAACAAGTGCGATCGCGTAAAATTTTTTCTTGCAATCCTGAAACAGTAGTCAGTTTTTCTGCATGAATAACGTTCCAAATGCGGCGTTTTAACGAAGCTGGGGCATAATTTCTAAAATCAAAGCCGTAGTAACGAAATATACCTTCTAATAGCAGGTCAATTTCGATCTTCTCTAAATCTACACTGCTATTAGTTAACGCTTTTTTCATCGGTATAGCCAAACTCTCATTAAAGATAGCAATTGTTCGGTATCTACAGGCTTACTGATATAGTCCGATGCACCTGCTTCAATACATTTTTCGCGATCGCCTTTCATCGCTTTAGCCGTCAGTGCTATGATCGGCAAAGTTTTAAACTGTTCGCAAGTGCGAATAGCACGGGTTGTCTCGTAACCATCCATTTCCGGCATCATAATATCCATCAATACGATGTCAATTTCTGAAGTATTTTGCAGCCTAGTTAAAGCATCTCTACCATTTTCAGCATACAAAACCTGCATCTGATATAGCTCTAACATACTTGTCAGCGCAAAAATATTTCGCACGTCATCATCGACAATTAAGACTTTTTTGCCCACTAAACCCGTATCTATTTGCTGCAACTGTTCTAGCATCTGGCGCTGAGATTCAGGCAAATTGGCTTGAATGCGGTGCAAAAACAAAGCTGTTTCGTCTAAAAGCCTCTCAGGACTCCGCACGTCTTTAATGACAATGGCTTCAGCTATGCGTTTGATTTCCGTTTCTTCAACTCTAGTCAATTCTCTACTTGTATAAACAATAATCGGCACATTTCCGCCCGTTTCTTGCTTAATTTGTTCAATGAGTTCAAACCCGCTCATATCTGGTAAGCCAAGGTCAAGCACAATACAATCAAAATTAGTATTGCTTAATTGTGCTAAAGCCTCCGCTCCTGTCGCTACAGCAGTAGTTGCTACATCCCCGTTACCAATTAGCTCAACAATGCTGTGACGCTGTACTTCATCATCTTCTACAACTAATAAGTTTTTAATCCGCCGCTCAATATAACCTTTAATATTAGTCAAGGCATCGGTTAAAGTTTCGCTAGTGACAGGTTTTTGCAGATAAGACTTTGCACCAAGGTTTAAACCCCGTTGATGTTCTTCGGAAACCGATAATATATGTACAGGAATATGGCGAGTAGTGCGATCGCGTTTCAACCTGTCTAATACCGTCCACCCATCCATTACAGGCAAAAGGATATCGAGCATAATTGCGTCTGGCTGGTACTTCCGCGCCATTTCTAGCCCTGTTTCGCTGCGGGAGCTATAAAGTACCTTAAAGCCATTGTCTCGCGCCATATCTACCAAAATTCGGGCAAAATTGCTGTCATCTTCAATAATTAGTAGTAGGGGATGGTTGCGGCTAGTAGAAGCGGCTATTTCAGCGCGATCGTCGTTAATTGTCGTAATTGATGGGGAAACTATACTAGGTAAGGCAACAGGGGCGTTATGGGTAATATTTTGAGGTAAATAGAGCGTAAAATTACTACCTTTTCCAGGAGTGCTAACTAAGCCAATTTCACCGCCTAATAAGCGGGCAATTTCTCGGCTAATAGATAACCCCAATCCCGTACCGCCATACTTGCGGCTCGTAGTTCCATCGGCTTGTTGAAACGCCTCAAATATTACTTTTTGCTTGTCTGAGGCGATACCAATACCCGTATCTACCACAGAAAAAGCGATCGCGCTACGAGCATTATTTAAGTTTTGGTTGCTAGAGTTCCATCCCGCCGTTACTGGTTCTACTTGCAAGCTAACGTGACCGCTATCTGTAAACTTAAAAGCATTAGCCAGCAGATTTTTTAATATTTGCTGCAAGCGTTTAGCGTCAGTGTCAATAGTTGGTGGGAGTGTGGGAGCAATAGAAATTGAGAATTGTAAGCCTTTATCTTGAGCAACTTGGCGAAATGTTGATTCTACTTGCTGGCGTAAATCTGATAGCAACATCGGTTCAACATCTACAGACATAGTTCCCGATTCAATTTTTGCCAAGTCCAAGATGTCATTAATTAGGGTTAATAGTTCTGTCCCAGCGTTATAAATAGTTTTGCTGTATTCTACTTGCTTGGGGGTGAGATTGCGGGTTCTGTTATCCCCCAATAACTTAGACAAAATCAGTAAACTATTTAATGGTGTTCGCAATTCATGAGACATATTCGCCAAAAATTCAGACTTATAGCGCGAACTAAGAGCTAATTGGTCGGCTTTCTCCTCTACCGTCTGTCTTGCTTGATCTATCTCTCGATTTTTGCGTTCTACTTCTTGATTTTGCACCGCTAATAATTCGGATCTTTCTTCTAATTCAACGTTAGTTTGCTGCAATTGCTCTTGCTGATTTTTGAGCAAATCTTCGGAAGCTTTAAGAGATTTTGCTTGCAGTTCTAGGCGTTGATTAGTTTCTCTTAGTTCGCTTTGCTGGCTTTGTAATTCTTCCGCTAAGGATTGGGATTGCTTAAGTAATTCTTCTGTACGCATACTAGAAGCGATCGTATTGAGAACGATCGCAATACTTTCGGTCAATTGGTCAAAAAAGCTTAAATGTATATCGTTGAAGCGGTGAAAAGAAGCAAGTTCAATGACGGCGGTTACTTGTCCCTCAAACAACACAGGCAAAACTACCGCGTTTAGAGGTGTGGCTTCCCCAAGTCCCGAACCAATTTTGATATAGTCGGCAGGTACTTCAGTCAGCAAAATTCGCTCTTTTTCTAAAGCACATTGTCCTACTAATCCCTCCCCCAACCGAAATTGATTGGCTAGTTGCTTGCGTTCTCGGTAAGCGTAGGTACTAATTAACTTGAGGAATTTCTCATGCACGTCCTCAGAAACCATCAGATAAAAAACGCCTTGCTGCGCTCCTACTAAAGGTGCAAGTTCTGACAAAATCAATTTAGAAACCGCTTCCAAATCTCTTTGTCCTTGCAACATTCTGGTAAATTTGGCTAGGTTTGTTTTCAGCCAATCTTGTTCGGTATTTTTTTGGGTGGTTTCACGCAGATTAGCAATCATTTGGTTGATATTGCTAGAAAGAATCGCCACTTCTCCCTCCGCCTGCACAGAAATAGAGCGCGTTAAGTCGCCTTTAGTAACCGCCGTTGCTACTTCTGCGATCGCTCTTACTTGCGTTGTCAAATTTGCCGCTAGTTCGTTAACATTATCTGTTAAGTCTCGCCATGTACCCGCCGCCCCCGGTACTTTTGCCTGACCGCCTAGCTTTCCTTCAATTCCTACTTCCCTTGCTACCGTCGTTACTTGGTCAGCAAAAGTAGCTAAAGTATCGGTCATTTCATTAATCGTATCTGCCAAGGTTTCAATTTCGCCTTTGGCTTCAAGCATCAATTTGCGCTTGAGATCCCCATTAGCAACCGCCGTCACAACTCTAGCAATGCCTCGCACTTGAGCGGTGAGGTTTCCCGCCATGGAGTTCACATTATCTGTTAAGTCTTTCCAAGTTCCCCCTACCCCGCTAACTTGAGCTTGACCGCCTAATTTGCCTTCTGTACCTACTTCACGAGCGACTCTAGTTACTTCACTGGCAAAAGAATTGAGTTGATCGACCATGACATTAATGGTATTTTTCAACTCTAAAATTTCTCCTTTAACGTCAACAGTGATTTTTTTAGATAAGTCACCATTAGCAACGGCGGTAGTAACTGTAGCAATATTTCGCACTTGGGCGGTAAGGCTACCCGCCATAAAATTCACGCTATCGGTTAAATCTTTCCAAGTCCCAGCAACGCCTTTAACATCTGCTTGTACGCCGAGTTTTCCTTCGCTACCAACTTCACGAGCGACTCTAGTTACTTCACTGGCAAAAGAATTGAGTTGATCGACCATAACATTGATGGTATCTTTTAACTCTAAAATCTCCCCTTTCACGTCAACGGTGATTTTTTTAGATAAGTCACCATTAGCAACCGCCGTAGTTACTTCCGCAATATTTCGCACTTGGGCGGTCAAGTTTCCCGCCATTGAGTTTACCGCTCCCGTTAAGTCTTTCCAAGTCCCCGCAACGCCTTTAACCTCTGCTTGTGCGCCCAGTTTGCCTTCGCTACCAACTTCACGGGCAACTCTAGTTACTTCACTAGCAAAAGATCCCAGTTGTTCTACCATTGTGTTGACAACTTGGGCCGTTTGGAGAAATTCACCCTTAAGAGGACTACCATTACTTTCTAAAGCGACTTCTTGAGACAAGTCCCCGTTGGCGACACCTCGAATCGCGCGAGAGGTTTCAACTATGGGCTGGACTAAATCAGTAATTAAGGTATTGACGGAATTAATACTTTTTCCCCACGCACCGCCAGCGTTGGCTAAAACTGCGCGACTTTCTATTTTGCCTTCTTTGCCCACAACATTACTAATGCGCTCCAATTCCTCAGTCATCATTGAATTAAGTTCAATAATATCGTTGAGGGTATCGGCGATTTTTCCGGCAATCCCTGTTTGGTCTATAGGCATCCGTACAGAAAAGTCACCTTTTTTGACGGCGGTTAAAACTTGTAGTAGTTGTTTGGGTTCTAAACTATCTGTATTTGTAGTCATAGCACTTCTCTTATGCGATCGCACAAACCTTTGTTGTCAATAGTATTAAGTAATAAAGATAGTGGTTTAAAAAATTGCTAGTTAATTTATCCTTTGTTAGTAATAAACCAACAGGCATAAGTACTTATGCCACTAATTTAATTCCTCATCTCCAAAAGCTACAACCAACATTACTTAGTTCGCAACTAATAAATGATTGTGATTGTTATCCAATCCCAGGAAATTTAACTCCAGACGATGGTAGTAAAGGACATTTACGCCGATTGTTGTGGACGCAAAGGCAATTACCAAAAATATATAAGCAAAAAAGCTCGCATCTTTTATTTTCCCCAGTCCCGGAAGCCCCGCTATTTACAGATTGTCGCTACATTGTCACCGTTCACGATTTGATCCCCTTACGCTTTGCTAAATTATCTCCTCTTACCGCTTACAGCCGCTACTATATTCCCCAGATTTTGAAAGGCGCTCAACATATTCTCTGTAATTCAAAAGCCACGGCTAAAGATATTACCGATTTTTTTGGGATCGAGCCAAACAAAATTACTTCAATCCTATTAGCTCACGATGCCAACAATTTCCGCGCTCTTAACTTACCCTTATCTAACTATTTTCTCTACATCGGTAGACAAGATCCTTACAAAAACTTGCAGCGACTAATTGCCGCCTTTGCCGCCATCCCAAATTACCATAAATATCAACTCTGGATAGCTGGAAGCTCTGACCCACGTTATACTCCGGCAATTCAGGCGCTAATAGACAAATTGGGCATAGCAAATTACGTTAAATTTCTTGATTATGTTGCTTATCCTCAATTACCAATTATTATCAATAGCGCGATCGCTCTTATCTTCCCTAGCTTGTGGGAAGGCTTTGGTTTCCCTGTCCTAGAAGCTATGGCTTGCGGTACGCCCGTAATTACTTCTAACCTCTCCTCCATGCCAGAAGTAGCAGGAGAAGCGGCGATCCTTGTCAATCCTTACAGCACCGCAGAAATTAGCCAAGCCATGGCAAATGTGGCAACTTCTCTTGAAAAGCGATCGCAATTATCGGCGCTTGGTTTACTTAGAGCCGAGGAATTTAGCTGGTACAAAACTGGACAAGCTACCGTAAAAGTTTTATCTGACTATTTGTAAATTCTTGCTATAGTTGCCATAACTAAATTGTCGGCTAAAGCAATTCTGTCTTTTTATAGTAAATCTAATCTTTTAGTATAAAACTTTACTCAATAAATTTTCAAGAAATTTGCTAGATTAAAATCCTTGACTTGTCTTAATAAAATATTAATAATTGAATAATGCCTTTTTGCTTTAAAACCAATAAAGTAGTAGGTTGCTAGAGAAATAAAAGATAACAAATTAATGAGTTACTAATAGCCAATATTTATATAAATATTTCTTATCTAATAAAATGTTCCTGCAAACTTACAGGGGAACATAATGGTCTTGAGTTCGACTAAGATATTAAGCGATCGCCAAAGAACAGCCAGCCCTAAGAAGCTCAAGGTTCTTGAAAGCGAAGCCGAAGCGGCAAATCCCTACCTAAAAAGTAGCAATTTCTCCCTGACTATCATCAGTAACTCTAAATTAAAATAGCTAGAAGCGAGACAAAACAAATATATTTAACTGGTGTATTTTTACAGAGTCTTTATCAAAAATCAGCCTTCTGGTTTGTTATTTTACGTCAGAAATGATGGAACTAGAGTTACAATCGATGCGTTGAATTGTAAAACTACGCGAGTTGGGAACGAGTGTAATGACTCCTTGTACTGATGAGCAAGTATCAGCTTGGTTACGCGGACTGCTAACAATTGCTTGGGCAGACGGCAATTTCGATCTTGAAGAACAGAAATTAATCGCCGCTTTAGTAACCAATGGCGGTGAAAATACCAGCCCATTAACAGAAATAGAGCCAATTACAAGCGCTGAACTCGCGGCGGCTCTTAAAAGTAGCGATAGCGCCACCGCCGAGAATTTTTTACGTACCGCCGTAATGGTAGCGATCGCCGATGGCGTGTACTCCATCGACGAAGATAATTTATTGCACGAATTTTGCCAAGCTTTAGGACTATCAGAAACAGCCCTAGATAGCTTGCGAAGTACCCTTTACGACCAAGAAAAAGGCATGATCCCCAACTTCTATTTATTTACACAGCTTGACAACCATGCCTTGCGTCCGATTCGCAACTGGCTTGACGACCTAAAAATTCACGATCCCAAAGTAGCCCGATTTTTGTGCAAAATGATCCCCGCCCAATGTCCCTTCGAGCGCGATGTAAAACTATTTGGACGTAAAATTGTACATATTCCACCAATGTGCAAAATTAACCCTGTTTACGAGCAACTCGTTGGTTTACGCTTTCGTGCCTTATCCTATTTAGCCGATGAATGTCATGAAGATGTCTCAAATTATTGTTAGCAATTAAGCATTAGCATGGAATGACAAGAGCTTAGGAGAAAAGGTAGTAGAAATTGCTGTTAAAAGCTTTCTACAAATTTTGCGCCTATCTACCTAGTAGCTAACAGCTAAAACATTATGCAATTTATCGATCGAGCCGAAATAGAAGTTGAGTCAGGCAGTGGCGGCGATGGCATGGTCTGCTTTCGTCGAGAAAAGTACGTCCCCGCCGGAGGCCCCTCAGGAGGCAAGGGAGGTGGTGGTGGTTCGGTAATTTTTAAAAGTGTAGAAAACTTACAAACTTTGCTGGACTTTCGCTACAGGCATCGCTTTAAAGCCGAAGATGGCGATCGCGGTGGCACAAACAATTGTACGGGGGCTTCGGGAGACGATTTAATCGTTGAAGTTCCCTGTGGAACGATAATTTATGATGCTCAAACCAGCGAATTAATCGGCGACTTGACCGAACCCAATCAAACTTTGCTAGTAGCTAAAGGCGGTAAAGGCGGGTTGGGAAACAAACATTTCTTGAGTAACAGCAACCGCGCCCCCGAATATGCCTTACCAGGATTACCCGGCGAAATTCGCTTATTAAATTTAGAATTGAAGCTTTTAGCAGAAGTGGGAATTATTGGTCTGCCAAATGCTGGCAAATCTACGTTAATTTCGGCTTTGTCCTCCGCCCGACCAAAAATAGCTGATTATCCCTTTACTACCTTAGTGCCGAATTTGGGAGTAGTACGCAAGCCTACCGGAGACGGCACAGTGTTTGCCGATATTCCGGGTTTGATTGCTGGCGCTCATCAAGGAGCAGGTTTAGGTTATGATTTTTTGCGCCATATCGAACGCACTCGCGTACTACTACACTTAGTCGATGGTACGGCAAGCGATCCCATTGCCGACTATCAAATAATTCAAGCAGAATTAAACGCCTACGGACGAGGATTAGCCTCTCGCCCGCAAATTGTGGCAATTAATAAAGCCGATGCCATTGATGAGGAAACTATAAGTGCGATCGCTCAACAACTCAAACTTTTAAGTCAAAGTCCAATTTTTCTAATTTCCGCCGTTAGTCGTCAAGGGTTAAATGAGTTGTTACAAACTATCTGGACGACTATAGACCGCCAAAAAGAGGTGCGAGAGGCACAGGAAGTTTATCTCGGACTTTGACCCGCTTCTACGGCTCCCTGGGTGGGAATTGTAGTAATAAAAGGTGTTGGACTAGGCATAACTTGAGTGGCGACGGGCTTAGTAAATTGCTGGTAACTAAGGCGAGAAATTTGGCGGATCAATTCTTGAGCGCGACTGTCATTATGGGGACGCTTGACCATTGCCACCGCAATATAACGCTTACCATTTGGCATATCAACTAAACCAACATCTCCCACCATAGAGCCAATATCACCAGTTTTGTGAGCAATGATTGCTCCCTCTCCTAAGCCTTGGGGGAGTAAAGTTCTAGTTTTGGTACGACGCATAATTTCCAATAAGCGATCGCGGGATCTTAAAGTCATCAATTCCCCCCGATCTACCAAACTCATCAAATTTCCCATATCCTTTGGACTGGTGGTATTTGTTCCCGTCAAATCAGGTAAGAGGTTATTAATTTTTGTCGATTCTAAACCCCAAGCTTGGAAGCGTTCATTTAAAACTTTTATCCCTCCCATGCGCTTGATTAGCATATTTGTCGCCGTATTATCGCTAACTACAATCATTTGGGTTGCTGTATTCAAAGCTGTATACTTTGTTCCCAACGGTTGATACTGCATCCCTCCAGAACCGCCACCAATTATTTTTTTTTCGATGGTCAGCTTTTCATCTAAGCGAATTTTTCCCGTATCTACATCTTGAAAAAAGGCTACAAGCACGGGAACTTTGATCGTGCTGGCGGCGGCAAAAGGTAACGAGCCATTCCAATCTAAATAATTTTTGGTATCTAGATCGACAAAAAAAGCTCCCGGTGTCAGTCCTTTATTTTTTGCTCCTAACTGCTGTACGGCGGCTTTTAAGGGCATGATTTCTTGATTTAGCGTTAAAGCTAGAGGTGTTAGGGCTTTAGCGGTGCTGACGATAGTTTTGTTGACCTTTGGTTGAGCTTGCTGATTTATCCGCGTTGCCGGATTTAGCACCGATAATAAAGTTCCAGCGATCGCAAAAGTTCCCACGCCAAAAATTATTAAGCGTAAGGCATACGTCAATAACCCATCAGATTTTTTGCGCTTTACGAGGCGCTTTTTTGTAATTAGTGGTGTCACCTTATCTACTTTTGGAGTTGCGGGGATAGTTGGCGACGATGGATTTGCCCGTTGGTGATTGAGCGCCGCCTTTGGGGGTAAATTTACTGGACGCGATCGCGATTTACGGTTCATTACTGATGTTTCAATCCTAGTTTGCCCACCTAGCGCTATTTCAGGATTTAAAGCATCCCTTGCGGCTATTGGCTGCAAATTTTCATTCTTATAAGGAATTTTAATATCTTGACTGCTAGTTTGGGAGTTTTTACTTGCCTCTTTTCTAGCAGAATTCATCGTAACTTGTGACAAGAGCGACTTTTTCCCGGTCAACGGCTGTTCCACACCTAAATCCTCACACACCTAATGATTAAAATAAAACTATAAAAATGCTTAACTTTAGACGCTCAATTAATAGCACAAACTAGAGCAGCGAACGGCTAAATATACTTAAAACCACAGCAAATCGCTTTAAACATCTTAAGCTTGGGGATTTTTGCCAAAAATCTTCGGGATGCTCGACTTATTCTGGCTTGGCGTTCTTTTGTAACGCCCACTGCATTTGAGTTAAAATACCCCTTAACATATTTAGCTCGTTTTTGTCAAGATAAGCGCGGTTAAATATATGGCGAAATTTTTCCATCCGACTTGCGGCGGTATGGGGATAAATATAGCCAATAGTGAGTAAAACCTGTTGCAAGTGCTGATAATAGGCTTCTAATTCATCAAAGGCTGCATAGTCTGGGGTTTCGGTGCGATCGCCCGTCGAAAATTCTACCGATTGTGTAAGCTCATAACAGCAAACAGCCACCGCCTGTGCCAAGTTAAGCGATGAATAATCGGGGTTAGAGGGAATGCAGACAAAGCGTTGAGCATAGTTTAATTCTTGATTGCTTAGTCCTCGGCATTCGGGTCCAAAAATCAGGGCGGAGGGTTGCTCAAGGGGCGTTTCTAATAGCCAAGGTAAAGCCCTATGCGGGTGTTCTAGGGGTAACTGTTCCCGAAATCGGGCGGTAGTAGCGATCGCCCGCACGCAGCCCTGCAAAGCCTCTGGTAGCGTCTCAACAATCTGCGCCGCCGCTAAAACGTCTTGGGCGTGAACGGCCATTTGTTGCGCGTCTTCTGAATGGGGATCGCACTGCGGATTAACTAAAATTAGCTGCTGTAAACCAAAATTTTTCATCACTCTAGCAATTGCGCCGATATTGCGATCGCCCGCAGGTTCGACTAAAACAATTCGTACTGATGCTAGTTTTTGTGAGTGAGTAAACATTTGTAAAATTAAAGAAGATGTATGATAAAAACTGCTATGCCACGTTCTAAATCAGATTTACCAACAAAAATTTGTCCTGTATGTCAGCGTCCTTTCACTTGGCGCAAAAAATGGGTTGATTGCTGGGATGATGTGAAATACTGCTCGGAGCGCTGTCGCCGTCGTAAAAGCACAAGTCCGCAGTAGGGGCGCAATTAAGTATACTTGCAAGCAAACATTTGGAGTTCAAAGGTGCAGCCTAAGTTAATTATTCATGGTGGGGCGGGGAGTTCGTTAAAAGGTAAAGGAGGAGTAGAATCTGTTAGACGCAGCCTCAACCAAGTTATCGAAGAAGTTTATGCTTTGCTCAAGTCAGGAGCAAAAGCCAGCGATGCAGTGGTGCTGGGTTGCCAGCTATTAGAAGACGATCCCCGCTTTAACGCCGGAACGGGTTCAGTGCTGCAATCGGATGGACAAATCCGCATGAGCGCCGCCTTAATGGACGGTACAAGTCAGCGCTTTAGCGGTGCTATCAATGTATCGCGCTTACAGCACCCAATTGATTTAGCCCACCACTTACAAAATTCTCCCGATCGCGTTTTATCCGATTATGGATCGGCGGAACTATTAAGGGAATTACAAATACCGCTTTACAATCCCCTCACCGAATTGCGCCTAGAAGAATGGATGCAGGAACGTCAAGAGAATTTCGTGAAAACGATGGCGGGAGTTGTCGCGGAACCGGAATTAGTCGAAAATGCCGGACGCGGGACAATTGGCGTTGTGGCTCTCGATAGCCAAGGCAATTTGGCAGTGGGGACATCCACCGGAGGTAAAGGATTTGAACGGATTGGACGCGTTAGCGATTCGGCTATGCCGGCGGGAAATTACGCCACCATGCACGCCGCCGTTAGCTGTACGGGCATCGGCGAAGATATCATCGATGAATGTTTGGCAGCCCGGATTGTAGTGCGCGTAACCGATGGATTGTCGTTACACGCAGCAATGAAACGTACTTTTGCTGAGGCGCACAAAAACCAACGAGACTTAGGAGCGATCGCTCTTGATGCTACGGGAGCGATCGCCTGGGGTAAAACTAGCGAAGTCTTACTAGCGGCTTTCCACGATGGCGAAAAAATTGGCGACACCCTAGAAACCAATGAAGGGACGCTCACAGGTTGCCTGGAAGGATGATTTACTCTTTAGTGAGTTTTCTTTCGCCAACCGCGCTTAATTACCTGACGACTGCGCCCGATAACTAAACAATCATCCGGCACATCTTCGGTGACAGCAGATCCGGCGGCAATATAGACATCGTTGCCAATAGTTAACGGTGCAACTAAAACACTATTTGCCCCGGTTTTGGTGCGATCGCCGATTATAGTTGGATGTTTGTTTACGCCGTCGTAATTAGCCGTAATTGTCCCCGCTCCCACATTGACTTTTTCCCCTAAAGTCGCATCGCCCAAATAAGCTAAATGAGCAACATTAGTACCACTACCTAGGACGGTTTTTTTCAATTCCACAAAATTTCCTAATCGGCAGCCAGCGCCAACTTCAACTTCGGCACGCAAATGAGTATAGGGTCCAATTTGACTATTGGCATTGACAATACTGTTTGTAACCACTGAATACAGTATTGTTACGTTTTCACCAATCAAACTATCTTCAATTAAGCTTCCAGGGCCAATCCGACAGCCCGAAGCGATTTCTGTTTTTCCCCGTAAATGAGTTTGCGGCTCAATAATTACATCTGGCTGCAATGTTACCGTGTCATCAATCGTAATGCTGTTAGGGTCAATCATTGTCACACCCTTTGCCATCCATTGTGATTTCAAGCGTCTTTGCAAAATTTCGTAGGCGGTGGCTAATTGTTCGCGATCGTTGATACCGAGCATTTCTTGATAATCTTCTACATCCACCGCCATTACTTGCTCTAGCTGATTTACGGCATCGGTAATGTAATATTCTTTTTGATCGTTATTTGCTTGCAAGTGGGGCAGCACTTCCATCAATTTTGACCAATTAAAACAATAAACTCCAGCATTGATGCGGCGATTTTGTTTTTGGGCGGTGGTACAGTCTCGATCTTCGACAATTTCTTTAATAATATTTTGTCCGTTGCAAAATACTCGCCCGTAGCCTTGAGGATTGGGCAATTGAGCAGTAAGAATTGTCGCGGCGTTTTGATGCTCTTGATGAGCCTGTAACAACTGTTTGATAGTTTCAGGTCTTAAAAGCGGTACATCGCCATTTAGTACCAGCAAATCCCCCGTAAACCCTTCTAAATGAGGAATTATCTGTTGGATAGCATGGCCTGTCCCCAATTGTTCTGTTTGCTCGATAAATTCTAACGTTGGCAAAAGGTGAGAATTGCTTTTTTCTTGCAAAGCTGTTTTAACTTCTTGAGCTTGATAGCCCACAATTATCATCCGTCGCCCGTGGGGAACTGTCTGCAAGCTCTCCAATACTCTTTCAACCAAACTCCGCCCACCCAATGAGTGTAAAACCTTGGGTAAGTTCGATTTCATTCGCGTTCCGCGTCCCGCCGCCAAAATTGCTACTGCTACCATTCCTACGTATTAACCATCAGGTGTCAGTTTAGATGATAGCTGAGTGCCGAACTCTCGCCACAACTATTGCGGCTCTAAATAGATTTTTGCAGGTGAATAAACTCCGTAAACTTTTGCACTAATTTAGGGCTACGCCAGCCTAAATCTCTCTCTTGAGCCAAGATTTCCAAGGCTTCTTCCGGCGTAAAAGCTCGTTTGTAAGGGCGATCGCTTGTCAGTGCGTCGTAAATATCAATCATCTGAAATACTTGAGCTAAATACGGAATCTCATCGCCTACCAATCCGTAGGGATAGCCCGAACCATTCCAACGCTCGTGATGATGGCGGATAATCGGGATCACTCCTCGCATCGTCCGTAAAGGCTGACAAATTTTCTCGCCAATTGTCACGTGCTGCTTCATAATCTCCCATTCTGGAGGTGTGAGCTTTCCCTCTTTGAGCAGCACAGCGTCAGGAATGCCAACTTTACCAATATCGTGTAAATAACCACCCCATTGCAAGTTTCGCATTTGGGAACGGGTCAGTTTTAGAAATTGTCCAAAGGTTTCCCCCAAGTTTACCAAGCGCCCGCAATGATCTCCAGTATTAGGATCGCGGCTTTCTACGGCTCTAGCTATAGAAAATAGCACTTGTTCGGTATGATCCAAGTCTTCGTTTAGTCGTTTTTGGCGAATTAAAGATTTAACCCGCGCTGATAATTCGGGGCGATCAAAGGGTTTAGTTAAAAAGTCATCTCCCCCTGCTTCTATTCCGCGAATTCTTGACTGTTTATCGTCGAGTGCTGTAATAAAAATTACTGGTATTAATCTAGTTTGTTCGTCTTGTTTGAGTTGCTGACAGACTTCAAACCCGTCCATTTCTGGCATCATCACGTCTAGCAATATCAAGTCTGGCTGAATTTTCATTACTCGCTCTAAAGCTAGCTCCCCACTTTCAGCTTCGGAAACTTCATAACCTTCCAAGGATAAAAGAGCCATTGCTGTCATCCGATTGGCTTGGTAGTCATCTACTACTAATATTTTGGCTGGAGCTAAGTCAGTATCAGTAACCAAAGTTGTTTTTGTTTTATAAGTAGAAACCATTAACTTACTCGTCCAATTCCCACGGCTAGATGTTTACAAATTGCTCTTGAAAATTAATTATTTATGTGAAAACTTTATTTTTTCAATGTAGTAAAATCACGGAAGGCGGTTAATTATTTTTATGCTTAAATTTTATATATTTTGTCCCCAAAAAGTATTAAGTAAGTTAGAGCTAAATTTGTTGAATTTAGCTTAAATATCGCTCTAGAATTTGATATTAGGGATTTCTACTTAAATTTATTTTTAAGTATACCGAGAAAACATGATTGATAAAGTTACTGTACTTACAGTATGAACAATCAACTTAAGTCATGACTCCGTTAGATTACGGATTTTTCTTAAATTTTCTGCTAGTACGCCGATGCCAACGGGCAGTAGGTTCTAAAAGGCTAATTTGTTGTTCTTGTTGTCGCCTCAGCAAAATGACCGCGCTCAAGTCTTGCAAAGTGGGGTCGCGGTAAGGAATTGCTGCCCGCGTTAGCAAATGTTCCTGGGCGATGACAGATAAAGGCGGTAATTCATATCTAGCAGCGATGGTACTAGGCGATCGCCTCCCCATTGAAGTTATAGCTCCAATATGCAGCCCCGCAGCTATTAGAGCGGTTCTCACGGCGGCGGCAGCAGAATAAGTTGCTAGGATGCCTTGAGCGTGCAAACAACTTGCAACTAACTGGATAAATTCTACCGTCCATAGTTGTGGACACTTGGGAGGCGAAAAGGGATCAAGAAAAATTGCATCGGCGGTAAAGTTTGATGGAATCAGCTTAATTGTCTCTCTAGCATCACCAATAATTAAACTCGCCTGACATCGCCCGGTTTCGACTTGGAAGTTGTTAGCCAAAGGAGTTAAAATTTGTTGAATCTGCGGCTGCCAACAAGCGATTAAATCGTCAGTTATCGCCTGCTTTGGCACATCAAGATTAGATTCTAAGGCAACGATCTCCACAAAACAATGGGGATTTGTAGCCCAAATTTGCGCCAAAGCCGCCGCCGTGTTGTATCCCAGTCCATAACAAATATCTAACAGCCTAATTACTGGTTGATGAGCTTTAATATTTAGTTTAGTTGGAGCCGCAAACTTATGTTCAGCTTCGGTTTTTGCTCCCTGTTGGCTGTGAAAAGTCTCCCCAAATTCTTCGCAATAGAAAGTGTAGGAGTTATCGGCGGTCAATTGTGGTAAAAATAAGTCGCAAGTCATACAACTATTATGGATATACCAACAGTAGTTTCTGCCGCCTGGCTTTACGAACATCGAGAAGATACGCATATTGCGATCGCTGATTGTCGTTTTTCTCTAGCAGATCCCGCCTTGGGAGCGCAACAGTACAATACTAGCCACATTCCGGGGGCGGAGTATTTCCACCTCAACAAAGACCTTTCTAGCCCCGTGCAGCAGCATGGTGGGAGACATCCATTACCCGATCCGGAAGTTTTAGCCCAAAAGTTATCAACAATGGGTATAGATGCTCAAACAATCGTTGTCGCTTACGACGATTCGCGCTTTGCTTTTGCTGCTCGTTTGTGGTGGCTGCTGCGCTATTTAGGACACGATCGCGTTGCTGTATTAGATGGAGGGTTTAAAGCTTGGCAAAGCCTGAAATTGCCCGTTACAGACGCTATTAGTACAAAGACACCAACACAATTTATTTGTCACTTGCAACCATCGCTTCGAGTAGACATCGCTGAGGTTAAAGCCCGTAAAGATTTGCCTGGAGTAGTGCTAATTGATTCAAGAGAAATTCCCCGCTATCTCGGCAAAAGTGAACCTATAGACCCTATTGCTGGGCATATTCCGGGAGCGGTTAACTATCCTTGGCAAGAGGTTTCTAGTAGCGATGGATACTTGTATTCTTCTCAAGAGCAACGTCAACATTGGCAACAACTACAAGGGCGGGAAATTATTGTTTATTGTGGTTCTGGGGTGACTGCTTGCGTTAATTTATTGTCTTTACATCTAGCAGAAATTGATACTTCTGCCCTTTATGTTGGTAGCTGGAGCGATTGGTGTAGTTACTTATTAGTTGATAGCTAAAACGCCTATTGATTCTTACTAGATGTTAATTTATGGCAAAATGCTTGATTTCCTTGCCTTTAACGTCTATACCAAGATCGGGGAGGATCGTTAAAAGTTGCCAAAACCTGTAAATTTAGTCAATTTATTGGTAAATTTTAGATAAAGTAATAATTATATTATGCTCTTACTTAACATAACTTATCAATTAAACTCATTTTTATTGTTTCAGGATTAGGCAATATAGATATATTTCTAGTAAACAATTAATTAAAAATAGATGGGGACTTTTATAAAAATTCTCCGTCTCTAATGTTGCCATAACCTGTTACTAAACTTAAGTTTTAAAAAAATTATTAGGTATATTTTTTATGTCATGTTTAATGAATCGGCTGTCTATTTTTGTAGACGGCAACAATATGTTTTATGCTCAACAAAAAAATGGGTGGTTTTTCGATCCGAGGCGAGTATTAGAATATTTAAGAAAAGAAAAACTCAACACAGAATTAATTAATGCTTTTTGGTATACAGGATTAAAAGACGCTCAAGATCAAAGAGGTTTTCGAGACGCTTTAATTAGCTTGGGATACACTGTAAGAACAAAAATACTTAAAGAATATTACGACGATACATCGGGGAGATACTCGCAAAAAGCAAACTTAGATATAGAAATAGTTATAGATATGTTTAATACCGTAGAGCAATACGACCGAGTAGTATTATTTAGCGGAGATGGTGATTTTGAGAGAGCAATTGAACTATTAAGATCGAAAAGTACGCATATTACAGTTGTATCAACTGAAGGAATGATTGCTAGAGAATTGCGTAATGTTACGGATAGATATATAGATTTGAACGATATTCGAGAATATATTGAAAAGCTAGACTTATAAATAAAAACTAAAATATAAATTAAGGAGAGAACAAACAAATGACTAACGACCAACAAGAAAGAGTAATCATTTTTGACACTACATTACGCGATGGGGAACAATGTCCCGGAGCAACGCTAAACGTAGATGAGAAGCTATTAATTGCCAAGCAATTAGCAAGGCTAGGTGTAGATGTAATTGAAGCGGGGTTTGCTTACGCAAGTCCGGGAGACTTTGAAGCAATAAAAAAAGTTGCTGAGGCTGTAGGGACAGAAAATGGCCCAGTAATTTGTTCTTTAGCAAGAGCAATCAAAAACGACATTAAAGCCGCCGCAGAATCATTAAAACCCGCAGCAAAAGGCAGAATACATACATTTATTTCTACCTCTGATATTCATTTAGAGTATCAGTTGAAAAAAACTCAAGCTGAGGTTTTAGAGATTGCTGGAGAAATGGTAGCTTATGCCAAATCCTTTATGGATGATGTGGAGTTTTCCACAATGGATGCAACCCGCACCGATCCTGAATATTTGTATCAAGTGTTAGAAAGAGCGATCGCAGCAGGAGCAACAACGGTTAATATTCCAGATACGGTAGGCTACACAACTCCTAGCGAATTTGGCGCGTTAATTAAAGGGATTAAAGAAAATGTCCCTAATATTGACAAAGCAATTATTTCCGTTCACGGACATAATGATATTGGTTTGGGGGTGGCTAATTTCCTAGAAGCCGTGAAAAATGGCGCAAGGCAACTAGAATGCGCGATTAATGGCATTGGTGAGCGGGCTGGAAATACCGCCTTAGAAGAAGTTGTGATGGCGTTGCACGTGCGGCGGCAGTATTTCAACCCATTTTTGGGTAGAAGCGCCGAATCTGAAGCACCACTAACCAATATTGACACTCGCCAAATTTATAAGACTTCTCGCTTAGTTTCGACTTTGACAGGAATGCTAGTACAGCCAAATAAAGCAATTGTGGGTGCAAATGCTTTTGCTCACGAGTCGGGAATTCACCAAGACGGAATTCTCAAAAACAAGCTCACCTATGAGATTATGGACGCGGAATCAATTGGACTTACCAATAATCAAATTGTTTTAGGCAAACATTCTGGGCGCAATGCTTTCGGGACTAGACTAAAAGAATTAGGCTTTGATTTGCCTGAAGATGAGCTAAATAAAGCTTTTTTGAAGTTTAAAGATTTAGCAGATAAGAAAAAAGATATTTCTGATTGGGATTTAGAAGCGATCGCTAATGACGAAATCCAAGCAAGTCCCGAAATGTTCCGTGTAGAATTAGTACAGGTTTCTTGTGGCGATCGCTCTACACCGACGGCTACAGTAACATTGCGGACTCCTGAAGGCAAAGAATTAACTGATGCGGCGATCGGTACGGGTCCAGTAGATGCGGTATATAAGGCGATTAATCGGGTAATAAATGTACCCAATGAATTAATTGAGTTTTCGGTACAATCTGTAACGGCGGGAATAGATGCGATCGGCGAAGTTACAATTCGATTGCGCTATGAAGATCGGGTATTTTCCGGTCATGCCGCCAATACTGACATTATTGTCGCTTCAGCCCAGGCTTATGTAAATGCCTTGAATAGATTGTATGGCTCATTGAAACAAGAAAAGCGCAGCCAAATGGCGCAAGAAGTGTAAGAGATCCCCCCTAACCCACGGCAATAAAGCGGGAAGCATAGCTACACCGCTTTTTGCCTCCCCTTAAAAAGGGGGGAAAATATTTAAAAAGTAGGAGCGCTTAATCAGTGTTTCTATATTGCTCAGGTTGTCAAACACACAAAATACTATGGCTGATGAAATATTTGCAAAAGAAAGGCAGTTTCACGACCAATGGGCAGCCACAATTGATATAGATGGCATCAACGTCAAAGATTGCTTTGAAGCTTGTACCGCCCCCGAAAATCGCTTTATATTGCGCCATTTGGGATGTGTTCGCGGGAAGAAATTATTAGATTTGGGTTGCGGTGCGGGAGAGAATAGCGTTTATTTTGCTAAAAAAGGCGCATTGTGTGTTGCTTCCGACTATTCGCCAGGGATGGTAGAAGTAGCCATGCAACTAGCGGCGGCTAACGGAGTCACTATCGAGGGTAGAACTATGAATGCGATCGCCCTCGATTGTCCTGACAATACCTTTGATATCGTCTATGCTGCCAATTTGCTGCATCATTTGCCCGATCCTGAAGCTGTAATTAAAGAAATGCACCGCGTCCTTAAACCCGGTGGAAAAGCTTGTTTTTGGGAACCTTTGAAGCACAATCCGATTATCAATGTATATCGTCGCATGGCAACTTTTGTGAGAACCGAAGACGAAACACCATTAGATATTAATATAGTTAAGTTTGTAGAATCAAGGTTTGCTCAAACTACTTACGATACATTTTGGTTAGCAACCTTGTGGATTTTCTTACAATTTTACTTAATCGAGAAAGTAGATCCCAATAAAGAGCGCTACTGGAAGAAAATTATTATCGAACAAGCTAGATTAAAACCCCAATATCAGCGTTTGGAAAAGTTAGACGTAATTTTGAAAAAAATTCCTTTAATGAAGCGTTTTGCTTGGAATTTAGCTGTTGTAGCAACAAAATAGTTATTTGAACTGAGTCCCACGAATAATACTGCGAAACTCTTTGAATGCGACTTTTTGATCTAGCATATTGATGCAGCGAGTAAATAATTCTAAATCTAGCTTTGGTAATAATGCGCTTTGAGTTATAGGTTCATCACTAGGCGATCGCAAATTATAAATTAATAGCTGTTCGTCCTTCCAGTACCAAGCTTCTGCTACACCCAAGCGCCGGAATATTTCTCGTCTTTTTAATTTTCCGCTAGTAATAATAACTTCAATAACTAAGTCTGGTACAGCCTTTTCTTCATCCAAGGAGTAAGATTCGTCCGGTTCTGTCGAAGCATTTTTGTCTTCTCCTCCCATTGTAAAACTGCCAGTACGATAAAAATCAATTCCTACTTCGTCTAAATAAGTATCTAGTAAACGGCTAATGTTACTTTTAATTTTTTCGTGTTTCTTAGAAAGTGTCAAAACTTCTACATTCCCGTCAAGATAAGCGGTTCTTACTCCTGGAACATCATACAAAATTGCACGCACGGCTTCATACTGTCGCCACCTCATCCCAGGAATAAGAATTCTTTGTTCTTCCTCTAATTTGCCTAATTTTTCTAAAAGTTGGGACATAAACACTTACTTTTGCTGTAGTATTTTCTATTGTATACTCAGCATTTGATCGAGATTTCTATCTATAAGCACTTGAACCAGAAATAACCATCATGCGTTCGGGTGCTGGTAAGTTTTCAAACCCAAATTGACGATAAAGTTCATGAGCATCTGCTGTCGATAATAACCAAGTTCTTAAATTTTGAAGTTCTGAATATAATAAAATTGATTTTATGAGCCACGTTCCTAAACCTTGTCCTCTATAAGCTTCTAAAATAAAAACATCGGAAAAATAAGCAAAGGTTGCATAGTCAGAAATTACCCTAGCAAAACCAATTTGCTTATCAAACTCGTACACCCCAAAACATAAAGAATTATTTATGGATTTTTCTACAACCGATATTAGTACATCCTTAGCCCAATAAGAAGTTTTGAGAAAATTATAAATTGTTGTTATATCTAATTTAGATTTATCAGTGCTAAGTAAAATTTCGTTCCGGCGCTCGTGATGTAGTTCGTAAATCTTCATTTACTTATAGTGTTAATGCAAAATCGTTTTAATTATAACAAGCATAGTTGAAATAATAGTAATTTTAAACTTACAAATATGAGTAGTAGCCCATCAATAAATTCTATCAAATCTGCCCTAAAAGAAATCTGGGGTTATGAAGATTTTAGAGCGCCTCAAGAGGAAATTATTAGTAGTTTAATATCTCAACAAGATGCTTTGATAATAATGCCTACAGGCGGAGGCAAATCAATTTGTTTTCAACTTCCTGCTTTAATGCAAACAGGATTAACTCTAGTAGTTTCGCCCTTAGTAGCATTAATGGAAAATCAGGTTAAAGAATTACGCGATCGCAATTTACCCGCAGCTTTATTACACAGCGAACTATCAAGCCAACAAAAGTGGCAAACATTACAACTATTAGATAGGCAACAGCTAAGATTACTTTACTTATCCCCCGAAACTTTACTTAGTCCGAAAGTATGGTCGAAACTATGCAATCCACAGTTACAAATTAACGGCATAATTCTTGATGAGGCACATTGTTTAGTGCAGTGGGGAGATACTTTTAGACCAACTTACAGGCGTTTGGGGACAGTACGACCAGCATTATTAAAGTGTAAGCCTCAAGGAACAAAAATTGCGATCGCAGCTTTTACAGCCACCGCCGATATTGAGGCGCAAAAAACCATTACCCAAGTCTTACAACTCCAACAACCCGCAGCTTTTAAACAAAATCCTTACAGGCAAAATCTCCACCTAAAAGTACAAATAGCTTGGACTCCTAAAGGACGCAAACAACAGCTATTGAACGTTATTAAAGCTAAACCAGAGGAAACAGGCTTAATTTATGTACGAACCCGCCGAGATAGCGAAAAATTAGTCGAATGGTTGAGTAATTTAGGTTATAAAACCGCCGCTTATCATGCTGGTTTAAGTCCTGAAGAACGTAGAGAGATTGAAAATAATTGGCTAAGTAGCAAAATACCTTTCGTTGTTTGTACTTCGGCGTTTGGAATGGGGATAAATCAGCCTCATGTGCGTAAAACATAGCCGTAGGCTATCCGTATTCTAAGTATTTAAAGAATACAACAACAACAAATTTATTTCTTTATTTACACATAAAACACTACTTTTATTTAACGTAAACAATGTATACTAAATATATTGTTATTTATATTAATTGTGAAGGTACAAAGAATTAGGCTGCCTAACAGTGAAAAGGTAACTTGGGTAGTTTTGGATGATAACAATCGCTTTGTTGAGCCAATCAAGTCTTACTTAAAGTATTTGGAATCGCTACAGAGATCGCCAAACACCATTCACTCTTACGCCAATCACCTCAAGCTTTACTGGGAGTTCTTGCGAGATTCTGAACTGGATTGGACTGAAGTTAACTTAGAGAATCTAGCAGACTTTATTTCCTGGCTGCGAAGACCAGATCCGAGAGTAATTTTCATTCATGAGCAGGAGTCAAGACGGCTAGAAAGTACAATAAACACGATGCTTTCAGTTGTTTGTAGTTTCTACGACTATCACGAGCGAATAGGCAATACAGAGGGGATAGATGCCTACAAAAATCAGTTCCAACTAGGGAAGAAATACAAGTCATTTCTCCACCACATCAATAAAGGTAAAGAGACACGCACGAGACTTTTAAAGCTCAAGCAACCTAAGAAGTTACCCAAAACTTACACGCTTGAGCAAACTGAGCAGCTAACTCAAGCGTGTAAGCGCATTCGAGATAAGTTTCTTGTTTGCCTGCTGCATGAAACCGGAATGCGAATTGGGCAGGCTTTAGGTTTGAGACATGAGGACATTCGTTCTTGGGACAACGAAATTCAAATTGTACCTAGAGACGACAATGCTAATAGCGCTAGAGCAAAGACAAGAGAAACCTATACAATTCATGTCTCTAAGCAGCTAATGAGCCTTTACTCGGAGTACATCACCCTTGAGTACCCAGAAGATATTGACTCAGACTATCTGTTTATCAATATCTGGGAAGGCAAGATAGGCTACCCACTTAACTACTCAACTATTCAAGCCCTATTTCGGCGCTTGTCTAGGGATGTGGGAATTGAAGCCTCGCCCCATATGTTTAGACATACTCACGCGACAGAACTCATTCGTAGCGGCATGGAGATGTCCTACGTCCAGAAACGTTTAGGACACGCTAGTATCCAAACCACTATTGATACCTATACACATTTGACCTTAAACGACCTGAAAGAAGCCTATCAGAGCTATTTAGAAGAGCGCTTAAATGATGGAACCAAACTTTGAATTACTTCCTGTAGATGACTCCCCAATCACTACACCTACCTTAGTCTGTAGTTGGTGCGGCGGTTGGAGGTTCGTCAAAAGAAGAAAGAGTCCAAAGGGGCATCAAATTTATCTTTGTAGAGTGTGTGGAAGACACTTTACGCATAACACCGATAAGTTTGTCCCGATACTCAATCCAGAAGCGGAATACGAAAAGGACATATGGGATTGTCGGAATTTAGGACTGAAGGCTAGGATAGGTCGCCAACAGTACAAGGTGAATTTTGTAGGTATTGAACAGCCCTGGCTGCTTAAAGCTGCAAAGCAATACATTCGATATACCTTAGCTACTCTTAGCTTTTCATCGGGCAGCGAGAAAGTGCTTGCCTTAAAACGCTTCTCGGTATTTTTGGCAATAAATTATCCCACCATAGAGCCAGCAGATATTGACCGCTCAACTATTGCTGATTTTTTGCTGTACATTGCAGGACAAAACCTGTCCGCTAATACCAGATGCCATACTATTGGCTCTATGAGAAGCTTTTTTGAGACTTGCATTCAGAATGAATGGGTTAGCTTCCGAAGGTATTTAATTCGGAGTGAGGATTTCCCAAAAAGACTGTCTTCTGTGCCGCGATTCATCCCTGAAGATGTAATGCGGCAACTAAATGAGCATTTATCAGATTTGCCAGAGCCAGTAATGCGAATGGTTATGGTTTTGACGGAGTGTGGGATGCGGATCTCTGAACTGCTTTTTTTGGAATCCAATTGCTTGTTGCAAGATAAGTCCGGCGACTGGTTCTTGCGCTACTACCAGTTCAAAATGAAGAAGGAGATCACTATTCCGATTTCAAGAGAATTGGTAAGAGTAATTCAAGAACAGCAGCGCTACATCACAAATGCGCTAAGTATAGAAAAATTTGTTTATTTGTTTTGTGCCAATGAGGGGGGTGGATGCAAGGGAGGATTTACAGCATCTCCCAAGAATATGGCTGCTTACACTTTTTCAAGATACCTCAACAAATTAGCAGAGCGGTACAATATCTGTGATGTTACAGGCTCGTTATGGCACTTTCAAGCACACCAGTTCCGCCACTCTGTAGGGACAAGAATGATTAATAGCGGTGTGCCGCAGCATATTGTTCAAAGATACCTAGGGCATGAGTCGCCTCAGATGACAGCAGTTTACGCTCATATATTTGACCAGACTATGAAAGAGGAGGTAGCCAAGTTTCATGGCAAAGTGGTCAACGTTGCTGGTCAGGTAGTTGAATCAAATGTAGAGATAGAAACTGCCGATTTGGAGTGGTTTAAGCGGAATATCCAGGCTCAGTCATTACCTAATGGTTCATGTGCCTTACCGACTATCTCTCAAGGTTGTCCTCACGCAAATGCTTGTCTTAGCTGTAACCACTTTCGCACTACTGTTGAGTTTTTGCGCGAACACTCTCAGCAGCTTGAGCAGACCGAAAAGATTATTGACAAAGCAAAAGCTAACGGTTGGCAGCGTCAAGTTGAGATGAATGAGAAGATTGCTATAAATTTACGCAATATCATCACTTCTTTGGAAGGTACAACTGATGGTTAAGGAAGATGTAAAGCTTGGTTGGGAACGCAATACTAAAGGGATTAAGGCAGCAGCACAGAAGAAAAGGCAGGAAGCATTTGCGAAAACCGAGGAAGCTATCAAAAAGCTATTGCGCTTAAGGCAGCCCATTAACTTCGAGGCGGTTGCTGTTGCTGCTAATGTTACCCGCGCCTGGCTTTACAGGCAGCCTGAGTTGAGGAGTAGAATTGAGGCTTTGAGAGAGCAGCAAGCGCCTAAGAAGCAGTTACCAGAGGAACTGAGAGCATCTGACGCATCCAAAACCACTTTAATAACTGAACTGAGAAAGCAGAGCAAAGAGCTACGGGCTGAAAATCAAAAGCTGAAAAGGGAGCTTGAAGACGCTTACGGTCAGGCACTAGGACTAGAAGAATTAAGAGCAACAAACAGAAATTTGGAGAAGCAAAATCAGCACCTACTTAACCTATTAACGCAAGCTAGAGCGGAGGCTGAAGCGCTCAAAGAGCAAAAAATAAGATAGGCTTTGTCATATTACGCTGTAATATATATGCTGGTTCGGGGCTACGTTCTAATTAAATCTGCTGTGGAAGCCTTGCAGCATCTAAAGAGCTAAAAGTTTTTTTAGTATGATTGCCAAATTAAAAAATATAAGATAAATTAATAATTAAAATAATAGAGAGCATTCCGTTGAAGGAAAATGCTCTCCATTAATTAAACAAAGCTACCCTGCAACTCAAACCAACAAGCAAGTACCTACCAAGTTCTGCGCCCAAAGTTTTAAGTTTAAGAATAGCGTATTTTTCAACCACCATAAAAGGGGGTCATATTCATATGCATAGTTTAGCAGAATCCTGGGATACAGGTCAACACAAACTTAGTGTAGGTCAGAGTGTTCCTGTGACATACTTAGACTCCAACGAAATTATTGCTATCCTAGACAAATCTGGTTTAAACCGCAAAAAACAGATGCGAGTGCTTTTTGCGCTAATTACCAAGACAACGGTTGCATCAAGAGATATTGAACAAATTTTAGGGATTCATAGGTCAACCGCCCTCAATTACGCTAAGAATTTGACTGATTTGGGGCTGATTACCAAGAGAATTAAACTAGGTACTGAGGACAATAGCAAACCTACCTACCTTTATTCTCTAGCCCCACGCACGACTAAGGAGGCAATTACGGAAGTTGCAAAAAGTTTAGGAATACTTGACGAGATTACCTCAACATCTAATTACACGCAGCCATTTCAACAAACAGAAGCTTTTCGCCCATCTCTTGAAGCTCCGTTACAGCAGCAAAGCTCGCGGGAGGACTCCCATCAGACTTTGCAATCTGACAAACCTACGCTTGAGTCTACTGTCATGCACGAAATAGTAGAGCCGGAGATTTCTTCAGTCACCTCCGATACGCAACTACCCCGAACATCTGAAGAAGTTCACTCTTCCGTAGAAAATGTGACTGCTCAACCTACCGCAGCTAATAAGTCTAATTCTTCTACATTGGCTGAACTACTTATAAGCAAGATTCCTGAGTTTAACCCGTCTTGGTCTGAGGATCTTCAATTAAGATGGCTTGCTGCCTTTGAGCAATTAATTAAGTTAGGGGCTGAAAAAAGTTCCTCGTACATAAATTTAAAACGGTAAAGTTACAAAATAACTTTACCGTTCTGTTATGGGCGGCGCATGGTGCCAGTCGTGTCTCCTAAACCCGGTGCTGAGGGGTTCAATTCCCCTGCCGTCCACACATCTGTTATATCGTATTACATCTTGCGAGTTACCAAATCGTTCCATTAACTACAATCGTGTCCAATGAGTAAAAACCTTAATATTGATTTTTATAAAATTGTTATGCCAAGTCTGAGTAAATTATCTTTTGAAAGTATTCTGGATATGGCAATTCAATTACCTATCCGAGATAGATTTCAAGAGATTAATCACTCGCCTCTTTTTCTTCGCCAATGCTTACAAAATCCGCAAAAGGATTGTTGGGAAGGTGAGATAATTCGTGTTCGCATGAATGATTTACCTATCAAGGCAAATCTCTCAGGCGATACTGAAGAGTTTATTTTCGGAGATGATGAAGGTATTGGAGAGCAAACTGCATTTTTATATCACTTCCCAACTCGTGTGTTACTGTTGCAAGCTAACCAAGGCGGTGTTTCAGTTACAAGTTTTATTCAATACTTTCAAGTTATAAGTACACTTACTGAACAAATTTTTATCGATCCAGTAATTCAAGCTAATGCAATGCAAAAGCTCGCAAAAATGCAAACAGTTACTAAATTAGACATTCAAATAGCAGGATTGGATAAACCAGACATTTTTGAAAATCAAGGTCATGGTATCAAAAAAATAGTAGGTTTAAGTAAGGAATATGATGCTCCAATCGTAACCTTAACTTTATCCGTCGGTCGCAAAAAACAGCACTCTTTGTCCATAGAAGATGCTAAAAATACAATACATGACTTACTCCGAATAAGCTCTCAGAATAAACAAGATATTAAAAAAATTAGAATATCTGGATCTACTGAAGACCATGACTTAATTTATATTGATATGTTGAAAGATCGTATGCGTGAGAGTATAAATATCAAGAAAAGTCGTACTTTATCTCACTCTGACCGTATAAAAGCTATTCGAGAGGGCTTGGAACGTCGAGAAAAAGAGTTGTATACATTATATGGAGATTAGAAAATGCGAAGATTTTGGCGCTGGGTTTTAAGAACGAATTATATCAGCAAAAATATCAATTACTCGATAACAAGAAGACATAGTAGTTGTAAGTACAAACAACCAAGCAGCAAAAGCTGAAGAATGCCAGCTTTGCTGAACATCAAAATTTATTAGTAAGCCAATAGAACTAGCAATAACCAAACAAAAAGACCATTTAGTGGCATCCATAAAATAATTAAGTAGTTTATTATATAAGCCCATTCTTTTAAGCTGCTGAATAATTTTTTTATCTTCTATAGTAACTAAAATTGATAGAGCAGTAATTAAAAAACCTATTAAAATACTGCTGATCTGCATAGTAGAGGAAAAAAGGTCTTTCACTGAACTAGGCAGAAAGTAATTACGCAAGAAATATATATAAAAAGCAGCAGTTAAAACCCCTATTAAAAGCGGGAACCACCGCTCAACCTTTTTATCCACTTTAGTTCTCTCTAAAAATAAGGAGCGAAATGCGAAACAAATAAACGGGTAAGATTACTACGCTTACAAGACATTGCATCACAGGTATGTAATATACTGACAGCTTTTAATCAATTTTAGCAGCACCAAACAGACACTATATTTGCTAGTACAAGTGTACTGCTAAAGGGTAGGCTGCGATCTTAGCACTATATATTACTTTACAATTAGAAGACTAGGCTTCAACGATGCCTTTACTTTATATACACGTATACAAGTTAAGATTATTGCTGTGTAAGGCTTTCAGCAATTCAGCTATAAATAATGTGCGTTGGGTAGTGCATTTTCACGCGCCATTATTATTATCGGAGTACGTGCAGGAAGTTGGACGCGCGGGACGAGATGGCGAAGATAGTATCGCTTTAATGCTTGTTAGCGAACCTACAGGGTGGCTAGACTCGGAGGATAAACAAAGACAGAGGTTTTTTGAGGAAAAAATGCGATCGCACTATTCCAGCGCCCAAAAACTCGCCCAAAAGCTGCCAATTCAAGGAGAAGTAAATTTAGAAAATGCGATCGCACTTTCTCTACTTGCTAGTGCTAATCAATTAGAATTTTTAGATCCATTTCATTACCAAATTCACCCACCCGTAAAAATTCAGCCTCCCGCGCAATTTCCCGCCGTTCAACAAATGGTTAAATATCTGACAACTAAACAATGTCGTTGGCAATATCTGTTAAACGCCTTTGGTTTTACAACTGAAGCAGCAAATACCCGTTGCGGACATTGCGATAATTGCCGCTATATCTGAATGTAGAGACGTTGCAATGCAACGTCTCTACACCAAAATTTATCCTAAAATTGCTGTAAAAAGCGCAAATCGCTGGCATAAAAGCGGCGAATATCATCAATTTGGTGCAATACCATTGTCAAGCGTTCGACACCCATACCTGCCGCAAATCCGGTATACACTTCAGGATCGTAACCTACAGCTTTCATTACATTTGGATCGACCATTCCGCAACCCATAACCTCTAGCCAGCGCCCATTCCACTCCATATCTACTTCCGCCGAAGGTTCGGTAAAGGGGAAATAACTCGCCCGAAACCTAATTGGGACATCGCCAAACATTTGTTGCAAAAACTCTTTAACTGTTCCTTTAAGATCGGTAAAAGTTAGCCCTTCATCAACTGCTAAAATTTCTATTTGATGGAATACCGCCGCGTGACTAGCATCTACTGTATCGCGCCTGTAGCATTTTCCTGGTACAGCAATTCTAATCGGCGGATCGTTATCTTCCATGTAGCGAACTTGTACGTTTGAAGTGTGAGTTCGCAATAAATTACCATCGGGCAAATATAGCGTGTCTTGCATATCCCGCGCTGGGTGATCGGGTAAGAAATTTAACGCTTCAAAGTTGTAGTAGTCTGTCTCCATTTCTGGCCCATCGGCTACTGTATAGCCCATGCCGACGAATATATCTAGCACGCGGTCAATTGTACTGTTTAGGGGATGAACGCGCCCTAGAGGGCTGTAAACGGCTGGCATTGTTACATCTATGGTTTCGGCGGCTAGTTGCGCGGCTATTAAATCGGCTTGTAACTCGTTTCGGCGCTGTTCTAAAGCTGTCTGCACAGCTTCTTTAACAGTATTTGCGATCGCACCTACTACGGGACGTTCTTCAGCGCTGAGTTTGCCCATTTCCCGCAATACTAACGATAGTTCCCCTTTCTTCCCAAGGTAAACTAATCTAAGTTCCTCTATCCGTTCTAAAGTATCGGCAGTGGCGATCGCACTTTTGGCTGTTTGTCGTAGTGTTTCTAACTGTGCTTCTAAATTGCTCATAGTCTTATAATTTTTACTCTAAATGAAACTGTTAATTAGTAACGATGACGGTATTTTTGCCCCAGGGATTCGTAGTTTAGCCAATACTTTAGCTGCTGCCAATCATGATGTTACTGTAGTTTGTCCCGACCGAGAGCGATCGGCAACCGGACACGGTTTAACTTTGCATCAACCCATCCGCGCGGACATTGTAACGGGGGTTTTTCACCCCAATATCAAAGCTTGGGCTTGTTCTGGCACTCCTTCCGACTGCGTTAAATTAGCATTATGGGCATTACTCGATAGTCCCCCGGATTTTGTAGTTTCTGGCATCAATCAAGGTAGCAATTTAGGTACAGATGTTCTTTATTCTGGTACAGTCTCGGCAGCAATGGAAGGCACAATTGAGGGTATCCCCAGTATTGCCATTAGTCTTACTAGCTTCTCCTGTTCTGAGTTTCAACCTGCGGCGGATTTTGCCGTTAGCTTGCTAAAACAACTGGAAACTGCCCCTTTAGGTTCAATGCTACTTAATGTCAATGTTCCCGCTATCCCTGAATCGGAAATTGTTGGAGTTTTGATTACTCGCCAGGGGATTCGCCGCTATATTGATGTATTTGAAAAGCGTGTCGATCCTCGCGGTAAAACTTACTACTGGTTAGCTGGCGAACTTTTAGAAGAAGTGGAAGCCGAACCGGGTTTAAATTTACCCGCCGATGTCCCTACCGATGTCGAGGCAATTCGTAACAATTATATTACTATCACTCCTTTGCAATATAACCTTACTTATGCTTTAGGGTTAAAAGAGTTAGCCAGCAAGAAATTTGATTTTCCTTGTAAATAATTGTCGTTACATTTCTTTATTTATGGCAAGATGTAAAGGTGTGGGTTACTTCTTCTCTAATTAAAGCTTTAAAACCTACTGCTGTTGCCCTGGGAAATTTTGACGGCGTACATTGTGGGCATCAGCAGGTAATTCAACCTGTCCTAAAACAAGAGGAAACAGTATCTACAGTTGTAACTTTTAATCCCCATCCTCAAGAATTTTTTACGGGAAAACGTCGCAGTCTGTTAACTCCTCAAAGCGAGAAGGTACAAGAATTAGAGAGATTAGGAGTAGAACAATTAATATTGTTGCCTTTTGACCTTGAACTTGCGTGTTTAAGTCCGCAAGAGTTTGTAGAAAAGATTTTAGTACAACAATTGAAGTCTCACTCTATCAGCGTCGGACAAGATTTTTGCTTTGGTAAAGGACGTACTGGGACAGTCACTGATTTAAGGGCGATCGCATCTAACTATGGCATTCCGACAACCATTGTACCTTTACATAACTGCGAAGGCGAAAGAATTAGTAGTTCTGCCATTCGTCAAGCTTTAGAACAAGGCAACTTAAATCGCGCCAAACTCCTCTTAGGACGGGCTTACAGTCTAGTGGGTACAGTAGTTACAGGCAAACAATTAGGTAGAACTATCGGCTTTCCTACCGCAAATATTGACCTACCAATTGAGAAATTTTTACCTTGTAACGGCGTTTATGCAGTCAAAGCTTACATTGCTGAGATTAAATCGCCGATGGCGGGGGTAATGAATATTGGCAATCGTCCAACGGTAAACGGGACAAATCAATCGGTCGAGGTATATTTGATAGATTGGTCTGGAGATTTGTATGGCAAAGTAATGACTGTGGAACTAGAACAGTTTTTGCGCCCAGAACAAAAATTTGAGTCATTGGACGCTTTAAAAAACCAGATTAAAATAGATTGCGATCGCGCCAAAGCTACTTTGGAGACTTCACCTTTACTGTGAGACAACTTCTCGACACCTTAACAGAAAATCTCGGTCGTACTATTGTTGGCAAATCAGAAGCCATACGCCTAGTTTTAGTAGCTTTACTTAGTGGTGGTCATGTTTTGCTAGAAGATGTCCCTGGTGTGGGTAAAACCTTACTGGCGAAGTCTTTAGCACGTTCTGTAGATGGCAAATTTCAACGTTTGCAATGTACCCCGGATTTGCTTCCTACCGACATTACGGGAACTAATATTTGGAATCCCAAAAACGGCGAATTTGAGTACCTCCCTGGGCCTGTATTTGCAAATATCCTATTAGTAGATGAAATCAACCGCGCTACACCCCGCACTCAATCAGCTTTGCTAGAAGTGATGGAAGAACAGCAAGTAACGGTTGACGGTGTTTCTCGCAAAGTTCCCATACCATTTTTTGTCATCGCAACTCAAAACCCCATTGAATACCAAGGTACATTTCCGCTTCCAGAGGCGCAAATGGATCGGTTTATTTTGTCTTTAACTTTGGGTTATCCCAGCCAAAACGAAGAACTGCAAATGTTGCAGCGTTTACAAGCGGGTGTAAAAGTGGAAGATTTACAACCTTGTATTAGTTTGGATGAGGTGCAAGAATTACGCAAACAATGTAGCCAGGTTAAAGTTGAAACTTCTTTGCAACAATACATTCTTGATTTAGTTCGGGCGACGCGGGAAGATGAAGAAATTGCCCTTGGTGTTAGTCCTCGCGGGACGATCGCATTACAAAAAGCAACTCAGGCTTTGGCTTTTTTGAGCGATCGCACTTATGCTATCCCCGATGATATTAAATTACTCGCGCCTCATGTACTAAGTCATCGCCTAATCCCATCCGGGGGACGTAAAGCTAAAACTGTAGTTGAGAAATTATTACGTCAAGTTTCTATTCCTTAAAATATACTTGCGATATATTTGACACCTCTTACACTTTTGCTAATATATTTACATCTCTTACAGAAAGTTAGCAGGATGGCAATTAGAGAGCGTGAATATAAACTTAAAGCAAAACCCCCTATAGATGAAGGGAAGATCGAGCAATGGGATAAAGCAACAGAGGAATTTGTCGGAAAAATTGAAGCAATTGTTGGCAAGCTTCACGCCTCAGAAATTGACACAATAAATAAAGCAATAGATACAGTTTTGGATACTTTCAATGTTTCTAAAGTGGACTCTGCATTAGCACTCAAGTTAACAGGGCGAAAGTATAGTAAGCAAGAAGCAGCCCTTTTAGAGATAACGTCTCTGATGAGGTACTTTGAACGGAGAAAGGAATTACTACAAAATTCTTTAACAGCGAGTGAAGTTGCAAAATTACTAGGTACAACTCGTCAAACTCCCCATGATCGCCTTAAAAATAAATCGCTGTTAGCCGTTAAAGACAATGGCGCGTGGAAGTTTCCATTATGGCAATTCGATCCGTCTGGCGCAGATGGAGTAATTGACGGCTTACCAGAGGTTTTAAAAGCACTTGTTGGCTCAGAATTTACTAAGCTCAATTGGCTAACTTCAGCAAATAATTACTTAGATAGTCTTACTCCTGTAGAGGCGCTCAAGCAAGGATTAAAGGCAAAAGTTGTTACTGAAGCGATCGCTTTGGAGGCTTGGTAGCTGGTAATTTTGTCCAAAAGAGCAACAAATGCCTTAACTTGTATTCCTAGTAACGTAATGCCTTTAAGCCATAAGGCTTTGAGGACGGAGATTAGAAAAGTTGCCGAAGAAAATAGGTTGATTGTAGTTGACTATTAATTGCATAGTAGTCAACAACGGTTATAACAATTGAGTATGCCAACTAAAATTAAACTAAAACGCCGCCCTAAATCCCAAACGCGATCGCCTTTTTTCTTAATATTGCTAATTTTGCTGTGGAGTTTAGCTATGGGTTGGGGACTTGCAACCATTACCAGCGCCCAAACTATCCCTACTGAAGAAATTGGTACAGTTGATGTAGTTCCCGATCGCTACCAATTAGGACAAGAACTATATTTAGAAAACTGCGCTAGTTGTCATATTGGTATACCTCCGGCGGTTCTACCTACGCAAACTTGGCAAAGAGTGTTACAAGATTCCCAACACTACGGCGTAACTATTAAACCCTTAGTTGACCCCGCACGGCTAATAGTTTGGCAATACTTGCAAGTTTTTTCACGCTCTCAACTCAAGGACGAAGAAGAAATACCTTACAGAATTAGTGAATCTCGCTACTTTAAAGCCTTGCATCCTCAAGTAAAAATACCCCGTCCCCTAGAATTAAGTAGCTGCGCTGGCTGTCATACTGGGGTGAACGAGTACAATTTTCGCACTTTAAGCCCCGAATGGCAGTAATTACCCCAAAAATACTTCGCATCCCTCTACAGTCCTAGCTAAGGTCGAAATGATACGATTAAGTTAGTTTCATAATTTGGAACAAGTTAGTTCTTGGCGAGTTTTGATAACTCCACACAAATAAACATATATTCTAAATATTTACCTGCCATGCTAAAAACCTTGCTGGGCGACCCGAACGCTCGTAAGCTCAAAAAATTCCAACCCGCAGTTAAGGAAATTAATCTGTTAGAGGAGGAGATTCAAGTCCTCTCCGATGAGCAACTAACTGGTAAAACTGCTGAATTTAAACAACGCCTTGCTAAAGGTGAAAGTCTAGATGATTTACTCCCCGAAGCTTTTGCAGTAGTTAGAGAAGCTGGAAAGCGCGTTTTAGGGTTGCGACATTTTGACGTGCAATTATTAGGCGGTACAATCCTGCACAAAGGACAAATCGCCGAGATGAAAACCGGAGAAGGAAAAACTCTAGTTTCTACCCTTCCCGCTTACCTCAATGGGCTTACAGGGAAAGGAGTCCACGTTGTCACCGTCAACGACTATCTAGCCCGCCGAGATGCAGAGTGGATGGGACAAGTACACCGCTTTTTGGGGCTAAGTGTGGGGCTAATTCAGCAAGGAATGGGCCCATCGGAACGTAAGAAAAATTATGACTGCGATATAACCTATGTAACTAATAGCGAAGTAGGTTTTGACTACTTGCGCGACAACATGGCGACTTCCATTGTTGATGTAGTTCAACGTCCCCTGCACTATTGCGTCATTGACGAAGTAGACTCAATTCTTGTAGACGAAGCCCGGACACCCTTAATTATCTCTGGTCAGGTAGAACGTCCTACAGAAAAATACTTACAAGCTGCCCAAATAGCCGCAGTTTTGAAGACAGGAGAAGACGATCATTATGAAGTAGATGAAAAAGCTCGTAATGTGTTGTTAACGGATGAAGGTTTCGCCGAAGCCGAGAAATTACTAGGAGTTACGGATTTATTTAATCCTGAAGATCCTTGGGCGCATTATATTTTTAATGCTTTAAAAGCTAAAGAATTATTTATCACCGATGTCAACTACATTGTCCGCAATGATGAAGTAGTAATTGTTGATGAATTTACCGGGCGAGTATTACCGGGAAGACGTTGGAGTGATGGATTGCACCAAGCTATTGAAGCGAAAGAAGGGGTAGAAATTCAACCAGAGACGCAGACTTTGGCGACAATTACCTATCAAAATCTGTTTTTGCTCTACGATAAATTAGCCGGAATGACTGGGACGGCGAAGACGGAAGAAGCAGAATTTGAGAAAATTTATAAGCTAGAAGTAACTATTGTCCCCACAAATAGACCCCGCAGCCGTCAAGATTTGTCGGATGTAGTTTTTAAAGCCGAAGAAGGAAAATGGAATGCGATCGCCCAGGAGTGCGCCCAAATGCACGAAATGGGTCGTCCGGTGCTTGTAGGTACTACTAGCGTTGAAAAATCTGAATACCTCAGCACGTTACTAAATCAGCTAGAAATACCTTACAACCTGCTCAATGCTAGACCCGAAAACGTCGAGCGAGAGTCAGAAATTATCGCCCAAGCCGGACGCAGAGGCGCTTTAACCATTGCTACCAACATGGCGGGTAGAGGTACAGACATTATTTTGGGTGGAAACTCTGAATATATGGCGCGGTTAAAGTTACGAGAATACTTTATGCCTCGGATTGTTGTACCGGAAGATGAAGACATTTTTGGCATGGCTACGGCTTCAGGATTACCCATTCCTAGTAGTACAAGCGGTCAAGGCTTTATACCCGGCAAAAAAATCAAATCTTGGAAAGCATCGCCACAAATATTCCCCACTCAGCTATCTCAAGAAACCGAGCAACTACTCAAGCAAGCCGTAGAATTTGCCGTACAGCACTACGGAGAGCGGAGTATGCCCGAATTAGAGGCAGAGGATTTAGTGGCAGTCGCGGCGGAAAAAGCCCCCACTGAAGACCCCGTAATTCAACGCTTACGAGCAGCTTACAACCAAGTTAAACAAGAATACGAACAGTTTACCGATACTGAACATAAAGAAGTAGTACAGTTAGGTGGTTTGCACGTAATTGGTACAGAACGTCACGAATCGCGGCGAATTGATAACCAGTTGCGCGGACGAGCGGGAAGACAAGGCGACCCCGGTTCTACAAAATTTTTCCTCAGCTTACAAGATAGCTTGCTGCGGATTTTTGGGGGCGATCGCGTTGGTAAGCTAATGGATATGTTCCGCGTTGAAGAAGATATGCCCATTGAGTCGGGAATGCTTACCCGCAGTTTGGAAGGCGCACAGAAAAAGGTAGAAACTTACTACTACGACATCCGCAAACAGGTGTTTGAGTACGATGAAGTTATGAACAACCAGCGTCGTGCTATTTACGCCGAACGTCGCCGGGTTTTGGAAGGACAAGACTTGAAAGAGCAAGTAATTAAGTATGCCGAAAAAACAATGGATGATGTTGTTGATTACTACATCAATCCCGATTTGCCTTCGGAAGATTGGGACTTAGTTACTTTAGTGAGCAAGGTTAAAGAGTTTGTCTATTTGCTGGCAGATTTAGAGCCAAATCAATTAGAGGATTTATCTATAACTGAAATTAAAACCTTCATGCACGAGCAAGTTAGGATTGCTTACGACATTAAAGAGGGAGAAGTTGACCGCATTCAGCCGGGACTAATGCGCCAAGCCGAGCGGTTCTTTATTTTGCAGCAAATAGATACTCTCTGGCGCGAACACTTGCAACAAATGGATGCGTTGCGCGAGTCGGTTGGGTTGCGCGGTTACGGTCAAAAAGACCCGTTGGTTGAATATAAGAGTGAAGGTTACGAACTGTTTTTAGATATGATGACGAATATTTATCGCAATGTCGTTTACTCGTTGTTCCAGTTCCAGCCACAGATGCAGCCTAGTGTAGAAACGTCTTCGGAGTTGGTTTAAGGGCGATCCCCCCTAACCCACAGCAATAAAGCGGGAAGCAAAGCTACACCGCTTTTTGCCTCCCCTTAAAAAGGGGGGAAAATAAAAAGATTCAGCTACAAAAAAGCGATCGCACATAATTAAAATGCGATCGCTTTCTATTAGGTTTTATTTGCCTACCTTGGTGTTAAATGCCGTCTTGGTGATATACCCGGATTAATCACTGATGCCATTTCTTCATGAGACATTTTAGAAATCGCCGCGTCTAACTCCGCCAGCGTGAATTGACACCCACGCTCTTTGGCAATCTGCAAAAATGTTTCTGGGTCGTCAGTGGCTTTTAGTTTTGCCTTTAATCCTTGGTCTTGTTGTACAGACTTAAAAAATCGAGCAGCGTTTTCTTGTGTCATTGCAGTACAACTCCTGATTTATTTGCGATCGTTAATTCACTAGCTTGAAGCAAATAGTCAATTGGATTAGGGAAAATCTCACACTTTTAATATCAAGTCAGCTAAAGAGCTAGTTACATTCAATCTTAACCTTCTAGGCTTTTAACTTCATCAAATCTTGACACAAATTAACCTATTTGTATGCTGGGCAACTTGCAAATAATTATTTTTGTGCTATCTAACAGTGCTAATATGCCGCCCTGACGATCTAAAGAGTCCGAAGAATTTTATAGTAGTAGTTGCTGCAAGCGGGAAACATTGTGAAAGCGATTACTCTATTAGGTTCTACTGGCTCTATCGGGACTCAAACATTAGATATTGTGGCGCAAAACCCCGATTTATTTGAGATTGTGGGTTTGGCTGCGGGACGAAACGTCGAGATGTTGGCGGCACAAATTCGCCAATTTCGCCCGAAAATAGTTGCTATTTGCGATGAGACAAAGTTGCCACAATTAAAAGAGGCGATCGCACTTCTTGACTACAAACCCATATTACTAGCCGGAGAAGCAGGAGTAATTGAAGTTGCTCGTTATGGCGAAGCGCAAACCGTAGTTACAGGTATAGTAGGCTGTGCGGGTTTGTTACCAACAATTGCAGCAATTGAAGCGGGTAAAGATATCGCTTTAGCCAATAAAGAAACCTTAATTGCTGGTGCGCCTGTAGTTTTACCTTTAGTAAAAAAACACAACGTCAAACTATTACCCGCAGATTCGGAGCATTCAGCCATATTTCAATGTCTGCAAGCCGTTCCTGAAGGTGGATTGCGGCGCATTATCCTTACAGCTTCCGGGGGCGCTTTTCGAGATTTGCCTGTAGAAAAACTAGCTACCGTAAAAGTTGCCGATGCGCTGAAACATCCCAATTGGTCAATGGGACGCAAGATAACAATCGATTCCGCTACTTTGATGAATAAAGGGCTAGAAGTAATTGAAGCTCATTATCTCTTTGGTTTAGACTACGATCGCATTGAAATAGTTATTCATCCTCAAAGCATTATCCACTCACTAATTGAAGTGCAAGATACATCAGTTTTAGCTCAATTAGGTTGGGCAGATATGCGTTTACCGTTGCTTTACGCCTTATCCTATCCCGATCGCATTTACACCGACTGGGAACCGCTAGATTTAGTCAAAGCTGGTAATTTGACCTTTAAAGCCCCCGATCATGATAAATATCCTTGTATGCAACTAGCTTACGCCGCCGGACGTGCGGGGGGTTCTATGCCTGCGGTATTAAATGCAGCCAATGAGCAAGCTGTAGCCTTGTTTTTAGAGGAAAAGATTGAATTTTTAGATATTCCGCGCTGTATTGAGCAAGTATGCGATCGCTTTTCCGTTGATAATCGCCCAAATCCTTCATTAGATGACATTATCGCCGCCGACAACTGGGCGAGACAAGAAGTATTAGCAGCAAGTAAATTAGTTAAAGGTGCGATCGCTTAATTTTGATAGTTTAGTAAAAAACTTATCTTTTAATTTAGTCAATAGCAATGCTAAGAAAAATTTGGGCGACTGTCAAACACGGCAAAATTGAGTTAGAGGAGCAAATAGAACTCCCAGAAGGTACAAGAGTGGAAGTTACACTTTTAGCTGACGATGAGACAGACTTTTGGGTTCAAAGCAGCCAAACTGCCTTAAATGCTGTGTGGGATAATAGCGAGGATGACGTATATGCCCAACTACAAGCGCAAACTTAGCCAGGATAAAGGAAACTAAACAAATCTGCTACCGACAATTGCCAGTCAGAGACTACATCTAAAACAGGTAAAATATCTTGTCCTTCCTTAAATTCTGGTGTCTGGTTTGGTTGAAACACTGTAACCGCTCTACCATTAGGATCGATAAACCAGCCTAATTTTGTACCATGATTGAGACAGAAAGTAATTTTTCTGATAACGCGGCTAGGTGATTGGTCTGGAGAGAGAATTTCAATTACCCAATCTGGGGGAATATTAAACCTATCAGCAATACTCCCATCAGGCAGTAAAGGAATACGCGACCATTCAAAAACTGTAACATCTGGAACTATTGCACTATCATCAAATGTGCAGCGTAACTCAGTCAACGCTAAAACTCGCTTTTGAGGGTTGCTAATCTGATTAATAGCTGCGGATAAATAAGTTTGAATTAGACTGTGTTTTCCTTGAGGCATGGGTTTTTGGTAAACTTGACCGTTGATGTATTCACTAGCTGGCTTGGTTTCTGGCAGTTGCAAAAATTCATCCAGAGAAATCTTTGCAGTAGGATTAGTTAATACCATTTACAACTCCTGTATTCTCTAAGAGATTCTCATTTTAACGCCAACGAAACTTGTGTACTCTCTAAACGGCTGTTGAAAATGCGATCGCACATCTTGCTTTATCTAAGATAGATAATCAGGTAAATGCGATCGCATTTCCAACTGGATGAAACTGGATGATGTCAGATTAAAAATTAGTTTACTTGTACATAAACTGGCTAGCCAAGCTATTGCTAGTCTTTCAGGGTATTCTTTATCTATTTTTATTTGTACTTGCTTAAGTTCTTGACACTTTTGGGCAATCCAATCTTTTTCAGCCTTACGTTGTTATAATGTTGACTGATACACCTTTTTTTACTGTTCTAATAAGTTCTCATAGCTCGAAATTACTTGCTCAACAACTTGACTAGCTGCTTGAACTTTATTGTTGATTAATGATTTGACAATCTCAGTCAATTTTTTATAAATCTTCTCTTTTGATGTTTCAAAGTTTTGAAAACCCAATTCTACAATTTTATTTTTTCCTAGTCCATACAAATCTAGCTTTAATAAGGTAAAGAAATCAGGTAACGCACATATTTCAGGGTCAGTTAAAAACCAACCTTTACTTACAACATCATCATTTATACGAATAAATGACAGTTTAACTTGCTCATATAAATTAGTTTGTAATTGTTGCTCTTTGTTTTGAGAAAGAGCTTTTGCTGCTTTTATTTCTAGTTTAATATTTGTATTTAGAGCCGCAATATTACGTTTTAAAATAACACTTGCAAATTCTTGGTGTTCCCAGCAATCGATCTCCTCTCCTAAATCTCTATTAAAGCATTTGATATAATCTTTAACTAAGTCTTTTTGACTAAAAACAGGATTATGTGGAGAATTCCATTTTTGAGATTTCTGAATTAAGCGATTTTTTAATCCTTCTTGCCATTTATTCCAAGATTCTTCGGCTTCCTCAATTGATTGCTCAATTATTCGCTCTCCTAATTGACGAATTTTAATATCTCGCCCACTTACTTCGCCAATCTTTTCTATTATCTGTTGTCTCTCTGTAATCCGTGATAACAAATCAATCGTTTCAGTTCCAATCGGCGTAGTATTCATACTAATCAACCTAATAACGTTGCTTTCAGCTTAGTATTCCCAAATTTAGAGACAAAGTACCGAGGAAATACGGGTATCTTCAATCTGATATTTAAGTTAGGCTCAAAAAAATTAGTAGCTAACGCAAACAGAGCTATGCTTTTCCAATTTACGCCTACTGTTCAAGCGGCTATCGAAGCTGGCAAATATTTACAGGTTTTTACATCTGCTGGAGTCCCAATAGGTTTGGCTAGAGATGCTTCTACAGGAACGTTTGTAGCTCAAGCCGTCGGGATGATGGCTCAAAATACCCCTCTATCACCTTTATTTAGTCCTGTTCAGATGGCAATGGGAGCAGCGCAGATGTATCAAACCCATAGAGGATTTACGGCAGTTCAGGCAGGCTTGCAATCTATCCAGTCCAGCTTAGGAGTGTTGCAAGCGACAACCGCCTTTATCGGCGTAGGAACGGTTGCTGTAGGTGTATTGTCCGCCGTGAATTTGCACCAAACATTAAAACTGAGAAAGGAAGTAGGACAACTCAGAATAGAAGTCAAAGATGGTTTTATTGACCTCAAACAAGCTTTAAAAGACCAAGGTGCAGAAATTAGAGATTTGATTGAACTTGTAGCGATGGATATTGACTTTAAAAACCACCGCACAATTTTAGTTAGAGCTTATGGCTTATTTACTCAAGCGCTTCACCGTTTGCGTTCGGCAATGCAAATTCAAGATACCAGCCGCAGAAATGCTGAAATTGATGGCGCTAGAGGAATGCTATTTCAAGCTTTGGCAGATTACGACAATCGGGAATTGTTGCAAGTTACTTGTTCCGCCGGACAACTGCGCCGTTTAGAATGTGCCTGGGCAATTGACCAAGCAATTATTGCAACTTATCAAATGCAAAACGAACCTGCCGCAGTATGCGATCGCTTATCCCATCTTCAAGCTAAAATTCGTATTGATGCCCTTAATGTGATAAATAATTGTGAAACTGAAGACGAGCTAAATTTTCTGTTTCCTGAATTAACCCGAATCCATAATCACGATTTAGCTGCATTAGCATCCTGGCAAAATCAAATTGATTGGATGCAAACTTTGCCATCATCTGACCTCAAACTACTTGAAAGTGCTGATTTTAGTGCTGATGAATTAATAAAGAACACAGATACTAATGATTCAATTCCATTTGAACAAGTCTGTCATGAAACTTTGTATCAAAAATCTCATTTTACTTCTTTAATTGACCAGCTATCAATGATGTTTACATCACAATTACGTCAAGAATATGAAAATTATATTACTCAGCAAGCTGCAATAGCCAATCATAAAAGCTTAGTACCATCAAACCTAGAAAAAGCCTCTGACTTAACTGTTGCAAATCTTTACTGGTATTTCAAAGCTAGAGATGAATCCGAGGATGAATTAAACCTAGTAGAAGCTTAATAAAATAATACCTAACCGATGGGTAACTAACTAAAAAATATCAGATTTCCACTCTAGATAATAAAAATTTGTATAAGTAAAGATGAATATATTCGATAAAGCTAAAACGAAGCTTCAAGAATCGGGCAAGCTATTACAAAAACTCATTGAAGAATATGCGGTTTTTGACTTGCCAGCAAAAAAATTGATTTTAAAAAAGAAAACAGTTATTCTTCTTTGTCAACAAGCAGAATTGAAAGTTGATAAACTAACAAGTTTGATTCCCGATTCACAAGAAGGATTGATTGCCCTCGTTGAGCATAATAAGATTCAAATAAAAATACATTTCACTCCTGAAAAAATAACTTTAAAGGATGATTGTATTGAAGGTCAGCTTCACTTATTGACTCCGCCTCAGTTTGAAACTGATTCACTTGTATACCGCTCTTTAATCGCGGGTTGGAAGATATTTTTAGGCGGTTAAATTCCCAATCAAGCTTTACCAGAACAAGGTAGAGTTGAAGGCGATAAAATTTATTACACTCTCCCAAGAAATCAATTACAACTTTTAGATGCCTTTTTTCATAATCTTCAGCCTAATTCTTGTTTAACTACTAACCTGAAACAAGGAAAATTAATTATTAATAGCTCCGTTGCTTTAAATTGGAATAACTTTAAACTTCAATCTCTATACCAAGCCCTAAGTATTAAAAAATAAATTTGTATTACAAAAAGCTCAGACTTGGTTCTATTTATAACTTTGTCTAAAAAATCTGGAATCCCACAACCAGAAATTGTATGATTATATACCAGTAAGCATTTGCTGACTTAACTCTATAAATATAAAAAACTATGAATCGCCTTCAAACTAGCATCTCCATTTTTGGAATTATTGGTATTTTGAGCGGACAACCTGCGGCTATTAGCGCTCAACCACTATCATTGCTGATTACTCAACTAAGCTATAAAGACTACCTTGAGCAAGGAATACAGAAGTACGAAGCACGAAACTATAAAGGCGCGATCGCAGATTTAACCCAAGCAATTCGACTTAATCCCAATTCTGATATCGCCTACGGTTATCGTGGTAACGCTAGAGATGATAATGGCGATCCGACGGGTGCGATCGCTGATTACCAGCAAGCACTAAAAATTAATCCCCAAAATTACACTACTTACTACAACTTAGCTATCACCCACGAAAGGCTAGAAGATTTCAAAGCTGCGATCGCAAATTACACTAAAGCTATTGAGCTAAACCCTAGTTACGCCGCAGCTTACGAAAATCGCGGTAATCTTGTTGATGACCAAGGCGATCCTCAAGCTGCGCTTGCTGACTACAAACAGGCTATACGGCTCGATCCAAAAAATCCTAGTGTTTATTACAACCAAGGTATTACTTACCGTAGAATCAAAGATAATCAAGCGGCGATTTCTAGTTTTAACCAAGCAATAAAACTAAAACCAGATTACTATTCAGCCTATAATAGCCGAGGTAATGCTTTTGCTAGTTTAGGCGATTCGCAAGCAGCCCTTAAAGATTTCGATCGAGCGTTGCAAATCAACCCGAAAGCTGCGGATACTTATTACAATCGAGGTTTGCTGTACATTGAGCTAAAAAACAATCAACTAGCACTCAAAGATTTTCAGCAAGCTGCAAGTCTTTATAAGCAACAAAATCGGACAAAGGATTACCAAGATGCTTTAGAGCAAATCAAAGAACTTCAACAGGAAATACTGTAATTTTTAAGTAAAACTCTACCTCCCGCCGCGAGGTAGAGAAATTCCTTTGATTTTCTTGAATAATGACACGGCAAAAGAATCAGTCATTCCCGCAATATAATCGGTAACTTGTAATATTTTTGTATAGATATCTTCTTGCTCACGAAAGTTGGGAATTAGCTTCTTCATTAGATAGCTTTTTGACAAATTTTCATCACTAATTGCGGCGATAAATTCTTCTAGCAAGCCGCCAATTACCTCATACCCTGCTATTTTTACCTCTACAACTTCGCAAGACTCATAAACATTTTTGCGCGTAATATCAATTATTTCTTTTAGCTTCTCTCCTGATGCTATTTCCGTAGTAAAAGGACTATCAAAAGTTCCATCTAATAATTTATCTTCGTAATCTAAAAATACTTGCTTAACTTCGGTAATTAATTTATGAATTGCTTTAGCACGTAAATACTTAATATTTTCTGTCTCATCAGTTACTATATCTAGCCTTTCGTCTTTTAAAATGTCATGCAACAAAGCAATTGCATCTTGATAAGTAATATATCCCATCTGAAACCCATCTTCCAAATCAACAATGTGATAACATATATCGTCCGCCGCTTCAACTAAAAAAGCTAAAGGATGTCTGCACCACCAAGCCGCTTTTTGATTACGAGGAATTAATCCTACTTCTTTAGCTACTTGAGGAAACAAATCTTTTTCCGATTGAAAAAAGCCATGTTTTTTAGTGCTTTTATTATTATCAATTGCATTATATTTTTTAAATAAGCTACTATTAATTCCTGCTTCTCTAGGGTATTTAGTAAAGGTTGCCAGCATCGCACAGGTAAACTGTAATCCTTTAAGAGAAGGTCTATTTTCTAATTTCACTAAAGTTCTAAAACCTTGAGCGTTACCTTCAAACTTTTTAAAGTCTTCTGTCTGATTGGCGGACAATAAAGATAAAACCTTCTCGGCTTTTGCGCTTTTAAACCATTCTTGAATAGCATCTTCTCCCGCATGACCAAAAGGCGGATTTCCAATATCATGAGCTAAACAAGCCGCCGCCACAATATCGCCAAAATCTCTAGCTTGAAAACTTTGTAACTCTGCGTAATGCCTTTTAATAATTTCGCTACCTACAAGCGTACCTAAAGTACGTCCCACACAAGAAGCTTCTAGGCTATGCGTTAACCTGCTGCGAATATAGTCATTTTCAACTAAAGAAAATACTTGAGTTTTATCTTTAAGTCTTCTAAAGGACGAGGAAAAGATAATTTTATCAAAATCTTTTTCAAAAACCGTCCGTCCAGCATCGGGAATATTTGGTACAGCTTCTACCAAGCGGCTACTAGATAAAAGCTTGTGCCATTGCATTGTTGAATCCATAATTTATGCTCAACAGCTAAGGCGAAGTCTTATCTTTAATAGTAGTAGAGTTTTGCATAGAGAGAATATCAATGCCTGTTGAACTAATCATTTTAATAGCAGCTTTGGTTGTATCTTGGCTAGTTTTTACAGCGCTAATTAAGATTGTCAAGACAACAGCTACTACAGCGATCGCAATTACCGCAATTATCCTAGCATTGCAATTAGTATTTGGTATCGGTTATCAAGACCTATGGCAACAAATAACCCAGCTACCACAAATAGTCTGGAATCTTGTTACTGGCGGCTAATTCCAGTCTTCGGCGGCTTTCATTTCTGTTTGTACTAAGTTCTGTTTTAATTTAATCCAGTCAAGGTCTGGCGTGTTGGGTAAATCGTGAATCAATTGCCCATTTTCCAAGTATAAAAGACGCTGACAGAAAGCTTGAGCTAGTTCTAATTGGTGATTTACCATCACAATTGTAGTTTCACCCGCCGCCGCTAAATTGGTCAATACTTGCAATAATTGAGAAGCTCTACCCGCATCCAAAGCTGAAGTTGGCTCATCTAATAACAAGATTTTGGGCTGAATTACCAAAGCACGAGCGATCGCAACTGTTTGTCTCTGTCCTACTGAAAGTTGCACCTCTGTCCGCTCTAGCCAATCGTTGGGGATGTGCAAGCGATCGCTCCAATATAGTATTCTTTGCCCAATCTGCGCCTTGTCTAATCCCCGTAAACTAAGGGGATATGCTAAAGCTTCTTTTACAGTCATTCCTAGCAATTTAGATTCTTGTTGCACTAGAACAATTTGTTGGCGCAATTGAATAACTGGAATACTGCGATAATCTTGACCTTCTAAGTAAATTGTCCCCGTACTCGGTTCGCTGAGACGATTTAGCAACCTTAACAAAGAAGTTTTACCCGCACCCGAAGCACCAATTAAACAAATAAGTTCGGTTTTAGCAATTTCAAAGGAAACATCTTTGAGTAAGTATTGAGAACCTACAGGTGTTGATAGGCTAACTTTATCTAAACGTAGTTGTGCTGTTTGCACGGATGACTCGCAAATAATTTAGGTTAATTTTCCCAGAGCGATCGCATTGGTAATTGTCCAAGCATCTACCAACAATAGCAGCAGCGTAAAAGTTAGCAAAATTAGATACATCCAAGGTTGCGCCAAAGGTTTAACATCGGTGGTATCAATGCCTGTTTTTTCCTCTACTTCCTTCACCAATCTAGCAAAACCAGCAACGCGCATGGGGAGCAAATAGCCTTGACCATCATTACTGAGAAAATAGTAAACTAATCCACCTTGTCCTGTAGTGCGCGGTTTTAACTCCTTAATATCTGACCAATCTAAAGACCAGCCTTTGCGGAAAAAATGAGGAACCCAATTAGGATAAGTTACATCAATAGTGCGATCGCTTAAAACTACTCTTTCACTAAGGGCAGCATATAGCGCGATCGCACCTAAGCCGATTCCTACCCACAATAATGCAGGCGGTATCGGCGAACTTGTAACTTGCGATAAAAAAGGCAAGGGCGCAGTCAAAGCCGTATAGAGACTTAAAAGCGTAATCCTAATTAAAGGAGACAGACGGAAAATAGTTGGATTCACAAGGACAAAAAATTATTTTAATACTAACTACTTAGTCTATATAGTCGGTGATAATTTGTTGCTCTGGTGGTCGATTTGTAGCGATAGGACGACTACCATCTTCTTCTAAAGTGCTTTCGATTTGAAAGTCACTTTTACCAATGGGGCGATCGCCATCTTCATTATAGGTTGAAGCTATTTCAAGGTGACTAGAATCAATGGGGCGGTTTCCGTCTTCGTGTAAAGTATGCTCATAATCAAGATTACTAGCACCAATCGGACGTTCGCCATCTTCGTAAAAAGATGATTTTGCTTGTACTTCCCCGGCGGTAATTGGGCGATCGCCGTCTATATCAAGCATTCCCACAATCTCTAGGTTGTTAGGGTCGAGAGGGCGAACACCTGCTATATCAAAGGTTTTGGAAGATTTATCTTTATCTTGTACTTCACTTTTGCTATCTTTGTTTGCAGCTTTGCTTTTATTACTTTTGCTTGTAGCTTCATTTTTGCTATCTTTGTTTGCAGCTTTGCTTTTATTATCTTTGCTCATTTTTTTAGAAAAAATACATTTGAAAAGTATCTTAGCTAGGAATGAATGCCCAAACATCCTACAAAAAGAGGAGATAACAGTTTTTTCCTTCAATAAATCTTCCAAAGACTTAAACTTTAGGTAAAATAAAAAAGAAATTTAGTGAAAAAGTTTATTAAAGTACCTATCTCTGCGTTACTCGCGCAACCAAGCAAATAAGCGCTCTACAGTTAGACTTAATTCGTTGGCAAAAGATGGTACAGGTAGCTTATCTTCTGAGTTTTCAAATACTTCCAGTTGCTGATTGGGCGCGTATACAAACACAGATTGCTCCAATGGATCTATTAGCCAACCCAATTGAGTGTTGTATTTGAGACAGTGCAAAATATTTTTAGTAACTTTAGTTTGGCTTTGGTCTGGGGAGAGAATCTCAATCGTCCAATCTGGTGCTAGGGGAAAAACGTTAGCAACTTCGTTATTTTCGTCGCGCGGTATTCTATCCCACACAAATACTGATACATCGGGAACAGTTGACCTACCACCAAATGTACAACGCAACTCTAAAAAAGCTCTAGCAATGCCTTGAGATTTTACAGTTTGATTAATACAGGATACTAATTCGCCCCTAATTGCGCTATTTTTTCCTTGAGGCACGGGTTTTTGGATAATTTGATTATCAATATACTCGCTGGCTGGCTTTGTTTCCGGTAATTGCAAAAAGTCGTCCAACGTTGGCGATTTGCTGGGAAAATGTACCATTTCAACCTTTTTGAGGATAAATTTTTGTTAATTTAGCAAATTCTTTAGTTTAGGCGATCGCAATTTTGCTTGTTTCTGTCTGTAAATGAAGGCTTATTGCCATAGTTAATACATAGTTATTGCTCTAAAATATGAAACTTGCCAATAAGATTTGCTGCAACCATGACAATTTTGACTATAGAAACCCTTTGCGCTGAAGCTTCAATATTTTCAGCAACCGAGTCTGTACACCCAGAACCCTTATTATACGGTGTTACTGATGGGAAAGCTGTGGGAACGTATTTAGAACAAAAATTTAGGCTATATCTCAAAAATCGGTATGATTTTATAGAAGGAAACTCCGCAAGTGGCATTGACTTTCCAGGACTACTTATTGACATTAAAGTAACAAGTATTAAGCAACCGCAGTCCTCATGTCCTTTTAAATCTGGGCGACAAAAGATTTTTGGTCTTGGGTATGGGTTAATTATTTTTGTTTACGATAAGAGGGATGACAGCACGAATCGAACAGCAAATTTGAAGATTTTACATACAATTTATGTAAGTGCAGAAAAAACTGCTGATTTTCAAATGACTCGTGGAATTCGCAGCATCTTAGAAAATGACGGGAATAAAGATGATTTGATTGCTTTTATACTAGACCGAAATCTGCCTGTTGATGAAATTGAAGCATCTAACATTGCTGATGCAATCCTTCAAAAAACTCCTGTACAAGGATTTTTAGCTATCTCTAATGCTTTGCAATGGCGACTTCAGTACAGCAGAGTTATTGAATATGCTGGAAAACAAGAAGGCATAAATGCTATTTACAAGGCTCAACCATGATTCATAATACCCATACAAAATTAGAATATGGAGATTTTCAAACACCCTTAGAACTTGCAGAGAAGATATGTCAGCAGTTAATAGAAATTGGGGTTAATCCTAATGTCATCGTTGAGCCAACTTGTGGGGTAGGTAATTTTATTAAAGCTTCCTCCTGTCTGTTTCCGTTGGTAGATAAAATTATTGGAGTTGAAATAAATCAATATTATCTACAAGAAGTTCTAACAAAGAGACAATTGTTGTACAGAAAAATTGAGCTTCATCATGCGGATTTTTTTCAATTTGATTGGTTATCGCATATAAATCGATTAAACGGTAGAGTTTTGATACTGGGTAATTTTCCTTGGGTAACAAACTCACAACAAGGAAATATTGGCGGAAAAAATTTACCAAAAAAAACTAACTTTCAAAACCATAGCGGCTTGGATGCAATTACAGGTAAAAGCAACTTTGATATATCAGAGTGGATGCTGATTCAGGTTGTCCAATGGTTGCAAGGACGCGATGCTTACTTAGCGATGCTTTGTAAAACTTCAGTTTCCAGAAAAATCTTGACTTATTTATATTCTAATAATCTTAATATTGCTGAATGTGCAACTTACAAGATAGAAACCAAAAAATATTTTGATGCCGACGTTGAAGCCTGTTTGTTATTTTGCAAGTTTGATGCAAGTTCAAAGAATTATTTTTGTAATGTATTTAGTGCTTTAGCGAGTTCAGAACATTACAAAATAAGTTATAAAAACAATGTTCTGATTAAAGATATAGCTACTTTTGAAAACCTCAAAAAGTTTCACACTCTGAGTAACGGGATAAAATGGAGGTCTGGCATCAAACACGATTGCTCAAATGTGATGGAGTTTCGCAAGCAGCTTGACAATACTATTACAAATGGACTAGGAGAATCTGTTGATATTGAAGGAAATTATCTTTTTCCTTTAATTAAAGGCTCTGACGTTGCTCAAAATAGAACTAATAATCCAGATAAATATGTTTTGGTTACGCAAAGATTTGTGGGTGAATCAACGGAATGTATCAAAGATTTAGCCCCTAAAACCTGGAAATATTTAGAATCTCACGCAAATTACTTAGACAACAGAAAAAGCAAGATATACAAAAACAATCCTAAGTTTTCTATATTTGGTGTTGGTAATTATACTTTTACTACTTGGAAAATTGGAATTTGTGGACTTTATAAAAAATTAGAGTTTAGATTAATTGGTTTGCTTGATGATAAGCCTGCAATTTTTGATGATACTGTTTACTTTCTTAGTTTTGATGATGAGAAAATTGCTCACCAAACTTTTGACCTTTTGACCTCTCCATTAGTAATAGATTTTTATTCTTCGCTAATTTTTTGGGATGAAAAGCGCCCAATTAAGTCAAGTATTTTGAATAGCTTAAACCTGACAGCCTTGTTAGCAGCAAAACTTTAGCATGAAAGTCATAATCAGAGCGATCGCACTTCACCGTAACAGAACTGCTCTTACTCTCATCTTAAAGGCGATCGCACTGTAGAAATTTGAATGACAATCCCACCAAATCGAGCCTCATCCGCCCAGCATTTTTTGCCTTCGATGTAACAAATATGGCTGAGGTAATCGGCTTTAGTATCTGCTACAATCGCCCCAAAACCACCACTGATTGACTGGTTGAAGAAAACTAACTTTTGACCTTCAGCATTACAGACTTTGCGATCGCAATCTTGACAAACTGCAAGCGGGTATTCCAGTGAGGGACAGGATTTGAGCAAATTGGACAGGGATGAGAGGGTAATGTTTCACTCATAATTTATTCTCTAGTCAATTTGCGATCGCATTAAATTTGATGATTTAACTCAATGCTGCAATAAGCTCATCTTTTTTTATCTTACTAGGGATAGTCATTCCTCTTGCTTTTGCTATTTTCTTAAGTTCAGCTACTGTCATTGTTTTAAAACTGCCTCCATCGTTGGTTTTATCTGACATTTTTTTATCAACATCTACTTTGGGCGGTTTTTCTGGTACTGGTTCAGGTTTTACATAAAACACCTGCTTTAAAGCTTCAAGTTTTGCCCCTTTAGTAATTCCGCACTTCATTTTTATAATTGGATCGAAATTTTGCCAATATTGACGGGGAGCTTCATCAATTCGGTTGGCTGCAACAGCAAGTTTAACTGTCTTAAGGGCGCTTCCAGGTTGCTCAATTAAGTATTGCAATGCTGCGACAATTTCCTCTCTAGAGGCGGTAGAAAGATTAATTTTTGGGGTTTTTTCCTGGGCGAGAACTTGAGTAACTTCCGCCGTATCATCACTATTATCAGCAATGATACACCAAACCCTATCTAAGCCAGCTTCTTTAGCAACTGCATAAATAAAAGAGTTGGCAATCACTTCGTATTTATCTTTGCCTGTTTCTTTGACAAGTAAGGGAATCCAATTGCGATCGCCTTTTTCTTTGAGCAAACGTGCAGACGCTTTAATCAAAAACTCAGGAGCATCAGTCTTTTCTCCAGGACTAATATCATCTAAATATATGTGCATTAGATTCCCAATATCGCTGAGATTATTCATTGTAAAAAATACTCCTTAGCTAAATTTTTGTAATACTCATGAGCAGTCCTATCTCGATATACCGCAGGAATACGAGCGAAAGCTGAACTTGCTATGTTGGCATAACTTGGTACTTGATGAATATGCAAATCTTTCCTCGCATCTGTGTATTTAGGATAAAAATAAGGTAGTAAATTAAATTTTTCCTTCTCCCTTTTAGCAGTTTTGATGATGTTGATAAGTTCCTGTTGAGCAACTGCTAACTGAGGGGGTGTAATCTTTTCGCCATTGAAAAAGATTGGTAGTGCGATAGGACTGCCATCAAGCTTTGCAGCTTGTACTTCAGGAATAAATTTTTTGATTGCTGTAGCTGCATTTTCTAGAGAGAAAAGATTGTTGTGCTTTGTAGGAATAAGAATGGCATCAGCCGCATATAAAGCTAACTGGCTAAATACTCGCCAGTTTGGAGGCGAATCTATCAAAATATAATCATACTCTTGCCTTAAAGATTCTAACTTGCGATAAAGAGTATTTAGCTTCAAATGATTGCGTAACTTATCCTCAGTTTCTTCAGCTAACCTCTTATCTGCTGGAATTACATCAAATCTAAGCTCCAAATTTCCTTTTTTGAAAATATACGGATGTATAACATCTTGAAGTTCTATATCTCTCTCAATAAGAGCTTTGTAAAAATTATCAGGACTCAAGGGCAGACCGAGAGAATTTGTCAAATCTTGCTGATTTGGATCAAAATCAACAGTTAAAACTTTCTTGCCTAAAAAAGCTAAAATTCCAGCTAGATTCACTGTTGTAGTTGTTTTGCCTACCCCTCCTTTATTGTTATAAACTGCTATTGTTAATGCTTTAGCTGGCTTGTCGATCTTTTTGTGAATTGAGGCAATAACTTCATCAATATTTGCCTCATTAAGTGCAATACACTGAGTTGCTGGGAAAATTACCTTTCCGTGCTTTCTAAATAGTTGAATGTGACAAGAATTAGTAATAATGCCCCACTGTGAATTATTGCAATTGGAGTCAAGTAAATATCCTTTTAATTGATTAACTGTTTTGTGATATTGTACAGTGTCATTACATAAATTTATGTCTCTACCTTTCAACTCTACAAGTAAGTATGGATTAGATTTAGTATGTATAAAAACATCATCTCCAATAGTCTTTCTGGCAGCATAATCGACGGGTTTACGACCAGTATTATATTGTGGGTGAATTTCTTCAGGCTGAAATCCTAATTCTCTCAGTAAGTGAGTCGCAAAAAGACTATCAACAATTGCTTCTGGTGCATTTTCGGGCAGACTTCGCAGAGCGGATTGAAGTTTTGTAGTGGTCATACTCATAATGTAATGCAACTTTCAGCAATGTTCGATTTTAGTGTTCCCATTTAGAAACAACTAATTACTATATTTGTAATTATCTTTGCGCCAATTGTAATTTTGCGGATATGCGCCCCTAGCAAAGCAAACTTTGGTGCTACTTTACGAGTAATGCGATCGCACTTCACCATAATATGACCGCCCTAATCCTCAACTTAAGTCCCACAATTGAGCTAACCGACGAGCAGTTTTTCCAACTGTGTCAGCACAATCAAGATTTGCGAATTGAGCGCACAGCACAGGGAGAATTAATAATTATGCCACCGACAGGATGGGGAAGCGGAAACCGTAACGGGAGACTAAACCAGCAATTATTTAATTGGACAGATATTGATGGAACAGGAATAGCTTTTGATTCTTCCACCGGCTACAAACTCCCTAATGGTGCAAATCGCTCTCCTGATGCCTCCTGGATAAGCCGAGAGCGCTTAGAAGCATTAAACCCAGATCCAGCGAAATTTATGCCCATGTCTCCTGACTTTGCTGTAGAGTTGCGCTCTGCAACCGATAGTTTGCGACTTCTACAACAAAAAATGCAAGAATATCTTGATTGTGGGGTGCGTTTAGGTTGGCTAATCGATCCGCATAATCAGCAAGTAGAAATTTATCGCTTAGGACAAAATGTAGAGGTGTTAAAGTCGCCGTCTAGCTTGTCAGGGGAAGATGTATTACCGGAATTTGTTCTAGATTTGACTGGAATTTTGGATTAAACCAACTCCAAATTTAAGGTAAATATTTCTGTACAACGCTCCAACCCGTCCACGATACCCAAACTAATCCAGCAAATAAAGTAATATTTGTCCCAATGTGAACTCCCCACGCCCAAGGTTTGACATGAATTAATGTTGCGCTTGCACCTGAAAGTAAAACTAGCCCAACCACTACTAAACCCGCTACATAGTGGGATGAATGACCTAAAGAGCCAAAATGTCCTAAAGTACCAACAATTCCGATCGCCAGCAATAGTAATACTAAACCAACTAAACTAGCACCCAGTACATAATGCAAAAACTTTAACCAACTTGGTTGAGTTTTAGATTTGGTTCTAGTTCCAAACATCCAAACCCCTGTCACCGCTAGTAGTAAATAAGCTAGGACAGAAAAACCCATTGACCAGGCGGCTATTTTCCACAACCAAATAAACGAAGGTAAATTCAACCCTAGTAACCCAATTAAAATCTAAGCGCGGTGTATTCTAATAGCTACGTTACCTCACTTTTCAGTTTTGTAAATTATCTTTTCTTAAAAGCAGATTTTAAAAAAGCACCGAACGGGTAACTAAATTTAGCTACCCGCAAACAATTTATGGGATTTTCTCATGTTTGGAAGTTTTTAAGAAACGGCTGCGGTCAAACTTTCATTTGCGGCTTCTGCGGCTTGCGCGTCTAATTGCTTCATAAAAGCACTGCTACTTTCTTCATCCATTGCCAAGCGATCGCACGGAATATTATCTGACAAAATCGAACTTGCCATCATCCCTGTATGAATCTCTAACACTGCTTGGGATGGCGCTTCAAATACTAGCCGTTGTCCGGGAAAAACTACCCGCTCAAAATACCAATTTCCTGTGTTAGAACTACGAGCTATTTGAATTTTGCTAGTAGCATTCACGTAGCAGCAGACAATACGGTTAGATTCATCCGATGGTATGGGATCGATTATTTGAGCCATAACTGCTAATGAGCTTTTACGCCACTTCCTAAAACTACCTTTTAACGCTAACACTGGCGATCCCCACCTGTTGTAACCTCCACTACCATCTAACTATTTTTTAACGATCTACTTCTTAAGATAGAGAGACAGAATGTAAATACTACATTAAGCTTTCGCAAATTCAGCAATAGATAATTGACTAATTAAAGACTCGGTGTTAAGCGGTGAAAGAAAAATTTGTTTTCTGGCAAATTCTTAGAAAAATTCACCCAAAATCCTCCCTCAGCTAAGTAAAGTAGGTGTTATCGTAAAGTTATATGAATAAACTTCATAAAACCTGGTAAGTTAAGGAGCATTTTCCTTAGCTTACAAAAATAAAAGTATAAATAAAATCTGGAAACCAGCAGAGAATTGGGCAAAAAAGCAATCTGGTTAAAAAAGAGTGTATTGCTGGTTACAGATGGAACTTAGGACTAGATAGAAGTTAAAAAACCATAATGGAAAACCGTATTCTCTACGTTCGCCTTCCGTGCAATCCTATTTTTCCCATTGGGGTTGTCTATTTAGCTGATGGCGTACACAAGCAATTTCCCGAAGCCCGTCAGCGTATTTTTGACTTGGGGGTTGTACCGCCCTTAGATTTTAATACGGCTCTAGATGAGTGTGTAGACGAGTTTCAGCCCACATTATTAGTATTTTCTTGGCGAGACATTCAAATTTACGCACCAGTAGGGGGGCGAGGCGGAAATCCTTTACAAAATGCTTTTGAATTTTACTATGCCAGCAATCCATTAATTAAGCTACGGGGAGCTTTTGGGGGATTAAGATTAGCCGCTTCTTACTATACAGAACTGTGGCGCAATCAAGGATTAATTTCAAGAGGATTAAAACGCGCTCGAAAGTATCACAAAGATGCTCGTGTGGTAGTTGGTGGGGGTGCAGTTAGTGTATTTTACGAACAGTTGGGTAATAAGTTGCCCAAGGGAACGATTGTCTCGGTGGGTGAAGGAGAGACACTGTTAGAAAAGCTAATTAAAGGGGAAGACTTAAAGAGCGAACGGTGTTATGTAGTGGGAGAAGAAAAACCACGCGATCGCCTAATTCACGAACAACCCACCCCAATTGAAAAAACCGCCTGTAATTACGACTATATAGAAAGCATTTGGACAGAATTTCAATACTACTTGCAATCGTCAGACTTTTATATCGGCGTACAAACTAAACGTGGATGTCCTCACAACTGCTGTTACTGCGTTTATACCGTAGTAGAAGGCAAACAAGTACGCATCAATCCCGCCGATGAAGTGGTAGCTGAGATGCGGCAATTATACGATCGCGGCATTCGCAATTTTTGGTTTACCGACGCGCAATTTATCCCCGCTAAACGCTATATGGATGATGCGGTAGAGTTGCTGCAAAAAATTATCGATTCCGGGATGAAAGATATTCATTGGGCGGCTTATATTCGCGCCGACAACTTAACCCCTGAGCTATGCGACTTGATGGCTAAAACCGGGATGAATTACTTTGAAATCGGCATAACTAGCGGTTCTCAAGAGTTAGTCCGTAAAATGCGAATGGGTTACAATTTGCGGACAGTTTTAGAAAATTGCCGCGACCTTAAAACCGCAGGTTTCAACGATTTAGTCTCCGTCAATTATTCCTTCAACGTCATTGACGAACGCCCCGAAACCATCCGCCAAACCATCGCCTACCACCGAGAATTAGAAAAAATCTTTGGTGCGGATAAAGTAGAGCCAGCTATATTCTTTATTGGATTGCAACCTCATACTCACCTAGAAGACTATGCCCTTAAAAAAGGTGTACTTGAGCCAGGTTACGATCCTATGAGCTTAATGCCTTGGACAGCCAAAAAACTCTTGTGGAATCCCGAACCATTAGGATCTTTTTTTGGTGAAGTTTGCTTGCAAGCATGGCGGCAAAACCCCAATGACTTCGGGCGCGAAGTTATGAATATACTAGAGGAAAAACTAGGAAAATCTGAGCTAGAAGAAGCTCTCAGCGCTCCCATAGCCAATGATAAACAGTTAGTTACAGCATCATAAATAGTTTTTTTGTTCTCGGCGGTTAGTTTAATAAATTCCTAATATGTTACAAGGTTCGATTTTACAATTGTTAGCAGCAGCCCACGCTGAAAAAAGACCCCTGAATTTTGGGGTTTACTACAAAAATACCCTAGTTGCTCTCTGTCACGCCTTAGAAGACTGTATTTTAAGCTGTAGCTCTCCTCCCTTGGTAGTTACCGCCTTTCAACGGGGTAAATGGTATCTCCAAGAAGCGGATAGATACAACGAATTAGCCCAAAAATCTCGGCAAGTGGCAATAATGGCGGCTCCTGACGCGGGATTTACCGAACATCCCACAAGCCAATTGCCGAATGTAGATGTATTAGGATTAGAACCAAGAGACCCCGTAGCGCAAGAATGGCACTTAATGATTTTGGGTTCTAGCTATACAGCAATGGTACTGTGTCAAGAACTATCAGAGGCAGACTACGGAGCAGCCGGAAAACCAAAAACCGACTTAGAACGGAAATTTTACGGATTTTGGACGTTTGAGCCTGTATTAGTGCAAGAAACGGTGGAAATTGCGATCGCCCACATCCAAACCTACAACCCAGAACTCGCCCAGAAACTAACTAACCAAGTAAAAGAAATAGTTGCTGCTACTCCAAATACTGAACCCGACGACTTAGGCTCGATTGTTTCCCGTGTCGTCGATTATTTGCACGCCAGCGAACTAGAAGGCAACCCAGAAGAGCATCACAAAGCCCTAGATAACAACTTAGTTTCTAACGAACTTCAGGCATTTTTGCGTTTAGCGCAACTAATAGATAATGCCGATACTACTAACCAAATGGCCGCCGCCGAAGTCGCCGCTTTAGCTGAAACGGTTGGACAAATGATGGATTTACCAGCATGGCAGTTAAAACGCTTGCGTCTTGCTGGATTGCTACACAGGGTTGCACCTTGTACGGTGAGTGTTGAGTATGGAGAAGCGCCTAGTTGTCCTTTAATGCCCGCCGCGCAGATATTACGGGTTATGCCTCGAATGAGTGCGATCGCTCGTATTATCACTCATCAAAACGAATTGTGGAATGGTTTAGGACAACCGGGAGGTTTTGCCGGGGAGGAGATACCCCTAGAATCAAGGATTTTAGGTTTAGTTACCGCCTTTCAAAAGCGCGTAACTCAACTACAAGCATCCCACCATAGCGGCGATTCGGTACTAATGCAAGTATTAGCAGAGTTTAGAGCCAAGCAAGGAGAACATTGGGAGCCAAAGCTAGTAGATACTTTAGAACTATTAGTAATGGGACTACAACAAGGTATGAATTTACCTGTTGCTCTACCTAAAATTAGCGCCGGAATGTGGTTAATTGATGCTCAAGGTACGGATGTGCCAAATATTAACGATAAGAGAGTGATAAGCAGTGGATATTGAAGCCATCCGTAAAGGAAAAATTGTACATTTACCAGGAGCTAATTTAGAAGATGAAGATTTTTCTAATTTGGATCTTACGGGAATCAATCTAGCTGGTGCTAATTTAGTTGGGGTCAATTTTTCTGGTTCAAAACTAGAAAGAGCGCGTTTAGACGGAGCAAATTTACTGGGAAGTCAGCTTTTAGGTTCTGACTTAAGAGCAAATTTGTTAGGGGCAAATTTGATGCAAGCAGACTTAAGCGGCGCAGATTTGCGCGGTAGCAACTTAAGAGGGGCGAATCTGATGGGGGCGAAATTAACACAAACCTCTTTTGCTGGTGCTTTTTTAAGTGGTGCTAATTTAATGAGTGTCAATTTGCAAGGTGTAGACTTGCGGGGCGCAGATTTGCGCGGAGTCAACCTGAGTGGGGCAAATTTACAAGGAGCAAACCTTAGTCAGGCTGATTTGCAAGGAGCATTGTTGCAGGAAGCCAATTTAGAAGAAGCCGATTTACGCAATGCTAATTTATCCGGGGCAAATTTAACCGGAGCTAATTTATTATGTGCGGAGTTGGAAGGAACTAATTTAGCAGGAGTCAATCTTACAGGCGCTTGTTTAGTCGGTACTGTCGCTTAAATAAAAAATAACTAGCCCTCTTCCGTCAGACTCAGAAAACTCTGGTCATTTCTGAATCCTTCAGAAAGCAATAGCTCCAACTCTTTCACCCCAAGTCTTATTTTGGAAAGTGACAGAAGAAGGATATATAGGCGAAATTCTTAGATCCATGATATACATGAGAAACAGGTAAATTACACAATTTGTACATTCGCAAAGATTGCTTTGCAAAGGAAGATTTACCCCGCAAACGTCGCGCCCTATTGGAAAAACAAAAAGCGATCGCATGATTAGAACTAATCTTAATGAAGCTCGTGATAATCTGTCGGACTTAGTCGAGCGTGTAGGTTATGGTCAAGAGCGAATAATGCTTGAGCAACATGGAAAGCCAGTAGCAGTAATAGTTAGTCTTGAGGATATTAATCGCCTAGAAGCTTTTGAAGATGCTAATGCCTCTGCTCTGCGTAAGCTTAAGCAAGAAAAAGATGAACTTATGCTCTCGCTGTTTCTAGATTTGCTAATGAATAAGGCTTTACAAAATTCTGAGGAATTGGAAAGTTACACAGAAGATATGGCATCTGAAGATGACGAATTGATTGCAGGAGTGGTACTTGATTCGTAATGGGTGGCAGATTTACTTCATTAAACGGCTATTTGGCAAACAGCGCCGTGATTTACAAGCAGAAGTTCGCCGCCTGAAACAGACTTTGCCTCCTGAAGACTACTTGAGTCACAGTGTAGTAAAACTTTATACAGCAATTATGGTTGCCATCAAAGAAAGAATTCCTGAAGATCCTTTCGCTGAATATTTTGCTTTATCTGGTCCACTCAAGAAGTACGGGCGAGTCAAAAAAATGGGACTGCCTGAGCGCTACCGCCTTTTCTTTCGTGCTTTGCCAAATCAAAAAGCAATCTTCATTCTTTGGCTAGGCTACCCCCGCAAAGCCGGAGATAAAAACGATTGCTATAAAGCCTTTACCAAAATGGTTGAGCAAGGCGACTATCCAGATTCTCTTGACGAGTTGCTATTGTTGAGCGACGAAGATTAACTGAAGCAGATGTAGCATTGATGGTGAAGTGTGCTACCTGCTCATTACCCAAGCCATAATACTTAAAAATCCTATCCCCACTAATCCCGCTAAAGGGTTTTGATTAACGCCTGTAACCCAGTCGGGAACTTGCCCAGAATACTTAATCAATTGACCAACATTGATAATATAGTAGCCCCAAATTAAACCGCCATGAATGCCAATCGATAAACCCAGGCGGGAGTTGCAACGGCGTTTTGCCAAAACTAGCGTTAATCCCAGTATTAATAAACCGGGAAATTGCGGCGCTGTTCGGAGCATTTCTGATAGTGGTTTAATAAAGTGCAAAGAGGCAAATAGTAAAGCATTTATCCAAATTGCCGCTTTTGCGTAATCGCGCTGTAATTCATCTAATAGCCAACCGCGAAATAACAATTCTTCCGCAAAACCCGTTGCGATCGCAACTACTAACCCCTCAACAACTATTTTTGCCTGTATCCCTTGCTGCCACTGTAACCAACCTAACAATCCTTCTAAACTAAATAAGCTCAAAACCGTTATTAAGCCAATTCCCAACCCTACTAACAATTCTCTCCCATTCGCCTTACTACCGACTAACCCGTAATAACGCCATATTTGCGGTTGCTGGTAAACGTATTTTCCCCACAGTTTCAGTAGTAAAATAAATTCAGCATACAATAACACTATTGTCAAGATACTAGCTAAATTGCGATCGCCTACATAAGCATAGATAGGTAAAGCAAAAGGCAACCATAGCAGCAGTAACCCTAGAACAAATATACCCAACCTTGCAGGGGCTGGGTAAAGTGCGATCGCAATAAAGTTAAATTCCTTCAACTTTTACTCATCTGGCTCAATAGTGCTTTGTAAACCGTGATTATTCATAGTTTCACAGTAAAACTCCGCGTGTTCTTGAGCGCAAGTAATTACTAAAGCAATACCATTACTATGAGCTTCCATCATAATACTGACGGCTTGAGGCTGGGTAATGCTGCTTACGGTTTCCATCAAGACTTTTACCACAAATTCCATGCTATTAAAGTCGTCGTTATGCAATAAAACGCGATACCGGGGTGCTATTTTACGGATAGTCGAAGGCTTTTGGATGGTTTCAACAGACACAGTTTTCTACTCTTTTGTTACTTAATTACAACTAAATAGTTGTCAAGCTGTGGCTCAACACTCATTAACCTATTTTATAGCTTATCAATGTGGAAAGGGCGATCGCACCGTAACTAAAGGCAGAAAAATCTAGAATAGAGCAAGTGACCCAAACCTGTCACTACCAGGAAGATTTAAAGATGAACTATAAAAATAATTTTCAACCCCTACAAATTGTTTGTTTAGAACATCTTGCTACTTGTTTGTACGCCGAAGTCATCCAAGTTGTAGAATCGCGTCAAATGTGTTGGGTGCGTCCAATGCTATTGGTATCGGTCACAGATATCGAGCCATCAGTGTTAGACTTGCGCTCAACGGTCGATTTACTCTGGTCTTTAGCTTCTTTTCGTCCTGCCCTAGATACAGAAATTTTACCCTTTTTAGCTAATATCTTTACCTCAACGCCGCCATTACAGTCAAATAATTATGCTCGTCAACAGCTAAACTATTTTGTACAGCAGCTTTGGCAAGCACAAAAGAGCGAACTTCAAAACAATACCATTGCCGATTAAACAAAAAAATATATATTCTCCCCCTTTTTAATGGGATGCACAACGTAGGGGCGCAATGCATTGCGCCCCTACCCCACCAAACACCTACTTACGAGTAACGAATCCCCGCATCCTTCATCCGTTTAATCGCCTCGTGCATCCGCTCATCAGCAACGGTAAGCGCAATCCGAAAAAATCCTTCACCCGATTCGCCGTAACCGTTACCAGGGGGGACAATAATCCCGCACTTATCCAATAACAACGTTACAAACTCCGTCGAATTATAACCTTGAGGAACTTTCGCCCATACATACAAAGTTGCTTTAGGCGCTTCAATATCCCAGCCTAAACTCTGCAAACCTTGAACAATAATATCGCGCCGTTTTTGGTAAACCGACATTACCGCCTGCAATTGCGCTTCTGTAGTAGAATAGGCAGCGATCGCAGCTTTTTGTACGGCTTTAAATACCCCCGAATCTACATTTGTCTTTACTTGTCCTAATCCCTTAATTCCGTGACTGGAACCCACCACAAACCCCACTCGCCAGCCCGTCATATTGTAGGATTTAGACAAGCTATGAAACTCAATTGCTATATCCTTCGCTCCCGGTACTTGCAAGACGCTAGGCGGCTTGTAGCCATCGTAAGCCATCTCTGAGTAGGCGTGATCGTGACACAGTAAAATGTCGTATTTTTTGCAATAAGCTACTAACTCCTCAAAAAATTCTAGTGTCGCCAATCCCCCGGTAGGATTATTTGGGTAATTAATCCACAACAACTTAGCTTTACGGGCTATTTCTTCAGGAATCGCCGCTAAATCTGGTAAAAAGTTAGCTTCTGGTAATAATGGCATCCGATAATACTCGCCACCAGCAAAAATTGTTGAAGTGCGATACACCGGATAACCAGGATCGGGTATTAATGTATAATCTCCAGATTCTACAAAAGCTAAAAATGTATTGTGGATGGCTTCTTTAGAACCAATAGATGATACAACTTCAGTATTTGGATCTAGTCCTGTAACCCCAAACCGTCGTTCCATCCATTGTACTACCGCTTCTCTAAACTCTTTTGTGCCTTGATAAGGCGGATAGTTATGCGTGAACGAGTCATCAATCGCCTCGTGCATTGCTTGGACAATTGGTTGTGGAGTAGGCTTATCTGGATCTCCTACTCCCATATTAATAATATCTACTCCCTTGGAAACCATTTCGTCGCGTTTGCGGTCTATTTCAGCAAATAGATAGGGAGGTATTTTTTCTAAGCGTTTAGCGAACTGCATGGCGATTTAGCAACAAATTACTATAAAAAACTACGAGCTTTTAGGTATAAATAAGCATCAGTTAAAGCTTACTTCGTTTCTTCAAAGGCTGACGGGTCATAGCTGACGGCTACTAGCCAGTCCAAGCACCATAACATAATTTATGCCTTGCTAGATAACCTATAAAAACAAGGTTTGGGTTCTTGTCACACGTTTGATTGATTTTGAGTCAAATCAAAAATATCTCTACAACATCTATCTATAGACAGACTTAAAATCCGCTCCTGTCTTGTATCTTTTGTCAATAACCCAACAAGTTTGCAGCGCTCTGAGGACAGTAAGTTATGAGTCAATACTCCTTTGATTACTAAATATATTTAAAATCTACAACTGCTATCAAAAATGCAAACAATTTGCTCCCCTTCGCACTTTATGTTGTTGTCGAAACTTTTTTATAAAAGAGTTAGATTATCTTAGAGTTCAGAGGCTAGTTATGCTTATATAATTGCAAAAGCTTGTTAACTAATAACTAATATTAAAAGTTTACTTAACTATATAACCTGCTCGTTACCCGTAGATATATAAGTAACAAATCAATCAATTTTTGCTAAAAATAATATATTTTTTAAAAGAAATAGAATGTATCATATACAACTTAACTTTGCTGGCAAGTCTACCCCTAAAGATAGATTTGAACTCAGTAATTTAAAGCGTTGAAGTCTATCATCCCAGAGTTTAGTAGTTTTTTACTCACCTTCAGACATATTCAAAGATTTTTGTATAATACTACACTTTTAACTTTTGTAAAGATGGGTAAACTGTATCAGTAAGTTGAAAGTAAAAACTCCGCCGACTGGTCGATATAAAAACCGATTGGTTTTGTTGAAATAAAACTAATCGAAGCAAATAGTAACTTATAAATTTAAACCACAATGTCAACCACAATCGCCTATCCAGAAATTACAGTTATCTGCCCTTATGGTGCTATAAATGCCTCGAACTCAGTAGATTTTCAGCAAGAAATGGCAAGAGCGATCGCCCAAAATCAAAAATCTAATGTTCTAGTAAATTTAAAAGAAGTAGAATCATTAGATAGCGCTGGGTTGATGGCATTAGTTTCAAGTCTTAGACTAGCTCAGACTTTAGGATCGCGTTTTAGCTTGTGCGGTGTTTCGCCATCTATTCGGATTATCTTTGAATTGACACAGTTAGACAGAGTATTTGAAATATTTGAAAATACTACTGCCTTTGAAAAAGCGTGTTCATAAATTAACTAATGCTAAGGTAAAGCTAAATAGCTGAAATTAGCAAAGTGGTTGCAGTTAAAGAATTATTAACCGATGGAATTCTCAAACCTGCTCGTTATTTAGGTAATGAGTTGGGGTCAGTCCATAAAGACTGGGATACAGCTACAGTGCGATGGGTATTGACATACCCAGAAGTGTACGAAGTTGGAGCGTCCAACTTAGGGCATATTATCCTGTACAGCATTTTAAATGCTCAACCGCGCCAACTGTGCGATCGCGCCTATCTCCCCGCGTCCGATTTATCAGCAAAGCTGCGCGAAACTCACACACCTTTATTTGCAGTAGAGTCCAAGGCTTTTTTAAAAGAGTTTGACATTTTAGGCTTTAGTCTAAGCTACGAACTAGGCGCAACCAACATTCTAGAGATGTTGGATTTAGCAGGAATACCCCTGACGTGGCAAGAAAGACAACAAAGCGATTACCCGCTAATCTTTGCAGGTGGACAAACTGCAACTTCAAACCCCGAACCCTACGCAGATTTTTTTGATTTTATTGCTTTAGGTGATGGGGAAGAATTACTACCGGAAATTGGCTTAGTTTTAGAACAAGGTAAGTTGGCTAGTTTAAGTAGAGTTGAATTACTCCTTGAACTAGCACAAGTACCCGGCGTATACGTGCCGCAATTTTATGAAATGGCTGAAGATGGCTCGGTACATCCCCTGCGCCCCGATGTCCCAATTAGGATTTTGCGCCGTGTAGCTACTCCCATGCCTGCTTATTCGATTGGTTTAGTACCATACGTAGAAACGGTACACGATCGCCTCACAGTAGAAATTAGACGCGGTTGTACTCGCGGTTGTCGTTTCTGTCAACCTGGAATGCTCACCCGTCCGGCGAGGGATGTAGAACCAGAGGAAGTAATAGAATCGATAGAAGAAGGAATGAGAGCGACGGGCTACAACGAATTTTCCTTACTATCGCTCAGTTGCTCGGATTATTTAGCTTTACCCGCCGTTGGGGTAGAAATAAAAAATCGCCTCAAAAATGAAAACATTTCCCTGTCTCTACCTAGTCAAAGAGTAGATAGGTTTGATGAAAATATTGCTAATATTTTAGGCGGTACAAGGCTGGGTGGGCTAACTTTTGCGCCAGAAGCTGGTACTCAAAGGCTGCGGGATGTAGTCAATAAAGGTTTAACTAACGAAGAATTGCTCCGGGGAGTAAAAACGGCGGTAGAGCAAGGCTGGGACAAAATTAAGCTGTATTTTATGATCGGTTTACCCGGCGAAACTGAGGAAGATGTATTAGGCATTGCGGAGACGGTGCGGTGGTTGCAACGCGAATGTCGAAATATAGAAAGAAAAGAAGTACCAGGGAACGATAAATCATCATCGCAGCGCCGCTCTGGGGACGGTAGAAAGGCTTTAAGCATTAATTTGACAATTTCTAACTTTACGCCCAAACCCCATACGCCGTTTCAATGGCATTGCGTTACAGATGCGGAGTTTGAACGCAAAAAATGGTTGCTAAGACAAGAATTTCGCTCTATTAGAAATTTGAAGGCAAATTTTACCGACGTGCGCATATCGGCGATGGAGGATTTTGTCGGGAGAGGCGATCGCCGCCTTGCGCCGGTGATTCGTCGTGCTTGGGAATTGGGCGCGGGAATGGATGCTTGGTTTGAGAGCGTCGATCAAGCTTTTGGGGCTTGGGAAAGAGCGATCGCCGAATCAGGTTTAGGATGGAAATATCGCCAAAAAGAAGAAGATGCGGCGACACCTCAAACTAATGACGATCGGCGTTTACCTTGGGATCATATCAATACTGGAATTAGCAAGGAATGGCTAAAAGCAGACTTAGAAAAAGCCTTAGCCGCCGCTATTGTACCCGATTGCTCTTTTGATGAATGTTCCCATTGCGGCGTTTGTAGCGTAGATTTTGGTCACAATGTAGTTATAGATGCTCTACCTATTCCCAAATTTGCCGGGGATTTTGTCCCCAATACCGATAGATTGCAACGGGTGCGGGTGTGGTTTGGCAAGTTGGGAGACTTGGCTTTAATTAGTCACCTAGATTTGCTGCGTTTATTCGATCGCGTACTGCGACGCGCAGCTTTGCCAATCTCTTTTAGTGGTGGCTTTCATCCTAGCCCCCGCATGGCGATCGCTATGGCTCTACCATTAGGAGTAACTAGCAATGGCGAAATTATCGATTTTGAACTTACTCAAACGGTGGATTTAGAGGAGTTTCAACAAAAACTTAGCCAACAGTTGCCAGCGAATTTACCAATCTACAAAGTAGCCGAAGTTGATTTAAAAGCGCCATCTTCAGCAAAACTACTAACTCAAGCAGAGTATTTGCTAACAGTAACAAATACAAACGAAAGTCAATGGCAGCAATGGATAGAAGCAATTAAAGCTACTGATTCTATTATGCTTGAACACACTACCAAATCCGGGAAACCTCAGTCAATCAATTTACGCAGTCGTTTAATCGATCTAGCTGTAGTTTCCACAACTTTCGACGAAGTAGTTTTACGCTACACCGGGGTTTGTCAAAATGACGGTACGCAACTAAAACCAGAACAAGTAATATTTATGCTAGAGCAAGTAGCAAGGCAAGAATTTAACTTACTGCATATCCACCGCGATCGCCTACTAATCGAAGATTAGGAAAAATATCCTTTGTTAATTGATTTTTGTCCTGCTTAGGCTAAAATTAGTATCAATAGCAATTTTTAGCTCTCAATTGTCTGCTGTAGCTCATCGGGAGCGATCGGGGCGGAAGCAAAGATAATTGCAGAACAGTTCTAAAAACTCTTTTGCATAAAAGTTAAAGCGAACTGAAAATTCTCGATTATTTGTTGCTTTTGAATAGCTCGGCGATCGCTATTGAGTGCGGTTGACTTTTCAAAAGTCTTGAAGATTGTATTGCTGACTCTTAAAAGTCAGGATACTGCATAAAGATTAATTACAAATGCTTGCTGCCCGTTGTTTACTATGGTAAGCAACTGTTGTGCAATAAGCCTCCATCAAGGTAATTAGCATTGCTATGCTTTTTGCCATTGAACCAAACCCTAGTTAGATTCCAATTGCAATTATCAGCAGCATTAATATTCAGGCTTGTGAAAGCGAGAAACCAATCTTCAAAGCCATGAATCATTGCTGCTAAATTCGAGGAAATTGAATGCCAAAACAAATTATTATCGCCGAACAGCACCACATAGCTGCGGTTTTTAGCGAAGATCAAATTCAAGAACTTGTAGTAGCTACTGGGCATCACCAAATAAGTGATGTTTACTTAGGAGTAGTAGAAAACGTATTACCTGGGATAGATGCTGCTTTTGTCAATATTGGCGATTCGGAGCGCAATGGATTTATTCACGTTACCGATTTAGGCCCGTTGCGACTCAAGCGCACATCTGGAGCCATTACAGAATTACTAGCTCCCCAGCAAAAAGTGTTAGTCCAAGTAATGAAAGAGCCAACGGGAAATAAAGGACCTAGGCTTACGGGTAATATTACTATGCCCGGTCGTTATGTAGTATTAATGCCCTTTAATCGTGGCGTAAACTTATCACGGAGAATTAGAACCGAAAACGAACGCAATCGCTTGAGAGCTTTAGCAATCCTCATTAAACCGTCGGGAATGGGTATGCTAGTGCGTACCGAAGCTGAGGGAAAGCCCGAAGAAGCAATTATTGAAGACTTAGAAATGTTGCTAAAGCAATGGGAGTCAATACAACAAGAAGCACAATCGACACGAGCGCCCGCTTTACTCAAACGCGACGATGATTTTATTCAGCGCGTATTAAGGGATATGTACGGCGCAGATGTCAACCGGATTGTAGTAGATTCAAATTTAGGCTTAAAACGAGTCAAGCAGGCTTTGGTTAATTGGAGTGGTGGGAGTGTTCCCCAAGGGTTGCTGATCGATCATCACCGCGATCGCACATCAATACTCGAATACTTCCGCATCAATGCCGCGATTAAAGAAGCGCTAAAACCACGAGTTGACTTGCCTTCGGGGGGTTATGTAATTATTGAACCTACCGAAGCTTTGACAGTAGTTGATGTCAATTCTGGCTCGTTTACGCGATCGGCTACCGCTAGAGAAACTGTATTATGGACAAATTGCGAAGCAGCAACAGAAATAGCTAGACAACTGCGGATGCGGAATATAGCGGGAGTAATTATTGTTGATTTTATTGACATGGACTCTCAAAAAGACCAACTCCAAGTCTTAGAACACTTTAATAAAGCTCTTAAAGCTGATAAAGCTAGACCACAAATAGCCCAGTTATCAGAATTAGGTTTAGTCGAACTTACCCGCAAGCGCCAAGGGCAAAACATCTATGAATTGTTTGGTAGCACCTGCCCAACTTGTGGCGGATTGGGACATATAGAACACTTACCAGGTGAAGGCGACTATCGGGAAAAAGAAGTAGCCGCAACTCCGACTAGAGAAAGAATATCTTTAGCTGAAGTACCAGAGCGATCGCCCGTTGTCATTCCGGCAACTAGGGAGTTTCGCACGCCCACCCCTAAACTACCAGAAACGCGAGAAACTTATTCAGATATCGCTGAAGCCTTTAACAATAGCGATCGTAATCCCGTAGTGAGTATTAGTGATCGTTCTAGCTACCAAGAAGACGAGGAAAGCGATCGCCGTACTCGCCGCCGTCGCCATAGCCGGATAGAAGCTGCAGAAGCCCAAGAAAATAGTTTAAATTTGGTCAATGAACTAGAACCAGAAATAGACGTTGATGAGCAAGAAGAAGCCCAGAGCAACATTGACGCAACATCTAGCACCAATAAAGTTAGTTGGATTGAAAGAGCAGAGCGCACCAAGCCTGTAAAACCAGAGCCAATCAAACCTATCGTCACCCCGCCGGAAATTGTGACGGTAGAAATGACCCCAGAACAGCAAGATGTGTATGCGTTGATGGGAGTGTCGCCCTTAGTGCTATTAAATCGCCAAGTCAAAAACCCCAAAAGTGCGATCGTCAACGTTACGTTACCAGGACTTGCGGGAAAATCTGCGGCGGTGGAAACTATAGAGGCAACAGATACTTTTGTAGCACCATTAGACGCAATCGAATCCGATAGCGATCGGGGCGAGCAGTTAGTTTTACCCATTGCACCCAGCTTAGAACCCGTAACTATTGCTCCAGAAATTGCCCCAATTAGCGCGATAGAAGAAACTCCAGTGGAAAATAACCTAGTGGAGGTTGTTAGCGAAATTGCTGAACCCGAACCTGTAGAAGAACCACCTCGTCGCCGCCGCCGCCGTTCTTCAGCTACAGAATAGCTAAAAAGTATAAATAGCTGTTACTTAAGGGCTAACAGCTATTTTATTAAAATTATGAAACGAGCATTTATAGGTTTAGAGTTTGACACAGCAATTTGCGAAGGTGTACTAGAAGTTGCTGGAGTAGATGAAGTAGGTAGAGGTGCTTTATTTGGCCCAGTGGTAGCCGCCGCCGTAATTTTACCTGGTTCTGCTTTATCGCAACTTGTAGAAGCACAAATTAGAGATAGCAAACAGTTGTCTGCTTACCGCCGAGAAGAATTAGCCAAAAAAATTTGCAACGGTGCAACAAGTTGGGGTATTGGCTTTGCTTCTAGTCGTGAAATCGACCAAATTAATATTTTACAAGCATCGTTACTAGCTATGAAACGAGCGATCCTTAAGCTCAAAGTAAAGCCGCAATTGTGTTTAGTTGACGGTAATCATGCTATTAAAGACTTAATAATTCCCCAACAAACCTTAGTTAAAGGAGACGAAAAGTCTTTAGCGATCGCCTGCGCTAGTATTGTTGCTAAAGTCTGGCGGGACGACTTAATAATTCGTTTGGCTAAAAAGTATCCCCTGTACGGTCTAGAAGCAAATAAAGGTTACGGTACAGCCCGTCATCTGCAAGCGCTCCAACAATACGGAGCATCACCCTTGCATCGAATGTCTTTTCGTCCGTGTCAAGTAGAAGTGGCAGCATTTGGCGGCAAAAGTGGCGTTTGAGGCGTTCCGGTTTGGGCGTTTACCCAATTATGATAGTCCGCTAAAAGTTGATGTAACAATCGTTGCTTAATTGTTAATAAAACACTTTTAAGCAAACCATTACCCGTTGCTTCTATTAACGCTCCAGGCATCATTGACAAAGGTATAGGCAATTCTACTTCTACTTTCAAATCTGCCTTACCTTTTAGCCGCGTTTCGCCGTTAATTTGCTCTGGCGATAAATAGCCCACCAAGTCCAACTTAAAGCGCTGGTTAATATACTCAACGCCTCTAATCTCGCAACCTACAGACTGTAAGTGAATAGTTCCATTTGCTGTTGCCCAAACTTTGAGGTCTACCGTTGGTTGGATACTCAGCATCATAAAACTGAGGGGGCGCATTTTTAGCCGATAACAATCTTGTCCCAATACTTCTAGCCGACTTGGATCGACAAGTGTTGAAACCAATCGTTGAGGCTGACGTAAATAATGATGAATTGCTACAGGCTGTGGAACTACAATTTCCACGCACTGAGAGGCACTAAACCGAGTGGGCATAAGTATATTTACAGACTTGTTAATTTATTTTAGGATTTTTTAAGAAATTAATGTCAATTACTGACAGTAATTGTTTATATATTAATAATTGTAAAAAATTGTTTGATAGCGTTCCTCTGTCTCAAGTTAAGTCAACAAGGGGAAAGATAAAAATAATGATTGACAAGTGTTAGCTAACATCTTACAAATAACATAGAGATTGTAAGAGCAACGAAATGAAAGTAAAGCGGAGTACGGAAAAATCTTCTCCGGGGCTAGGAGCGCGAATACGACAAGCAAGAGTTGCGGACAATCGTTCTGTAGAAACACTGTGTAGATTAGCTCAAATATCGCGTGTTTATTGGTATGACATTGAATCAGAAAAAATACGTGGTGCATTACCAGAGGAAACACTACGCAGAATTGAGCAAGTATTAGCAGTGAACTTAGAGGTGAATTTTGATGACTAATCCCCCAGCGGATCGTCTAGAACGCCTAGAGTTGCTAGTAGAGTCAAATGCTAGGTCAGTACAAGCAATAGCCGATCGCATTGGGGAACTAACGCATCTACAAGAGGAGGCCGCAGAGGAACGAGGAGAACTTCGCACTGCAACGCTACGACTAGCAGAACTAACCGAGGGAATTGCTAATTTGACTGTTTCATTAGATAGCGATCGCCCAACGATCTTAGGTCGATTAAGCCGCATAGAAAGTAAAGTAGACCGATTATTACAAGCAGAAAATGAAAATTGACGAGTTAAACCGAATTTACTTGTCCCGCAAATATCAGCTAGAATTTCGGGTAGATAAGCAGGGCAACTACTTGAGGCTCTTAAACACTGCTCAAAACGAACAAATCAAAAAGTTTACTTTTCCCGATCCTACCGCCGATTTGCCTGTAGATTTGCTTGAATACGTGAAGACTCTGCCAGACGGAGACTTGTCAACATAGCTGGTGCTTGCAGTAGCGTAGAAATATTTTGAGTAAAAGGATTTATAGATGGGTTATTTGCTTAATAGGGTTGTTAAGTGCGATCGCCTTTAACTTCGCTCAAGTTCCTCCTATTCAAGCTATCCCTAAACCTACAGAATTACGCGGTGTATGGCTAACCAATGTTGCAAGCGGCGTTTTATATACTCCTTGGGGTGTAAATCGCGCCATAAGTCAACTAGCCAAACTAAAATTTAATACTATTTATCCTGTAGTTTGGAATCGGGGCAATACTTTTTATCCGAGTTCGGTAACCAAAAAAGTAACTGGACGCGATCGCGATTTATCGTTACAAGTTCTCAAGTTCAACCAAGATGTTTTAGCGCAAATAGTCAAACAAGCACACCGTCAAGGTTTACGAGTTATTCCTTGGTTTGAATACGGTTTTATGGCCCCAACTAATTCTCAAATCGCTAAACGTCATCCTGACTGGCTAACCGCACGTCGCAATGCCAGCAAAATCTCTGTAGATGTCAACCAACAAAAAGCGACCAATTCCAAAGTAGTTGATCCAATGCTAACTAAAGGAGTATGGCTTAATCCATTCCATCCAGAAGTACAGAAATTTATGTTGAATATGATTGTCGAAGTTGTCACCAACTACGATGTAGAGGGGATTCAATTTGACGATCATTTTGGTTTACCTAGCGACTTTGGCTACGATCGCTTTACCGTTAACCTATATCAACAAGAACACCAAGGCAAAAACCCCCCAAACAACCCCCAAGACGCTCAATGGCTGCGTTGGCGAGCAGATAAGCTCACAAATTTCATGGAGCGAGTTTACAAAGCTGTTAAAGCTGTAAAACCCAAGTGTTTAGTTACTTTGTCTCCCAATCCTCAAGAGTATGCTTACAGAGCAACTCTGCAAGATTGGCAAACTTGGGTAAATCGGGGGTTAGTAGAGGAATTAATCTGTCAAATCTACCGCAACGATCAAAAGACTTTTTTAGCCGAGTTGCAACAAACTGCTTTACAAACGGCTCGAAAAAAAATCCCTGTAGGTATTGGGATATTAACAGGATCGGTAACTAATCCCGTAGCTCTCAAACAAATTAAGCAACAAGTTCAATTGGTGCGCGATCGCGGTTACAGTGGAGTATCCTTTTTTTATTGGGAAAGTTTGTGGGGTTATATTACTCCCGAATCTCCCCAAGAGCGCCGCAATGGGTTTAGTTCGCTTTTTTCTATTCCCAAACCCAAGAAATAATTATGTTGATTAAATATTTTAAAACTGACTGTGGCTTTTGGCTGCAATGGATATTAGCTACTTTGGCTAGTTTTGCCATCAGCTTATGTTTGATTGAGGTTGATGTTAGACCCCATATTAAAGCTACTGAAGGTATTATTGGCGGTGCGATCGTTGGTTTAGCCCAAGGAATGATTTTAGAGCAGCGCAGCAAAAACATTGCTCCTTGGTGGGCATTAATGAGTATTGTAAGTTGGGGCTTAATTGGTGCTAGTAACTTGGGTGCAATTGGGTGGATGGCTCCCCGGACTTTGCACTTAGAAGCGAGAGTAATTTTTGGCTTATTAAATGGCTTACAAGTCGGCGCATTGTTAGGAGTTGGACAATGGTTAGTTTTGCGTCAGCGATGCGAAAAAGCGCTGCTATGGATACCAATAGTTGCAGTTTCTTGGGCAATTGGTTTAGTTCTAGGTTGGGGTATAGGTGGAGTTTTGCGCCAAGTTACACGGCTGTTTTTAGGAGAATTAGTTGGTTTAGCAGTAGCTTGGGTTGTAAGTTCTGCGATCGCAGGAGTAGCCTTAGTGCGCTTAGATAATTTATATGGATTAGCACCAAAAACACTACCGAACAAGGCAAGATATTAGTTCAGAGTTATTTGTTATCTCACTTATGTCTATATCTATTGGTCATTTGGGCCCTTCGGGTACTTATTCTGAACAAGCAGCAAGTTCTTATGTAAGTAAGTTTTTAACTCAAACTCAACAAGAAGCTACTTTACTGCCTTATCCTAGTATTGCCAAAACTTTAAAAGCGATCGCCACGGGTCAAGTAGATTTAGCCGTTGTCCCGGTGGAAAACTCTATTGAGGGTAGCGTTGCTATTACTCTAGATATGTTGTGGCAACTAGATAACTTAAAAATTACTCTTGCTTTAGTTTTACCGATTACTCACGCTCTACTATCAAAAGCTTCATCACTTAACAACCTCGAAATCGTCTACTCTCATCCCCAAGCTTTGGCGCAGTGTCAAGGATGGCTAGAACAGCATTTACCCAATACCCGCGCGATCGCCATTAATTCTACGACGGAAGCTTTAGAAAAACTTGACCTACAACCAAACGCCGGGACAATTTCTTCTCCTCGCGCCGCCGAACTTTACAACGTGCCAATATTAGCTAGTAATATCAACGATTATCCCGATAACTGTACGCGCTTTTGGGTGCTAAGTTCTTCAATGCAACCCGTGACCGGAAGTCATACCAGCCTAGCTTTTAGCACTAAAGCCAACGTTCCCGGAGCGCTAGTTAAGCCCTTACAAATGTTTGCTCAAAGGGGTATTAACCTTAGTCGTGTCGAATCTCGTCCCAGCAAGCGATCGCTCGGCGACTATCTTTTTTTCCTGGATTTAGAAGGCGATACCACTTCCCCCGCCGTACAAACAGCAATTTCCGAACTTGCAATTTACACTGACACTCTCAAAATTTTTGGTAGTTACGATCTATTGTTCCTTTAGCGGGCATGGCTGAAAGTGTGATGATTTTCTTACCCATTACCCATTACCCATTGAGCAACATCCCTTTAACTTTTAATTAAACGTGTCTTTCAGCACGGTACGCGCCGCTAAATGGTTGCGTGTCGAGGTAAGAATTTCGACTTCTCTTTGCAAACGAACGCCTGTATCTTGGGTTTCTAACAATGCTTGTTGCTCTGTCGCTACTCCATAAAGATTACTGGCGACCCAGTAAGATAGCTCTGTAGGCAAGTCGGGGATATTTTCGGGTAATTCGATGTTTTGGTCGGTTAGCTTGGCGGATAGCCTCACTACGTCTTGTAAAAGCTGTTCTACTTCCGTCGCCAAAGGTCGCAGGTCTTGCTCCGGGGGGTGGTCTTCCATCCATTCCACCAAACCAACTTTGTAAGGCTTCTCGCGCACGTATTCTAAGACGCGAAACCGTTGTTGACCTAAAGTAAACATTTTCATGCGATCGTCTGGCATTCGCTCATACTGCACGATTTCCGCACAGCAGCCAATGTTAGAAACCTGTCCCCGTACCGGATCGTATAGCAAAACTCCGAAACGGCGATCGCTTTCCAAGATCGTATTCATCATGATCCGGTAGCGAAACTCAAATATATGTAAAGGTAAAGGTCTACCAGGAAAAAGGACTACTTCTGGTAAAGGAAATAAAGGAAGTTCTCGCACCGCAATTTTTGAAGGAGATGTCATCGGATATCGATAAGAATCGTAATACTTTTACTGTAACGAATTTCTTTAGAGACATTCCTCATAAATTTGCCTTTTAGCCGTTCTAAAAGGCAAATTTTAATTTTTATAACTTCACTTCGATATCAACACCCGATGGTAAGTCTAATTTCATCAAGGCATCAATGGTTTTAGCCGATGGTTGATAAATGTCAATAATCCGGCGATGGGTACGAGTTTCAAAGTGTTCGCGGGAATCCTTGTCTACGTGAGGCGATCGCAATAAGCAATAAATTCTCCGTCTTGTCGGTAGTGGTATTGGCCCAACGGCGGTAGCATTAGTGCGATTTGCTGTTTCTACAATCTTTTCACAGGAAGTATCGAGCAAGCGACGGTCAAAAGCTTTTAAACGAATGCGAATTTTTTGTTGCTGAAGGGTTGCCATTTTTTTAATTTTCTAGGTTCAGATTTTATTAGAGTCAGTAAAAAAGCAGAAAAGCATAATCGGGCTTTTCTGCTATGGGTAATTAGTAACTTGGGTTACTTCAAGATTTTTGATACTACACCAGCGCCGATAGTTCTACCACCTTCACGGATTGCAAAACGCATACCTTGCTCAATAGCGATCGCGTTAATTAGTTCTACTGTCATTTTGATGCGATCGCCAGGCATAACCATCTCAGCTTCGCTACCATCATCAGAAGTAAAAGCGCGAATTGTGCCAGTTACATCGGTTGTCCGCACATAAAACTGTGGACGATAGCCAGGGAAAAATGGAGTCTTGCGACCGCCTTCTTTTTCCTTAAGCACGTATACTTCACCTTCAAACTGAGTATGAGGAGTAATTGAACCTGGTTTAGCAATTACCATCCCGCGCTCAATATCTTCTTTCTCAAGTCCGCGTAATAGTACCCCAGCGTTGTCTCCAGCCATTCCTTCGTCAAGACTCTTTTTAAACATCTCGATTCCGGTAACAGTTGTTGTCCGAGTATTTCTGATGCCAACAAGTTCTACAGAGTCGCCAACTTTGACTTTTCCACGCTCAATTCTACCTGTAGCAACTGTACCGCGACCCTTGATTGAGAATACATCCTCTACAGCCATCAAGAAAGGCTTATCAATGTCTCTTTCTGGAGTAGGAATGTAAGCATCTACAGCTTCCATAAGTTCGTAGATTTTATCGACCCACTTATCTTCCCCTCTAGGCATTTTGGGGTTTTCGGTCATTTTTTCTAACGCCAATAAGCCCGATCCTTTAACAATAGGGATATCGTCGCCGGGGAAATCGTAGTCGCTGAGAAGTTCTCTAACTTCAAGTTCTACAAGTTCCATTAATTCGTCATCGTCTACCATGTCTTCTTTATTCAAGAACACAACTAGGTTAGGAACGCCTACTTGTTTAGCTAACAAGATATGTTCGCGAGTTTGGGGCATAGGGCCATCAGCCGCCGATACTACCAAAATACCGCCGTCCATTTGCGCCGCACCAGTGATCATGTTTTTTACATAGTCAGCGTGTCCGGGACAATCTACGTGAGCGTAGTGTCTGCCTGCGGTTTCGTACTCAACGTGAGCGGTGTTAATTGTGATGCCACGCGCTTTTTCTTCAGGAGCGGCATCGATATCCGCATATTTGCGACCTGTAGCTTGTCCTAAGGCAGCCAAAGTCATTGTAATTGCGGCGGTTAAGGTGGTTTTGCCGTGGTCTACGTGACCGATCGTACCGATATTGACGTGGGGTTTATTCCTTTCAAATTTTGCGCGTGCCATTGAATTTAGTTTTTAGTGTTGAACTTTGAGTTTAGAACAGTTTTGAGAATGGGTTAGATAATACGTTTTAATTTTAATTTAAAACGTATTACTTATCTCTATTAAGAGTTTCCTTTGCTCTTAGCAATAATTGCTTCGGCGACGTTGCGAGGTACTTCTTCGTAGTGGCTAAATTCCATTGAGAAGATACCCCGACCTTGGGTTTTGGAGCGAATATCGGTAGCATAACCGAACATATCTACCAAAGGCACTTTTGCCGTTACCTTGGCTAGATTTTGTTCCGATCCCATACCTTCGATTTGACCGCGACGGGAGTTAAGGTCGCCCATGACATCCCCTAAGTAGTTTTCTGGTGCTTCTACTTCAACTTTCATCATCGGCTCTAGCAGTATGGGGGAAGCTTTCATGACGGCTTCTTTAATTGCCATCGATCCAGCGATCTTAAATGCCATTTCCGAGGAGTCTACATCGTGGTAAGAACCATCTACCAAGGTGGCGCGAATATCTACGACCGGGTATCCGGCAAGAATTCCCGATTCGCAAGTTTCCTTCATTCCTTGTTCTGCTGGGCCAATGTACTCTTTAGGTACAACACCACCAACGATTTTAGAAACAAATTCAAACCCTGTACCAGGTTCGCCGGGGGTAACTTCAATTACGACGTGACCGTATTGCCCTTTACCGCCACTTTGACGAATAAACTTACCTTCAGCCTTCACAGCTTTGCGGATAGTTTCTCGATAAGCTACTTGAGGCGCACCAACGTTTGCTTCTACCTTAAATTCTCGTAGCATTCGGTCTACTAGAATCTCTAGGTGCAATTCCCCCATTCCGGCAATTACGGTTTGGTTGGTTTCGTGGTCAACGCTGACTCTAAAAGTCGGGTCTTCTTCCGAGAGCGATTGCAACGCCTTCGATAGTTTGTCCATGTCCTGCTTGGTCTTTGGCTCTACAGCTACCGAGATTACAGGCTCAGGAATAAACAGCGATTCCAGAATTACCGGGTCAGCTTCAGTGCAAATTGTGTCCCCTGTAAAGGTGTCTTGCAGACCGAGAGTTGCTCCCAAGTCGCCAGCGCGTAATTCATCTACGTCTATGCGATCGTCGGCTTTCATCAGCACTAAACGCGATACTCTTTCTTTTTTGTCTTTAGTGGCGTTGTAGACGTAGCTACCTTTTTTCAATACGCCAGAGTAAACGCGCAAAAATGTCAAGCGACCGTAACGATCGGACATAATCTTAAATGCCAAAGCTGCCAAGGGTTCGTTGTCGTCCGCGTGGCGTTCGACCGTTTGACCGTTGGGTAGCAATCCTTGAATTGGCGGTACTTCTAAAGGCGAAGGTAAATAATCTACAACTCCATCTAGGAGTAGCTGTACGCCTTTATTTTTGAAGGCTGAACCACAAAGGACGGGAACAATTGTTCCGGCGATTGTGCCTTTACGCAAGGCTACGCGAATTTCTGCTTCAGTAAGATCAACGCCTTCAAAGTATTTTTCTACTAATACTTCGTCAGTTTCGGCAGCAGCTTCAACTAGCTTGGCGCGAAACTCTTGGGCTTTGTCTTGCATATCGGCAGGAATTTCGGTTTCCTCAATGTCTGTACCTTGGTCGTTGTTGTAGATGTAAGCTTTCATCTTCACCAAGTCAACAATGCCGCGCAGGTCACTTTCTGTACCGATTGGCAATTGAATAGCTACAGCATTGGCTCGCAAGCGATCGCGGATTTGTTCGTGAACTCTATAAAAGTTCGCGCCCATCCGATCCATCTTGTTGATAAAAGCAATCCTTGGTACTTTGTAGCGGTCTGCCTGTCTCCATACGGTTTCTGACTGAGGCTGTACGCCTCCCACCGAACAAAATACGGCGATTACCCCATCCAACACGCGCATCGAACGCTCAACTTCAATAGTGAAGTCTACGTGACCGGGGGTATCAATAATATTGACTGCGTAATCTTTCCAACTAGTAGAAATTGCCGCCGCAGTAATCGTAATGCCTCTTTCCCGCTCTTGCTCCATCCAGTCAGTTGTTGCTGTTCCTTCGTGTACCTCACCAATTTTGTGAACGATACCTGAATAAAACAAAATGCGTTCGGTAGTTGTTGTCTTACCCGCATCAATGTGAGCCGCAATCCCGATATTGCGTACTTTTTCCAGTGGGACTGTACGTGCCACAGTTAGCTGCCTCCTTTAATTTTTAGCCGCACTTATCTATATGCTACTGTCTGTTAAGATTCTATACTTTTACGGAAAACCGTCTAGTAGCGGTAATGGGCAAAGGCTTTATTAGCATCTGCCATTCGGTGTGTTTCTTCTCTTTTACGAATCGCGTTGCCCGTTTCGTTTGCCGCATCCATCAGTTCGTTGGCTAGACGGCTTGCCATAGTGCGTCCTGGGCGCTGCCTGGAAAACTGAATTAGCCACCGCATAGCTAGAGTTATTCCTCTTTCTGTGCGTACTTCCATTGGGACTTGGTAAGTTGCGCCACCAACACGACGGGCTTTTACTTCTACTAAAGGTGTGGCATTCCGCACGGCTTTTTCAAAGGTTTCTAAAGGGTCGCTTCCGGTGCGTTCTTCGATGGTTTTCATCGCATCGTAGATAATCCCGGCAGCGATAGATTTTTTGCCGCTCCGCATTACTCGCCGCATCATCATACTGATGAGACGGCTGTTATACACAGAGTCAGGAGGAACGATACGTTTTTGGACAACTGTACGACGAGACATAACTTAGCCTGTAAAGGTTTTTCTATGAACTGGATTAGATGCTTGAGATTTCGCTTTAATTACTTGACAATGATGCTGGTTTTGTCACCAAATATTGAGCAATCTTTGTCTAGAGCGCTGTATTGTTACTTATAAAGCTTTTTACTGACTGCGCCTCAATTTAGTTTTTGAGATGCAAGTTTAAAAACGGTAGTAAGGCTGAGATTTATTACACCAGTCGCCTTAACTACTGTATTTAATTTCAAAGTTTAAGAAGCAGCAGGCTTAGGACGCTTTGTGCCGTACTTTGAGCGACCTTGACGACGATCTTTAACTCCGGCAGTGTCTAAAGTTCCGCGAATAATGTGGTATCTTACTCCGGGCAAATCTTTAACCCGACCACCGCGAATCATCACGACCGAGTGTTCTTGTAAGTTGTGACCGATACCGGGAATGTAAGCTGTTACTTCAAAGCCTGAAGTTAGACGTACTCTAGCCACTTTCCGTAACGCGGAGTTAGGCTTTTTCGGTGTGGTGGTATAGACTCTAGTGCAAACGCCCCGGCGCTGGGGACATTGCTTTAAAGCTGGTGACTTGGTTTTCTTGTCGGCTACTTGGCGTTCAGTGCGAATTAATTGCTGTATAGTTGGCATGAGTTACAGCACGATTGAGGTTTTGCTGTTCTAAGTTTTTACAAATTCTAATTATATCTATTTTGCTGGGTGTGTGTCAATTAAGTAGCAAAGTTTTTATCTAAGCGGTAGTAGCGAAAGAATTACCGCAACCGCAAAAAGTTAGGGCGTTGGGGTTGTGGAAGCGAAAAGCACCCCCCATTAAATCTTCCGAGTAATCGAGGGTTAAACCATTTAGATGCTCAACGCTGCTAGGGTCTATAACTATATTTATGCCGTTAGATTCGTAAAGGCGATCGCTTTGAGTTGGCGGATCGAAGTTTAACTTATAAATCAAACCCGAACAGCCGCCTGGTTCTACTTGCAGTCGAAATAAAGCTTCTGGGTTAGCAAATTTTGCTTTTAGGCGGCGGATTTCTTGAATGGCGGCGGGGCTAATAGTAATCATGGAAATAAAAATAAACAAAATCCCTCGTACACCTAGATAGTTGGCAACGGGGATAAGTTAAATATTCTAGATAAATTTTACTAATAAGTCGCGCTTGAGCAACTTTTATTTACCACGAGCGTAGTCATCTTGAAAACGAATTATATCGTCTTCTCCCAAGTATTCGCCGTTTTGGACTTCAATTAAGACTAAGGGAATTACTCCAGGATTTTCTAAGCGATGGTTTGTGCATTGAGGAACGTAAGTAGATTGATTATTACTTAGCATTACTTCCGCGTCGCCACAGGTAACTCTAGCAGTCCCAGAGACTACAATCCAGTGTTCGCTGCGGTGGTGGTGCATTTGCAGGCTTAAACGATGACCGGGTTTAACTTCAATGCGCTTAATTTTGTAGCCGCGTCCTTCTTCTAAAACTGTAAAAGATCCCCAAGGACGTAACTCTGTTGCAGCAACTCCTTTATGAGTTACACCTGAAGGCAGGTTTAATGCTGGTTCTTGGGAAACTTCTTTAACTTGTTGAACCATTTTTTCTCCTTAGAATTGCTGAACGTTTCAGTATAAGGTTAAAAACTCAAAAAAACGCGATCGCACTTGTCCTAGCCAAAGATAACAAAATATCCTCGATCGGGAAAGGGTGTTGCTTAAAAATTAAGTATTCTACATCAAGTCTTCATAATTAAACGTTAATTTTGTTAACTTAAGGTTGAGTCATAAAAATGCCTAATCCATTATGAACGCGAGCGGCGGTACTAGGAGAACGATTAATTAATTGTCCTCCTAAATAAAGGCTAGTTGAACTCCCACCGTCAAAATTAAGGGCTTCAGTACACCCTAATTGCTGCATTACTTTAGCAACTTCTGCCAAAGTTGACCCCGCACCACCAACGCGATTGTGGACGGCGGCGATTAATACATTTCCCGATGCGGTGGTGCAAATTGCGCTCCGAATTGCTTTTTCTCTAAGAAAAGCATCGCTAAAGCCTTCAGCTTTGGCATCTAGAACAATTTGCCGATTTTGAATTAAAACCGGCCCCGCCGCTAAAATGTGGGGGTAAGCTGCAAAATCGGCGGGAATAGTCGCACTTTGCAGGCGGAGAATTGAACCGATAGGAATTGACACATTATCACCGCGTACTACTAGCAAATAGCCATTAGTAGGGATGGGAAAATTTGCTTTTCCTGCAACGCCACCGGGGAGTTGTGCTGTAACTGCGTTATTTTGGACTATGACAATAGTTTCGTTATCGGTAAGAGGGCTGTAGTTAGCACCCCAAACAGAAGAATAACGAGCGACACCTTTTTGGACGTAGCCGCTATTAAAAGTTTTAATTGCTAAGGTTTGCCCAGTATTGGTAAGTACAGATTCTTGGATACTAAGACGACCAATTTTTATTTTGCCATTATTCCAGGCGATCGCCCCACGATTGAGAATTGGGCTTGATATCCAGTTACCATCGCGGCGAATTGCACCTAAAGGCAATTGATTTTTGCGGTTAAAAAAGCCACTATTAATTGCTGCAACGGCATTGTAGCGCTCGGCGGTTTTAATTAAAGGGTTTGTACCTACGAGAGTTGTAGCTTCGCTCCAAAATGGCAGCATTTTTAGGTTTTTGGCGGGGTTAAGTTCTAACCACGTCACCGAAAAACGATCCTCATTCAAGCTTACATACTGCTGTCTCCAGCGCAAACCGTCCGCCCAAAGGATATTTTTCTCTACCATCCCATCGGGACGAATATCAATTACTAATCGATGGGGATTAGTTAAGGTACTAACGCGCGGAGATATCCCCACCGGGAGATTGAGGCGAATCTTGGCAAGAGTTGGAGTAGTTTCTATTTTTTGAGATGGGGAATCAGTGAAAGTCTTGGCTATGGCGGGGTTAGCGCTACCGTCAATGGTTATTAGCCAAACTTGTTTCGCTACTTGCGTTTTAACAATCTCAACTAATTCGTTAATTACTGTTTTTGGCTTTGGTGGTGCGCTTTGCTGATTTACTTGCCAAGAGGTAGGACGATCTAAATCTATAACAATGCGATCGCCAAAAGTTTGTTTTCCTAGCCGAATGTCTTGGATTTTAGCAGTGGGAGAAGTAATTACTAAAGTATTATTTTTAACCGCAAACTGCCACCCAGGGGGAGTAAAGTTAGTAACATCTAAATAACGATAACCGCCGTTAAGCTTAGTTGGTAAGACAATGGGGTTAGTTTTTGGTTCGTTAAACCATTGAATCGGTTGCTTAGTGGGGTCGTTAGTATTGAGTAAATCGACACCGAGAATTTGAGCAAAACCCGTATCGCTAATACCTATGTGAGTTTTACCTGCTTGTTGCCATTGAGTCCAGGCGATCGCTAAAGGGCGATTATTTAGTAAAATTTCTTTGTTAGTTGGGGTGGGTAATGGCATTTGACTTCGCACTTCCCCCGTAAGTAGTAGCTCTAAAACCTTTGGTAGCAGTAGTAAGAGGATTTTTGCTGGAGTAGGAAAGAAGCTAGATGAACCTTTTACCATGAGTTAGACAAGTTGAGGGGTAATTGACGACAAATATTAAAAATCAATGACTTATGTTTAAAGCTTTAACGTCATAATATAGATTAGCTTGATGCCTCAATTGGCACTCATCAACATTTTTAAGTCTTGCCCAGCAATTAAGAGATTAAATCGGATTGGCTTAAAGGAATGGTAAGTTAACTCGATTAAGCCTTCTGCTACCAAGCTAATTACTGGGGCGAAGAACTTGTAAAATAAAGGTGTTGGGGTGGTAAATACTGCTGGGTTCGTGAATTTTTTTGATTGCATTGACAAAAATGTATCGACTCAAGAATAAGTACGAGTTAGCGAACATTACTTAAAAAAATCCTACTTTTAGGCAAATAGTAGCAATAGAATTGCGATCGCTCTAATTCAATTGCTAGGATGTTTTAGCAAACTTAACATCTACACCTACAATAACTTTCACCTACCCTTAATTAAATAAATCAGCTAGGACTAGCCTATGGAACGCCGGGAAAATTCACTTGCAGATAATCAAAACATAAATAATACCGAGTCTTTGACATATATGGAACCCCGATGGTTGGTAGAAGAAAGGGATGCTTGTGGTGTAGGTTTAGTTGCTAACTGTGAAAATAAAGCAAATCACGAAATTATCGAAAAAGCTTTAAATGCCTTAACTTGCTTAGAACATCGGGGCGGTTGTAGCGCTGATAAAGATTCAGGCGACGGTGCAGGACTTATGACCGCAATTCCTTGGGAATTGTTGCAACAATGGTTTAGCCTGCAAAACATCCCCATGCCATCAAAAGAGAATTTGGCTGTAGCGATGATGTTTCTACCCCAGAATATAGAGGCAGCTAACAAAGTTAAGCAAATTACCGCACAGATTTTAGAAGAAGAAGATATAAAATTACTGGGCTGGCGAGTAGTCCCCGTACAGCCGCAAACTTTGGGAACTCAAGCGAAGGAAAATCAGCCCCAAATTGAGCAATTAATCGTAGAATCTAAGTTTATTGGCGATGAACTAGAGCGACAGTTATATATTGGTCGCCGCCGGATTTTTAAAGCTTTAGGAAGCCTGAATTTAAAAGAATCAGAGGCTTGTTACTTCTGCTCCTTTTCTAGTCGTACTATTGTATACAAAGGTATGGTGCGATCGGCAGTATTAGGGGATTTTTACCCAGATTTAAAAAACCCCATTTATCAAAGTGCTTTTGCAATCTATCATCGGCGTTTTAGTACAAATACAATGCCCAAGTGGCCACTAGCGCAGCCAATGCGACTATTGGGACACAATGGCGAAATTAATACGCTGCTGGGTAATATCAACTGGATGATGGCAAAAGAGGCAGATTTAGATCATCCAATTTGGAAAAACCGTTTAGATGAATTAAAGCCTACCGTCCATATTCATAACAGCGATTCCGCAACTTTAGACAACGTATTGGAGTTGCTTGTAAGGTCAGAGCGCAGCCCTCTGGAAGCTTTGATGATTATGGTTCCAGAAGCTTATAAAAATCAGCCAGATTTGGATAAATACCCAGAAATTACCGATTTTTATGAATACTATAGCGGTATTCAAGAACCTTGGGACGGCCCGGCGCTGTTGGTATTTAGCGATGGTAAAAAAGTAGGCGCAACTTTAGATCGCAACGGTTTACGACCGGCTCGTTACACAATAACCAAAGATGGCTATATTGTGGTCGCGTCCGAGGCTGGGGTTGTAGACTTTCCCGAAGCTGATATTCTTGAAAAAGGCAGGCTTGGTCCAGGACAAACGATCGCAGTAGACTTAGAAACTCATGAAGTTTTAAAAAATTGGGAAATTAAACAGCGAGTTGCAGCACAACATCCCTATGGTGAATGGTTAAAACAGCATCGGGTAGAACTTGCCATTAAACCCATAAAAGCCGAAAATGGTTCGCAAAGCCTGCAACCGTTAGATACTGAAGCTTTACCCGAACCTAGCCCCACCGCAGACAGACAAACTTTGCTCCGCCATCAAATCGCTTTCGGTTACACAACTGAAGATGTGGAAATGGTTATTCAACCAATGGCAAGTGATGGTAAAGAGCCAACTTTTTGCATGGGTGACGATATTCCCTTGGCAGTGCTATCTGAGAAGCCACATTTACTTTACGACTACTTTAAACAGCGTTTTGCTCAAGTAACTAACCCCGCTATTGACCCCTTGCGGGAAAGTTTGGTGATGTCGCTAAATATAGAACTAGGAGCGAGAGGGAACTTATTAGAACCCAAGCCAGAGTTTGCTAAAAGGCTTAAGTTAGAAACTCCTGTACTGCTAGAAAGCGAATTAGAGCAAATAAAAAATTCGGAATTTAAAACGAGTGAGTTATCAACGCTGTTCGCAATTTCTAACGGGCCAAATGGTTTAGAAGCGGCGGTTAAATCACTGTGTCAGCAGGCGGTGGAAGCGGTTAAAGCTGGGGCAAAAATTATCGTACTGAGCGACAAAGCTACCCTAAATACTGAAGACACTTACATTCCGCCACTACTTGCAGTCGGCGCTGTACATCATCACCTTATCCGTGAAGGATTGCGGATGAAAGCCTCCTTAGTCGTCAATACGGCGCAGTGTTGGAGTACCCACCACTTTGCTTGTTTGATTGGTTATGGTGCGAGTGCAGTTTGTCCCTATTTAGCTTTAGATAGCGTTAGAAGCTGGTGGTCTGACCCCAAAACTCAGCAGTTTATGGAGCGGAAGAAAATACCCGCAATCAGTCTAGATACGGCGCTTGCTAACTATCGCAAAGCTGTAGAAGGTGGAATACTCAAAATCTTGTCGAAGATGGGAATTTCCCTACTGACAAGCTACCAAGGAGCGCAGATTTTTGAGGCGATTGGGATTGGTCACGACTTGCTGAAATTGGGCTTTTATGGCACAACTTCTCGGTTAGGTGGCTTGAGTATTTGCGAACTTGCTCAAGAAGTTCTATGTTTCCATCAAAAAGCCTTCCCCGAATTAACCATTAAAAAGCTAGAAAACTATGGCTTTGTTCAGTATCGTCAAGGCGGCGAATATCACGCCAATAGTCCAGAATTGACTAAGGCTTTGCATAAAGCTGTCAGAACTCAGCAATACGACCATTACGAAACTTACCAAAAACATCTAGAAGGTAAGCCAGTTACGGCATTGCGCGACTTATTGGACTTAAAGAGCGATCGCACTTCCATAGCTTTAGAAGAAGTAGAACCTGTAACAGAAATCTTTAAACGTTTTTGTACGGGGGGAATGTCTTTAGGAGCATTATCGCGGGAAGCTCACGAGACACTAGCGATCGCTATGAACCGAATTGGTGGTAAATCTAATTCTGGTGAAGGTGGCGAAGACCCAGTACGTTACAAGGTTTTGGATGATGTTACAGCCGAAGGGACATCAGAACTATTACCGCACTTAAAAGGACTGAAAAATGGCGACACCGCCTCAAGTTCAATTAAGCAAGTAGCGGCGGGACGCTTTGGAGTTACGCCAGAGTATTTAATGAACGCCAAACAAATTGAAATCAAAATTTCTCAAGGTGCAAAGCCAGGGGAAGGCGGACAATTGCCAGGTAAAAAGGTTAGTCCTTATATTGCCATGTTGCGCCGTACTAAGCCTGGTGTAACGCTGATTTCACCCCCACCCCATCACGATATTTATTCTATTGAAGATTTGGCGCAGTTAATTTTTGACCTGCATCAAATTAACCCCCAAGCGCAAGTATCGGTTAAGTTAGTGGCAGAAATTGGCATTGGGACAGTAGCGGCGGGAGTTGCTAAAGCTAACGCTGATATTATTCAAGTTTCCGGTCACGATGGCGGAACAGGCGCATCGCCCTTAAGTTCAATTAAACACGCTGGTAGTCCTTGGGAATTGGGATTAACAGAAGTACATCGCGTATTGATGGAAAATAAACTGCGCGATCGCGTAATTTTGCGCGTCGATGGTGGCTTCAAAAGCGGCTGGGACGTGATTATGGGCGCGTTGATGGGCGGTGAGGAATATGGGTTTGGCTCTATTGCGATGATCGCCGAAGGCTGCATTATGGCGCGGATATGCCATACAAATAACTGTCCGGTAGGGGTTACAAGTCAACAAGAACATTTGCGCTTGCGTTTCCCTGGAATGCCAGAACACGTTGTTAATTTCTTCTACTTTGTCGCTGAAGAAGTCCGTAGTTTGTTAGCTAGGCTTGGTTATCGCTCTTTAACTGACGTAATTGGACGTGCGGATTTACTCAAAGTTAAAGACGGTGCAAAACTTACCAAAACTGAAGACTTTAACCTTGATTGCTTAACAGTTTTACCCGATACAAAAAGCGATCGCACTTGGTTAAATCACGAAACAGTCCACAGCAACGGTGTAGTTTTAGATGACCAAATCTTAGCCGATAGAGACGTTCAATCCGCTATTAGCAATGCTAGTAACGTTAGCAAGACTTACAAAATAGTCAATACAGACCGCACCGTTGGCGCAAGAATCGCCGGAAAAATTGCTTCCCAGTATGGAAACAGTGGCTTTAGCGGACAAATAGAGCTTAACTTCACGGGTTCTGTAGGTCAAAGTTTTGGCGCTTTCAATTTGCCAAACATGACTTTAAAGCTACAAGGCGAAGCTAACGATTATGTCGGTAAAGGAATGCACGGCGGCGAAATTGTTATTTCCCCTCCCACCGATGCAACCTACACACCAGAACACAACGTAATTGTGGGTAATACTTGTCTTTATGGCGCAACGGGTGGCTTTTTGTTTGCTAATGGTTTAGCTGGCGAACGTTTTGCTGTCCGCAACTCCAAAGGTACGGCGGTAATTGAAGGTGCTGGCGATCACTGTTGCGAATATATGACAGGGGGTGTAATTGTTGTACTCGGAAAAGTTGGGCGTAATGTTGGCGCGGGAATGACTGGCGGTTTGGCATACTTTTTAGATGAAGGTGGCAATTTTCCTCAATTAGTCAACCCGGAAATTGTCAAGTTGCAAAAAGTAAATGCTTCAACAGTAGGTGAAGGACAATTACAGCAACTAATCCAACTTCATGCTGAACGTACTGGATCGCCAAAAGCCAAGCAAATACTAGCTAATTGGTCAGAATATCTGCCTAAGTTTTGGCAAGTAGTCCCACCATCGGAAGCAGATACACCAGAAGCTAATCCCAATGCTGTAGCAGATAAAGAGTTGCTTTCTGTGCAGTAAATTACTGCGATCGCACTACCTAAAACAAAGTAGTGCGATCGCTAACCACAATATTTATTCACAGCAAATATTTATTCTATTTATTAGGAGGCGCAAAAGTGCCTCCTAATTTTAGTTTTTATGGCTTATTTATGTCGTCTAAAAACATCGAAATGCTTGCTATATCCTTGTGCTACTTCTATAGGAGGACTTGAACGTAAATAAAGTTTAATCTAAAGATTGATTCTATTTACTTAAAACCTAGATAGATTTATGTGGAAAGTTGTTTGCTGATTCGACGATAGTTTTTGTAGAAAATAATTACTTACAAGCAACCAAAGTATTAAGCATAAAGAGGAAATATCATGAATTCTAAATTTTCTAAAATCGTCGGTGCTAGTGTTATAGCTGCAAGTTTAGCTGTAATGCCTTTGTCTCTACCTGTTTCGGCTCAAACTGATTCTACTGCTCCTACGACTCAAACCAGTCCTGAATCTAACGCACCTACCTTTGATACTACCCCTTTTCAAGAAACTAAAGATGACAATAATAACTGGGGTTGGTTAGGATTATTGGGTTTAATTGGTTTAGCCAATTTATTCCGCAAGCCAAAAACCGTTGCTTATAGCGATCCAAGTACAGTAAATCGGACTACAACTACTAGATATTAATTATTTAGTTTATATATAAAGGGTAGGAAGAAGCGATCGCACTTTTCTGCCCTTTGCTTTACATTTGATACTCTATTTTTACTTACTTGATTTACTCCATTAATTTTTTATTCTTCATCAATGTCTCAAATTCATTTATATCATTTTCAGAATTAAATGCTCTAACTGGCAAATATTGAAACATTATTTTTGCCATATATAGAAAGTAATATTCAGATTCTCTAGTAACTTTTGTAAAATTATGTAAGTGCATCTTGCTCAAACTGCCATCTTCAAAAGATGTAATAAAGTAATTATCAGTAATTTCACAAGCTCTATTATTAAAATAAATTTTGGGTATACTTTTTGCGGTATTAATAACAAAAGGAATAAATAAAATACAGCCAAGTAAGATTACAAAATAAGCTGCTAAAAAGGAAGCTTGAGGAGTCACAAACACAGCAAAAATTACACTTATTACTGCAACTATTCCAAATACAATTATTAAAGCTTTTTTTGATTTATAGTAAATAGTTCTAGTAATGTAACAAAGTTCGTCTTCTGATGTGTTAAATTCTTTTGTTTTGATATTCATAAATGAAAAATAGTTGCTACAACTTAAGCTGGAATTAATACTTGAGAATTACGACGTAATACCGCTATATCTTCCTCGTCTAAATCTACAGGTGTTCCACTACGGATAAGTTCGGTAAAGTCTTCATTGGGAACCATAATACACAAAGCATATAAGCGAGTATTTCCAGTGTTTTCTATTACATGAGTTCCCGTAGGCGGTACTAAAAGACTATCTCCAGCTTTAATTGCTACAGTTTTACCATCACAAATTGCTTTCCCTTCACCTTGCAAAATAAAAAACATTTCTACCGCAGTTTGATGGCGATTTGGCGGCGTTTTACCCCCAACATCAAAGATTTCTACACAAACTGTTAAAGAAACATTAGCCGTAGCACTATCAAAGACGATCGCTAACTTATTAGTATCACCGGGACTAATCCGAAAAGCTTGGTAGTCTTGGGGAGACTTAGCCACCAAAATCATGCAGCGCGAAGCATCCATACAACCATTAATTAAATTACTACTCAATTAATGGCTCATTAATTGCCAAAAAATAACCAACAATACATAAATTATTGTGTCAAAACTGGTGATCGCTATAAATAGCTATTAGTTGCAGCTTTAGTAGCTATTGGTAGCAAGCTAAATTAAAGGTAGCGCGATCGCACTGGGGAGAAAAATGACTAATATCGAGTATGACATCAAGGAAATTTTAATTAGACTGGACGGCAGATTTGACAAGTTAGAGAGCAAAATTGACAAAATCGGCGAAGATATCACAGATTTACAAGTAAAAGTCGGGGTATTGGCTGAGAAGGTTGAGGGGATAACTAAGCGACTCGACACCCAAGAATTTATTAACCGAGGTGTAATTATTGGGTTGATTTTGGCGGTATTGGGTGGATTTGCGAAAGTTTTTGGTTTAACTAACTAAAGTGCGATCGCACTGGGTGGAAAAATGACCAATATTGAGTATGACCTTAAGGAAATTTTGACCAGAATTGAAGGCAGATTTGACAAGCTAGAGGGTAAGGTTGACAAAATCAGTGAGGATGTTAATGATTTTAAAATGAAAATGACTGAGGAAATCGGTGGCTTAAAGACAGATTTAGTCAGAGTAGAAACCACGCTTAAAAGCGAAATTGAAGTTTTGTCAGGAAATGTAAACAACATTGTCAAACGCATAGATACCCAAGAATTTATCAACCGAGGCGTGATTATTGGGTTGATTTTGGCAGTATTGGGTGGATTTGCGAAAGTTTTTGGGTTAACTAACTGAATAAAAACTTGATTTAATTATCACACTCAGCAATTAATTCTTCTATGCTTCCAGCAAATACCCCATTACTTACCATTTTTTTGAAAACTGTGTAACAGTCGTTTTTATCGCCATCTTCGTGCGGATATCCCAACCAGAGAATAATAATAGTTTTTTGCTCTTTGTAAGCTTTGAAAAACAGACGATAGCGATCGTTTAGTCCCATCTTTTTGAGGCGAGAATACCTTTCTAAGGGCTTTTGTAAAGCAAAGTAAGAAGCAAAAGGATCTGAAGAAATTTTATTTTTAATCGCTTCTAACAAGGCTTTCAGCATCTTGACCTTCGGATGAACTAAATATTTATCTCTAGGAACTTTGTCTAACAGGTTTTCAACTTCCCTGGTAAGTTCTAAAAATTGCTTATTAAACAGTGGATAGAATCTAATCGTCCACCCATGACATACAAGAATCTCACTCGTCAAGTTCAACTCCATCAAGCAGTTGTTCTAACTTATCGTTCATTTCTGCCGTGAATGGAACAAGTTTAGAGGGATTGTTTTCAATATCTTCCATAATCTTATCAAGAAATAAAGCTGTTAGATATGCTTCTTCTCTCTCCACAGCCTCCACAATTGCATAGGCTAACTTAACTGCACTAACATAGGCTTCAATCATAACCTCCCCTTGTCCAGTAATAATAGCTACAAAAAGGCGGAAGCGTCCCTCTAACTGAAGCAAAATAGATTTCCCAGAGTTTTTTTGAGAAATATTTTCCTCATTAGATAGTTTCAATACCCTATATGCCCACAACTTTAGATATTGACGATCCTCTTGTGAAATTTCCTTCCAGCGATCTTCAACATCCTTTGTCGTCTCTTTTAACAGATGAGCAATTCTACCAAAATGCGAGTTGTTCGACTTACTAGAGTCAGAATTTAGTCTAAATGACGGTAACTGTTGAATAACTTCAATGGCGTAGGAAGTCATTGATTCCACCCTTTATCCTTCAACCGTTGTAGTTGATGTAACCTTTAGTAACATCAGAAGCCTTTCTTGACATAACGTTACACATATGACGATTGTATCTCAATCTATTACACAATCGAGAAATAATATCTAAAAGTTTATGGGAAAATTAACATAAAATTTAAAAAAATTCTTCTGTTATGGTTAACTATTTTGTTTTATGAAGTTTACCAAAGCAAATATTATAGTCAAAGTTATTGATTTACTACTCCATAAACTTCGCTCATACTAAAAAGAGCAGCTAATTTAAGTTTTCATGTTTAGTATTCCTGACAAAAAATTGCTTCAACAAACTCCCCATAGTGGTTATCAATGGGACAATAGCGATCGCCGCTTCTTTGAAGGTTGGTATTATCGCGTTACTTTGCCAGAAATTAACCTCCCTTTTGCTTTCATGTACTCTATCGAAGATCCTACAGGTGGAAAGCCTCACAGTGGCGATCGCACTCAGCAGCTAAACGTTGCTAATCTAGTAAATGAGCGGGTTATAAGCAAGTTAATGTATAAAAAATTATAGGAAAGCGCTCGCACTGGGGGAAAAATGACTAATATCGAGTACGACCTAAAAGAAGTCTTAACCCAGTAAAGCACTTCTGAATAAGTTTTAATTACATGGTAAAAGCGTAATATTGTTATCTCCACTACCAATAGCTAAAGTTTTACCATCTGGGCTAAAAGCAACAGCATAAATCTTTTCTTCCAATCCTGTTAATGTACCAAGAACTTTTCCCGTGTCTAGCTGCCAAATCTTAACAGTTTTGTCTTTGCTACCACTAGCTAATTTTTGTCCATCAGGACTAATTGCAACAGAACAAACATCGTCAGAATGACCTGTAAGCGTTAAAATTTCTTTACCATCTTCGGTTTGCCAAAGTTTAATTGTTTTGTCTTTGCTACCACTAGCGAAAGTTTTGCTATCGGGGCTAAAAGCAATAGAATTAATTGCTCCAAACCAGTCAGAGTGTCCTGTAATAGTTAAGCATTTTTTATTGGCTAATCGCCAGAGATTGATAGTTTTATCATTACCACCGCCACCACTAGCTAAAATCTGTCCATCAGGGCTAAAGGCAAGAGTATGAACATCGTCTAAATGTACTTTCAGTGTATGTATTTCTTTTCCTGTATATACAGACCAAAGCTTAATTGTTTTATCCGCACTTCCACTAGCTAAAGTCTGTCCATCAGGACTAAAAGCAACGGATAAAACTTTTTCGTCATGTCTTTTTAAAGTGCTGAATCCTTGTTTTGTGGACAAATGCCACAATTTAATAGTTTTGTCTTTACTGCCACTAGCTAAAATTTGTAAACTAGGGTGAAAAGCAACACAAGTAACTCCTCCAGACCAATCTGATGCTCCATGTCCGCTTAGTGTGTAAGGTTCTTGTCTATCTAAAAGATGCCACAGCTTAATAGTTTTGTCTTTACTGCCACTGGCTAAAATTTGTCCATCAGGACTAAAAGCTAAAGAGGTGACTTTAGAGGAATGCCCCTTAAGTGTACGTACAGATACTAAGTCTTGCATTTTTGGCGTTTGGGGATCTTTCATAACAATTAGTGAAGGTTGTTGCGGTTAACTCTGGAGAATATAAGACGTAAAGCGATCGCTCATACTAAAAAAAGCAGCTAATTTAAGTCTCCATGTTTAGTATTCCCAATAAATTGCTCCAACAAACGCCTCATAGTGGTTATCAATGGGATAATAGCAGCCGCCGCTTTTTTGAAGGTTGGTATTATCGCGTTACTTTACCAGAAATTGAGCAAACTTTTGCTTTCATGTACTCAATAGAAGATCCCAAAGGTGGTAAACCTCATAGTGGCGGTGCGGCGCAGGTTTTAGGGATTGATGATGAGTATATATGCCGAACTTTTCCCGATGTTGAGCGTTTTTTTGCTAAAAGCGATCGCCTAGAATTAGGTCATTGGGGTAAAACAGATTTACCTCCTCAACCACTGTGGTTATTACCTCAAGAATTTGACCATCATATTCAAGAAGGCTATCAAGCCTCCGCTACTTGGAATCAAGGCACAATTAAAGACCCTGGCAGCAATAATACTTGTAGTTGGCAGTATAAAATTGAGCCTATCTACGGCTGGGGAGACGTTGACGCGCCACAACAATCAACGGCGGGTTTAATCTCGTTTTTGCCAATTTTTGAACCAGGATGGCAAATTTTGATGGCTCATGGCTTGGCGACAGGCTGGATTGAGTGGAATGGTAAACGCTACGAATTTGCTAATGCGCCAGCTTATAGCGAAAAAAATTGGGGTGGTGCTTTTCCGCAAAAGTGGTTTTGGCTAAATTGCAATAGCTTCGATGGCGAAACAGATTTAGCTTTAACGGCTGGTGGCGGTAAGCGTGGCGTGTTGTGGTGGATGGAATCGGTGGCAATGATTGGGGTGCATTACCAAGGCAAATTTTACGAGTTTGTCCCTTGGAATTCCAAAGTTACCTGGAATATCCAGCCTTGGGGTAAGTGGGAAATGCAAGCAACTAATGCGGAGTATGAAATTACTTTAGTTGGTACAACCGATTTGCCTGGTACTCCTTTACGTGCGCCTACAGAAGACGGTTTGCAGTTCGTTTGTAAAGACACGATGCGCGGCGAAGTAAATCTAAAATTATCTTCGCGTCATCACGGAAAATCGAGCTTAATTCTAGAAGCAAAAAGCTCTTTATGTGGTTTAGAAACGGGTGGCGGTGGTTGGGACGGCTTGTGGCTATCTAGTTAAAAATTAGCTTGTCAGCTTTATGATGCTAAAATAGTAAATGCTTAACAATTGGGGCTGTAGCTCAGTTGGATAGAGCGAGCGCCTCCTAAGCGCTAGGTCGCGCGTTCGAGACGCGCCAGTCCCGTTTATATTTTCTGTAAGCCTTGTCCAGTAAAGTTTATTATTAAAGAGCCGTAAACTTTCTAGTCATATTCTAGTAATTAGGACAAGGCAAGCAAGAAAGCTTATTTCCACTCGCGCCAGTCCCGTCCATTGCCTGCTATTCTAGATCGTCGTGCTAGAGCGCGAGGTTATGTTAAAAAGCAGGCACAATTACAAATCAGTTAAAAAAAGACGGTTTAAGAGCAAGTTTGTAAAGTTTTTACTTACCCTTGCTCTACCAGTTTTGCTATGGATGGGCTATAAGCAAATTAGAAGCTTAGAAACTCCTCAAGCTGTCTTGGTTTTGGGTGGTTCATCTACTAAATTAGAGCGCGAGAGAGTAGCGGCTAAATTGGCGCTTCAATACCCAGATTTGCCGATTTGGGTTTCTTCTGGTAGCACTAATAAAAAGTACGTGACGCGAGTATTTGCCAACACTGGGATTAGTTCTCAACGCCTGCATTTAGACTATCAAGCCAAAGATACAGTAACTAATTTCACAACGCTTGTAGATGATTTTCAAGCGCTGGGGATTAAGAGGATTTATGTAGTTACTTCCGACTACCATATGCGCCGCGCTCGTCTTGTGGGCGAAATTGTTTTAGGTAGCCGGGGTATCGATTTGCAGCCAGTAGTAGTACCAACCCAATTAGTTCCAGAAACCCGCTCTAAAGCCCTGCGTGACGGGGTTAGAGCGGTGTTATGGGTTATTACGGGTCACACCGGATCGACCTTAGCTAAATCAAAATAGCAACTAGGGTTCTTGAATGAGAACGTAAGGCTGGACGATGAGCGTGTTAAACCGCTTTTGCAAGTCGCTATTCCAATCACTTAGCTGAGTTTGGGAGGGTTTTTGAATTAATTGTTCGCTAATCCAGTGTTGCACCGATGTTAAATTGTCACTTGCGATCGCAATTCCCACTTCTACTAAGTTTAATTCCTTTGCTACTACTAATACACTGTCGCGCTTGACGTGAGGAATTAGCCATTCCCACGCTGCTTCGTCTAGGTCTTTTGCTAATTCTGCTCTCAGTTCTGCCATAAAATCAATAAATTTACTCCACTTATCTATATTAAATTATTGAGTGGTTAGGCTTCGGCTTTCATTTCATCGATTTCAAATAAAGTTACCAAAACTCCGGCAATTGGGATAGAAATAAATACTCCTAACAATCCGGCGATTTTTGCGCCTACTAATAAAGCAAAAAATACAACTACCGGATTCAAATTTAACGATCCTTGCATGATTCTAGGAGAAATTAAGTTATCTTGAATTTGTTGGAGGACAATACAAGCAATTAACACTTTTGCTGCTAAAAATACATTTTGAGATAAGACAATTAAAGTAATTATACTAACTCCCAAAGTTGCGCCAATTCCTGGAATAGCATCGAAAACAGCGACTATTAAGGCTAACACTAAGGGAAAAGGTACTTTTAATACTAAAAATACTAGAAAGCTAGAAGTGGATAAAAATAGCATTAACAGCACTTGCCCTTTAAAAAAGCCTAAAAACTTGCGTTTAACAACGGTTGTAAAACGATTGCGTAGTTGTCTAGGTACAGCTTTCAAAGCTAAACCCCACAATCTTTCTCCATCTAATAGCATAAATAAAGCAACCACAGCAATTAAAAGTAAAGTTACTAAATTAGCCAAAAAGACTTGTAGAGTAGCCAAGCTAGAGCCAATTAATCCTAAAGCTTGATTACGCAATTGCTCTTCGATTCCGGTTAAATTTACTTGCAAATTGCGCTCGCGCAAAAATTCTTCTGCTTGGCCAACTAAAGGCGCTAAAGAATTTAAAAAGGCAGTGACGCTATCAACTAATTGTTGCCCTTGATATAAGATAGTTAAACCGACAGTAGCTGTCAGACCAACAAGTAACAAAATACTAGAGATAAAAACTACACTAACGGCTAAACCGTGAGGCAAAAACCGCCGCAACCAACGGACAGGATAGCTAAGTAAAAAAGCTAAAATTGCCGCCGATGTAAAAATAACAATTACTGTTTCAAAGTAAGCTAAAAGAGTTACTAAAGCCCAGCCAGAGAGAAAAAATAATAAAAAACGGACTAAAAATAAATTATTTAATTTGTCCCAAAAATCTTTAGTAGATACTTCATTCATATTTGAACCTAATCTGTCTGGTATGGCTTGTGGAAGCCAAAATCAAGGCTACAAATAAGTTAAGTGCAAAGTCTACTCTCATTCGGTATATTTTTTGATTCAGATTCTGACAAAAGTTGAAGGCAAAATCAGCTTTGCGAGAATCAAGAACTTGTTTTCATTTATACCCTTTTGTGATTCTGTGCCTTAAAAGACCTCTCGTTGCACATAAAAAAACGCCTTTCCTATCTTTAGTAAGGTCGCTTTTCGCGGATATCGGATTTATTCAAAAACAGCATCTTAGGAAACTGTCTAAACGCTTAGTGCAGAAACTCACGCTAGTTAAGCTGAGTTTTTCTGAGTTTCAGTGCTAGCTAAATGCAGAGATTTTCTGTAACGACAAATACAAAACCCCGCCATACGCTAATAAATGTAAGTCTAAAGCGGTTACGGCGATCGCAATACCTACTAAAAACTTAATAACCACATCAAGCTTAATTCGCAAACTCACAACCAACTCAAAATAAAACAATGACTATTCATTCAAACAGAAACAGTGTTACTAGAACACAGATAAATGCGATCGCTACTCTTGGCGTGACATTGATGTCTACTATAGTATTTTCAGCCTCAGCCTATGCTTCGGAGCAGCACACTTACCCCGGTAGTATATGTGATGCTACTAGCAGTGTTGGCGCTGCCCTCTTAGACAAGTATGCAGGTAGAGCCTTAAATACCAGTAGTTCTCAAACTATAAATTACGTTGTTTGCCCTATTGTTCGAGACGTTCTTAATAGCAGCACCATTGGTCCTAAAGCTTATATTCGCGTAAAAAACACCAAAAATGTAACTACTACTTGCTGGCTTGAATCAATAAATTCTGATGGAGGGTATTTTGACTATCAGGCAAAGAGTTTGAGTGGTGCAGGAACTAGCACACTTGTTATTCAGCTTGCGGCTTCCTCCACACAGTCAGGGCGACCCTATCAACTCGAATGTTCTTTGCCATCAGGTAGTAGCGTCTTGCAATATAACGTTGTTGAAAATTGACGCTAGGCGAGGACTGCGACCCTTGGGAATTAAACCGGAGGTGTTGCAGTCCCTAGCGAGATGGTTAAGTTGATCTCTAATAAGCTGGGTAAATTAACTTCTACGGTTAATGATATTGTTATTACCGAATTACTAAATAATCAGCGCCCCAGGTCGTGAAGTGTTTGAATTGCGATCGCACATTCCTGGGTAGTAGCTTGTAATTGTTGGCGATTTGTGGAAGTTGGCGGCGCAATTAGTTGACCAATTCTAATCGTAATGGGAACTGGGCGCGGAATTGCTGACCCCTTGATTAAAACCCCTTGAGTTCCCCACAAACTAACGGGTAAAATTGGCGCTTGGGCTTTGGCAGCAATTAAAGCCGCGCCCAGTTTAGGATCGTTAATTTTGCCATCAGGGGTACGAGCGCCTTCTAAAAAAACCCCTGTAGCCCAGCCATTTTCTAAGGATTGCAATGCCGCACGAATCGCAGCGCGATCGCTTGTTCCTCGACTTACAGGATAAGCACCGTATAATTTTATTGCTTTACCCAAAAGGGGAATCTTAAATAGTTCTTCCTTTGCCATGTAAGCCACAGGGCGACCTACAGCGCAAGAAAGCAACGGCGGGTCAAAGTAACTAGCATGATTGCTGACAACTACCACTGAACCTTGCTTAGGCACATTTTCCACACCATATACGCGCCCTCTTAGATAGAGGTGCAATGTAGGGCTGACCATTGACCACTTAAATAAGTGATAAAGGAACAAACTAATTGACGGTTCGCGGCTTCTGCCCATTTTGTAACACTATTACTCAGCGTTGAGTACCATTTCGGCACTACTAATATTTTCTAACTTTAAAGTCGGACAGGTACGTTTAATTAACCCAGTTAAAACCGTACCATGTCCAATCTCCACAACTTTCTCTATTCCTTCAGTTAGCAATTGCTCAGAAATTTCTCGCCAGCGTACAGAACCCGTCATTTGTTTAATTAACCGCTCTTTCAAAATCTCCGCGTCTGTAGAGGGTATGGGGTCTACATTAGACATTACCGGAATCGTGGCGTTATTAAATTGTATGGGAGCTAAAATCTCTTGAAATTGACTAGCCGCTTGAGCCATTAAAGGAGAATGAAATGCTCCTGATACATTCAGGGGAACAGCGCGTTTGACTTTAATTTGAGATAGTAACGTTTCCACCCCTTCAGGAGTTCCAGAAATTACTACTTGAGCCTCACTATTATCATTAGCTAAAACTACATCAGGAGTTTGGGCGATTTTCTCCTGTAACTGTTGGCGATCAAAACCAATTAACGCCACCATTTTACCCCCTGCCGCGTTGTCCATAAGTTCGGCTCTAGCTTTGACTAAACGCAATCCCGTCGCCCAATCAAAAACCCCCGCAACATAAAGGGCTGTATATTCTCCTAAACTATGACCAGCAACTAAAGCCGGCGTAAAACCGCGCTCTTTTAAAGCATCCGCTAAAATGCTTTCAATTACATACAAACTAGGCTGGGTGTACAACGTGCGCGATACTTTGTCTTCTGGATGCTGACAAATTTCTGGTACAGACCAACCCAAAATCTCCTCTGCTTGTGCCAATTTTTCGGATGCAGCACTAGAAGATGTTAATAAATCGCTGCCCATACCAACTGCTTGCGAACCTTGTCCTGAAAATATCCACGCCGTTTTAGTCATTGGAAAAATTGTAAATTTTGTAATATGTAGATGCTCAAATTCCCCATTTAAAAATCGCCGCTCCCCAAGTTAAACCAGCGCCAAAACCCGAAGCAACAATAGTATCGCCAGTTTTAATTTGCCCATTACGCACGGCTTCATCTAAAGCTATGGGAATCGAAGCGGCGGAGGTGTTGCCGTAACTCGCAAGATTGCTAATTACTTTATGGCTGGGAATATTTAGCCTTTGAGCTACAGCATCGAGAATCCGTTGATTTGCTTGATGCAGTATTAACCAATCTACTTGCTCTGTAGTGATATTAGCTCGAAATAAAGCCTTATCAATGACTTCTGGAACGCGCTGGACGGCGAAGCGATAAACTTCCTTACCATTCATAGTAATCGGCTTAAAGTTGCCTTTGCCGACCTCAATACCGGGGGTAAGGGGCTGAGATTCGGGGCTATAGGACAAATTTAGACAGTTGTTTTGCGTACCATCGCTTCTAATTTCAAATCCTAACAGGCGATCGCTTTCTGTTGCTTGAATCACCACCGCCCCCGCCCCATCGCCAAACAAAACGCAAGTGCTGCGATCTTGCCAATCTACCCAGCGCGACAAAATATCGCCGCCAATTAAAACAACGTTTTGATAAACTCCTGTTCTAATAAACTGAGCCGCCGTAACTAGCCCAAATACAAAGCCAGAGCAAGCCGCCGTGAGGTCAAAAGCGACGGCGTTAGTTGCCCCGATTTGAGTTTGAATTTGACACGCGCTGCCAAATAAATCGTCGGCGGTGGAAGTTGCCAAAATAATTAAATCAATGTCTAAGGGGGAAATTCCTGCCATTGCGATCGCGTCTTTTGCCGCAATAGAAGCAATTTCGCTAACCGATTGGGAAGAATTAGCTAGTCGCCTTTGTCTAATTCCCGTGCGCGAGGCTATCCATTCGTCAGAGGTGTCAACTAACTTGCTTAAAGTTTCATTATCTAAGCAGTTTGCTGGCAACGCCGAGCCACTTCCCGTAATTGCTACGCCTAAATTTTGCAAAATTATTCTCCAATAGTGAGCCAACTGTATACAAGAGGATAAATTTGTTTTACACCTTACTCATCACTATTGGCTTCACTACTGCTAGTTGCCGATTGCTTTTTGCTACCATTTTGAGACGAGATATGTTCTAAAACTTGATGATCGATCGCTTCTTTTGCCAGTCGAATTGCATTAAAAACCGACGGTGCTTGAGAACTACCGTGACTGATAATACAGATCCCTGCAACTCCCAGCAACAGCCCGCCTCCATGTTCGGCATGGTCTACACGCTGTTTGATCCGCTTTAAATTAGGTTTTAAAATTGCTGTGCCAATTTGTCCGTGCAAGCCTTGGGGTAATTCTTCCCGCAAAATTTGCAGCATTACTTCCCCTACAGCTTCGGCAAATTTTAGCAGCACGTTTCCGGTAAATCCGTCGCAGACAATCACATCAAAACGCCCCGAAAGTACGTCGCGTCCTTCCGCGTTGCCAATAAAAGAAACTTGGGGATTTTTTTCTAGCAATTCGTAAGTCCGAAGTGCCAAATCATTACCCTTACAAGCTTCTTCCCCAATATTTAGTAGTCCGACTTTGGGATCGTTAACACCGAGTACATACTGACTGTAAACCGAACCCATAATGGCAAACTGTTCTAAAAATTTTGGGCGACAGTCTACATTTGCCCCAACATCTAAAATTATCACGGGCTTACTGGCAATTGTCGGCAGCACCGCGCCAATAGCTGGGCGGTCAATACCTTTCAATCGTCCTAAGCGCAACAATCCGGCTGCCATAGCTGCCCCAGAGTGTCCGGCGGAAACTACCGCGTCGGCTCGTTTCTGCTTAACTAAATCCATTGCGACATTGATTGAAGCCTTGGGTTTGCGTTTAATGCCGCTTAAAGGCTCCTCATGCATTTCGATTGTTCCTTCCGCCGGAACAATTTCTAACTGCCCAAAATTGGTTTGCTGCGGTAAGTGCGCTTTAATTTGCTGGGGGTCGCCCACCAACAAAATTTCCACATCTAATTCTTCCCTTGCTCGCAGCGCCCCTGTAATAATTTCGGCGGGGGCATGATCCCCACCCATGGCATCAATTGCGATCCGTGCGCGAGTAGCTCCCATTGATTAAAATTTCTAGAAACCTTCAAAATTTTACCAGATGCTTTCCCCCAAACTCGCAATCTTACGGTTATTTAGTGAGACATTAGAAAAGTATTTGGCAAATAAATCAGGTGAAAGGCGCGGATATCCGTGTTAAAAGCGCTCTTTATAGTAAATAGGCAAATATTTTCATGCTGCAATTATTTGGATCGGGATTAGTTTCTTTATGGCTAGACAAGGCGGGGGTAAAGGTGGCGACGGTCGATCCCTTGGAAGTTTTGTTGTGGCAAAGTAGTCCTAGTTTAGTTTTAGCGCCCGATCGCTCTCCCGTTGCCTCAATAACCGTACAGCAGTATTTAAAATCGCTCCAAACTCTAGGAGTAGAAGCCAATCAAGGCGTATGGATACAATCAGGGCCCGTCTTACTAGCCAACCATCAAGGCACAGTACCAATACCTGCGGCTTCTTTAACCAAAATTGCGACTTCAATAGCTGCTTTAAGTACCTGGGGCGCAAATTATCAATTTGACACCACTGTTAGCACCAACGGGACAATTTCTAAGGGCGTATTACAAGGAGATTTAATCGTTCAAGGTAACGGCGATCCTTTGTTTGTGTGGGAAGAAGCGATCGCCCTTGGTAATACTCTGCAATCTATGGGTATCAATCGCGTACAAGGAAACTTGATAATTACCGGCACTTTTGCCATGAATTACAACTTCAATCCTGTAGCATCTGGTGAATTGTTAAAACAAGCCTTCAATGCTGCTAATTGGTCAAACACTGTAGAAAATCAGTATTTAACTTTAGCCCCCGGAACGATTCGTCCTCAAATTGTGATTTCGGGGACGGTACAACAATCGCAGATAGTTAACCCCAAGCAAATATTATTAGTACGCCATCGTTCTTTGCTACTCTCGCAAATTCTTAAAGAAATGAATGTTTATAGCAATAACGAAATGTCGGAAATGTTGGCTTATTTGCTGGGAGGAGCGCAAGTTGTCCAACAAAAAGCAGCAACGGCGGCTAACGTACCATTGGCAGAAATTCAGCTAGTTAATGGTTCGGGATTGGGGGTAGAAAATCGTATTTCCCCTAGGGCGGCGTGTGCGATGTTAATGAGCATCCAAAAGCGGTTATCACCCTACCAGCTAACGGTTGCAGACTTATTTCCAGTATCGGGACGCGATCGCCGAGGTACGTTATTAACTCGCCAAATCCCTTTAAATACAGTAATCAAAACGGGTACGCTCAACGATGTTAGTGCTTTAGCTGGAGTAATGCCAACGCGCGATCGCGGTTTGGTATGGTTTGCAATTATCAATCGTGGCTCGGCTATTGAACGCTTCCGCAACGAGCAAGATCGATTACTGCAAAATCTCTTAAAACAGTTACAAGTTGCCCCCGTTGTCCCGGCGGCTTTAACTCCTCGCCTTCAAGACAGTAACTCTCAGCCATTGGGTGAAGCAAGGCGTAATGAGATTATGTACAAAGGCTAAGGTACTTGTAGAAGTCACGGCATCCGTCATTCTAGAGCTTTAGGATGTGGTAAAGACCCTTCTTGCTGGGCTGTTGCTTCTAGTAAGCGATCGGAAAATAGTTTGGCTAAATCTTTTCGTAGTCCTTGTCCGATATAAAATTTGAGCAACGCCTCCCAAGACATATCTCGACTAGCAGCTACTTTTTTGAGAGATTCTAATGTATCTATTGGCATCTCAAGAGACACTTGCTCTTGAGGACGGGGATGCAATTGTAATGTAAATTCTTCCTCAGCCTTGTTCATAAAGTTTCTTTTCATTTTGAGTAGCAGGACGAGCAGAAATTATGCGGTTTCGCACTCCTCTTTCAACATAAATGATTAATAAAAGGCGTTGCTCTAGAGAATAGCCAAGAAGGAACTCGCGTTTCTCGATATTAGCAATTGTATTTGGATTGGCTTCCCCAACTTGGTAGAAAGGATCGAAGAAAGCCTCTACTGCTTCTTCAAAGGTAATACCGTGTTTTTCAAGGTTGCTCTGAGCTTTATTGCTATCCCACTCAAATTCAACATCTTCAAGCCTATAGACGATATTCATGTTTATTTTATCGCCTTCTTTCAGAAATACTGGGTTTTATAATTCAACTCAACTGCTACAAGATCGAACTAATGTTACCTCTGCAAAATGATGGGTACTCTATTTTCCCAAGTCTCTAAGGAATAAATGTAGTCACAACTCTACCGCCAGTAACGGTAATATTTTGCTCCTGCAACTTCCCTACAGCTTTTTGCCCTGTAAAATTAACTGGCGGCTCTAGTTGACGATAAACTACGCTTCCCTCCGCTTCTACTAACTGCGTTGGCAAATACCAGGTTAATTTTTGAGCATCGAGAGATTGTTGGCGCTGTCCCCTAGCAGTCACATTGCCTGTTAAATGTACAATTTCATTGCCTAAATTCATTCTTCCCCGGTTCGCTGTTGTAGTTATTTGCTGCTGGCGATGAACTACTTTTACTGGCTGATTGGCGGTAACAAGTTCAGCGTTCAAATCCCAACTTAAGGAATTACTGTCTATTTGTAGCGGTGGTTCTGTGGCGACGATTTGCGCCTTGGGCTGGAGGGTGATAACTTTAGTTTTTAAGTTGACATTTGCGCCGTTAGCGGTGGCGCGATCGCTAATTACTTTACCTTTATAACGATCAATGGCTATGGCGCGATCGCCAATTAAAGTTTGCTTCTTTACTTCCCAAATTAAATGAGTTGTCCGCATTTGCAAGGCGGGATCGGTAGCTTGAGCTACTACTTTACCTTGCAAATCTACTCGCGCCGAGCGGCTATTTACTCGTGCTTCTTCTGCTGTAGCTTGAATTTGCTGATAAGTTCCCCTAATTTGCTTGCGGACAATTAGCAAATCTTCTTTAGGTCGCCATTCTAATTCGTTACCGCGCAAGACTACGCCATTAACTGTATCTGTAGCAACAATTTTGCCCGTCAAAAACAACTGTTTGCCGTTTTGCTGAATTTGGGCAAGTTGTGCGCTAATTTTGTAGACTACTTTGCCATCAACAAATAATTCTCCCGATGGCTTTTGTACTTGAGCAAGTTTTTGTTCTCGACTATAACTTGCTTGTTTGCCTTGAACTTTCCAAACTGGTCGTCCTTGTTCGTCGGCTTGTTCTAAAGTGACATCGTTAAATGTCAATTCGTTTTGCGTTGTAGGGCTTGATGAGGGGCTTGGTGACGCTTGTTGATTAGAATTTTGACCTGCGCAGCCAAATAACCCCAGTATCAACCCCACACTCATTAAGGGCGCAGCTAGGAGTCGCCATTTAACCGATGGGAAATGACAATTATTCATGCTTGATTTTATTTGGTTCTAGTCATCGGAGGACTTGATAATGTCTAAAGTTCCATCTTCGGGTTGTTCCATCAATCCTAGGCTAGACAAGGGACGATAAGCGTAATTTGTAACTCTTGATGTTTTTTGGATGTCTTCTTTGATTTGCTCAAGGTCAATGTAGCGATCGCTCACATTAATTAAACTATCGCTAGTCATGGCTCGTAAACTAACTACTTCGACCCGCACGCCATGATAGCTTACAGCGTTGACTGCGTAAGCCAAATCTCCATCACCGCTAACTAATACGGCGGTATCGTAAGAATCTACCAGCGCCATCATATCTACAGCAATTTCTACATCTAAGTTAGCTTTTTTTGAACCATCGGGTAGCTGTACCAAATCTTTCGCAATTACCCTGTAACCATTGCGCCGCATCCACAACAAAAATCCTTGCTGTTTTTCGTTAGTCCTATCTACACCAGTATAAAAAAACGATCGCAACAATCTTGAACCGCCAGTAAGCCTACACAATAGTTTTGTATAATCTATTTCAATTCCTAGTTGTAAGGCTGCGTAGAACAAATTTGAGCCATCAATAAAAATGGCTACACGTCCTCTATTTTCTAAGACTTGTTCAGGTGTAAAAATTGGACTTTTATCAAAATTATTCAACATTTTTTATGCCTCAGTTTTTATCAAAAAATAATTTATGTTTTGTATTATGTTATTTGCCCGATTGAGCGGTTTAAATATCTATAAAGTAACATTAAAAACCTCTAATTAGACAGGAAAGTACAATCGATACCAACCTGCTTAATTTAGTTCTAGGCTTTTAAATACAGGATGGGGATTTCCTAACTGTTGCTTGCAACTTAAGACTCCCCAATTGGCATGAATAGAGAAGGGTACAGTATTGAAAACGTCATTTTTATCGTTAAAATTGGCGACAAATCCCAATTGTTGATAAATGTCATTAGCAATGCTAGGAATCACTGGTGACAGCAGGTAAGCAGCTAATCTTACTGATTCTAAAACAGAATACAACAATTGCTCTAGTTCCTGAATTTTACCTTCTTTGTACAAAGTCCAAGGCTTTTGGTCGTCTATATACTTATTGCCTGTTCGAGCTAAATTTAATACTAATTCGCAAGCTTGACTAAAAGCTAGATTTTCGTAGGCTTTGGCGACTTCTTCTCCCAAAGTCATCCCAGCAATTTTTAATGGATTGTCTTCAGCTATAGTTTCAATACTCAGATTTAGAGCATTAGCATAACCGTACTTTAGGGCCATTGTTAAAATTCGATTTACTAAGTTCCCCAAGTTTTTAGCTAAGTCAGCATTCAACGTTTCAATAAATCGAGTTTTACTAAAGTCGCCATCTTTACCAAATTCAATGGCTTTAATAAAGTAGTAGCGAACAGCATCCGCGCCATACTGCTTTACTAAAGCAACGGGATCTAGAGTATTTCCTAGAGTTTTACCCATTTTTTGGTTGTCTTTAGTCAAAAAACCGTGTCCAAATACTACTTTAGGCAATTCTAGTTCTGCGGACATCAGCATTGCTGGCCAATAAATGGCGTGAAAGCGCAATATATCCTTACCAATTAAATGTAAGTTTATAGGCCACCATTTAGCTAAAGCATTTTCAAGTGTTGGTTCTTCGCCAGGTTCAAGTAAAGCCGTTATGTACCCCAGCAGTGCATCAAACCAAACGTACAATGTATGACTAGAATCAATAGGTACAGGGAAACCCCAATCTAAATTTACCCGCGAAATCGAAAAGTCTTGCAATCCTTGAGCAACAAAGTTTAGAACCTCATTACGGCGGCTTTGAGGCGCAATAAAATTAGGGTGTTCTTGATAAAATGCTTCAAGTTTACTTTGGTAACTTGACAACCGAAAAAAGTAATTTTCCTCGTCTCGCCACTCAGCTTTTTTATTGGTGTGAATGCTGCAAAAAAAGTCGCTTAAAAGTTCTCTTTCTTCTTTAAATTCTTCACAAGCAACACAGTACCAGCCTTTTTGCTGACTTTTATAAATATCGCCTTTATCCCATACTCGCCCGAAAAATTCTTTAACAATTGCTTCGTGATTTGTGGCTGTAGTTCGACTAAAGCGATCGTATTGTATATTTAGCTGCTGCCACAGCGCCACAAAGCTGCTAGAAATTTCATCAGAGTAAACTTGAGGTGACTTGTGGTTACTTTCGGCGGCTCGTTGAATTTTTTGCCCGTGTTCGTCAGTACCAGTAATGAATAGTACCGACTTCCCTCGCATTCTCTCAAATCGCGCTAATATATCGGCAGCGATCGTCGGGTAAGCGCTACCTACATGAGGCAGATCGTTTACATAATAAAGCGGTGTTGTCACAGCAAAGGTTTCTTGGCTTTGACTTGAAAATTTCATGAAATTTAATATTTTTTTAACTTCTCAATATCATATAACAGAATATGTATGTATATATTTTTATTAATTTTTGTAAAGATTCTTGGTAGAGTTGTCTAATCAAATCAAACAATAACTTTTACAATACAGGCAATAGCGCCGTTTATACCTTAAGGTACTTTCGTGCAAATGTTAAAAAATGTAAAATAAATTATAAAATGCTATTTATTCAGGCAGGTTTCAAGCGCATAGCTATCCTCCGTTAAATCTTTCAACTAGGTGATTCCCTAGATAAGTAGTTTCATACATAGTCAATATCTGCAACGCATGAACAATGCCAACAACAGCCCTCAACAGATTTCTCATGGCTTCTTAACGGCTACAGGTACAAAAATATTTCGTTACTACGAAGATCGCATTCCCCAAAGTAGCCCAGTTTTAGTAGTGAGCAATCACCGTAGTTTTATGGATGCGCCAGTTTTAATCGCCGCCGTAGAAAGACCTATTCGCTTTGCTTGTCATCATTACATGGGACAAGTACCAGTAATGCGAGAGATTGTGACTGGGTTGGGGTGTTTTCCTTTAGAAGCGACTCCTTCTCGTCAACAGGGATTTTTTCAGCGAGCTTTACAGCTATTACAAGCAAATCAAGCAGTTGGGGTATTTCCTGAAGGTACAGAACCGATGGTGCAATTTAGCGAACCAAATGGGATTACTGACTTTCAGCGTGGATTTGCTCATTTGGCATTACGGGCGGATGCGGGTAGCGATCGCATTAAACCAGTTAAAGATTTAGTTATTTTACCAGTAGCGATCGCTTCTATTGAAGAAAAGAGTAGTTCTGCCGTTCCCTTACGGCTACTAAGCTTATTTGACCCAACAGAACCTTTATTTAATCAAAATGGCTGGCATCCACTGGTAATATATCGTCGGGTGGCGGTTTTAATTGGTCGTCCTTATCGCATCACGCCATTGATGCAGCAACAATACCAAGGAAAACAAGCAAAAACAGTAGTAGCCGATGTGACTAATCATTGTCAAGCAGAAATTGTTGAGCTTTTACGTCAAGGTTGTTATTGAAAAGTATGGTTCTACCCTTGCAACTCTCAAAGCCTGATAACTTAGAAGTATTAAATCTGTTGAATTTTATATAACTTAAGTTAAGACAATGCCAGAACTTACAAGTCATCCTTGTTTTCTCACTCCCAAACGGCTACAGCCAAAATACCCGTTGTTTGTATTTTTGCCAGGAATGGACGGTACAGGGCAACTTTTGAGAACGCAAACAGAGGGTTTGGAAGTTGCTTTTGACGTGCGTTGCTTAATGATTCCACCGAACGATTTGAGTAGCTGGGACGTTTTAAGCGATCAAGTTATAGATTTAATTGAAGAAGAATTAAAAATTAATCCGCACAGGCTAGTTTATTTATGCGGCGAGTCTTTTGGGGGAGCGTTGGCAATAAAAGTCGCCCTGAAAGTACCCCAGTTATTTAACAGAATTATTTTAGTTAACCCAGCTTCGGCTTTTCATCGTCGCCCTTGGCTAAATTGGGCATCGCAGCTAGTTTATTTAGTCCCATCCTGTTTTTTTGACTTTGGTGCAATAGGATTATTACCGTTTCTAGCGTCTTTAGGGTTAGTAGATCGTGATATTCGTAAAGATTTGCTTAAAACTATGCGTTTAGTTCCGTCGGAGACTGTTCTTTGGCGGTTATCGCTGATTAAAGAGTTTGATGTTGATGCCCATCAATTGCAGCGGATTACTCAACCAGTATTCCTAGTGGCTAGTGCTTTAGATCGTCTTTTACCATCGGTAACGGAAGCTAGATACTTGGTTAAAAGTTTGCCTGATGCCAAAATGGTAGTTTTACCTTATAGCGGTCATGCTTGCTTAGTAGAAGCCCAGGTTAATCTCTACCAAATTATGCAAGAGGAAAACTTTTTAGATTTTAGTACCTCTAGGGCGATCGCATTTTCTGAACCCGAATTAAAATCCCAGTCCTAACGATTGAATTATTAGCCATTAACGTAATAATCTCTCGTGCCTTTACTATCTATAGCTTCCCCTAAGCGATGCAAGCCATGCACATAAGCGGCGGTGCGTAATGATATCGCGTGCTGCTGGGCAATTTCCCAAATATGCTTAGTTTCTTCCACCATTTTTTGTTTCAGGCGGTGGTTAACTTCCGTTAGCGTCCAATAAAGCCCACTGCGATTTTGCACCCATTCAAAATAGCTAACGGTTACGCCTCCAGCATTAACTAAAATATCAGGAACTACATAAATTCCCTTCTCGCCTAGTATTTTGTCTGCGGCTGAATTAATCGGGCCATTGGCAACTTCAAAAATAAATTTGGCTTTAATATCGTTAGCATTTACCTCGGTAATTTGATTTTCTAAGGCGGCGGGGATCAATATATCTACATCTAAGGTCAAAAGTTCTTGATTGCTCACAACTTCATGATCGATGATGTTGCAAACTGTACCTCGACAGTAAATTGCTTTCATACCCCGATGAGCTTCTTTGTATTGTCTAATACTGGGAATATCTAAACCATTTTTAGTATAGATACCGCCTTGAGAATCACTGACAGCAACTACTTTATAACCTGCTTTAAATAATAGTTCGGCAATGTGCGCCCCAGCATTACCAAAACCTTGCACGGCAACGGTAGTATCTTGAGGAGCAGAGGGAAATAGTTGGTTGATACTTTCAATTACATAATAAGCTCCGGTGGCGGTGGCGGTGTCTCGTCCCAAACTACCGCCTATCGTTACGGGTTTTCCGGTGAATGCTGCGGGGGTAATTTGTCGCCGAATAATACTGTATTGATCCATCATCCAGCCCATAATCATCGGGCTTGTATAAAGGTCTGGTGCAGGAATATCAATATCTGGGCCAATAAAATCGGCGATCGCATCTACATATCCTCTACTTAAACGTTCTAACTCCATTTTTGATAATTCTTTGGGATTAAGCGCAATCCCGCCTTTTGCACCGCCAAAAGGTAAATTAAGTACGGCGCATTTAAAAGTCATCCAAAATGCCAAAGATTGCACTTCTTCTAAAGTCACATCGGGATGAAACCTGATGCCCCCTTTTGTAGGCCCGCGCGTGTCGTCGTAGCGCACCCGGTAGCCTTGAAAAATGCGTAACGATCCGTTATCCATTCGCACCGGAATTGACACTGTTAAGCTGGCTTTAGGGAACTTTAAGTGTTCAATGGCATCTTCAGAGATTGAAATATATTTTAATGCTGTTTCTAAACGTTGTTTGGCATCAGAAAATAATGATTCTGACATGGTTTTAGTAGTTAAATAACCATTCAAACTTAGCAGAATACGAGGGGATCATTGATATATAAACTTTTAGACGCAATTAGTATTTAGAGGTGGTTTTATCCTTGAGAAACATTTTTTAAGTTTTTGCTAAAATAGCTTGGTTAGTAACGCAGCAATTAGCAATTTCCTCGCAAGTAGTTAGCCATACTCCATCGTGCGATCGCATATAATCTATCAAGCGCTCTAACATCATCACCCGCGCCGGACGACCAATGAGTTCTGGGTGCATTGTCAAGACAAAAGCGCTACCGTAGCGATACATCCCGTCAAATTCTTCTTTCCACAATTGAAAGGCTTTCTCGCAAGTTTCAATTACACCGCTTCCCATTGGGGGATCGTACAAAAAGGCGAACTGTTCCCAATCATCGTTTGTCCAATGCACGGGAACTTCTACTAAAAGGAAGCGTCAAGATGTTTTCTCTTAGTAGTGACTTATCTTGATTTGATGATAATTTGGTTCAAGAGCGCTTCTTCAGTGCGGAGTCGTTTTATGTGCTGCTCAAGGAAATCCTTGTTCTTAACAACAAAATCCGCTTCTTTTTCAGTACGAACCTGTACAATAGTATCGTCTAATGCGACTTCTTGACTACAGATATTTCCTGCTGCCGTTGCTTGCTGAGTTCGGGAAGTAAACCTGCTTTGCGCTTCTTCAGTATCTAATGCAGCACGTAGATCGCGTGGTTTCGCGTATTGGTGTCCACGCCCCCGTATGCACGCAGACCACCGCTGTTCAGCCCTTTTTACGCGCGAATCTTCTTGAACTGAACTTTGCAGATCGAGGTATTGCTCTTTCAAGGCACTTGAAGCAGCAAAGACACCAGTGATTGTCGAAAAAGCTTTTCCTTGACAACCACCACCACCAGGACTGTTGAAGTCATAGAGTTGATCAACATTAGAGGCGTTGGGATCTGGCACTCCATATAATGCAATGTAGTATTCTTTACGCTGCTCCGGGCTGAGTGACTCAGCATGGCTCACATTAGGGTCTTCCACTGCTACGGCACCCTGTTCAGGAGTAGCAGTGTTTTCAGTGTTGACTGTAGATATATTGTATGGAAAACCTTTTTGCTGCATGCACTCAGCGATGAGGCGCTCTCGCGCTGTTGCTTCCCGATTAAACCGCGCCTCCTCCGTTCCTGGGTTGTATCCAAATCCTGGATACTTCGTAAGTGGGGAGATTTGGATCTGTTTCTGTGGCTCGAATAGAATCTGTCCTTTGACCAAAAACTGCAAGCCGAATAAACTCAAAGCTGTGGTTGCAAGAATGAGAATTAAACGACGCATAATGCGCTCTCCTGAGATAAGTTGAATATTAAGATTAGAGTGTCTATTAGGGATAATTAAGAAATGAGTCAACTGCGTATCCAATCCGCCATGGCCATGAGGGGTTTTCTAGCCAGCTAACCCCCCTGTTCCATGTATGATATTCTGCCTCTACATATGCTGCCACAGCATTTGTTTCTCGAAGTTCGCCGAGATTAATCGCTGTACAAGGATGTCCGGGATTTTTACAGGTTGTATCCCTGGTTCCTGGGCTTGATGAACCAATCAATTCGCGCAGTTTATTAGCGAAAGCTAACCCTCTTGAACTATTATTATAATGAATAGTTAATGTACCAAAGCTGTTCGCGCTAGTTCGATTACACTGTTCAGCTATGTCAGCATTACTGTGTATGGGGATGTGTAAATCTGCTCCCCAAGCATTAGAATTAGCAATTGCCGATCGAAGCGTTCCGTTACCAATCCGCACTTTATAGCCCCGAGCACGCAGGTTCCGACCGCTTGCAGTCCTGTTGGGCTGACCATTGTAGTAGCTCCCACTTGTTGCCCTTAAGGCAACATTAAATGCCATAGTATTTTCGTTTTTACCTTTGCACTCACCACGACCACCAGCATTACTATGGCGGGCTGGTGAGAGATATACTTTGTAACCGTTCCAATTACCGTACTGTTCATAGTTCAAGTCTGCCTTGGCACTGTCAGCGTAAATGTAAAACATAGTTGCTATGAGAGTTGCTGTACCTGCAATGAAAGTACCAGTTGTCCTTGAAATTTGATGCCGCGAGAAACCATTAAACATTTCTAACTCCTCAATTTTTACGTTTGTTCCAGGTATTTCTTAAGTGTGGTGAAGATACAAGTTTTCTAAACAAACCACTACTTCTTTATAAAACTTTATCAATTTCGCTGTAACTAGCGTTTTCGCTTTGCTTCAAGCAGATGTGCGATTCACTACATATCAACTTGCAAATCATCAGCTAACAGTTGTGTTATCAGAAATACAGCTTTTGAAGTATGAGTTTTCCCTAATTACAAGACAAAAATCGGTAGTGTTACAAAAACTCCGCTAGACATTGTTGTTGTAGTACATATACTTCAACAACAACAATGACGTTTTTTAAATTTTGTGTAAGACTGCTAGGATAACTGTAGTTACTGCTCTAACTAATATTGCTGCCTTTCGTAAATAAGTCATTGAGTCATTGAGTTACTACTCCAATCGTTAACGTCAGTCTTTGTTTATTTAATTGTGGTACTAATTTTTTAAGATGTTGCTGCAATCCAAAACATCCTAACTCCCAAAACATTAGGGGTGGAGATTGTGACGAAGCAATGCCAGTAAATGCCAAACCCAAAGCAACAATATAGTATTGGATGTTAAATGTCAACTATTTAGTTCTTCGGAGCTTTTGGTGATTTAGTAATAATGTGAAAAACTGAACTGATGATTCTTGGATATGGCTTATACAGATATGTCTTTGGGAGCAGATGCGATCGTTGTTAATCCCTCAATTAAGTCTATAGGCGAAATTGCCGGGAAGCGAACATCGGTAGAAGTGGGAACTGTCGGGCATTTATTATTTTTGAAAGCTTTAGAAAAAGGCGGGATTACCAAAGATAAAGTTGCTGTTGTCAATCAATCGGCTGATGCTGCGATCGCATCCTTAATTGCAAACAGAACCGATGTTGCTTACGCCTACGAGCCTTTTGTTAGTCAAGCGGTGGCTTCAGGGAAAGGTAAAGTTATTTTTTCTAGCAAAGATATTCCGGGTTTAGTTCCTGATTTGATGGTTGTACAGCAATCGGCACTCGATAGGCAACCAGAATCAATCCAAAAAATGTTAGATGTTTGGTACAAAACCCTCGCCTACCGCCAAACAAACATGGATGAAGTATTGCCCATTGAGGCGAAACAAGCGGGGGTAAGTGTCAAAGATTATCAAAGCTTGCTGACAGGGTTTAAATGGCTGACTCCTACAGAAGCAAGCGCCATGTTTCAACCAGGTACAACAGCGCAGTCTTTAGTATTTAACGCCGAAGATGTTTCAAGTTTGATGTTGAAAGAGAAATTGATTACCAAACCATTACCGCCAATTACCGAACTAATCGACGATCGCTTTTTGAAAAAAACTATCACTCAATAAACTTATGACAACTACAACCATCAACCCCAACCATTATTTACAGCAAAGCAAACCCCTGTGGAATATTGCATCTATCTCCTATGCTCTATTGGGTTATTTGGGGGGGATTAGTTTAATTATCCTAGATAGCTTTTGGCTAAATGCTTTGGGTGTAATTTTGCTTACCCATAGCTTGATAATTTCTGCTTATCTGGCTCACGAATTTATGCACGGTAGTATGTTCGCATCTAAACAATCTAATGCGATCGCCGGAAACTTGATGTTGTGGATTACTGGCGGCTGTTATGCTACTTTTGCGGACTTAATGCGCCTGCATATTGCCCACCATGTCAACCGCGTAGATTTTTGTCGCTTTGACTTAGAGACGTTTGTAACATCTTTACCTCGCCCTGTGCGATCGCTTTTGTTGGGTTTGGAGTGGTGCTATTTTCCCTCTTTAGCTTTTTTAAGTAGATTCCGCGCCATGTTTGCGCCTTTTTACTTGCGCGATCGCCAGCACGAACGATTGAGAGTTAGCGTAATATTCCTAATTCGCTCTACTTTATTCGGCGTTTTGGCTTGGATTTCTTTAAAAGCACTGGTTTTGTACTTTGTGGCTTACATTGCAATGATTAATATCTTACGGTTTGTGGATGCTTTTCAGCATACTTACGAAGTGTTTGCGGTGGGTTCAGATTTACCAAAACGCGATCGCGCTCACGAGCAAGCAAATACTTTTTCTAACGTTATTTCGTTGCGCTATAAATGGCTAAATGTACTTTTGCTCAATTTTGGCTATCACAACGCCCATCACGAATTAATGAAATGTCCTTGGTACAGCTTGCCCGAACTTGACAAAGAACTTTATACTGGCGACGAAATCCACTACATTACCTTACCGGAATTAATTGGCAACTACCATCGCTTTCGCTTATCGCGGATTTATTCAGGACAAGGTAGCGCCGTAGACGAGCAAGGAAACCGCCAGCTAGAGACGTTTTATGGCGGTACAGAAGTCTCATTTTTGGTATTGCCGTAAAAGTGACAAAATCTCGTTCTGGCTCGATATTCGCCCTAGCAACCGCTCTCTGCTTTGGTCTTACTGTTCCGCTTTCCAAGTTATTGTTGGACGATATAGAGCCTTGGATGTTAGCGGGGATTCTGTATTTGGGTGGAGGATTAGGTTTATTGCCAATTTATTATTTTCGCAATTTACTACACCCCTCCAAAGAGAATTTGCGTCAAAAAGATTGGCGCTGGTTGGGTGGTTCAATTTTAGCTGGCGGATTAACAGCCCCGGTATTACTAACAATTGGACTTACTACAACTTCTGCAACGGTAGGTTCGTTACTGCTCAATTTTGAAGGAGTTTTTACAGCGCTTTTAGCATGGACTGTTTTTAAAGAACGTTGGAATTTACAGGTTTTTTTAGGAATAGTAGCAATTACCTGTGGGGGAATTTTTCTTTCTTACACAGAACATACTAATGTAGGGCTATCTTGGGGAGCGTTGGCAATTTTGGGAACTTGTTTAAGTTGGGCAATGGATAGTAATTTAACTAATAAAATAGCTACGCGCGATCCATTTCAAATTTCTGTACTTAAAAGCGGGATAGCTGGCTTAATTAATGTTGCGATCGCACTGGCGATCGGACAAACTCTACCACCTTTATCTACTTTACTTGCAGCCTTAGCAGTTGGCTTTATTTCCTCTGGGTTAACCTATGTCTGCTTTGTTCTCGCCTTACGCCAACTAGGTGCAGCCCAAACCGGAGCATATTTCGCTCTTTCTCCCTTTGTAGGAGCAACAATTTCTGTTGTCTTTCTCGGCGAACAAATCACCCAAGTATTAGTAATTTCAGCCGTTTTGATGGCAATAGGCGTAGGATTATGTTTGCAAGCACCTCAATCGAATCATTCTTAAAACCGGAAGTCTCGTTTTAGTATTCTTGGACGACAAAAGCTTGAGTTGAAGCACCTTTTTGATTTTGCTTTTTAATCCTAATTAACCTACCCTGCAAAGATTTTTGCTCGTTTGAAATAAATCTATGTATTGCCTCAGCTTGTCCTTTATAATCGCGGTCTTCCTTACCGATAATAATACCGCTATAATTTTGATCGTGTTTGTGCAAAGTAATAAAATCTTCTCGGTTAAGTGTGACAACAACAAGCCCTGTTTCTTTGGCAAACTTCAAAACATTCTCGTCGCTAATCGCTTGATTGGCTTGTTCGGCTTCCTGAGAAGTCAGCACATCATACCCAAGTTGACGTAGTTCTATAACTATATTTAAAGGAAAATTTTCGTTAGCATAAAACTTAGTCGTGATTGTTTCCATCAGCAATTATTCGATCAATTTCTTCTGGATACTGTGCATAATATGACCAAGCGGCGGCTAAATCTTGTTGGTTTAAAAGTGGATAATTTCTCAGTAATTCCTCTTGAGATGCTCCTTGTTGCTGAAAAGAAACCAATGTCCAAACTGGAATACGAGTATCTCTAATCCGTGCATTTCCTCCACAAACGCCTAAAGTCTTCTGAATTAGTTGTTTTTCAATTGATTCGTACATAACTATTATTAGCCACCTTCTTACTCAAATTTTAACCTCTACATTTATGCAAAATCCTAAACCTGTCTGCGATTCCTGGTTTGTAACCCAAAAAATTAGCGACTGTTTGTATCGCATTAACGAACATCATTACTGGGAATGGAATCGCGCTAACTTATGGCTAATTAAAGGTGAAACTCAAGACTTATTAATTGATACAGGCTTGGGTGTTGCTAGTTTGCGCCAACATATTGCAGGCTTAATTGATAAACCATTACTTGCGATCGCATCTCACATTCATTACGATCATGCGGGAGGAATACACGAATTTGATAATATTGCTATTCATCCCGCCGAAGCTGAAGCTTTAAGACAAGGAGATGCTTATGCTGCTTTGTGTGCGCCAGAATACAACGGAGTATTAGACGAACATTTTGCCCAATTGCCTTATCCTGGTTTTACCGTTTCGCAATATACTTTCAATGCGGTAGAACCAACGGTGTTATTGCAAGAAGGAGATATTTTAGACTTGGGAAGTCGCGCTTTTGAAGTATTGCACCTTCCCGGACATTCCCCAGGAAGCATTGCACTGTACGATCGCCAGAGTCAAGAATTATTTTCCGGCGATATTGTCTACGATGGCGACTTGTTGGATCTTTTACCTGGTAGCGATATTCCTACTTATATCAATACTTACGAACGTTTGCAAAAGCTACCTGTAGACACAGTATATCCTGGTCACTATCATAGTTTTGGTAAAGAAAGACTGCAAGAATTAATGGCTGATTACTTGGAAGCAAAACGTCAACCTGGTTGTCCATCAGAAATAATTAACAGTCTCGCAGAGAGTAAATAATTTGACGCTTAATGTCGGTGAACTTGGGAGTTAGCTTAATATCTACGTCTCGATCGGATGGTAATGCGATCGCAATTTCTGTTTTAATTTTGCCAGGATGAGCGCTCATCACATAAACGCGCTGAGATAAAAACACTGCTTCTTCTACATCGTGGGTAATTGTGCAAATTGTTGTCCCGGTTTTTTGCCACATTTCCCTTAAAAATAGCTGCATTTGCTCTTTAGTTTGACAGTCTAAAGCCCCAAAAGGTTCGTCCATTAACAATACTTCTGGTTCATTTGCTAAAGCCCGTGCGATCGCGCAGCGTTGTTTCATTCCTCCAGACAGTTGATTGGGATACGCTTTCGCATACTTAGTTAAACCGACAACGCCCAAAAAATAAGCAACTCTTTCTTGACGCTGTGCTGAAGATAAACGGCGCAACTTAGAACCAAAACTAATATTGTTCGCTACAGTTAGCCAAGGATAGAGTGTATAGCTTTGAAATACCATCCCGCGATCCGATCCTGGACCCAACACTACCTCATCATCAACTTTAATTTCTCCCGATGTGGGGGCGACTAATCCAGCAATCATATTTAACAGCGTTGATTTACCACAACCTGACGCACCTACAATACAAACAAATTCACCTTTGTATATTTGCAAATTAACATTTTGCAAAATAGTTAATTGTTTATTTTTTGTTCCGTAACTTTTAGATAAGTTACAAACTTCTAGTTTTGGTTTGTCTAAATGCTGATTATATTCATCGGAAACACGAGTATTAGCTACTCCTGACAATTTAACTTGATTCACTAAAATTTTCCTCTAAATATTTTGTACTATATATAAATTAAAAATTTCTCCGCTTCCGTTAGTAGAGCGCAATGCATTGCGCCCCTACAAGTTTCGCAATTAATTGACAAGACAAAACCCCATAGGTTTATTAAAACTAACAATGAATATACAAACTGTTAATTTCAATACAAAGAGTAGGGTATTAACAATTGATAATTTTAATAATTACAACTACGAGCAAAAATGACAAAAACACTTTCTCTACCCAAAGAAGGCTATCTTCAACCTTCGGTATTTTGGAGTATTCGCCAAGAGTTTCCCCGATGGTTAAGTATATTACTCTCAACAACTGCGATCGCAATTCCCTTAATTACTTGGGCAATTATTAGTTACGCCGGATTAGTAACACCGCTTTTTTTACCTACACCTACCGCCGTAATTGAAGCCGGAACTAGAATGTTGTTGGAAGAAAACCTAATAGTCGATATTTTTGCTAGTAGTGTGCGCGTTGCTGCGGGTTTTATTGTTGCGGCTATTATTGGCGTACCAATAGGGATTTTAATGGGGACTTTTCATAGTATGCAAAGCCTATTTAGTCCGATAGTTGGTACGGTAAGATATATGCCCGTTGTTGCTTTTGTACCCCTAATTATTATTTGGATTGGCTTAGGAGAAGAAGCAAAAACTTTAATTATCTTCCTTGGGGTTGTCCTTTACAATGCTATGATGGTAGCCGATGCTGTTAAGTTTATTCCTGATGAAATGATTAATGTTGCCTACACATTAGGAATGAATCGCCGAGATGTTTTATTTAGAGTCATAGTGCCGGGTGTATTTCCTAGTATTTTAGATACATTGCGAGTCAATATATCTGGCGCATGGAATTATTTAGTAATTGCCGAATTAATTGCGTCTCAAAATGGCTTAGGTTTCAAAATTATTCAAGCACAGCGATTTCTACAAACAGATAAAGTTTTATTTTGCATTGGCGTTATTGGATTTATTGGTTTAGTGATAGATTTTGGATTGAAATACTTATCTAAAATTCTCACTCCTTGGGCAGAAAGAGTACGGGGATAATTAAATACTTATTTATGACACTTAAATTAGACTTAAAAACCACAGCTTTAATTTGTATAGATTTGCAAGCCGGAGTATTTACAAAAGAGGGTAGTTTAACCCATGTAGGTACAGATGAAATACTCCCCAACATTAAAAGAGTTTTAGCAGCAGCGCGGAATGCAAAGATCCCAATCATCCATTTTAAAGAAGTACATCGCAAAGAAATGGTAGATTTTGGCAGAGAATTAGATGGCACAGAACCAGTACATTGTTTAGAAAATTGGGCTAGTACCGATTATTACTGGGAATTTGCGCCGATTGACGGAGAATTTGCGATCGCTAAACGCCGTTATAGCTGCTTTATCGGCACAGATTTAGAAATTTTGCTGCGGGGATTAAAAGTTGATACTTTACTGCTTGTAGGTACTATGACTAACGTTTGCGTACATTATACGGCAGCCGATGCCCATCAAAAAGATTACCATTTTCATGTTATCGAAGATTGTTGTGCTGGTTCAGATTGGGCAGCACATTGGGCGGCATTAACAGCGATGGAATACCTGCAAACCGGGGCGAGAATTTCTTACAAAGATTGCATTGCTGCTTTATCTTATAGCGAAGTCAAAGCCCGATCCCAATAATAAATATTCCCGCAGACTTACTTATTATTCCGTAGCCAATTTCTAAAAGCTTGAATTGCTTGGCTGCTACCAATCACTTGACTTTGTTGGACGGATTGATTTACTAGCTCAATTATTGGTACATCTGGAAAAGTAGGACTAAATTTTGACTCTACATATTTTCCACCTTGCAAGACATTAATTTGTAAGCCTTGTTTTCCATATCGCCAAAGTTCTGGTACTCCCAAAATTTGGTAATTATCTAATTGCGTCCGAGAAGTTAAATCAATTTCTATGGCTAAGTCTGGGGCTGGATCTACACTCAAATTTAGGCGATTTTTACCAATAACTGCCGCTTGATTTTGAATATAAAAACAACTATCTGGTTCTACTCCCTGACTCATTTTTTCACTTTTTAGAGTAGTTGAGCCTAAAGCATCATAATTAATACTGAGTTCATTTAGTAAAATTTTGACTATATCGCCAATAATTTCTTTGGCTTTTTCATGTTCGGGCAAGGGAACTATGATTTCTAAGTAATTATAACTATAGGAAATTCTGGCAGCGCGATGTTCTCCCAATTCCGCCAAAATATTTTCAAATTGCTGCCAACTAACATCTTCAAGTAATAGTTGCTGTCCTGGTTGAATCCTCAATTGTCTTAACTCTAAAAGCATAAAGATTTATCCAACCTTTTTACTGTTGTACAAACAATAATACTTGATGTTCGGCGGCAATTGGTTTTCTGATACTAAATTAACGTAGAGTTTAGCATCTTCATATTTGATAAAGTAATCCTCGGCTGTGATAGTTCAACCGTCTTTTGGCAATGCGTTCTGACTTCATTATGTTTGGCAAAAATTAGGAACTAATTTTAGTCAAATGGGGCTTCTTCAAGCTATTTAATACTTTTCACTCATCCTCTTAAGCTTTTAGAAATTTTGGCTCTAAGATTTTTGTAATATCTGGTGGTTGAGAAACTTGCTTTTGTTCTATTAAAAACTCTGATACTTCATTTAGATGATTAAGTAAATAAATATCGCTTTTAGTATCGCTCAACATTTTTACATTAGTAGGTAAATCTATTAATCCCACTCCTTTGAGTTGGGCTTCTGCTTCCTCTGGGCTAATTTGCAGACGTTTTCCAGTAATCGCCAAAGCCTCAGATTTATTTGTTTTCATAAAATCTATTGCCTTAAAAATCCCTTTATTAAACCCTTCTACCCCGGCGGGATTTACCTCAATAAACTTGTTACTAAACAAATATAAATCAATAATTGCGGTAGGCATTGCAGAAGTATCAATGATAATTCTGCCGTCTTTTTGGTTAGCATTTGCCTTTTGCAAAAATGGAGAATAAGTTACAGCAATATCTGTTCGCCCTGCTTGATAAGCTATAGCCGCAGCATCGGGTGTAGCATTAGTAATTTTGACATCATTTGCACTTAATCCCGCATTATTTAAAACTTGCAGCAACAAAAAATGGCTAACTTCTCCTATTTCTACTGCCACATTTTTACCTTTAAAATCTTTAATATCCGTCACGCTATTACGAGCCAAAATTCCATCTCCACCCAAAGAATTATCTGCTACCAAAACTACGCGATAATCTACACCTTTTGATTTTAAAGTTACTGCTGCTGGTGTTGCTAAAGCTATAGCATCTAATCTCCCCGCACCAAAAGCGGCTTGTAAATCTGAAGCAGCACTAAAGTCTTTGTGACTGAGATTTAATCCCGCCTCTTGAAAAAAACCTTTTTCTAAAGCAATATATAGCGGTGTATAACCAATCCATAGCGTACTACCTGAATTTGCGGAAATAAGTTTTGTTGAAGTTGTCTCTGTTTCGGTAGATTGCGATCGCTTTTGGCAAGCATTTAATGCCAAACTACCCGATAACCCAGCCATCAACAAAAGTGTTTGGCGGCGCGTCCAGGCTGTTGTTTTAATTGTCATACTTGCCTACGTCAAAGATATTAATTTAATTAAACTAATTGCCAAGTAATATATTGTTAGTAAAGATACATTATTGGTTTTTTGTTCTCCAATAAACTGTGCCAGAGCAACCAACTTTTAAATTTCAACGCTCTACCAAGTTGCTACAAGTTTATAAATAACTCCTGAAACCCATTAGCGGCAGTATTTTCAACCCTCAAACAAGCTAAACTTATAGCTCTTGTCAGCACCATTTATCGGCGATTGGTTGCCGAATGGTTCACAGTTTGTTACAAAAGTATAGAGAACTTCTATAAAGTGAAGGCAAGATGTTCGCTGGACTAACTGGCTCAACTACTCCTACTGGCACTGATTGGGGAGAGCGAATGCTCAACAGCGTCGCCAGCAAAACAATTCGTCATTTGTTGACTCAAAGTGAGTCAATAGAAGTTTCTGTGCGTTGCTACCCATCCAGCAAGTTGTTACAGGGCAGTATAGACAACTTTAAAATGAACGGTCGGGGCTTGGCAATTCGCAAAGATTTTTTAGTCGAGGAAATGTCCTTTGAAACCGATGCTGTAGCCCTAGACTTTGGCTCGGTACTAGGCGGAAAACTGAAGTTAAAGCAGCCAACTCAAGCAGTGGCGGAAGTAAAATTGTCTGAAGCGGGTATCAACCATGCTTTTAATGCAGAGTTGGTAAAAAAACGCCTACTCAATCTAGATGTACCCAGTTTGACGGAACTATCAGGGGGCGAACCTGTTTCTTTTAGCGAGGTACAAGTTGAACTTTTGCCTAATAACCAAGTAAAAATCTTAGCAAAAGCAGATTTAAAGGGCGAAGAATTAGTACCAATTAGCATGACTGCAACTCTAGCTGTAGAGCGACGGCGGCGAGTAGCATTTAATAACCCGCAGTTTACAACCGATCTTGCTTCAGAGGCGCAAAAAGAGATATCTAAGGCATTGGCGATCGCGTTTGCAGAAATTTTAGATAATATGGTCGATCTTGACCGCTTCGATCTCGATGGTGTAACGCTACGGATTAATCGACTAGAAACAAGCGGAAAACAGCTAATTTTTAGCGGCTACGCCCAAATAGAGCGCATACCTAATAGTCCTTAAAATCTATAGGCTTTTTGGGGGAAAAAACAAAGACAGGGAGATTTATTTCTCCCTGTCTTTGTTTTTAGCGTCCTACGCCAACGTACCTAAATCCAGCCTTAATTAATGCTTCTCTATCTAGAAAATTACGCCCATCAATCAACACCGGATTATTCATCAAGCTTGCCATTTTCGCGTAGTCTAGGGTGCGGAACTGCGCCCAATCAGTTACCAGTACCAAAGCGTCGCAACCATCGGCTAAACGCTCGGCATCCGTCTCTACTAGCACCCCGGCAATGCCATCGCGCAAGCCACTTTGAGAAACAATCGGATCGTAGGCTTTAACAGTAGTTCCGAGGCGGTTGAGATGCTCGATCAAGTTAAGTGCTGGCGCGTCGCGCATATCGTCGGTATCGGGCTTAAAAGTCAGCCCTAGTAGCCCTACAGTTTTACCCTTTAAAATTTTTAGGACTTGTTGTAGTTTTTCCACTAAAATCAGGCGTTGGCGTTGATTGACACTAATAGCAGCTTTGAGCAATTGGGCTTCATAGCCGTAATCGTCCGCCGTATGAACTAAAGCCGATACATCTTTAGGAAAACAAGAACCACCCCAGCCGATCCCCGCTTGCAAAAACTTGTTGCCAATCCGGGAATCTAAACCAATACCTTTAGCAACCTCGGTGACATCCGCACCCACGCGATCGCAAATATTGGCAACTTCATTAATAAAGCTGATTTTGGTTGCCAAAAAAGCATTAGCAGCATACTTAATCATTTCTGCGGAGCTTAAATCTGTAACCAGTACCGGAACGGCTGGGAGAGTTGGATCGGCAGCAAAAGAGCGCTCAATAATTGGGATGTATAGTTCTTTCATCATCGCGATCGCTTTGGGATTATTGCCACCTAAAACAATGCGATCGGGGTTGAAAGTATCGTACACCGCCGAACCTTCGCGTAAAAATTCGGGATTGCTAACTACATCAAATCCGGCAACGCGATCGCTCGCCTTTTCGCTACTAATGCCGCCTCCTGCGCCAACTAAGGCTTGTTGCCGATTGACAATCCCACTTTGAACAATCATTTTTACCCAGTCGCCCGAACCAATTGGCACTGTAGATTTGTTGACAATAACTTTATAGCCGCCGCCATCTAGATGTTCGCCAATTCCACGCGCTACAGCTTCTACATAACGCGTATCGCTTTCTCCAGTTGGTAAAGGGGGAGTGCCTACAGCAATAAATAAAATCTCTCCGTGGGCGACTCCTGCACCCAAGTCTGTTGTAAATTCTAACTGTCCCGATTGGCTAGAAGATTGCATAATCTCTGACAATCCCGGCTCAAAAATTGGCGACTGTCCAGATTTCATCAACTTAACTTTTTCTTCGTTGTTATCAACACAAATCACATGATGACCGATATGAGCCAAACAAACACCAGTAACTAAGCCAACATATCCCGTACCAATTACACAAACACGCATGAGTTTTAGATCCTTTAGTAAATTGTCAGAACGCATTTATAAATGCGTCAGGTACTGTTGTGATTAGATTTGAAGCTTAACTATTAAGCTTTTTTACCTACACTGCTGCAAATTAAGATACTGATGAATGGGCAATATTCGCGCCAATCCGACTTTGAAAATCTGCGATCGTCAGCTTTAACCCTTCAACCAGAGGAATTGTTGGTTCCCAGTTCAGTAACTTTCTTGCCCTTGTAATATCTGGACGACGGCGACGAGGATCATCTTGAGGCAAAGGCTCAAATTGAAGTTCGGCGTTTGGATTGATTAGTTTTTGAACTTCCGTTGCTAGTTCTAAAATTGTGTATTCGTCCTGATTTCCCAAATTGACGGGGCCAATATAATCGCCATTCATCAACTTCATTAACCCTTCAACTAAATCGCTGACATAACAAAAACTGCGAGTTTGTAAGCCTTCGCCATACACTGTTAAGGGAATACCCTTCAATGCTTGCCCCACCAAGTTGCTGACTACGCGCCCATCATTTTCTAGCATCCGCGGCCCGTAAGTGTTAAAAATCCGAGCAACTCTGATATCCACATCATTTTGACGGTGGTAGTCAAAAGCTAAAGTTTCGGCAACTCGCTTGCCTTCGTCATAACAACTACGAATGCCAATCGGGTTAACATTGCCGTGATAGTCCTCGGTTTGGGGATGAACTTCTGGGTCGCCGTAAACTTCGGAAGTTGATGCTAGTAAAAATCTAGCTTTTACTCTTTTTGCAAGTCCCAACATATTCAAAGTTCCCACGACGTTTGTTTTTACTGTCTTGACAGGGTTGAATTGGTAGTGGACTGGTGAAGCTGGACAGGCTAGATGATAAATTTGGTCTGCTTCTAAACGGATGGGTTCAGTAATATCATGACGGATTAGTTCAAAGTAAGGATGGTCTAGCCACTGGACAATATTACGCTTGTGACCAGTGTAGAAGTTATCTAAACATAAAACTTCGTGTCCCTGGTTCATTAATCGATCGATCAGATGGGAACCAATAAATCCTGCACCGCCCGTAACCAAAATTCTCATAGTTCGCTCTTTCAATTTGCTGTTGATGGGATTGACGCGATCGCCTATTCCAACACGATGATGTGGGAATATTTCGCACTTTGGTTGTTTAAACTATTGCGTTGTCATGGCTATAGCGCAACTCTTGTCTAACATAGGTACAATCGTTTTTAGCAAAGTTAACAACAAGATTGTTCATTATTAATTAAGTAATAATAAATTCCTGCTTAATTAAACTTTGTCTAAGTTAACTAGCAAATTACCAGACATTTTGAATAAATGCACGGATTTTTTTTAAATTTGTGGTAAAGAAAGTTTTAGATAATAGGTTTACCAAACTGACTTGACACTGAAACAACGGCATTGGTTACAGGTTGGGATTTTCCAAGCATGACAATAGAACCTGTAATCGCTGTAACGCAATCAAGCCGCTCAGGCGCGTCTGGAATGGACTGTCGGGAGTGTAGTGTTGCGAAGACTGTTGGATTTCTCTATTTACTTGTTTTCCCTACTTCTTGGCTGTCTCAGCACAGACCGGAAGTTCTTTTTTGTAACCCTCTCCTGGAATGCCTCTGACAATAACTGCCATACATAAGAGCCAATATGCCTAATGTAGTCAGCGTCATAACCAGTATTTGAAGCAATTTCTTCGTAGGTTTGTCCTTGCCAAGCAGAATAAAACACAAGCTCTTGAAGGTCACTTAAACGCTTTTGCTTAAGGTGTGTATATAAAACTACCAGTGTTTCTTCAATAGTCATTAACTTTAAACCATTGTTTGAGTTTACTTAGACTACTTCAGCGCTTGACGATTCATTTACTGAAGTTGTAAACAAATTTTATTTGAAGATGTGTAATATTTTTAGCACTTTTTAGCACATCTAAAACCAAGTATCTGATTTATTGTATTGGCAAGGACTAAATCAAACAGATGGTAAAAGCCTCGCTTACCCTAAGCTTTTCCCGCACATCTGCCAAGATTATTTCCTTGTCCAAATAACCCTCGATATTTTCAGCGAGATCACAGGAGAATACATAATTATGAAGCGATTTATATTGTATAGTTCGTTGTTAGCTATTGTCGGATCTGCGATCGTCACAACACCAGCACAAGCAATCCCGGCAATCTTCAGGAGAACTACAGTACCCCTTAACTTGCCCGTTGGCAACGGTGTGCCACGCGTAATACATGCAGTTATCGTTCCTGCGGGTCCTCGGGTAATTAATTACTCAGTAACTACAACAAATTTTGCAGCCGGCGAATTTGTCCGGTGCGGTCTTCGAGCAAACGGTAATTTTCTTGAACAGCACTCAACCGTCGTTGGCGGGGGTCCCAGTGCTGCTAACGTAGCTACAATTAGCGGTGTTTGGTTTACTAATTTCAATGCCCCCTACACCCTTACTCTTGTATGTTCTCACGATGGCGCTAGTGCTAGTGTACCCTTCCTTGAGCCTTACGCTGAACTAGCAGTTTTTTAGATGTAAAAGTGGCAAAGACAGTCTTAGCGGCGCATCTGCCAGGATTGTTCCAATAAACTACTCCACTCCCGCAAAGCTATTGATTAGAGTTTCTAATACTCAAAAAAGCAATCCTAACTCACTCACGCAAACTTACCAATTTTATCTTGGAGGTGAGCATGATAGCGGTTTCCTATCGACTTTTAAAGATGTTAGGAACTAACATCTCGATTAAACTCGGCAATTTTGCTCAGAATCTTTACATGGGCTACAGTCAAGTGCAGCGTGACACATTTCTGTGCGTAGTCTATTTTCGGGTACTGACGCTAACTATATTACATCTGGGTAGCCTCAGAGCTTCTGTCACCAGTCCCATTTAAGAGAGAAGTTGGACATTCATAACATCAAGCGGCTTCTATTACTGAGTTTAGCTCACTGTATTAAATAGATCGCTATTGGCTACTCTTTGGGGTTCTCCCAGCATGACAATAGAACCAGTAATCGCTGTAATTAGCTGGGTATTGACATCGCTCAAAGCTAAAATTCCGGTATTGGTGCGTTTTTGTAAAGAACGCAATACTACTAAGTCGTATTCTTTGGCGGCTAAGGCGATCGCACTTGCAATATTATCGTGAGGAATAATGTTGATGTTTACTTGCCCTTCTAAACCCAGTTTAGATACCATGAGCAAAAGTTGCGAGTTCATCCAAGCAATTTTACTTGGACTAGACCGGCGATCGCAGATATGGAGTAATGTTACTTGACTATTGTTTGTAGATGCCAGCATCCGTGCAAATTTAACAGGTCGTAATGCTTGGCTTGTCAAATTTTCTATTGGCACTAAAATTTGTTTGATAGTTGCTGGAGATTGTAGCAAGCGCGTAACGGCAACCGGACAGTGAGCCGCCCATAAAACACTATCTATTAAGTTACCGAGCAACCGGGATCTAATTCCGGTGCGTTTTCCCCAACCCATAACAATTAAGCTGGCATTTTGTTCGCGACTGGCGCGAGTAATTCCTGAAGCTACCGCATCATCAATGCGTAATAATGGTTCAGCTTCTACTCCCAATTCTTGACTCAATTGAGCCGCGTTGTTGAGCAGTGCCAAACTTTTTTGCCGAGCTACTTCTACTTGTGGTGCGTTCATATGGACGGAAGCCTTGGCGATCGCCAAAGGAATAATTCGCCCGGAAGTTTGCCGTGCTAGTTCGGCAGCCATTTCAATTAAATACTGCTCGGTTTTGGGATTATATACAGGTACGACTACGATAAATTTTCCGGTTTCGTCACTAGGGGCGTAGTCGGGCGAAGTTGGTTCTATTGATGTTGTAGCGGGTACTAAACCTACCGCTACCCGGCTAGTGATTACTGGACCTAAAGTTGCCGTGACCAGCATTAAAACAATGACGCTATTTAATACCCCTTCAGTTAACAATCCAGCTTTGTAACCTACCAACGTAGCGGCTAAAGTTGCTCCTACCTGTGGCATCGATAAAGACCACATAGTGAGCATCTCGTTCCATTGATAACGGTAAACAAGTTTTGCTAAGAAGGCGGCGATAAATTTACTAGCAATTAAACCGATGACGATCGCCAAAGTTAGCCAAATCGTACTTATACTCTTGATAAAGGCGGGAATATCGATGAGTAAACCCAGATCGACAAAGAAAATGGGAATAAATAAAACAGTTCCCACAAATACAACTTTTTCTTTCACAGTCCCGCCACCAACGACATCATTTACCGCCAATCCCGCCAAAAAAGCGCCCACAATCTTTTCAATCCCAATTAGTTGAGCGCCTACCGCCGAAAGAAATACCGCAAGTAATACAAATAAAAATTGGTTGCCTTCTTCGTCTCCCGATCGTCGGAAAAATTCTTTCCCGGCTTTATCAAAGCCAAATAAAACCACCGCAGAATAAATTATTAGCGAGCCAACCAGAGTTATTAAGCGCCAAACAGTAAAGTCTCCCGCATGAATGGCAACGCAGATAGCAAGTACCAATAACGCGCCAATATCGGTAAAAATAGTTGCGCCAATAGTGACAATTACCGATTCATTGGCGATCGCTCCCAAGCGGCTGACAATCGGGTAAGCAAGTAAAGTATGGGAAGCAAACAAAGAGCCAATTAAAATTGACGAATTCCAGCCAAAATCAAAACTGCGCCCAACAATTGTTCCCATGATTAAAGGCACTAAAAAAGTAAACGTCCCAAATACTAAAGAACGATTTTTAGTGCGTCTAAACTGTTCCATATCAACTTCCAACCCCGCCACAAACATTAGATACACAAGTCCAATGTCTGACAGTAATTCCATAGTCGGCGATTCTGTTTGCAGTACATTTAAGCCATTGCTGCCAAGCGCTACACCCGCAGCTAATAAACCAACTAAGCCTGGTAATCGCAGCTTTTCACTTGCAATCGGGACAACTAAAATAACGACTAGCAGAATTGCAAAAGGTACAATCGGCTCATTGCCAAGAACTTGCGAAGCTGATTCTTGAGCCAGAACTTGTAAGGGTTTCAGCATAAATAGCTCTCATCTCTAATAGTTGGATCGAGCTAATTGCTCTAAAATCCTTTAGCTGATGAAGGGCAAAATTGTTTAGGTTAATTGTTTTCCTAAAAAACCTAAATAGTTTTGTCAACAACTAAAATTGTTAACCTACTACAGAAAAGCTGTCTAAAATAACCCTCTAGGGGTGGATTTGGCTCAAAATAATTTTTAAGCGATCGTAGTCATCTTTAAGTAACACGCTCAAAGTACGCCCAGCTTTGACTAGCCAAGGGCGATCGCCCGATCGCAACTGATAAATTTCTCGAATCGCCGCCGCCGTCAATGCTTCCACTGGTGCGCCATTTACCTGCAATAGTGTCCGCAAAAAATCTAACTGTTCGCTAAAATCGACAATTTCTTGCGGTTCGCACTGATTAACAGCTTGATGTATTTGGGGCGGACGTGGGGGCAAATACTGATAAGTCTGGTTAAGACTTCTAGAACTTTGTTGTTGCTTGAACCCAACAATCACGGCGCGAAACTCGGTTTTGAGCATAGCGAAGATTTGCGGTTGTTGTTCGCGCAAGTCTGACAAAGATAAACCCAAGGCTCTAGCCCGATGAATCGAGTCTATAGGCATAGTAGTAGCGTGATAAACCACCGCGTAGACTTGATTACCCGATTCTTCATCTAAAGACTTTACCCAGCTACCAAAAGGCGGCATAACTGGAAAGCTCAAATCGTCAGGATCTAGACACTGAGCCAAAAACTCGGTGGTAGAAGTTTCGATTACTTCCGCAATATGATGGGATGGGCGATCGCGCGAAGCAAATTGTGGTAGAGGAAGGCGCATAAACTAACTATTTTGCTTTTTTGCGTCCGGTGACTTCTACAGATGTTAGTTCGGACAACTTGAAGGTAACGATTTTATCCCAATTGCCACCTTCAAATAGTACCGCCGCTTTGCCGTCGGTTACTCTTTGCACTAAGCCAGTCATACCGTAGTAGGTATCGTTAGTATTGGTTATGCGCACTACTGAGCCAGGAAATAGCATCATTTTTAAAATTTTTAAGTTACTTTTTTTAAATTACCTTACTTTGCCTTGGCTGGAAAAACAACTATAAAAACACATCCTCATAAACGAGTTCTAGTTTTGCCTCAAAATCAATAATTAAACTAGGAAAGCGCTTATAAGTTAGAGAAAGGCGATCGCGATCGTCGCAACTAACCATAACATCAGGATAATAAAATCGATTGAGCGCTTCAATTGGTGCTTTCATGTCTGAGATATAAACGCGACAATCAGAGCCTCTAACATGGCTGCGGAGTAAAGCAAACAAGTTTCCGGCAATAGTAACGTGAGCGTCACTCGCACCAGCCATTGCATAGATTTGTCCGTCGATATATTCGTGCTTGACAAAGCCTGTTTCCTCCATCTGGAGGTATTGGTCAGGACTAAGATAAGGCTGTTGAAATGCAATCATTCGTAAAATCTCCGCGATCGCCTTTAGTAATATCTAATTGCCCGTTGGCGATAATTTGCCACCGATTCCACAATTCCAATCGCAATAAAGTTCGTTAGCATTGCCGATCGCCCGTAGCTAATCCAAGGTAAAGGAATGCCCGTTACTGGGGCTAAACCGATAGTCATACTAATATTTACGATTACTTGAAATACCAACATTGACAACACGCCAATTGCTAATAGAGAACCAAAATTATCTTTAGCAGTTTGAGCAATATGAATCAAACGCCAGCAAATTAGCCAAAAAACAAATAAAACCATCAAGCAGCCTGCAAAGCCCAATTCTTCCCCAACGGCGGAGAAAATAAAGTCTGTATGCTGCTCTGGAATAAAATTAAGCTGAGTTTGAGTACCGTTATTTAGTCCTTGTCCCCACTTCTCCCCCGCACCGATCGCAATTCGCGATTGAATCAAATGATAACCGCCACCAAGAGGATCTTTTTCGGGATTGAGAAACAGAATAATCCGGTCTTTTTGGTAATCTTTCAATATTCCCCATAGCAAACTACCCAATTCCCCGGCTACAAGGTTCACCGCCACAGCACTTACTGCTCCCATCCACTTCCAAGGTAGGGTAAAAAATGCGATCGCACACATGGCGATCGTCCATACAATCCAGCCTGGTAAATAAACATTAAACAAAATTATCGAAACTAAGGGCGAAACTAGCAAGATTAGCCAGCCCGGATTAGCGTTTCCCCAGTAAAGCATTCCCAAAGTAATCGCCCCAAATACAAGCGAAGTACCTAAGTCTGGCTGCAAAAATACCAAAGCCCAAGGTACAGACGTAATTGCTAAAGCTTTGATAAAAGCTGGAATTGTCGAGGCGGTTTTGGTGTGGAGAATTGCCGCTAAGGTGATGATGACTCCGACTTTGGCAAATTCCGATGGTTGCAGATTGAAGCCTCCCACCGCAATCCAACGTTGCGCTCCTTTAGCAGTAGTCCCAATAATCATCACCGCTATCAAACTGATATTTGTCAGCCCATAAATTACCCAATGCAATTGCAGCAAGTTCTCGTAACGCCACCGAGCAATTAATAGAGCGATCGTTAAGCCTACGCCGCCTACAAGCCAATGCTGCCACCAGTCGGTAAGTCCTTGGTTTAATTCGGCGCTGCGAATCATCATGCCGCCAAACAGCGTTACAATCACGCACAAACCCAGCAGCCATAAATCTATTTGCTTCCAGCCTGAAAATAAGTAGGGTGAGCGAATTTTAAACAATAGATTTCGCAATAGCATTTGGCGAACAAGTCAAATAAAGTAGTCCTAAGTTTTATAGCACTACTCCTAAGCTTTCCTGAATTACACCTCAAAAAAGAGCAAAATTAATTACTCTTTGTACTTGATGGGACAGATAACTATTGACTAAAGACTGATGACAAACCTTTTGTGTTCAAGGAATGTTATTTAAAAAGTTGACCGCAACGCCGTCTTACCTCAGTTTTAGACCTGGTAAAACCAGGTGGGTATCGGGGCGTTTAGCTTGAAGTTTCCGGGTACAAGCCCGGTTTACTGCTGCCGAAACGTTTTGATTCCCTTATCGGACAAAACATAGATCAAAAACATTATTGGCAGTCACCAACGTCGCAGCGCAACCTTATTTATTATAATAGCAATTAGTTTTTTAGCCTGACAAAAAATGCGGTTAAGCTATATTTGGCAAGGAATCTAACTAATTTGCTTGTAGAAACTGTTTAAGCTCTACCTCGGAGAATTTGCGCCATTTCATTTGGCTTGGGCGAAGATTCTAAAGCTGTTTCTTCGGTAATCCTACCTTCTTCATAAAGTCGGTAGATTGACTGGTTCATGGTACACATCCCTTCAAAGTTACATCGGGGAATAATAGATTCTACTTCTTCTACTTCATTACGCAAGATGTAGTCTTTGATGGCATCAGTATTAATCATAATTTCATGAATTGCCGCTCGTTTGCGATCGGTAGTTCTGACTAAGCTTTGAGAAATTACCGCCACTAAAGACTCCCCGACTTGTATGCGCATAGGTGCTTGTTCATCAGGGTTGTAAAGGTTGAGAATCCGCTCAATAGTTTTAACAGCGCCGTTGGTATGGAGAGTCCCAAAAACTAAGTGTCCAGTTTGTGCGGCTTTGATGGCAGTATTTACAGTTTCGCGATCGCGCATTTCCCCAATTAAAATAATGTCAGGATCTTCCCGTAACGATGCTTTCAAAGCCTTGTCAAACTCTAAAGTGTGAATGCCTACTTCTCTTTGCTTGATCAATGATTTTTGACTTTTATGCACAAATTCCACCGGATCTTCAATAGAGATGATATTTTTAGGCATTTCTCTATTGATATAGTCAATCATTGCTGCCATTGTTGTAGACTTACCAGAACCCGTTGGCCCTGTAACTAAAATCAAGCCTTTTTGGTAGTGACACAAATCCCGGAAAACTGGCGGTAAACCTAGTTGTTCCATGTTGAGAATTTTTAAGGGAATTAATCGCATTACCATCGCCGGCCCGTTTAGCGATATAAAGATGTTAATCCGCACCCGCACCAATCCCTCATACTGAATAGCACCGTCGTACTCCATATGAGCTTGAAACTTCTCAATTTGGTCTTCGTTGAGAATTTCTCTTAGCCAGCTATAAAAGGTAGCTTCATCAGTTTCTGGATACTGGCTAATGACAATGTAACCGCGTTCGCGGAAACGAGGTGTTTCACCTACGCCCAAATGTAAGTCTGAAGCTCCTTGTTCGTAGGCCTCATAAACCAATTTTTCTAAGGTTGGTTGTACATCTTTCCCAAAGCTAGAACGCGGTGCTTGAGCCTTGGGTAAAGGCGCTGGCTGATGAGCAGACGTTGGCGGTAAAGGCGCTGGCTGATGAGCGGACGTTGGCGGTAAAGGCGCTGGCTGATGAGCGGACGTTGGCGGTAAAGGTGCCAAATAATCATCAACCTGAGCGTTAGAACTTCCTAGGGCTGATAAAGACTGTTGTTGCATACCAGCATTGACTTTTTGTCTTGGTGGTGGTGGCGGTGGTAGACGGGAGTCTGTCGGAATCGAATTTAATTTGTTGTGCGAGTCTGTCATATACGTATGGCTGCTTTTAGGTGTACTTAGATGAATGTCAATATAAAATGGGCGATTCCATAAATCGCTCTAACAGCTAAAGCCAATCAATTAAAAAGCGATTAACTTTAGCCTAGCTTGAGTGCTAGACGTAGGCGCGTTATTGTTTCCCCCTACATAGGAGGCGATCGAGTCCAACAATCGCCTCCCATGCAGCTATTCTTCCCAAAATGCGACCCAAATTATCAGCCAAGCGATTTTTATCTATAAAGGTGTCGCTGTAACATCTCTACTTTGGTTACATCAGGCAATTATGAGAGAAAAAATTCCTAGTTATAAGAAATATTAAGCTAATTCTTAATAAACTATTTAATCTCAATCTAAAGCCGATAAATCTAAACTAGAATTAATTGACTTAAAAAGTTGTAACTCATAAGCATAAAGGACTCTGACACTTGCAATTAAAGACAGAGCGAAAGTAGAAGGGTTGAAACCAACTTTATTGAAACTTCTTGTTCATAAACGTTGAATATTAATTGTAAATTTTAATAACTAATCGATCATACTTAGGGACAGTTTCTATATACTAATTTTTAATGGCACGCCTAGAAGTTTCTAGCGGAATAGAAATATTACTCAACTTAAAATTATTATTACCTTTGGAGGTAAATCATGGCTCTAGCTCAAAGCTCCAGTCTAAGAAAAACTTATTCTTTATTTATGGTGAAAAGCTTTTTAATTTGGACATTTACTTTAGCTGTATGCTTGCTAGTGGTAGGTTTTCCTTTAGTAGTTTTGATGGCTACTGTTGGTGCTTTGCTATCGGTCATTCTTCAGTCAGTAATGCCAATTAGTGCAGTTTTGTTAGTAGCTGGTAGCTTAATTGGTTTGAATGTGTTGGCAGTAATTTCTGGCGCTAGTATTTTAACTTTTAAGGGCATCCATCCTACAGAAGTTACATGGTTAAGCTGGCTGCATGGTGAGGTAGATAATGCACACACTTCTGTTTATGCAGCTTGTCCTCTAACGTGCGACCTTAAGTAGCAAAGATTGCACGAGACAAAAGTTTCGCTCAAGAGAGTGCATCAATCTGCCCGGTTAAAGCCGGGTTTTTTCATGGGTAAAATTGTTACAAAAAAGACTGAATTTAAGGCTAAATTCAGCTATTAAGATTGATTAGCGATGGAGCTTACATCCTATTACATAGCTTTGAAGTTAGGCAAACAGCAATATTTGGATAAATGCTTCTGACTCCAAGAGTTTTAGAGGTAAGATAACTCTCTAAAATGTAAATAAAATATTAGTAATTCTGAGGTTAGCATATTTTTCAACTATAATAGTTCTCTACAAAAATACCTGTAGCTAATAATCAATTATGTTAACCAAAACTATTGACCGTATAGAAAAAGCTTTTCTAGGACAAATGCTAGTTCGTAAAAAATTAATTTCAGAATTTGAACTAGAACGAGCTTTACTAGAACAGCTTAACAGCACAAAAAAGCTAGGCGAGATTTTGGTAGAACGAAATATGATTTCTGAAGTTGAGCTTGATGGCGTACTGATTGAGCAGAATATGCTGATAGGAAAAATTTTATTGCAAAACAACTTAGTTTCTCAAGCTCAACTTGAAGAATCTCTAATAGAGCAAAACCACAGCCATAAAAGACTAGGCGAACTTTTGATAGAAAAAAGTATCATTTCTGAGGAGCAGCTAGAACAAATTTTGGAGAAGCAATACTGGCAAAAAAATGGTTTTTGGCTGATTTCTTAACTATCTTTTGTCACCTAAAGTGCTTAATTAATCTACCTGTAGCGATCGCTACGCTCATTGCAAGTAAAATAATGTAAAGTAGTATAAATACTTATAAAGACATTTCTACACGTAACTTGCAATGATAAATGCTGAGAATCAATCTCCTCATCATGTGGTAGTTGTTGGTGGCGGCTTTGGCGGACTGTACGCAGCTAAAGCTTTGAGCCGAGACAAAAATGTTTTCGTTACTTTAATTGATAAGCGCAACTTCCATTTATTTCAACCATTACTTTACCAAGTTGCTACAGGTACGTTATCCCCGGCGGATATTTCTTCGCCTCTGCGATCGGTACTCAATCACAGCAAAAATACTCAAGTGCTGATGGGTGAGGTATTAGATATTAATCCCCAAGAAAAAAAAGTTACCTTACAAAACCAAGAGCTAACCTACGATAGTTTGATTGTAGCTACAGGCGTTAGCCATCACTATTTTGGCAATGACAACTGGGAACAAGTTGCCCCAGGATTGAAAACCGTAGAAGATGCGTTAGAAATGCGCCGCAAAATCTTTGTAGCTTTTGAAGCGGCGGAAAAAGAAACGGATATCGAAAAACGCCGCGCTTGGTTAACTTTTGTGGTAGTAGGCGGCGGGCCAACCGGGGTAGAACTGGCTGGGGCGATCGCCGAACTTGCTTATAGCACCTTAAAAAAAGATTTTCGCAACATTGACACCTCCGAAGCGCAAGTTTTGTTGATTGAAGGGATGGAGCGCATTCTCCCGCCTTATACCCCAGATTTATCCGCCAAAGCCGCAGTATCTTTAACAAAATTGGGCGTAACAGTGAAGACAAAAGCGCTAGTTACAGATATTAGTGACGATATTGTAACTATGCGCCAGGATGACAAAGTTGAACAAATCCCCGCAAAAACAATTTTATGGGCTGCCGGGGTCAAAGCTTCGCCAATGGGGGCAATTATCGCCGAAAAAACAGGAGCAGAACTCGATCGCGTTGGTAGAGTCGTTGTAGCATCGGATTTAAGCGTACCAAGTTATCCCAATATTTTTGTAGTGGGGGATTTGGCAAGTTTTTCTCACCAAAACGGTAAGCCATTACCAGGGGTTGCACCTGTGGCGATGCAAGAAGGGAGCTATGTTGCTAAGTTGATTCAAAACACGATTGAAGGTAAACAATCTGTTCCCTTTCGTTACTTAGATCGAGGTAGTTTGGCAGTAATTGGCAGAAATTCCGCCGTAGTAGATTTAGGTTTTATTAAGTTTTCAGGGATTTTAGCTTGGCTAACTTGGGTATTTGTCCATATCTACTTTTTGATTGAATTTGACAACAAATTAGTTGTCATGCTTCAGTGGGGTTGGAATTATTGGACTCGCAACCGAGGAGCGCGTTTAATTACGGGGGAAGATTCCTTAGTTGATAGTAAAAGCGATCGCTATCCGCCAATAAATAACAAAACAGCAGTTAACATTTAATATCTGCCAAAAATGGGAGTAAGTATTGTGTCAATGTATAGGCATCTACTCCCATTTGGGTGCGGTTAGCCGCCGCTTTAATTCCGGCTTGAGAATGCCACCAAGCAGCAACGGCGGCGATTTCCTCTAGAGAACGGGTAGATTGTTGAGCCACCAATCCACCCATTAACCCTGTTAGCACATCGCCACTACCGCCACGCGCCAAAGCTGGGGTACTTTCGGGGTTGATCCAAACTAATCCATCGGGGGAAGCGATTGTAGTTCTAGCACCTTTTAATAAAACTACAGCTTTGCTGGTTTTAGCGGCGTTAATAACAGATTCATTAGAATCTAGAGCGCCTAAATCGGGAAATAAACGCTTAAATTCTCCGGTGTGAGGAGTAAGAATTGTTTTTCCTTGTCGCTTGGCTAAAGTAGGCGTAGTTCCTAATTCTGCCAAAATATTTAAACCATCTGCATCGAGAATTAACGGACAATTGCAACCTAATACTTCTTGAATTATCGGCGTGGCTTCAAAAGTTAAACCAGGGCCGCAGGAAATTGCATCAAAGGAATCTAAGTTAGTTTTTGCTGGTAATTGTAATTGGGCGATCGCGCCAAGCTCGGTTTCTGGGCATCCTATAATTAAAGCTTCGGGCAATTGAGCCACTAATAAGGGTTTTAGCGATTCGGGAACGGCAATTGATAGCATTCCTACACCACTTGCTCTCGCGCCTAATCCAGTTAAAATTGCCCCGCCAGCATAACGAGTAGAACCACAAATTAATAGTAAATGTCCTTGCTTGTATTTATGTGTAACGGGTGGACGACGTAAAGGTAATAATGCGATCGCAAACTCTGTAGTAATTCGCTTTATCTTCGGCGTTTCCCCTAATACAGCATAAATATCGGTTACAGGAATATCAAAATCTATCAGTTGCGCTTTACCAACATAATCTAAGGCGCAATCTTGAAGTAAGCCAAGTTTCCACAATCCCAAGCAAAAAGTATAGGTTGCTTTAATTGCTATTCCCAACACTTCCCCAGTATCGGTGTGTAACCCAGAAGGTAAATCGAGGCTAATAACTGGTAGTGAAGATTGGTTAATGCTAGAAATCGCCTTGGCAATATCCCCCATAATATCGCGCTCTAAACCAAAGCCAAACAATCCCTCAATTAATACATCTGATTGGTTTAATAGCTTTTCTATACTGTCGCAACGCTCTATACCTAAGCTTTCTACATACTGAGCGTGACTAGCAGTTAAGTCTTTATATTTAGAAAAGGGACTAAAAAAAACTACCTTGTAGCCGCGATAATATAACTCACGCGCCACCACCAAAGCATCACCGCCATTATGTCCAGAGCCTACTAATACCCCAATTCGTTGGGTTTGGAACATTTCTGTAAATTTGCGGGCGATCGCTAATCCCACTTTTTCCATTAATGCTGCTACAGGCATTCCGGCGGCAAATATCCGCCCTTCAATGTCTCGCATTTGCTGGGCGCTGACTACAAATTGCTCAATTTCTCTCTGTTTGTCCATAACTTTATTATTTTTAACTAAATTAGCTAGACAAAATTACCTTTAACTGTATTCAAAACTAACAGCAAATTTAATTTTTATCATAATTATTAAAAATAACAAATCGTCAAATTTAGATAGCAAGGTTCACAGGATCTTTTATGATTAAATACTTAAGCCCAAAGCTATAAATTAGCGGCTCAAAATCTAAAAATTCCTCCATAAGAGTGAGGAATTGTAAAAAATGATAATAACTCGTAATAGGTAGGTCAATGATAAAAAAAATATTATTAGCGGTTTCTGGACTAGGACACGCTGAAGAAATGCTCAAAACTTTGAAGGAAATACCAGCAATTCAACAAGCAGAGGTAACAGTTTTACACGTTGTCCCCGCTCAAGCTTCCGCTCAAGTTATGACTAGCAAATGGGAAGAAGGAGGCAAGATTTTAGGCGCAGCAATTGAGACAGTAAACTTAGATGCTAATAAAGTTACGGCTATTTTGCGCCAAGGAGATCCTAAAGATGTCGTTTGTCAAGTAGCTGACGAAGTAAATGCCGACTTAATTATTATGGGTTCGCGGGGATTAAAACGCTTGCAATCGATTTTAGCAAATTCTGTTAGCCAGTACGTTTTTCAATTGTCATCACGCCCAATGTTGCTAGTAAAAGATGACATTTACGTTAAAAAAATTAAGCGCGTAATGGTAGCACTAGATGATTCGGAAGCTACAAAACAGTGTTTGCAACTGGCATTATTTCTAGTTAGAGATATTAAAGGCGGTCAATTGATTTTGGCTAACGTCGATAAAAATGGCAAAGCTAGCGACGTAGCAACAAGTGCCGAGAAAAACCCAGTTTTAGCTCCAGCAATAGCAGAAGCAAAAAAACAAGGAATCCAACCTCGTGCGATCACGGTTGCAGGTAAACCCGGCGAAGAAATTTGTCGCTTAGTTGAAGAACAAGATGCAGACTTGTTAATTATCGGTTCTCCCGATCGCCGTCCAACGATTGCTAAGAACTTTGTGGATATAGACAGGCTTGTTAGTTCGTCTTTATCAGACTACGTGCGCGTAAACGCAACTTGTCCTGTGCTGTTGGCGCGTACTGTTGGATAGTGCGATCGCACTTTAGCCATAAAAAATCCCTACACTATTACGGTGTGGGGATTTTTTAAGCCAATAATTACGAATCCTTATTGCTACTATTACGGCTGGCAGTTTGAATATACAGAATCAAAAGGAAAACCGTAGGCACAAGTACAAATAAAATACTTGCCACAAAACCTAAATCATTAACTTGCATCGAAAGAAAGCCTCTCGCGGATTGCAGTCCAACACAAATAGAATACCACCAATAGGCACAAGTCAAGACTTGCAGACAATAGGATTTTCCGCTTAGAACTTTTGGCGAGGCTTAAAATAAATAAATATTAAACACAGAACAAAACTAGAGCTATGCAAGCAGAGTACGAAAATCGCCGTCAGCAGTTAATGGCAAAAATTGGTAATGGTACGGCAATTTTTCGCAGTGCGCCAATGGCAGTTATGCACAACGATGTAGAGTACACTTTTCGTCAAGATAGCGATTTTTTTTACTTGACAGGATTCAATGAGCCACAAGCGGTAGCCGTTTTAGCGCCACACCACGAAGAACATCGTTTTATTCTTTTTGTCCAGCCTAAAGAGCGCGAAAAGGAAGTTTGGACAGGTTATCGCACGGGAGTAGAAGAAGCAAAAAGTCGCTACGGTGCAGATGAGGCTTACCCAATTGGGGAACTTGAGGAAAAATTACTTCAGTATGTAGAAAAAGCCGAGAGAATTTACTATCATTTGGGACGCGATCGCGCCTTTAATGAAACTATCCTCAAACTTTGGCAACGCTTGGTGGCGATGTATCCTAAGCGCGGTATAGGCCCAATGGCGATCGAAGATAGTAATGTAATATTGCACCCTCTGCGCCTAGTCAAAAGCGATTCAGAACTTGCATTAATGCGGACTGCGGCGGCTATATCAGTAGAAGCTCACAATAAAGCGCGAGAACTAGCGCGTCCCGGCTGTTACGAGTATGAAATTCAAGCAGAAATAGAGCGAATTTTTCGGTATCGGGGGGGAACAGGTGTTGCTTATCCTTCGATAGTTGCTTCTGGTGATAATGCTTGCGTACTGCACTACATTGAAAACAACCGCCAGATGCTTGATAACGAGTTGTTGTTAATTGACGCTGGCTGCGCTTACGACTATTACAATGCCGATATTACCCGCACTTTTCCTGTAGGCAATAAGTTTACACCCGAACAAAAGATTTTGTACGAAATTGTCCTAGAGGCACAACTTAAAGCGATCGCCCAAGTTCAACCAGGTAATCCTTACAATGCTTTTCACGATACGGCGGTAAGGGTAATTACGGAAGGATTAGTAGAGCTTGGGATTTTGCGCGGCGAAATTGATAAGTTAATTGAAGAAGAAAAGTACAAACCCTTTTATATGCACCGTACTGGACATTGGCTAGGCTTAGATGTCCATGATGTAGGAGTTTATCAGCACGGCGAATCACCACATATTTTACAAGCGGGAAATGTTTTAACAGTAGAACCGGGTATATATATTGTTCCCAATACTCCAAATGCTGAAGATCAGCCAGAAATAGATCCGCGTTGGATTGGGATTGGGATTCGGATTGAGGACGATGTTTTGGTTACAGCCACAGGACAAGAAGTTTTAACTGATGGAGTTCCTAAATTAGTATCAGAACTGGAAGGTAATAGGTAATAGGTAATGGGTAATAATTTCAATGATTAATGACCGATGACCAACGATCAATTATTTTTTATACTTAATGCTTATTTTGCCCTGTGCAAGGCACAATAAAAAGAATGGTATTAGGGTTTGGTGTAGATGAACGATCTAGACCGATGCTACAGATTACTTGGGCTTGAGCCAGGAGCATCCCTCGACGAAGTCAATCAAGCTTACAAAGACTTAGCTTTTATTTGGCATCCCGATCGCATTCCTAAAGATAATCTGCGGTTACATCAAAAAGCACAAGACAAACTTAAGGAAATTAACCACGCCCGCGATTGCCTGCGGGAAGTAAAAACGCGCGATCGCATTCCCACAACTTACTCAACTCAACAAAAAAAGCCTCCCCAATCCCCGCCACCGAGCTACTATCAATCGTCTCAACCAAAAAAACCGCCTCAAGCGCCACCACCGCCGCCACCACCGAGCTACTATCAATCTTCACGCCATAAATCTCATTATGAGTCTTACAGTCAGCCTAAAAAGCCCCATGGTGACTTGAGCGGCGTTGATTTGAGGGGCGCAAATCTTCAAGAAAAAGATTTCTCCTATAGAAACTTGAGTAAAGCTAATCTCAGTGAGGCTAACTTAAGCGATGCTTTTCTACATAAAGTCAATTTGCAACAAGCTGATTTATCTAGAGCAAATTTATTTAGAGCTAACTTACTCCAAGCAAATCTTAGTAATGCTAATTTGCGCGAAAGTAATTTGATTGGTGCTGATTTTAGCGGTGCAGACCTGAGTGGAGCCGATTTGAGCGGTGCTAAAGTGGGAGCAGGCGATCGCATTATGGTCAAACTCACGGGGGCAAACTTGCGGGGGACAATTATGCCTGATGGTCGGATTCATCAATAATTACTAAATAAACTTACGGGCGCAATGCTTTGGGTATTTATGCTTGAGATTCCGGGTGTTTTAGCTTCCAAACAGAGCTAGAAATCAAATTTATCAGGACGTGAGCAATAATTGGGATAAGTAAATTATGGGTGGCGACAGCCGTGTAGCCAAGGATGAACCCGACAATCGTAGCCCAAACAACATATTGCCACTGCTTACAATTGCTAAGGTGCAAAATCCCAAAACAAGCGCTAGATACGGCAATTCCGGTTGTATCCAAGCCAAAGGCTGGCAACATTACACCCCTAAATAATAGTTCCTCGCTCAGTCCTGGTAATAATCCCACCCATATCAAATCTGGTAATGCTAAAGGCTTCAGGACAAATTCTAAGTAAAAATCGGCGCTATGACGGTAAGATGCCCAGAATTGGTACATTAAGGAGCTAATAGTAGTAACGATCGCGGCGATCGCCATTGCCAATGGTAAAGTTGTCACATCCCAACACCAAGGCAACAAAGCCACATCACCAAACTTTAACCACAACTTGGCAAGTAACCCCAATAAAACGGCGGTTACACCCATGGCGATAAGCAACTGAGTGCGCGTGAGAGGTTCAAGGTGGGGATCGATTTCAGGCACAGAAGGGGAAGGGTGAGGAGTTCAAATATTTGTAAACCAATTAAAAAACTTGTGCTTAAGTTAGCTTAAACCATTGATCGTACTCTAAAACTTGCTAGTAATTCATCTATTTTGAGGTCATAATTGGTGATTTGGGCTTCTTTCTAGTTGCCCGGCTCTTAAATCTACTACTTGAAAATTAACGTCAAAGGGGGTAGTTAGGTCGAGGAATTTGTACCATTGGGATGTAGCGGTAGAGTAAATATTGTCAAGATTAGGCATTAAAGAATGAATGACAGTAAACGGGAACTTACTGAAATTACCGTTAAGGAATTGCTGAGGAGATATGCTGCTGGAGAGAGAGATTTTAGTTATGTTGCTATTGATGACTTGCATGAAAAATTGCCCAGAGGTGTTGATCTCAGTAGTATTAATCTGGAAAGGTCTGGTCTCAATGTTGACTTCAGTGGTTGTATTGTGAGGAAAGCTAATCTGCGATACACTATTTGGCATTTTTGGAAGTGGGAAAACGCTGACTTTAGCGATTCCGACTTTACTGGGATCAATAATATAAGTAGTTGCATTTTCACTCGCTGCAACTTTAGCTATACTAATTGGGAGGAAGCCGACTTGTTGCAGTCCACCTTTGAAGACTGCGACCTGACTGGTGCCAGCTTCGATAATGCTAGATTGACTGAAGTTGACTTCTACGGGTGAAGTGTAAAAAGAAATGTTCTCAGTAGATAATTTTGATTCTTCGGCTAAGAGTAGAGCGTTATAAGGAGTTTTTGCCGAGCCATCTTTATATCTAATAATCCAATCAGATTTAAGCTCGTTTGCTTTCTGAGTAGGAAGATTGTTGAAGAAGTTATACTTAGGACTAGAGCTATCAGAGTTTTGATGAGTGCTGTTAAGATATCGTTCTAGCGTTTCAATCGAACTTACAAACGCATTATCATCCCATTTTACTTCTTTTCTATTGCTGTTTCCTACGTACACACCAAACTTAGCAAAAGGTGGCGAGTTACTGTCAGCTTGGGTATCCTCAGAGATAACAACTTTCCAAATACCTTGGGGAACTATAATTGAAGGATCTAATGTATCGTTAGGCGAGATAATGGGATACTGCGACCATCCAAAATCCGGCACTAAGAGACGGTTGTGAGTGATAGTATTTTTGCTACGATCTAACTTAATTGCATAATTAGGCTGATAAGTAGTCGCACTAGGCTCGATGTCTAGTTTTGAGAGATAACCATTTGGAGCGGTAAAAGTGGGAATATCCTTCCAGTCCTACAGATTTGACGTAGAAACGACATTATTTTCCCAAGTAGCACCTAAAGCATTATTACGGAAAGACAAGCCCGCGATCGCCCTTTATGTCTGTTTTCACCCCTCAACTGCTCTAAAACTTGCAAGTAACTCATCGAGAGTTAGATAAATCGCTATTGAATGCGATCGCACTTTAAACTAAATCTAACTTGGTTTCGAGACTTCGCCTTCTTAACTAAATCCAACCGGGAGTGAGCGATCGCACCTAGAACCAGCGTAGTTGATGAGCAACTAAAAGTTTCGCCAATGGGTTCAAAATCCTCTGATAAGTTAGTCAAAAATCCAATAAGCTTCAAATTACTCTAACCAAAACTCCAAATCTTCAACCTTTGTAAAATCCAACAGAGTCTCCCCCAAAGCCTCCAATTCTTCAAGACTTAGAGCGCTCACTTTTGTCGTCAGCACGGGTGATAAAATACCCAATTTGCGGGTAAGCAACTTGAGAACTAAGGCTTTACCTTCAGCAGCGCGACCTCGTTCCAGTCCTTGTTCTAAGCCTTGTTCTAAGCCTTGTTCAAGTCCTTCCCGTAAAATAGATTGATACATCGTAGACTCGCGCATTACCGGACTCCTGATCAATCGCCTAATTACCTGCTCGTTCAATTCTAACCCTGCCAAGATACTTGTTGCTGCGACTAAATTACTTTGTTCTGTGCGATCGCTTATTTGCTCTAATTCTCCGAATACTTGTGCTAACACAGTTTCCTTGTCTGTTACACGACTTAGCACCGCATAGGGTAACAATCCTGGGGTAAGTAAAAACACCTCTACTGGTTCTTCCCAGAGTCGAATTACGCGAAAATTATGAGTCATTGCTGGAGTTTGGTAGCTTGTTTCTCTAACTAAATCTGAACTTGTCCTTTTGAGATAGATTACTACTTGTTGAATAGCTAGTTCGGGAAACTTGCGTCTCAAGCGCAAATAATAATCCGCCATCCGAAAAGACATTGAGGAGTCAACAAGAGTTTGAAACTCTGTATGAAGGATCGTATCTCTTGACTGCAATAACATTACCGAATCGGCTCTAATGGGTTCGACATTGAGTTCGGTGGGATTAATAATAGTTAAAGGTGTTGCTTCCCCCAACAACCAAGCGGCAAAATCTGTAGAGTCTCGTTCGACGAGAAACTTGGAGATGTTGTCAATCAAAATTAGAGGCTGGAGAGTTGGAATATTATTAATTTACTCTAGCTATTGAAGATGAAGGTGTTTACATAGCAAAGGCGATCGCACTTTATATCTGTCTCCACCCCTGACACTGCTCTAAAACTTGCTAGGAATTCATCTACTAATAGATAAATCGCTAATCAATGCGATCGCACCTAAATAGACTTTTACAATAGAAGTAATATGTAAACTTATAGAATCTATGCCTTTTTCCGCCATTGTTCGCTCTTTGGGGCGATCGCCTCTCTCTACAGAATTATTATCTAAACTAGATCGGCAAAAAGAATGTTATCTAAGCGGCGCTCCCCGTTTACCTAAAGGCTTGATTGCCTCAGCTTTAGCCCAAAATAAAGAACAAAATTTATTGGTCATCTGCGCCACCTTAGAAGAAGCAGGACGATGGGCGGCGCAACTAGAAGCTATGGGTTGGCAAACTGTACATCTTTATCCGACTTCCGAAACCTCGCCCTACGAACCTTTCGACCCGGAAACAGAAATGATTTGGGGACAAATGCAAGTTTTAGCGGACTTAATTCCCAAAGAAACCGATAAGCCGAAAAAAATGGCGATCGTGGCTACTCACGCCGCTTTACAGCCGCATTTACCACCACAGGAGAAGTTTTTACCCTTTTGTCTGACTCTTAATCGTGGGATGGAGTTAGACTTAAAAACTTTTAGCACTCAACTAGCTAATTTAGGCTACGATCGCGTTCCCCTGGTAGAACTAGAAGGGCAATGGAGTCGGCGCGGCGATATTGTTGATGTGTTTCCGGTGGCTTCAGAATTGCCCGTGCGCTTAGATTGGTTTGGCGACCAGTTGCAAAATATTCGCGAATTTGACCCCGCAACTCAACGCAGCACCCCCCGCAATACTAATAATGGCGCGGCTTTAGATAAAATTGACCAAGTTGTTTTAACTCCTACTGATTTCGGGAGAATTATTACTTCTTCTTTGACTATTGAGGGCGCAAATACTGTTAAATCTTATTTATCTGAGCCTGAACAGGAAAGGTTTGATAACGGTCAACCTCCCGAAGGTAGCAGGAGATTTTTAGGATTAGCTTTCGAGCATCCCGCCTCTTTAATAGATTATTTGCCTAAAAATACCTTAATTGCCATTGACGAAAACGATCAATGTATTGCTCATAGCGATCGCAATTTTGAAAACGTCCAAGAACAATGGCAGCAAGGAAGCAATTCTAATCTTCCCAAAATTCACCGCACTTTTGCCGAATCAATTGCTACCGCCGCCGAGTTTCAAAAGCTGTATTTAGCTGAACTAGCCGAAGAAACCGGGCTAAACCTTGCTAGTCGTCCCGTACCTTCAACGCCTCACCAATACGCCAAATTAGCCGAAACCTTACGCAACGGGCGCGATCGCCGTTTTTCGACTTGGCTAATTTCTGCCCAACCTAGTCGCTCAGTTTCTTTGCTGCAAGAACACGATTGTCCAGCGCAATTTGTCCCCAATCCCCGCGACTACCTGGCGATCGATCGCTTACAAATTCAACATACCCCGGTAGCGTTGAAATATTCAGGACTTGCGGAATTAGAAGGTTTTATTTTACCTACGTTCCGGTTAGTTGTTGTAACTGACCGCGAATTTTACGGACAGCATTCTTTAGCATCTCCTGGCTACGTCCGCAAACGCCGCCGCGCCGCCTCCAAACAAGTAGACCCCAATAAACTCGCTCAAGGGGATTATGTAGTTCATCGCAGTCACGGGTTAGGTAAGTTTCTGAAGCTGGAAAGCCTGACTATAAATAGAGAAACCCGCGAATATTTAGTAATTCAGTACGCTGATGGATTGCTAAGAGTAGCCGCCGATCAAGTTGGTTCGTTAAGTCGGTTTCGGGCGACAGGTGACGGAACACCCGTATTAAATAGAATGTCCAGCAGTTCTTGGACAACTTCTAAAAATAAAGTCCGTAAAGCAATTAAAAAGTTGGCGGTAGACTTGCTCAAACTCTACGCCGCTAGATCCCAACAAACAGGCTTTGCTTATCCGCCCGATATGCCTTGGCAAGAAGAAATGGAAGACTCCTTTCCTTACGCCCCTACACCGGATCAATTGAAAGCTACGGCGGATGTAAAAAGAGATATGGAAAGCGATCGCCCAATGGATCGTTTAGTTTGCGGTGATGTTGGTTTTGGAAAAACAGAAGTAGCAATTCGTGCCATCTTTAAAGCCGTAACTGCTGGTAAACAAGTGGCTTTACTTGCGCCTACAACTATTTTGACGCAACAACATTACCATACTCTCAAAGAACGTTTTGCACCTTACCCGATTCAAGTTGGTTTACTCAACCGCTTCCGCAGCGCCGAAGAACGTCGCAACATTCAAGCAAGGTTGGCAACAGGGGAACTAGATATAGTTGTCGGTACGCACCAATTATTAGGTAAAGGTGTAACTATCCGCGATTTAGGCTTATTAGTGATTGATGAAGAACAACGTTTTGGAGTTAATCAGAAAGAAAAAATCAAATCTTTGAGAAATAAAGTAGATGTCTTAACTTTAAGCGCTACACCAATTCCCCGAACTTTGTATATGTCTTTGTCTGGCATTCGGGAAATGAGCTTAATTACCACACCACCACCCTCGCGGCGACCAATTAAAACTCATTTATCGCCCTACGATGCTGAAACTATCCGCAGTGCAATCCGCCAAGAAATCGATCGCGGCGGACAGGTATTTTATGTAGTACCGCGCGTAGATGGGATTGAGGAAACTTCGGCGGCGTTGCGCGATGCTCTCCCTGGTGTGCGTTTGGCGATCGCCCACGGGCAAATGGATGAATCTCAATTAGAATCAACTATGCTCACTTTTGGTAATGGTGACGCAGATGTTCTAGTTTGTACAACAATTATCGAATCTGGTTTAGATATTCCCAGAGTCAACACAATTTTGATTGAAGATGCTCACAAATTCGGCTTATCTCAGCTATATCAATTGCGCGGTAGAGTCGGGAGGGCAGGCATTCAGGCTCATGCGTGGCTATTTTATCCCAAACAACAAATGTTATCGGATGCTGCTAGGCAAAGGTTAAGAGCAATTCAAGAATTTGCAACGTTGGGTTCTGGCTATCAGTTATCTATGCGCGATATGGAAATTAGAGGCGTTGGTAACTTGTTAGGGGCGGAACAATCGGGACAAATGGAAGTAATTGGCTTCGATTTGTATATGGAAATATTGCAAGAATCCATTAGAGAAATTCAAGGGGCAGAAATTCCGCAAGTAGAAGATACGCAAATCGATCTAAACCTTACCGCCTTTATTCCCGCCGATTATATTGCCGACTTAGATCAAAAAATGAGCGCTTATAGAGCCGTTGCTACAGCTAGTTCACAGAGCGAATTAGATGCCATTGCTGCTGAGTGGAGCGATCGCTTTGGTGCAATTCCCCCCGCCGCTAAACAGTTATTGCGTGTAATGGAACTTAAACAATTAGCCAAGTCTCTCGGCTTTAGTCGGATTAAACCGGAGGCAAAACAGCATATAGCTTTAGAAACAGCAATGGCGGAACCCGCTTGGAAACTAATGGTTGAGAATTTACCCGAACATTTGAAGTCGCGCTATGTCTACGCTCCAGGAAAAATAATTGTCCGCAGTCTCAACTTGCTCAAACCCAACCAGCAACTAGATACCTTAATTGACTCTTTAAGTAAGATGCAGGGGGCAATTCCTGAAGCCGTGATGATTTGAGAATAAATTTGTTTATCAAAGGAATTAATTATGCAGTTACATTTAACGACTTGGTGTGAAGTTGAGACTTATTTAGAGCGATCGCCAGGAATCATTTTACCCATTGGTTCTACCGAACAACACGGGCCAACAGGCTTAATCGGTACAGACGCAATTTGTGCTGAAGAAATCGCTTATGGCGTAGGAGAAGCCACTCATGCTTTAGTTGCCCCAACTATTAATGTGGGGATGGCACTTCACCATACAGCATTCCCCGGTACAATTAGTTTGCGACCTAGTACGATGATTTTGGTGATTCGAGATTACATTACTTGTCTAGCTAGAGCAGGATTTAACAAATTTTTCTTTATCAACGGTCATGGCGGTAATATAGCTACTCTCAAAGCCGCCTTTGCTGAAACTTATGCCCATTTAGCCGATTTGAATATTCCCAATCATGCCCAAGTTAAATGTCAAGTAGGCAACTGGTTTATGTGCCACTCTGTTTATAACTTAGCCAAAGAACTATACGGTAACCAAGAAGGCGATCATGCAACCCCAAGTGAAGTTGCTGTAACTCAATACATTTATCCAGAAGTCATTAAAAATGCTCCTTTGTCGCCTGACGTTGCCAAAGGACACAAAATCTATAGCGCCGCCGACTTTCAGCAGCGTTACCCCGATGGACGCATGGGATCTAATCCGGCTTTAGCTACACCCGAACAGGGCAAAAAATTCTACAACTTAGCTGTAAAAGAACTGAGCAACAGTTACTTAGAATTTCTGGGCGAGCAATAAACACCTAGCAATTTTAGCCAGTTTTTGTTTTAACAGCTTAAAAAACAAACCTTTTACAATTAAGCGATTTTAAAAATAATTCCCGTCCAACAATTTTGTTGGACGGAAATCTACTAATTAAGCTTTAGTCAAAACTTGGTAAAAGCCCAAGTAAAGCCTTTTTAAGGTGTAAGTTTGATGATTGTGACTTTGTCCGTTACATTCAGACTGACAGTATTGTTGTTGACAGCAATATCTCCTTCTATTTTATTACCCGCATCATCTAAAACGAAAGTGCTAGCGCGACTAATTCGAGTGTTCAAATTGATTTTAGTAGGCATAGCAGGGTGTTCGATACTCCGAGGAGGGGTGACAGTCGTATCATTGTTAGAAATGTCATGCCACAATGCTAAGTAAAATGAGCCATTGGTTTTTTGTAGCAATACGCTATGTACGTATTGAGAGCGATTGTATCCAGCAGGTGGAGTAACAGTTAGCGAAAAGTCTAAAGCTTGAGGAGTAAAGGTTTTGGCGTTGACACCAGGATCTTTCATTCTGGTAATCACATTTTTCAACGCTGTATAAGCAGGCTTTTCACTTAGATCGTTACGCAACAAACCAAAATTCGCTTCAGAATTTGTAGGCTGATTCCATTCATTGAGAAACTCATAAGAGCAAGTGCGAACAAAACCTTTGCGGAAGTATTCTAAAAATAAACGTGGCATATATTTACCATGGACTTTTTCAGAAATACCTTTGCCATTGCCAGTAGTATAGTAGCCAGTTTCGGTAGCAGTCATTGGTTTAGAACCAAAGGATGGGCTGTAGACATCCTGCGCCCAAGGATTTTCATCAATATTTACTGATGGGAAGTTGCCATGATAGAAATACTTGCTAAGCGTAGCGTAGGAAAAAGGATTGTTGAAAGGGTTGCCACCAAAAGGATAGGAATGAACATTGCCCCAATCGACAACGTTGCTCAAGTCGCCTAAAAGTTTTTTGCTGCCGTAACCATAACTGCCACCTAAAGAAGGGCCAACAACTTTAAGATGTGCGGTTGCTGGATCGCCTTTGATCGCATTCCATGTATCTTTTGTGAGACTACGGATATAAGAAACCCAGTACAAAGAAGAATTTGGATCGTTACTTAATGTTGCACTATCACCTTTACGCCAGTAATGACTACGGTAGTTAAGGTCGATTTCGTTGCCCACTTCTACCGCATCAACGACATCTGTACCTATTTGATTTTTAATCAAGTCATTAATTTGAACGTACTGTCCTCTACCCCAGTAGGAGGAATTAGGTAGAACTCCATAGATAGGAAGCATAACGTAGTTAGTTTTGATGCCAACGGCTGCCAATTCCTTCAATCTGCTTGCATAACTGCTGCCTACACCAGCATCACGAATGTGGCGGACTCCCAAATCTATTAATTTTTGTTTAGTGGTACTAAATTGGCTAACGTAAGGCGTATCAGGATAGCCAAAATGCGTGTTAACACAAATACTATTAATAAAATCGTCAGCGCGTTTTGCTGTCACGGGAACAGCTTGAGCCGAGGGGATTGCACCCATAAGAATTGGTGCTATATTAGAAGCTGTTAGCGTAGTTGCGACTAGGGCTAACTTGACTAATTTGTTTAGTTTGTTCTGTGATTGCATTTGTTTGTACCTTGATGTGGAAAATAAATGTATTCGTCTAAATAAGAACAACAAAGCCTACCCTGCGGTTGCAGTTCCAGTGCATTCAGCAGGAAAAGTTGAAATTCTTGGTTTTAAGCCTCTTAAGCGATTAAGGAAACATCTTTATTAGTATTGCGGACTAAGTAAGTTGTTAACAGCGTTTCAGAGGTTTTTTACGTATTAAGTTCACGGAATGTGAATTTAATCTAATAAACTGTATTGGCATAAAAGTATTAATAATTCCTTAAGGAAAGCAGTTAATACTTTTACTACTTGTAGAATTGGCTGAGTAGTTGCCTTTTGAAAGCTTCACAAAACCAACCTACTTCATAAAGATAATGCAATTACTAATAGTAATAAAGCGAGATTCTACGGATTTATCACAAATTATCCTTCTCTAACAGGGACTAGATAGCCGCATATATACTGGAAGTAAAAATACGGTGTTTGGACAAAAAAACCTTGGTAGTTAGGGCAAAAATCCCTAAATCGTACTTTTTGACCGAGGATTGAGAGGGCGATCGCAGTAAATTAAGTAAGATATTGTTATTAAACTCACAATGCTGAATTGATTGCCTTGTCTAGATAAATTGCTATTTTTTGAAAAAAACGCACTTTAAAAAAAGTAGATTTACTGAGACTATCAAGAGGACTAGATATTGTGAAAAAATTGTCTGTGGGGTTTAACCGTATTTAGGAGTAGCTGTAATTATTTCTATTGTTCCTGGCAACTTATTTTTCTAGAATATTGAAAACATGGTTTTTTGTAAGCGATCTCAGGTTATTGAACAAGACAGCGTTGCACTAACTATTTAAGAAGTGATGCTTGCTTGTGTATCCTCATAGCGATCGCGACGGGGGATAATAATGTAATTTTTTACCAAGATGGGAAGATGAAAATTAAAGTTATCAATCCCAATACCAGCATCAGCATGACTGTAAAAATTGGATTAGCGGCTCAAGCAGTCGCTAATCCTAGTACAGAAATTATTGCTTGCAACCCTTCAATGGGACCAGTTTCGATTGAGGGACATTACGATGAGGCTTTGGCCGTAGTGGGATTGCTAGAGGAAATTCGCAAAGGAGAAGCAGAAGGTATAGACGGTTACGTTATTGCTTGCTTTGGCGATCCGGGGTTACTTGCAGCCCGTGAATTGACGCGAAGTCCTGTTATTGGCATTGCAGAAGCTGCTATGCACGTAGCTAGTTTAATTTCTACAAGCTTTTCAATTGTGACTACTTTAAGTCGGACGCGAATTATTGCCCAGCACTTAGTAGAAAATTATGGGATGAGCCGATTTTGCCGCCATATCCGCAGTACGGATTTAGCGGTTTTAGAGCTAGAAACCGATGGTAACGCTAAAAAAATTATTACCGAAGAATGCCGCCAAGCTTTGATTGAAGACAAAACTGAAGCGATCGTACTGGGTTGTAGTGGGATGGCGGACTTAGCAAAGGAGATTAGTCAAGAGATTGGCGCACCTGTAATTGACGGTGTGGGTGCGGCGGTCAAATTTGTTGAAGTTTTAGTTAGTTTAGGGCTAGAAACAAGTAAAGTTGGATCTTTGGCTTTTCCAATTCCTAAGCTCTATACAGGGATATTGCAATCTTTTACAGTTGATTAAACTTTGCTCTCCACACCCGCAGCTTGCTTGTAAGCTGCCCAGCCGCCGTAATCGGAGATATCTAACCAGTTGTACTGTTCTACTAATTCTTGTGGGTACAGCATGGCGGTAATTGCTTCTCCATCGGTCAAAATTACATCTGATGGGTACATATTGGGCGGTTCGGTGGATAGTAAATATTCGTATTGCTCAGTTGTGAGTTCGTATACTTCGCCAGGGATAGAAATTCCTTGGTTATCTACTTCGTATATTGCTGGATGCCAACCATCTCCCGCCGCGTGTAAGCGGTAATTGGGACGAGTTGCCGTAGTTTTGACAAATTTGGCAGATTGCAGGTTTTTGTGGTCTGGTTGTCCTCGCAAGGCTGAACCACAGATAAATACGAGTTTGGAGTTAAGAGAATTTTGAGTCATGGGTAAAAATCCTTATTGGGCGGTTTGATTATCTTGCTGTAATTGCTCTATTTCTTTAATTACGCGCTCTTTACTAGCTGTTAAATGTTCTCTAACGGCTGTAACGGCGGCTTGAACATTGCGATCGCGCACTGGTTCATAAATCTCTCGATGCTCGGTACGAATTTCTAACACTTCTGGATTATTTTTTGTGGTTTGAATCCTCAGTAATTGCATTTTATCAAATACTCGATCTAAGAGCGATACTAGCCAAGGGTTTCCCGAACTTTTCGCTATTAATCTATGAAAGCGATAATCCAAGTCAAGCAAGCGAAAACTTGTTAGTTGAGTAGGCTTGCTTTCTACTAGCTTTTCGGCTTGTTGCACCATCTGTTCGAGTTCTTTTAGCTGCGACTTTGTGGCATTTTGACAAGCTTCCGCTACGGATAGTTGCTCTAAAGCAATGCGACAATCGTACAACTGTGCAGCGTCAGTTACAGAAATCGTCGCCACGCGCAGAGTATCGTTATCGTTGGCAATTAAATTTTCATGCTCAAGTAATTGCATTGCTTCCCGAATTGGCGTTCTACTAACTTGCAACTGTTTAGCTAGTTGAACTTCTACTAATCGCTGTCCTGGCGCTAGTTCTCCTGAAAGTATTGCTGTTTTTAGAGCTTGATAAGCTTGCTCTTGCAATGATTGATTGCGTTTAAGACTTCGCGGCGACAGGGGCAATATCTTCCTCCTTACTCATTTTTTGTAAATGTACTTGTCTATACATTTATTTTTAAATAGTGATTGTATACAGTATATAACGGAATTTTAAAATATTGCTACTAGCATAAGCTGTAAGGAGCGTGAGCCGTGACTACAGAACTTAAATCTAAATCTCTCAATAATTCTACAATTCAACAAGCTTTAGCAGAAGCCGCCGCCGGAGTTGCCTTGCGATCGCTAACAAAAAAATATGGTGCTGTTACCGCCGTAGAAAATCTTACCTTAGATATTGCCGCCGGAACTTATTGTTGTCTTTTGGGCCCAAGTGGTTGCGGTAAAACTACAGCCTTACGAATGGTTGCCGGACACGAAGAAGCAACGAGCGGAGATATATTAATTGGCAATCGCCGAGTTAATGAGATTCCCGCCGCTAAACGTAATACCGCGATGATGTTTCAAAGTTATGCTTTGTTTCCCCATAAAACCATTTGGGAAAATGTAGAGTTTGGGTTGAAGATGCGGAAATTGAAAGAGAGCGATCGCCAAACAAGAGTAGGAGAGATGTTAGAACTTGTAGGTTTAAGTCATGTAGGCGATCGCAAACCAACAATGCTTAGTGGCGGACAACAGCAACGAATCGCTTTAGCTAGAGCTTTAGTTACCCGTCCTCAAGTATTGATGCTGGACGAGCCTTTGAGCGCCTTAGATGAGAATTTGCGAGTACGGATGCGTACAGAATTACGCAAAATTCAAAAACAATTTGGGATGACGTTTATCCAAGTAACGCACCATGTAGAGGAAGCTTTTTCACTTTCTGACCAAATTGTAGTCATGTCTCACGGACGCATAGATCAAGTTGCAACACCGGAAGAATTGTTTGATACTCCCGCGTCGCAGTTTGTCGCTAAATTTATGGGAGACAACAACATTTTTACTGGGAAAGTAACTAGCAGTGTTACCGATAGCAGTTTAGATTTAATTCAACTAGAAGTAGCAGGAATTGGCTCAATATTTTGCCGGGGACACGCGGTAGCAGTGGGAACAGAAGCAGCCTGTTCAATTAGACCCGATTTGATGTCTATTGCGCCTTACAACCGGATTCCAGCCAAGTCAACTTTAAGTGCAAATGAAGTATCGGCGAGGATTACGGCGGTAGAAATGACGGGTTATGTAACGCGGGTTTCGCTGATGATTGAAGCCACTGGACAAGAATTACTTTACAAGGTTCGTACCGAAGATTGGCGAATCAATGACTTACAAGAAGGTCAATTAGTGATTTTGAGTTGGTCGAAAGATAACTGTATTTTTCTAGCGTACTAAACTATGAGTAAAATTACTCGGCGTAAAGCGATCGCCTACGGATTAGCGGCGGGGGGAACTATGCTGGCGGCGGCTAGTTGCCAACCCCAAAGAGGGCCCACCATAATTACCAACAAGATTAAGGATGTAACTTTACGCTTGATTGGTTCGGGTGCGGCGCAAATTAACGATATCCGCGTTCAGGCCGAGAAAGACTTAGGTTTTAAGATTAATATGCGCGCTTTGAGTACCGCCGAAAATATTCAAATTGCGATTACTCAGCCCAAACAGTACGATATTTTCGATGGTGAATATTTTAGCTTGCCTTTAGTTGTTCCCTCTGGAAACCTGCAAGCCATTGATATCAGAAAAATTAAAGAGTTTGACAAAATAACACCGATTTTTACAACTGGCGAATTGTACCCCGGTGCAAAAGTAAATACTTCTCAAGGGACTGCACCCCGCAAAGTAGTATTTCTTAAAGGTAAAGATTCAACGGAACTTGCTACAAGTCCGACAGACTGGGCGACAATGATCCCGTTTCAGTACAACGCTGACACCTTGGGCTATCGACCCGATTTAGTAGATACAAAAATTGAATCTTGGGCAGATTTATTTGATCCCAAATTTAAAGGTAAAACATCTCTATTAGATATTCCTTCTATTGGGATTATGGACGCAGCGATGATTATGGAGTCTTTGGGGCTAATGCAGTTCGGCGACAAAGGCAACATGACTAAAGAGGAACTCGACAAAGTAACGGATCTTTTAATCGAGCAAAAGCAAGCGGGACAATTTCGAGCTTTTTGGAAAACCTTTGATGAATCCGTTAACTTGATGTCCTCCGGGGAAGTAGTATTGCAATCAATGTGGTCGCCAGCAGTTACCGCCGTAAAATCGCGGGGGATTCCTTGTGTTTATGCGCCTTTAAAAGAAGGTTATCGAGGTTGGGGCGGGGGTTTGGGGTTATCTAAAAATCTCTCAGGAATCCAACTAGATGCAGCTTACGAATATCTCAACTGGATGCTAGATGGCTGGGTTGGGGGGTTTTTGAGTAGACAGGGTTATTACAGCGCCGCGCCAGTAAATGCCCGAAAGTTTATGAAACCGGAGGAGTGGGATTTTTGGTACGAAGGAAAACCCGCAGCTATAGATATGCTCGATCCTTTTGGCAAAAAGATTGAATCTAAAGGTGCTGTGCGTGATGGTGGTTCTTTTACAGAACGAATGGGTAACGTTGTTTGCTGGAATTCCTTTATGCAGCAGCAAGTTTACCTCGTTTATAAGTGGACAGAATTTATCGTTGCGTAGAGACGTAGCGGTGCTACGTCTCCGTCTTTAAAAAAGTTTCATTAATTGGTGTGAGGGAGCAAATGTTAAATTTTCTCAGGCAATATCTGGGACAAAGTTTTGCTGTTTTTGGTTCTCTAGGAATCTTTATACAAGTTGCCAGTGCAAACGAATCTCCACTTATACGGCAAGACAATCCGTATACCCTACAAGCACAAGTAACTTCGGTTTCTCAGCTTTCGGATGTTCAGCCGACCGATTGGGCATTTCAAGCATTACAGTCTTTAGTCGAGCGCTATGGCTGTATTGCAGGTTATCCAGACGGCACTTTTAGAGGAAACCGGGCTTTGACTCGCTACGAATTTGCGGCGGGAATGAATGCTTGTTTAGACAGGGTGAATGAATTAATTAGTAGTGGAACTTCCAATCTAGTTACAAAAGCAGATTTGGCTACTTTGCAAAAACTCCAAGCTGACTTTGCAACCGAATTAGCTGTAATTAGAGGGCGCGTTGATAGTTTAGAAGTGCAAACAGCAGAATTAGAGTCAAATCAGTTTTCCACCACAACTAAATTAGTTGGTCACGCTGTTTTTGCTGTTGCTGGAGCTTTTGGGGACGACAAAGCCGTTACTTCTGGAGCGGGAATTATCCCCCCTACTCCCGGTCAATTTGGTACGCCTAGAAGCGGTGGAACGCAGCCCCAGAGCGAACCATTGGACAACAATATATTTGCTTCGGCGCGGGTGCGGCTAATTTTAGATACTAGCTTTACAGGCAAAGATCGCTTAATTACTCGGTTGCAAGCAGGTAATACACCCGCCCTTGGCGATGCGACGGGAACAGCTATGTCTAGATTAGCTTTTACCGCAGATAGCAATAACGCCTTTTCTATTAACCAATTAGAATATCGCTTTCCGATTGGCGATCGCGGAACGGTATTTTTAGAAGCTTTTGGATTTTTAGATTTATTTGTCCCTACCTTGCATCCCCTAGATGGCGACTACGACACGGTACTATCTGGTTTTGCTTTGCGAAGTCCCATTTATTTCCCTAGTGGCGTGACGGGTGCGGGATTTAATTACAACATTACTGACTCTATTAATATTGGGGGTGGTTATTTAGCCGGAGATCCCACCGCCAACAATCCCGATACAGGCTTGTTTGGTGGTGCTTACGGGGCGTTGGGACAAATTACAATTCGACCTAGCAAACAATTTGCGATCGCACTTACCTATCTACGCGCCTACGATGACGGTAGCGGAAATGCTCCCCCTGGAGGCTTTTTTGGTAGCGAAAATGCTGCTTTTCCTTTTGGCCCCTATGGTACTTCTACTAATGGCTATGGCGTTGAAGCGGAGTATCGGCTTAGTTCTAAGTTTATTTTGAGTGGTTGGTATTATTTTGCGGATGCGGCGGCGGAAGGCGGGCCAGGTGACGGTTCGGAGGCTAATATTCAATCTTGGGCTGTGGCTTTAGCTTTTCCCGATTTGGGCAAAAAAGGCAATTTAGGCGGAATTGTGGTCGGGATGCCTTCAAAAACTACGAATAACGACGTTTCAGCCTTTGAAGATCGGGATACATCAATCATGGTGGATGCGTTTTATAAGTATCAAATTACCGACAATATCGGCATTACACCCGGTTTAATTGTGATTACCAATCCTGACCATAACGACAACAACGAAACAATTTATGTGGGAGTGCTGCGAACAAACTTCAATTTTTAACCCAACCTATCTCTTTTAAGCCAATGCTAAAAACTTCTAATGCTTTAAAGCCTTACTTACTGGTGGCTCCCCAGACGCTAGTTTTTTTATTATTTCTGATTTTACCGATAATTGCGATCGCAATTGTCAGTTTTTGGAACTTTAACGGCTTTGCAATGACTCCCGGCTTTACCCTCAATAACTATTTGGGGATTTTTACATCTAAAGTCTACCTAGCAACTTATCTCAATACCTTCAAGTTTGCCGTGATCGTTTGGGTACTTTGCTTGTTAATTGGTTATCCGGTGGCTTATTTTCTAGCTTTTCAGGTCAAAAGTTCCCAATGGCAAACTATTTTGTTTTTAATTTGCACCATTCCCTTTTTGACTTCTAACGTCATTCGGATGATTTCTTGGATTCCCTTTTTGGGACGAGAAGGATTGATTAATCAAGGTTTGATGGGATTAAGGCTAATTAACCAACCAATCGAGGCGTTGCTTTACTCGGATTTTTCGGTAATTTTAGCGATGGTACATCTGTATGCTTTGTTTATAGTTGCGCCAATATTTAATAGTATGATGCGAATCGAGCGATCGCTCATTACTGCTGCTGAAGACCTAGGCGCGTCTCCATTACAGATTCAACAGCAAATAATTTTACCTTTATCTGCGCCCGGAATTGCGATCGGTTCTATTTTTATCATCACTCTAGTAATGGGCGAATTTGCCACTATGCGGATCATGAGTGGTGGTAAATCTTCCTCTGTCGGGTATCTGATCAAAAATCAAATAGATAGCTTGCAGTATCCACTAGCGGCAGCTAATGCGGTAGTCTTACTCATCATTACGTTACTAATTGTCTTTGGAATTTTGCGTACCGTTGATATTCGTAAGGAGCTTTAAATCATGACTCAAAGCGCAAAAAAATCTCTTTCTAGTTATCTGCTGACAGCATTTTTTGGACTATTTGTTTTATTTCTATACGGCCCAATGTTCGCTATTTTTATCCTTTCCCTTCAAGGCCCCGAAGGACAGTTAACTTTTCCCATGCGCGGGTTCAGTTTCCATTGGTTAAATGCCGTATTTGGAGTGCAGCGTGTAGGAAACTTTGTTGATGCGTTTGGGCGTTCTTTTAGCTTAGGTTTGCTAGTAACAGTGTTTACCGTTGTCTTTAGCGTCATGGCGGGATTAGCTTTTCGGCGGCGCTTTTTTGGTTCTAATGCCGTTTTTTACCTAACAATTTCTAGCCTAATTGTGCCGAGTATTTTAGTATCTCTAGGCATTGGGATTGTATTTAGCTTAGTTGGGTTAGACAATCAATGGTTTTCGTCAGCGTTGGCGGGACATTTGACTTGGACTTTGCCCTTTGCTTTCTTAATTATGCTGGGAATCTTTGGGCGTTTTAATCCAGCTTACGAAGAAGCTGCGCGCGATTTAGGCGCAAGTGAAATGACAACGTTTTGGCAAATTGTTTTCCCCTTAATTGCTTCAAGTGTAATTGGTGTGGGTTTGCTAGGCTTTACGCTTTCCTACGATGAATTTACCCGTACTTCGTTGATTTCTGGCGAAACAAATACTTTACCCTTAGAAATTTTTGGGATGACAACTAATGTCACATCTCCCGCTCTTTATGCTTTGGGGACATTAACTACAGTCTTTTCTTTTATCTTAATTGGTATAGCACTGGTAGGAATTAGATTACTTTCCCGTCGTCAGTCGCAGTAAAAAAGCTCGATAATTTTTTAGGTGTGAGATGATGTATTTTCTGCGAACTATAGTAGCTGTAACTTCTGCTATTAGTGGTTTTGCGTTGACTGCAACAGCACAAAACCTAGAACCAATGGCTCAAGTTACATCGGTTTCTCAGCTTTCGGATGTGCAACCGACCGATTGGGCTTTTCAAGCATTGCAGTCTTTAGTTGAACGTTATGGTTGCATTGCAGGTTATCCAGATGGGACTTTTCGGGGAAATCGGGCTTTAACTCGCTATGAATTTGCGGCGGGTTTAAATGCTTGTTTAGACCGAGTTAATGAATTAATTGCTACTGCTACAACAGATATTGCTACTCGTAATGATTTAGCGACTTTACAAAAACTCCAAACAGAGTTTGCTACAGAATTAGCAACTATTCGCGGTAGAGTAGACAGCCTAGAAGTACAAACCGCCACTTTAGAAGCAAATCAATTTTCTACTACAACTAAGCTAGGCGGAGAAGCTATTTTTGCTGTTAATGGTGTATTTGGCGATAATCGGGCTGTTTCTTCAAGTCGCATTCCCGGTTCTAATGGCAATATAGAAGATACATTGACTCTTACTAGCCGCGTTCGTTTGGCTTTAAATACCAGTTTTTCCGGTGAAGACCTTTTAAGAGTGCGTTTGCAAGCTCGAAACTTTAGCCCTTTTGGGACAAGTGTTACAGGTAGCAATATGACTCGTTTGGGCTTTGATATCAGTAATGATAATAGTCTAGATGTCGATCAAATTTTTTATCGTTTCCCTGTAGGCGATCGCATTGTAGTTCAAGTTGATGCTACTAATGTGGAATTAGACGCTAGAGGTTTTCCTGTCTACAGTCCTTTTGAAAGTAGTGGACGCGGTGCTATTTCCCGCTACGGTAGATTTAGCCCGATTTATCGACATCAAAATGGTGGCGCGGGTGTAGAAGTTGCGATTAATCCTCAAGGCGCTATTGGGGCAAATTTGGCTTATTTAGCTCCCACTGCAAACAATCCCGATAACGGTTTTGGCATTGCTAACGGAACTTATGCAGCTTTTGGTCAGTTAAATTTTAAGCTAGGCGAGGCTTTTGGCTTGGGTTTGACCTATGCTCACACTTACGATACTCCTACTACAGGTAACATTAGTTTTATGGAAAGTACCGGGAGTGTTTTTGCTAACGCACCCTTTGGTAATATCTCCACAACAGGCAATCATTACGGCGTACAAGCAAGTCTCCGTATACGTCCTAAGTTGATTTTGTTTGGTTGGGGTGGTTATAGTCAGGCGATCGCCATTGGTGACCCCGATAGCAGTACAATTGTCACGGGCAATCGTGGCGCTAAAGCCGATATTTGGTACTATGCGGCGGGTTTAGGTTTTCCAGATTTGGGTAAAGAAGGCAGTTTAGGCGGTCTTTTGTTTGGTCAATCCCCTAAAGTCACAAGTTCGGATGTAAGAGAAATTGGCTTTGGCAATAGAAGCCGAGTTGATAGCGATACGTCCTATCATTTAGAAGCTTTTTATCGTTATCGTCTGACTAACAACATTGAAGTTACGCCAGGATTATTAGCAATTTTCAATCCAGAACATAACAGTAGCAACGATACGGAGTATGTTGGGACGATACGGACAACTTTTAGTTTTTAGACAAAAACCCGTGATAATTGCGGGTTTTTGTTTATGGCGATTCTTAACTTAAGGTACATCTGTAAAAATGTGTAAGGGCGCAAAGCATTGCGCCCCTACCATCAAAATGCGTACATTATTTAAACCAATGCTTATCTTTCTATCTGATACCAAGCATAAGGTCTAAACTGTCTTTCGGCGGAAGCTGGACGATAGTAAGATTCTTCAATCCATGTTCTTACATCTGTTTCAGAATCAAAGCTAAGTTTATCGCCTGTAGTTGGGTTGTATAGATTCCATACACTACTACCTTTTTTGTCTGATTGCCATACACGCAACCCAGAGCTTTGACTTAAATAAGTAGTTAGCTTTTGCCAAACTCTACTTAACCATGATTCGCGGTTTATTTGGTTTGCTTCTAATTCTCTGCTGGTAATTAGTTTTAGGTCTTGGTAATTCATTAATTCCGCCTCCTGTAGCGTCATCGTTTTTGAGGCGCGTTCCTTCAGTCTTAACTTACTTCCGTCTCTTTAAAAAGAGATGAACGCTTGTTTTTGTTTCTGTATCCATTGTAACGAAAAATCTAGAAATTTACCAAATATAAGAAACTTTAATCTATTGCGAAAAATGCCCGTAACTCTACTGTATAGAGAGATACAGTATTATTTTTTTGGATGATGTATACAGTATTCAAAAGCAAACAAATCATCCCTTAGATAGAAGTATGGGTTATACTTTTGATTTTTCCGTTGTCTGGGATAACTTGGGCTTATTTCTCAGTGGGGCGGTGGTGACGGTAAGATTATCGTTAATTGCGATCGCCTTTGGGTTAGCAATTGGGATAATAGGAGCGCTCTGTAGAACGTCTGGAAACCGCTTTTTAAATGGATTAGCGGCGACTTATGTAGAATTAATCCGCAACACCCCGTTTTTGATTCAACTATTTTTTATCTTTTTTGGATTACCCAATTTAGGACTAAAGTTAACAGCAGAACAAGCTGCAACACTAGCTTTAGCGGTAAATTTTGGCGCGTATTCAACCGAAATTGTCCGCGCAGGAGTCGAAAGCATCCATAAAGGGCAAGTAGAAGCAGGTTTAGCGCTCGGATTTAAACCGATATCAGTTTTTCGCCATATTGTCATAACTCCAGCTTTAGCAAACATTTATCCAGCTTTAGTAGGACAAATTATTTTAGCGGTACTTTTTACAAGTGTCGTATCTCAAATAGCTACAGAAGACTTGACTTTTACAGGCGATTACTTAAACGCGCGGACTTTTCGCAGCTTTGAAATTTACTTCACAATAGCGTTAGTTTACCTGGCGATCGTCTGGTTAATCAAAGGGATTGCTTACGCAGTAGAGAAAAAATACTTTGAATTTGCCAAGTACAGAAGGTAGCAAAAATGGAAGAATTTACAACCGCCATTATTTTTACAAACTTACTTATAGCTACCAAGTGGACATTAATATTATCCGCGATCGCTTTTATCTGCGGTGGGCTAATTGGCTTTGGTGTAATGTTAATGCGAATCTCCCCGAATAAATGGCTAAGTAGCATTAGCTGGATTTATATCGAGTTTTTCCAGGGAACGCCGTTATTATTGCAATTATTCTTGGCTTTTTTTGGCATTTCGATTGTATTAGGGGTAAATTTGTCACCCTTACAAGCTGCAACCTTAGCTTTAACAGCTTTTACCAGTGCTTTTTTAGCAGATATTTGGCGCGGTTCAATTGCGGCGATTGGTACGGGACAATGGGAAGCCGCTTCAGCGTTAGGTTTTGGGTATTTTAAAAAACTGAGATTAATTATTTTACCCCAAGCATTGAAGCTATCAATTGCGCCCACAGTGGGTTTTGCAGTGCAAGTAATTAAGGGAACTTCTCTAGCATCGGTAATTGGGTTTACAGAAATATCACGAGCAGCAGCGCAAATTAATAATGTAACCTTACAAAGTCTTTTAGTATTTTCGATTGCTGGCTTAATTTACTTTTGCTTGTGTTATCCCCTTTCAATCCTCAGCCAGCGCTTAGAAGGAAGTATGAGCTACAAAGCTTAGAAGATGAAAGAAAATCTAATTTAACCGTAGGGGCGCAAATCATCAACCCTACATCTACAAAGTCAAATAATTTAAAACCCGATAAAAAAATGCACAAAAGGTTATCTACCAAGCTACTAAAAGCTTTAGCTCTTTTTATCACAGGTTTTTTAATCGCCGTCAGCATTGCGGCTTGTTCGTCCCCCGAATCTTCTTCAACTAAAAAACTGGCGGTAACATCTGCGATCGCATCAGCATCTAGTTTACCTGGCGTACCCAATCCCGGCGCAACTTTAGCCCAAATTATCGCTACAGGAAAGCTAAAAGTTGCTGTACCTGACGATTTTCCCCCTTTTGGCTCGGTAAATACAACTATGCAGCTTCAAGGTTATGACGTTGATATTGCTCAAGAAATTGCTCAAGGGTTAAAAGTCAAACTAGAGCTAGTTCCGGTAGTTGGCAATTATCGGATACCTTTTTTGCAAACCAATCGAGTAGATATGGTAATTTCCAGCTTAGGGAAAAATAAAGAACGAGCAAAAATCATTGATTTTTCAGCCCCTTATGCGCCGTTTTTCTCTGGGGTTTATGGCGAACAAAGTATTAAAGTTTCATCGCTTGATGACTTAAAAGGACGCACAGTGGGAGTTGCTCAAGGATCTTTAGAAGACTTGGAGTTATCAAAAATTCCGCCCGGAACTTTCCCCATTAAACGCTTTGCAAGTAATAGTTTAACGGCTTCGGCGCTAGTGTCAGGACAAGTTGAACTAATTGCTACAGGTAACGTAGTCGCGGCTAAATTGATGCGCGATAACCCCGAAAAAAGGATTGATAACAAATTTGTGATGAAAAATTCTCCCTGCCATATTGGCGTAAGACGTGGGGATACAGACTTATTAGAACAAGTTAATGCGATCGTTTTTGATTTAAAAGAATCGGGGAAGCTTAACGAACTCTCGCAAAAGTGGTTTGGAGAGCCTTTAACTTTGTTACCCGTTTAAGAGATCCCCCCTAACCCCCCTTTTTAAGGGGGAAAATATCTGCAAGTTAGAGAATTTAATAATTGCCCAAAAAAAACCTAAACATGACACATTCCCAGCCTAGAACCAGTCAAAGTAACAGCGCGATCGCATCTTCAGCAATTATCGTCGCTAAAAATGTAGAAAAGTGGTACAGCAATAACTTTCACGTTCTTAAAGGAGTAAGTTTAACCGTCAATAAAGGCGAAGTAGTTGTATTAATGGGCCCTTCAGGTTCAGGAAAATCGACCTTTATCCGCACCTTTAACGGCTTAGAACCTTACCAAAAAGGTAGTATTGAAGTTGATGGCGTAAAAATATCTCACGATCTCAAAAATATTGAAGCAGTGCGCCGAGAAGTCGGGATGGTGTTTCAGCAATTCAACTTGTTTCCCCATCTAACGGTACTCAAAAATGTAACTTTAGCACCGATTCATTTACGCGGAATGACTAAAGTAAAAGCGGAAGAAGCAGCTATGCAACTATTAGAACGAGTGGGAATAGCTCATCAAGCTGCTAAATACCCCGGACAGCTATCGGGAGGTCAACAACAAAGAGTTGCGATCGCCCGTGCTTTAGCAATGAAACCAAAAGTAATGTTATTTGACGAACCAACCTCCGCTCTTGACCCGGAAATGGTACGGGAAGTATTAGACGTGATGCGAGGTCTAGCCAATTCGGGAATGACTATGGTGTGCGTCACTCACGAGGTAGGATTTGCAAGGGAAGTAGCCGACCGCGTAATATTTTTAGCGGATGGAATGCTCGTAGAAGATACAACGCCTACAGAGTTTTTTAACCATCCCAAAGAAGAAAGAACCAAGAAGTTTTTAGCCCAAATTTTGCACTAAAACATGATTGTTACATCAATTCCTTTAGTAAATAGCGATCGCCTAAATCGCAGTATTGCCCAATTAGCCCAAATCGGTAAACTAGCAAATGGCGGTGTAAGTAGAGTAGCCTTTACTCGTGAAGATATCCTCGCGCGTCAGCTTGTCCAGTCTTGGATGATCGATGCTGGTATGGCTGTCCGCACTGATGCGGCGGCTAATATTATCGGTACTTACCCCGGACGCATAGAAGGCGCAGGAGCGTTAGCAACAGGATCGCATATTGATACAGTTCCCGTCGCTGGACACTACGACGGAGTGCTAGGAGTGCTTGCAGGAATTGAAATAGTACGAGTGCTGCATGAAAATAAGATTTTATTAGATCATCCCATTGAAGTTATTGTATTTACTGACGAAGAATGTACAGTTATCGGCTGTAAAGCAATGGCGGGTAATACCGTAAACGATCCCAATTATTATCGCCGCAATGATGGGACAGCTATGGAAGAATGTTTAAAGCGATCTGGCGGAGATTGGTCAAACATAGCCACAGCTAAACGCAAACCGGGCGAAATTGCCGCCTTTGTTGAGTTGCACGTTGAACAAGGGGGAATATTAGAAAGTACCGGGGATGCGATCGCAGTGGTTAAAGGAATTGTCGGACAGTATCGCCATACCGTCACAATTACCGGGCGACCAAACCACGCCGGGACTACACCAATGAATATGAGAAAAGATGCCTTAGTCGCCGCCGCGCAGGTAGTATTAGCTGTAAACAAGCTAGGAGTGGAAACCCCTGGAGAACAAGTTGCAACAGTAGGATACTTGAATGTTTTACCTAATGCAGTAAATATCGTCCCGGCAAAAGTTGAATTAAAAATCGACCTGCGCGACTTATCCCAAGAGCATTTAGATAATTTACTGAGCGAACTAAAACAGCAGTTAAATCAAATTGCTGAGACGACTAAAACAGAAATAGTTATAACCCAAGCTTTGCACGTCTTACCTACTTTAGCTGAAGTAAAAATTCAAGATGCGATCGCCCAAGTTTGCCAACACCTAAACCTAAGTTACACTTATTTGCCCAGCCGTGCAGGACACGATGCCCAAGAAATCGGGCGTTTTGCTGATATGGGAATGATTTTTGTCCCCAGTCGGGAAGGAATCAGCCACGCCGAAGATGAGTACACATCCCCAGAACAATGCAGCCAAGGAGCTAACGTACTCTTGCAAACTTTCTTGAAATTAGATCGGATGTATCCAACTAATTAGATTTATTAATTCTGTTTTTGTAGAGACGTTGCAATGCAACGTCTTAATTAAAATCGGAACGTTGGGATTTGAACCCAAGACCTCCACTACCCCAAAGTGGCGCGCTACCAAGCTGCGCTACGCCCCGTGTCAGAAAAACCATACTAACACAAATTAGAAGCAAAAACAAACTTACTAAATTTGGCTACAGCAATCCTACTTTGATTTATAAATATTGACGTAGGGGCGCAATGCTTTGCGCCCCTACTACTAAAAAACTTGCAAAGTCTGCGCTCCTTGCAACAACCCCCCAACGGCGGATTCATTCCAACAACCTTCAGCGCAACGCCCAGTTAACAGAATAAAGCGTAAACTGTAGCATTGAGCATAACCAGCCACTTCCAGCCAAATTAAACTACTCTCAGCTTCACAAGTAATTTTTTCTTCATCCATGAGTTCGCTACTTAGCTGGCTCATAGTTTCGGCTAGTTGCACTAACAAGCGGCAAAAATCCTGCAATTCTGCTTCTGTAAGTTCAATAGCCCAATCATTTGTACCTACTAACCCTGTAAACTCTATGGATTGAGGATTCCAACCAATCCGCCAACCATTTCCGGTTTTAAGTACGCGCTCCATTAACTATTTTTTACTGTGCCAGAGTAAATTAAACCTCTTTGCATATCCAAAGTTAAAATTGTGCCATCTCGAATTACTTGAGTTGCTTGTTTTACGCCCACAATTACCGGAACACCAAGGCGTAAACCAATAATAGCAGCGTGACTTGTCATACTCTCATCTTCGGTTACAATTCCCGCAGCTTTGCGAATTGCCTCAATAAAATCTGCACTGGTGCGCGGAACTACTAAAATTTCCCCATGATTGAAGTTACCCACATCCATAGCCGTATGAGCTACTCTAGCCCGACCGTTTACCAGACCTAAACCAAGTCCAATACCTTGACCGAGTACCGCAGTTACTATTTCTACTTTAATTAAATCTGTAGAACCTGCCACCCCTTGCAACGCCCCCGCACTCATCACTACCAAATCGCCCTCAGATAGCAATTGTTTCTCTTGAGCAACATTAATCGCCGCTTGAAAAGTTTGCCCCGCCGAAGGTAAATCTAATACTAGCAATGGTTTTACTCCCCAAACTAGCTGTAATTGTCTAGCTACATCTACGTGAGGCGTTATAGCCAAAATTGGATTACGGGGACGAAATTTAGAAACATTACGAGCCGTAGAACCTGTTTTAGTTAAAGTCATAATTGCCGCCGCGTCTAATTGTTCGGCAATTTGCCCTACCGCTTGACTAATGGCATTGGGAATCGATTGACGAGTATCTTTAAGGTTGGCATTAATAGCCGCTAAGGCGGGTTCTTGCTCAATTCTTACGGCAATCCGCGCCATTGTGGCTACAGCTTCCACAGGAAAATTGCCTACCGCCGTTTCATTTGAGAGCATGACGGCATCAGTTCCGTCCAAAATCGCATTTGCTACGTCCGACACTTCCGCACGAGTTGGGCGCGGGCTATTCACCATACTATCGAGCATTTGAGTAGCAGTAATAATCGGAATACCTAACCGATTTGCCGTAGCAATGAGCCGCTTTTGCAGAATAGGTACATCTTCGGCGGGTAATTCTACTCCTAAGTCGCCTCTTGCTACCATTACCCCATCGCTGAGAGCTAAAATTGCCTCCATTTGTTCAATGGCTTCATGCTTTTCAATTTTGACAATTACCGGGACTTGCTTCCCAGCGTTAGAAATTAATTCTTTAATTTCTAGTACATCTTGGGGATTGCGAACAAAAGATAAAGCAATCCAATCTACTCCTTGATCTAAACCAAAAATTAAATCTTCTCGGTCTTTGTCGGTTAGCGCCTTGATTGATAAATAAACGCCTGGAAAGTTGACCCCTTTATTGTTCGATAAGGTTCCACCAACTACAACCCGACAGTGTAAGTTTTTATTAGGACGATCTATTTCTTCTACGCGCATCTCTACGCGCCCATCGTCAAGCAAAATTGCCGCGCCACAGGGTACTTCGTCAGCCAAAAGATCGTAAGTTACACAGCTAATAGATTGAGTACCAACTATATAATTACTGGTTAAAGTAAATAAATCGCCTTTATTTAGTTCTATAGAACCCTTTTCAAACTTACCTAAACGAATTTTTGGCCCTTGCAAGTCTTGCAGAATCCCTACAGGTTGATTTAATTCAAAGGCAATTTGCCGAATTAAACGCACGCTGCGTTGATGATCGGCATGAGTACCGTGAGAAAAGTTAAGCCTGAGAGTAGTTGCACCTGCCTCTATGATTGCCTTTAGCACTTCTGGGCTACTGGTGGCAGGCCCGATTGTAGCGACAATTTTTGTCCGACGTTGAGAATCTCTTGGTTGCATGGAGCCTAATTTTGTAAAAAGGGACAAGGGCAGATAAAAGGGCTAAAACAAATTTTATTTAACTTCGGTTTTTCTTTACTGCCGTCAAAGCTTGCTTGCAGCCTTACTGTAATGTTTTTTGTGCCATTTTGCTCCGCAATTATATCGCTATTAGGCTACCTCTATAGAGCTAAGAAGGATGACTTGTGCGAAACAAAACTTTATGATCTAATTAGGTCTACTATTTAGTACGTGCAAATTAATTTATCAAGGAGTCAAAGATGCTAATGTCGGAGGCAAAAAAGCCACTGACAACAGTACCTAGGGAGTTTCTCAGCCCTCCAGGCGATCGCAATCCTACTTTACTGATGTTTATAGCAGCAATTAGCGCGATCGCACTATCCAATTTTGGTTACTGGCTTTGGGAATGGCCCCACTGGTGTTGTTTTGTAACTAATACAATTTCTCTACATATTTGCGGCACGGTAATTCATGATGCGTGTCATAAATCAGCCCACCGCAACCCGTCGATCAACGCCATTTTAGGGCATGGTAGCGCCTTGCTACTGGCTTTTGCTTTCCCGGTATTTACGCGGGTACATTTGCAGCATCATGCTAACGTTAACGACCCAGAAAACGATCCCGATCACTTTGTTTCTACCGCCGGGCCTTTGTGGTTAATTCCCGTGCGGTTTTTGTATCACGAAATATTTTTCTTTAAACGTCAACTTTGGCAAAAACAAGAATTGTGGGAATGGTTCTTTAGCCGCGCTTTAGTAGCCGCAATTTTCTATGTTTCGATTCAGTACCACTTTTTAGGCTATATTCTCAATTTTTGGTTTATTCCTACAGCCATAGTGGGCTTGGCTTTGGGGTTCTTTTTTGATTATTTGCCTCATCGTCCCCATCAAGAGCGCGATCGCTGGAAAAATGCTAGAGTTTATCCCGGTAAAGTTCTCAATATCTTAATCATGGGGCAGAACTACCATTTAATTCATCACCTATGGCCCTCTATTCCTTGGTACAACTACCAAAATGCTTACTATGCCACTAAGCCGCTTTTAGATGCTAAAGGTTGCTATCAAACTTCTGGGTTGTTGCAAAAAAGAGATTTTTGGAGCTTTATTTACGATCTTTTTATTGGTATTCATCCCCACAAAAAAGCCTTAGTTTTAGAGCAAAAAGAAGTGTTACCGCAATAATTAATTACCCGATAGGGGAAAATAGTTGCGGTTGCGGCAAACTCCAATCAGGACGTAAGTTTTGAGCTTCGCGCAGGTAAGTATGGCAAACCTTATTGTGACTGGTGGGAATATTCACCAAAATCAGAAAGCGGATGCAGCGTTGCAAACTACCTGCAACGTGCATCTGCTGGACATCTAACATAGGTACATTATCCCAGTAAGGACGGTGACGGGCGATCGCGGCGGGGAAAATTGCATCCAAATCGCGGGTGACAGAAAAAGTCACACTGACAATCTCTGTCGGATCTAATTGATTTCGCGTTTCTGTCTCATCCAATAGTTCCGCTACAGCTTCTGTAATTGCCTCAACTGTGTTTTCCATCGCAGTTGTTGCCCCACGAATTGCCCAAAGTCGCCACTCCACAACCAAGTCCTCCTAGATAACTTTTAGATTTTTTGTTGTAATATTAACCTTTTTTGGGTAAATGAAGACCAATTATTTTTACTTACACAGGTAGTAGTATTAGTTACGGTCGGTACATCCATAGTGGTAGCCCACTGGTAGCTAGTTCAAACTCTAGCCAATCATTGCCTATGGCTAAACTCGGTAACTGTCCCAAGTTGCTGATTAGGGTTGACTTACCCGATTGATTATTTAGTAAGCGGCTTAAAAAGGGTTTGCGTTCTTCCAAGGTGTAGCATTTCGTTTTTTCTGGGTCAAGCCCTACTAATTCTGCCGCCCAGCGTCTAGCGTCTTCCTCTGTACCCAATCTATCAACAACGCCTAACTCTACAGCTTGTTGTCCGGTAAAAATTCGCCCATCGGCAAAAGTTTTAACTTTTTCAACGCTTAAGTTACGTCCTTCGGCTACAGTTTCCACAAATTGAAGGTAACTTGTATCGATTAATTCTTGTAAGATATGCTGTTCTGGCTCGGTTAATTCGCGGTCAAAAGCCAAAATATCTTTATAAGGGCCAGATTTAATTACTTTAAAGGAAACTCCGATTTTTTCTAGTAGCCTCTCTATATTATTGCCGCGCAGAATTACTCCAATACTTCCGGTAATTGTGCCAGGGTTTGCCATAATGTAATCTGCACCTACACCAATATAAACGCCCCCAGAAGCAGAAATATTGCCGAAACTAGCAACAATTTTGACTTTTTCGCGGAGTTTTTTTAAAGCGCTATAAATTTCTTGAGAATCTCCCACCGTTCCACCGGGGCTATCAATGCGGAGTAATAAAGCTGGAAAGCGTCTTTCTTCAACAGTTTTGAGGGCTTCTAATACTTGCTTTCGCGTGTTGGAGGCGATCGCCCCTGTAATTTCAATCCGGGCAATTTGTTTTTGAAAACGAGGCTTAAAGGGCCAAATCATGAGCAGTCAAACCAGAAAATTATAAGTAAATCGGTAACAAGCGTTGTGTTAACACTGTCCTTATCTAGTTTGCCTCATTCAAGGCGGCTATTGCTTGACAACGGGGTTTTAATGCCAAATTTTAATTGTTTTATCTTTGCTACTACTAATTAAACGATTGCTACCGGGGACTGTCGCTAGAGATAAAACCCAGTCGGAATGTCCAGTTAATTTACGTAGTAATTTGCCACTTTTGGTATCCCATAATTTAATTGTCGGTTCAATCCCAGAACTTGCTAACTGCTGTCCGTCATTGCTAAAAACGAGAGAAACAATGCGATCGCTATGTCCTTGTAATGTCTGCAATCGTTTTCCGGTTTGCGGATGCCAAATGTGAATTGTTGTATCCCAACTACCACTAGCAAGTTGAGTCCCATCAGGGCTATAAGCGATCGCCCTTACCGCATCTTTGTGTTCGTTGATAGTGCGCAGGAGTTTGCCCGTTGGTAGCTGCCAAAGCTTGATAGTTTTATCTTTGCTTCCAGTAGCAAAAGTTTGGTTGTCCGGACTAACCGCAATCGAGAAAATTCTACTATTGTGTGCAGACTCAATAGTTTTAGTCGCACCCGTGCGTAAATTCCAAATATTGATACTACCGTCTTCACTAGCACTAATTAGCGTTTTGCCATCCGGCGCGAAGTCTACCGACCAAACAGGGCTAGAATGACCGGAAAATGTACCAATTAGCTTACCTTGGGATAAGTCCCATAACTTGATTGTTGTATCTCCACTACCACTAGCTAAAGTCCGTCCCTCGGCACTCATTGCTAGGGATCTAACGGTGTCTTTATGTCCCAACAAAGTGCGCTGTAACTGTCCTGTACGCACATTCCACACCTTGATAGTACGATCTTGGCTGCCACTTGCCAAAACTTGACCGTTATCACTAATAGAAGTCGCCCAAACAGGCTGAGAATGATTTTTGAGAGTTTTGGCTAAAGTAATATTGCTGATATTACTGGGCTGTTTAAATAAGTAGTTGTATTGTTTGGTTGAAGCTGCTGGCTTTGGCGGCGATTTGAATAAATAATAATAGTAGCTGCCGACAATTAAACTTATCGTTAAGCCAACGCCTACAAATGGCAGAATGGGAATATTTTTTTTATTGGTTTTAGCAGGTGCTGAGATTTGTATAGGTGGGCTGGGAGGAAGTTGTACCTGCAAAGCTTGCAATACTTCTGTTGCTGAGGCGTAGCGCTCTTTAAAGTGGTAGCGTACCATTTTGTTGATGATAGTTGCTAGGCGATCGCTAACTTGGGCGTGATGTTGCCACAACAGTTCCCCAGTTTCCGGGTCTTCGGGGATTTGAGTAGGGTCTAGCCCTGTTAATGCCTGAATTGCGATCGTTCCTAACGCATAAATATCACTATTGGGGCGCGGTATACCTCGTTCTTGTTCTGGGGGAGTATAGCCTGGCGTACCAATGGCAATAGTTGCAGCCACACCAAAAGCGTAATTAGTAGCGGTTTTGCCACCAGTAGTAATTACTTGCGTCCAAGCTTGCTTAACTGCGCCAAAGTCAATTAAAACTAACTTCCCATCTTCCTGTCTTCTAATTAGGTTACTGGGTTTAATGTCTCGATGAATTAATCCCTGGCTATGAACATACTCTAAAATGCTTAATACTTCTTGTAATAGTTCAGTGACTTGGGTTTCACTCCAATGTTCTTTGGGGCTTAATTCTTCTGTAAGTGGATGCCCTACAATCAATTCTTGAACTAAGTAAAACTCATCATCTTCTTCAAAATGAGCTAATAATTGAGGAACGCGATCGTAAAAGCCGAGTTTTTTTAATGCTTCTGCTTCTCGATCTAGCAATTCGCCCAAAGTTGGCAGATAATTCGCAAAGTTAGGTGTAGACTTGAGTTGTTTAATTACGCAGCTTGGACTACCAGCAATAGACACATCTTTTGCTAAGTAAGTTTGACAAAACCCTCCGGCGTTTAGGGTATCTATAACTTGGTAGCGTTCTTTAAGTAACTTGCCTAGCATTGTATAGATTATTTATATTTACAATCTTAATGCCTAGCGACTTATTAATTATCTTTCTTGAGGTGCAATAGTTAAGGTGCTTGCACTTGGACGCGTAACTTTTGCTAAAGTCTAAAGTTGGCAAGATAAAAGGAAAAATTATGAAAGCACAAGTATTTAGAGGCGTTAATCAGCTAAGTTATGAGGAACTACCTGTACCCACCCTCGCCGATGATGAGGTTTTAGTTCAAGTCCAAGTAGTAGGACTGTGTCAGTCAGATATCAAAAAGATTCTTTATCCACTATACGAACCACCGCGCATTTTTGGGCATGAAATGGCGGGAATTATTGCCAAGGTAGGAGAAAAGGTTACTGATTGGCAAGTAGGACAAAGAGTTGTGGTTATGCACCATATTCCTTGTATGCGTTGTCAATACTGTCTACATGACAATTTTTCGATGTGCGAGGTTTACAAAAATATCTCCACAACGGCGGGTTTTAACGCTAGTGGCGGCGGTTTTGCTGAATATGTCAAAGTCCCTGGTCATATTGTCCGCAATGGTGGTTTAATTTTGATTCCCGATCGCGTTACTTTTGAACAAGCAAGTTTTGTAGAACCCACTAACTGCTGTCTCAAGGCGGTAAAAAAAGCCCAAATTGCTCCCGGTGAATCGGTACTTGTAACTGGTGCTGGCCCGATTGGCTTGATGTTTGTGATGTTAATTAAGTATTTTGGCGGTAAAGCGATTTCTACCGATTTAATCCCTTCTCGCTTGGAAAAAGCCTTAAGTGTCGGTGCTGAAGCTGCTTTTGACGCTCGCGATCCTAATTTAACAGCAAATATATTAGCCTTAACTAATGGGATGGGAGTAGATACCACTTTGCTTGCTGTTCCTAGCGATAAAGCTTTTTTTCAGGCGCTTGAATGTACTCGTCGTGGCGGCAAAATTTTATTTTTTGCAGAGTTCCCTGATCAATTAGAGATTCCGATTAATCCTAATATTCTTTACCGTCGAGAGATTGATTTGATGGGTAGTTATAGTTCTTCTTATCGCTTGCAAAGTTTGGCTGTAGATATTGTTTTTAATCAACGAATTGATGTCAATGCCTTAATTAGCGATCGCTTTTCTTTGCAAGAACTTCCGGCGGCGGTTACTAGAGCAACTTCTCCTCAAAGCGATACTTTAAAAATTCTGATCTATCCCTAGTTAAATTATTTGAGTTGTTTATAAAAATCTATCTTTGGATGTATTTTTATAATTTTTAACAAAATGATACGTTTTAATTTTATCATCTATCTAACGATAGATATTTTTTGCTGAACTCCCATAGCTATGAATCCATCTTCTTCTACACGCGGACAAATAGAAAGAACGCTATCCCAGCGAATTCAATCTTTGTATCGCTCTCAGTTAGAACATACACCAAGTCGAGTAATATGCCAAATTTTTGACGGAAAAATTGCAATTATTCTGGAAGATTCCATCACTCAACCAGAGCAAGTTTTAGTTAATAATGGTCAACAAGAGCTAGCAGAACAAGTCCGTTCTGAGTTAGACGAAGCACTCCAGCCTCAATTAAAAGCATTAATTGAAGAAGTAGTTGGCATCAGTGTAATTGACTTACTAAGTAACGCAAAACTAGACACTGGGCGTAGTGCTACCATTGCCATTTTGGCAGAATCACCACAATTTCGTAATCCATAGTAGAGGTTAAAAACAGGACTTTGGATCTTAAGTTTTTGGTCTTATAGTTTTATTTACTAAGCTAGACTATAGCACCTAATACCTAACATCTAAATCCTCTAAGCTAAGAATTTCACCTAAGATACATATCGGCGAATAATAGCTTCTAATTCATCAATTGCATAAGGCTTAGTAACACAATCATCACAACCAGCTTTAACAAACCGTTCTTTATCTTCTACTCTTGCCATCGCTGTAACTGCGACAATTGGAATTGCTTTTGTCTGGGGATTTTGTTTAAGATAATTAGTAACTTCTATACCGCTCAAATCCGGCAACATCATATCTAATAAAATTAATTTTGGTTGGTAATTTTCTGCCATAGATAGAGCTTCTTTACCATCTTTAGCAGTAATAAAACAGCAGCTCATAATAACTAATAGTTGGCTAATTAATTGTAAATTGTCTTCATTGTCATCTACCGCTAAAATTAAAGGCTGGATGTCATCAGTGGAGCTATTAGAAAAATCTTCAAAACTCATAATTAATTTGAGGAAAGTCGTAGATAGACTAGCCGAAACTAGCTGGCAAAACAGCAATTATGTTTTTAATCCTACGACGAGGCATTCCCCAAGCGGCGCTGACGGCGCTTGCAGTGAATTGGCTCGTAATTACTAGATTAGGTTGCTGTTTTGTAACTAATAAGAAAGTTTTTTGATAGCAAGCTAATTAAAGTAAGTAACTTTGATAATTTTACCTCTAATTGGTTATTATTCAAATATTTGGGCAGAAAAGCTTGAAAAAAGTCTTGAATGGGTAATTGGTGAAAGTCTATAAAAGTGATTTTCTTTACTTAAAGCTTTGCCTAGATAGGCTAAATGACTTAGCCTACTATACTTTGATAAAAAATTGGTTTATTTTAGATTTCGGTTATTTTTTTATGGCTTGACAAATTACAGATTTTAATGTTTTTATTTGTCTACATAGCAATCATAAATCAGTTGTATAAACCAGAATGGTTTTGCCCCTAGTACCCAAGTCTGAGGGAACAGGAATCTTAACATCCAAACTTGGGAGCTAGGGGCAGATTGTATATTTCATAACTCAAAACGGAGCGCTATACTTAAGCCAAAATAGCAAATCCTAACTTATTAATCTTTAGTTAAAGCCAAGATTTTTGCGGTTTCCTGCAAAAGCTCATTCTGCTCTCTTTGTAACACTTGTAATCTCTGAGAAATTTCTGCTAATTTTTGGTGCGGGTTCTGGGGAATAACTATATTTGCATTATCGTCAGAAATATTTTTATAGGTAAATTTCTGGGAGATGCTGTATAGATGTTGATGCAAAATTAAATGGATAGTCCAAACTCGTATCTATTAATAAACAGTTCAATTACCAAATCGTGTATATCAACCGTCTTAGAAAAACAAATTGTTTTCCGAGCTTGACGTTTAATCCGAGTCCGCAGTGTCAAAGGTCTGTTTTCTATCTTTTGAGTGTTTTGTTTGCCAATTTTATGCAAGTGTTGCTCTAAATGCCGCGAATAAGCTCCCCAAGCATCGGTGTAAAAACGGGTAATTCCAAAGGGTTCTAATAAAGCTTTCCATTGGACAAAAACTTTATCAGAACGTGTCCCAAAAACATAGGTTAAAACTTTTCCGCTCTTATCAATAGCGTGCCACAACCACCTCTGATTAGAATTTTTCCAACAATCCACATTTCATCAGAAAATTGGGTAGAAACCCCGTCCTCAGAAAATTGGGTAGAAACCCCGTCCTTCCAGGACGGCTTTATATTTAAAGAATGTGCTATAATATACATGGTCAATGACCCACCCGCGACGCATGGATCAGACAGCCTAACGAGCGAAGTCCAGTACAACTGGCGGCGCAGAAAAATCGGTAGACCGGGAAAAGAGGATAGGGCAATGGTAAACATCCCTTGAGTCAAACAGTACATAAGAATTCCTTTTTGGATTTCGATACATAAGAACCGCAGGGCTTGCGGGAATAGTCTGTGGAGCGAACATAAGACCAATATTCCTTTGGGAGTGGAGGCAGTTGCTATGAAACAGAAACTCAAATCGTGAGGTTTGGGAATCACCGTCTCTTTAGAGCGGTGAGGATGTCAATTAGCTCCGATTCCATCCCTAACGGCATCAAGTCTAATTTAGCTACACAAATATCAACCACAATTGATTCGCAAACAGATTGCTTTAAAACTGATAAATTAACTGGTTGCAATTGGGCTTGTTTTTTTTAGTTTTTTGATAACAGTGCTAGTAATACTATGTAATAGTAGTGAGAGATTTTCGGGGGGAATTATTCCTCCCAAAATCTCTCGTGCTGTATCTCGAATTCCACTGCCGTTAAGTACCATGTCTACAATTTGTTATTTTACTTTTCTGAACTGACCTTGATAAGCATAATCGCCCAATAAATATTCGACCACTACAAAGTTCTTCCCGACATTGGTAGCGTTGCTTCTGTTGAGGAGTCTTGCCATTTTTTACAAAATCTACTTCCTGACAGCAAGGACAATGCAATACTTGTGTAATTATGGCTACTCTGGATACCAATGAATACATACCAACACTTTTACAACATCTCCGGTTATTGAAGCGTTGCTTTACCTTTAAAATCGGCGATCGCCACTATCTAGTGGATGCAAAGGGTAAATAGTCAGGTGTACGTCCTCCCAGGTTAAATTGTTTAGCTCTACAGCAAGTAGGAGCAAAGTCAAAAAACTTGAGATAATATTGTGTCGTAGGCTGCTGTTTGACTGTAACTTTTTGTAATTACCTTGATTAGTTTTGCTACCTAACTCTTAGCCTTAAAACAAGCTTGTAGAAGTTTTTGTCCTTCAGGTTTGGCAAACTCACGACTGCAAACCTACTTACTCAAGTTCCCTTTCGATTTTTTCCACCATAGACAAGTTTCGCCGACAAGTTGTTTTAATTATGAGTAACTATCGCTCCGACTCCCAGCTACCCGCTCCGTGCATTATTAATACTGGCATTATTACCAACAAAATAGATATTGGGCGGCTACTTGCCGACATCGGGCGCGTCCACTATCTCTATATTCAAGATGGCAAGCTCACAAGCCAAGGTGAAGGCGATGTGATGGAGATATTTACTAATCCTCAACAGGCGACGCTGATTGCTAATCACGCACTGTATTTGAATTTGCATAGTTTTGATTATCTAGAACTAAAACAGTCTCTAGAGCAAGAAACCTATTTTGATTTGATGCAAGATAACGCTTGCTTGCGGCTAATTCCGCTTTCTACACCGTTGCAAGAACGATTGACACGCAATTTAAACGTTGGAAGTTTGGAAGCAATGATGGATCAAGTAATCTCAGCTAAATGGGATGCAGAAATTGATGATGATGGTAGCTGTCCTTTGTAAACTACCCGGCGCTGCATCAAAGTATAGGTACGTGGGACTGGCGGCGACTAGCTAAAACTTTAGTTGTAACTAGGTTAAACGGTTATCTACTCTTACACTGAGGTAAGAATGCAGCAATTTTCTTGACCTTAATGCCACAATTTTCTTATCAAGTCTTGGCAAAATGCCGCCACACTAAAGCGCGAGTAGGTGTTTTTTTTACACCTCACGGCATAGTAGAAACCCCTCGATTTATGCCTGTAGGGACATTGGCAAATGTCAAAACCCTAACTCCCATGCAGTTAGAGGCAACCGGGGCGCAGATGGTACTATCAAACACCTACCACTTACATTTGCAACCAGGTGAATCGATTGTTGGTAAGGCGGGTGGGTTGCACTCGTTTATGAATTGGCAAAAACCAATTTTGACAGATTCGGGCGGGTTTCAAGTTTTTAGCTTAAGCCAAATGCGGAAAATTTCTGAGGAAGGGGTGATATTTCGCTCTCCTCATGGCGGAGAAATTATTAACTTTACTCCCGAATTTTCTATTCAAGTCCAAAATATTTTGGGTGCGGATGTAATTATGGCTTTTGATGAATGTCCCCCCTATCCAGCGACAAAAGAAGAAATTACCGCCGCTACTAATCGCACAAATCGCTGGCTAGAGCGCTGTATTGTCGCTCACGATCGCACCGATCAAGCTTTGTTTGGCATTGTCCAAGGAGGCGTACATCTAGACCTACGGGCGGCGGCGGCGCAGACTCTAGCAACCTATGATTTGCCAGGTTATGCTATTGGCGGCGTAAGTGTAGGAGAACCCCCAGAATTAATTGCGAAAATTGTTGCCGCTACTACTCCCCTATTGCCAGAAGATAAACCCCGGTATTTGATGGGTGTAGGAACTTATCGGGAAATGGCGCAGGCGATCGCATCGGGGATAGATTTATTTGATTGCGTTATCCCAACTCGGTTGGCAAGACATGGTGCAGCATTAGTACAGGGTGATCGCTGGAACTTAAAAAATGCTCAGTTTAAAGAAGATTTTACGCCTCTAGACTCTACTTGCCCTTGTTACACTTGCCAAAACTTTAGCCGCGCTTATTTGTGTCACTTAGTACGCAGTCAAGAAATCCTCGCCTATACTCTCCTCAGCATCCACAATGTTACGGAACTAATTAGTTTTACGCAAAAGATTCGTGACAGTATTTTAGGCGATCGCTTTACTACCGATTTTCAGCACTTCCTCAATCCCCAATTTGAAGATAGCTCATTGAGCGAATAGCTTAATTAGCTATCCCTTTTGTGTTAAAATTCATCTCAATTCTTAAAGCTGCATAAGTAGAGATATATACAGATGGAAGCGGTACTGTTGCTCGCAAAACTCCCGGAAGCCTACGCGATTTTTAATCCTTTAGTAGACGTTTTACCAATTATTCCCGTATTTTTCTTGTTGCTGGCGTTTGTTTGGCAAGCGGCAATTGGTTTTAGATAATTTTTTTTGTGATAAGTATTGTGTAGGACAGGTTAAAAGTCTGTCCTATTTTTTTACATAGACATCGCTTTTTGAAATGCTGGACGCTCCCCCAAGCGCTGCATATAGCTTGTTACTTCTTGGTAAGCACTCAAATCTAGCTTCAACATGAGCGGAATGTAAGCCAAGATCGAACCTACAGCTACATCAGCAACAGTAAATTCTTCTTTTAGCAAATACGGTTGGTGTGCCAAAATTCCATCTAAGGCGGTTAATAGCCTAGGCATTTCTCGCTCTCGGTTGGCTTCGACAAAAACTCCGATCGCCAAAGTAGAGTTAGCAAACAAAATCCACTGATTAATTTGCGCCAATTGCTCTATAGACAAAGCAATTTTTTCGTACTTTTGGGCTAAATAAAGCAAAATTGCCCCCGATTCCCATAAACAAAAATCCCCATCAGCGATCGCCGGGACTTTTCCCATTGGGTTAATAGCTAAAAACTCTGGTTTGAGATGTTCTCTTGCTTGCATATCTAGCAGGACAAACTTGTAGTCAATTGCTAATTCTTCTAAATACCACTTGACAATTGATGCACGGCTACGTGCGCCACCGTAAAGTTTCAACATAACTACAGCACTTTATGAGTATGAGAGTGTTGCTTTACATTATCGTCAGTGGTGACAGTACGGCTCATATTTAATACTCGTTTGCGCTCAATAGAGTATTTGAAGTCATTGCGGGTTGTACCTGGGGGAATATGGGTTTGGGCGATATCACGGCGCTTGTAAGTCCGGGCGGCGGCGATCGCTCTAATCACAAATTCATCGCTAAATTGCGCCGAATCGGGAAATCCTTGGGGTTTTTGGGGCAATTGAGTCACAACGTCGCCAATGGTAGTTGCCAAAGCAAGTTTATAAGAAGTCGGAATACCTTTAACAATTGCTTCCAAAGCTGCCGATGGTATTGGCTCAATTACTTCAACTTCGTGTACTTCCCCATCTTCTTTAACAAAGCAAGTTGCTAACCCAACCACAAGATAGTCATCGGCGGATAAATCTGTAGCATCACTTAACAAGGTATTGGTCATAAAAGTATTTCTGTCAATGCTGTTGGTTGTTGCATTGTACCAAGTTGTCTAGAGACTTCGCTTAAGTCGAGATAGTGACATCTCCCCAGCCTAAAGGCGTGGGGCTTCTAAACTTCACAATTTAGACTTTCTGGTTTTTCTCTTGCGAGGTTTCGCCACTTGCCTAGACTGGATTTCTTCAGCCCCCGGTAGATCGGCTGCACAGACACTTTCGATTCCGGGCTGTCCACCCGTACTAAGTGAGGATATACCTCTATTTCTAATTACAAGTCCACTAGCTACATCCCTATCGCCAGTGAAACCACATTCAGGACAACTATGCACTCGTTGCTTCAAGTCTTTTTTAACCGTCGCCCCACACTCAGGACATTCTTGCGAAGTCCCCCGACTGTTGACCACGCCAAAAAACTTATCTCGCTTCCAGCACACATATTTGACGATAGTTCGGAATGCCCCAAACCCTCCATCCAACATATGCTTGCCAAACATTCCTTTAGCCATGACCGTATAGTCCAAGTCTTCCATAAAGACCATATCAGAGGCATCACAAAGGGCGTGGGCGCACTTAAAGTGAAAGTCTTTGCGCGTGTTATCAATTTGGTGGTGGACAAGAGCAACGTTTATTCTGGCTTTCTCGTAGTTTTTCGAAGGCATCTTTTGGGAAGAATTATTCTCCCCAAAAATGCCGCACCGTTTGGTTTTTCTGCTCAGTCTACGTTGCAGCAATTTCAGCTTGCTTTGCAGACTTTTAAAAAACTTAGGCGGTTTTACCAAAATGCCGTCGCTGGTTGCCAGGAATTTCAGGAGGCCAATATCTACACCAATCGGATGACCATGTGGCATAGGTTCGGGAACACTGACATCGCACTGGAGAGCAATACAGGCGTACCATCTATCGGCTTTTTTGAGGATGCGAACTTGCTTAACAAGGAAACCATCAGGGATAGGACGATGCAGGTTGATTTTGACCAGTCCCAATTTGGGCAGCAACAAATTGTTTCCACTGGCTGGCGACTGCTTGAACTGGGGAAACAACAAGGATTTGAATTGCCCAAACTTTTTAAAACGCGAGAACCCATGTCCCAGTTTTTGAAATCCCTCCCAACTCCTATGCAGTTGCTTAATCGCTTGCTGCAACACTTGACTGGGTACAAGTGCAAGGCGCGGGAACTCTTTTTTAGCTCCTGGCAGCGCACTATGTTGGACTGCCTCGTTGGGGAAAGGGAGCTCCGCCCCCAAGATGTACTCGTGATGGATAGAACACCTATCAATCAAACACTTTCTGCTATTGCACCAATCTTTGATTTGTCGCAGCCCGTAGTTGTAGGCGTTGCGGCAAATATCCATCCATTCGTCCAACAATTGTTGTTGGACGGTTTGGGGGTAGATGCGATAGCGATAAGTGAGTGTGAGCATAGCTTTATTCTAACATATTTACTGGAGAATATAACTCCAATAAAATATAAAGCCGTCCTACAAGGACGGGGCTTTAAACCCATTTTTCCGGTAATGGGTCGATCTACTCCTAGCTTCATTTCTGGAATTGAACTAAGGAAAGATGAAGTAAAAAATACCAAATGCTAAATTGTCAATTATATATTCAATATTAACTTTTGGTAACTTTTCTAAAAAAACATCGATGATGATGTAAGCCACTTGATCAAGTCACACAACCGCCTAAGCGTTGCTGCCAAAAAAATCATACGTTGAGTTTGTTGAGCTACCGCTCGAAGTTATAAAAAAAATGAACCGTCAATTATTAGCTTCCCTTCCCGATTGTTTTGCACACCCTTACCCCTGGGATCGACAATCTCCTAGCCCCTTAGAACCAGAATTGTTACCCGATCGCTGTTTGCGCTCCTATGGTAAAGCCAAAGCCAAACTTGGAGATTACAAAAGCGCGATCGCTTCAATGAGTCATTTAATTGATCGCCATCCCGATAATGCGATCGATTACAACAATCGGGGCTTAATCTATTTTCAAAGCGGTCAATTGCTTAAAGCGATCGCCGATTACGATAAAGCAATTCAACTCAATCCGCAACTAGCTAGTGCTTACAACAACCGCGCTAACTACTATGCCGTTTCTGGTAGTCTAAATATGGCGATCGCTGACTACGATCGTGCTTTGGATCTCAATCCCAGTCATGTCCGAGCCTGGATCAATCGAGCTATTACCTGGCGTGACTTAGGGAAGTACAAAGAAGCAGTGGAAGACTTGGAAATCGCCGCCTTGTTCGGTCAACTGCAAGGCAATATCTACGCTGAACAAGGGCGGACTTACCATCTTTGGGGTGATTGGAATTTAGCGATCGCCGATTATCGTAGAGCTTTAGCACTCCTACCTCTGCATTTAGAGTCAACGGGAGATATTGCTAACAATCGTTTGCGATCGCAAGTTGAAACTTGGTTGCAACAGTTAATCAGTCCGTAAAAACCAAAGAGCTATTAATTAATAGCTCTTGATAGGTTAATTATTTTTTAACAAAAATATTTGGCGTTGTCTTGGATCTACCCGATTGCTTTGTTCTGCCATAATTTTTTTGGCTTCATGGGGATCGAAAGAGCGGTTAAAGTCTGTTTGCAGATCGGTAACACGGCTTTCGGTCAACTTAACTTCTGTAGAAATTTCTTGCAATTTTGCCTGCTGAGAAACATTATAAGGCAACAATTTTACCAAAGCAGACACCGCTCCAGCCACTAATACAATATTCACTACTAGCTTGGCTGTATTTTCGATTACCATTCCCTGGTAAGGATGCAAACGGCTACGCTTACGGGTTTTTCTTTGCGGTTTTACCCCCCGGCGAGGCTCTACAGTTTCTAGCGGTGGTCTAGGTTGTTGAAGGGCGTTCATAAATTTACAAGCTGCGATTTGGGGAAAACTAAAGGTTTATTATTTCTACAAATTATAAACTCTAATATCTATGTCCAACTTGGTAGATTGGAGTGATTATTGAGTTTTTTTACTACTGTTATACAAAAATACACAAGCAGCCTAGCACAAGTTGTTGTTTTTTGCATCAGCATTTTTAAATCTTTACAGCTATAAGCGGCAATCTTTACTTAACTTTAAAGTTTGACCAACAAAGGAGTTGGTTGATAGACAGGGTACTTGTGTTTCAGGGCAAGAGAAGGTTAGGTTTAGTAATATATCTACATATTTACCGCCCCAAGATCATGTTACGTCAAACTTCTTTAGGATCGCTCGGATTAACTGTTGGTGGTATTTTAACAATTGTGGGATTTTATGCTTACTTTTCTGGGAATCCGACCCTTAATTTAGTTGGGTTTTTCTATGGTATTCCTTTATTGTTGGGTGGATTAGCGCTTAAAGTTTCAGAACTAAAACCCATACCTTATACGCAGCCTACAGCACCCGAAGTAGTTGCCCTGCGAGAGGAACAAGCTACCATCACTCAAAATCAGATCCGTAAAGATATTACTCGCTACCGTTACGGACAAGATGCTCATCTTGATAGTTCATTGTCTCACCTAAGTTTAAGTCCCACCGATGAGGAACGCCCGCTAATTACTGGTATACGCGAAACGGCAACCGATGGCGCTTATACACTGATTATTGATTTTTATTCGCCATTAATTCCGTTACAATCCTGGGAAGAAAAACATCAAAAAATGACAAGTTTTTTTGGTCCTGGGGTACAAGTTGAAATCAAACAGCCAAAGAAAGACGCTATTGAATTAGCATTAATTACTACTTCTGAAAGTAAAAACTAGATATTTTAGTTAGAAAAACTACAGAAAAATAGTTTTTATTTTTCTAGGCGCACAGCATACCACTGTAAATATTGACCGGGTTCTAAAACTAATTCACAGCTAGTATTTATTAAATAACTAGCTTGTTCTTCAATAGAAGAAAAGGTTTGTAATTCTTGCGGTAACTTATGCTGATTGTGCGCCAAAACAACTTTTAATTTTTCTAATAGCTCGTTAGCCGTGAGAAATTGTTCTTGTTGGTTAGGTTCTAAAACAACAAAATCGTCCTGTTGATACATCATTGGGTCGGGCATAAGGCAGGGATTACAACTTTAGATAGGGTATAACTTAGAAGGGGTTCTGTTAACTTAGTTAAGTGATTAACTATTTATAGTTGTTAAATAAAAAAAACTTCAGTACAGAAGAATTAATTTAATTATACTGATGAGAAAATCATATTCCTAATAACTTCCGAGCAATAAACTTACTACTATGAAAAGAACTGGAAGCTGTCTTATATTTAATCCATCGGCTGGTCAAAGCAATCCAGAGCAGGATTTAGCAAAAATTCGAGAGTTGTTAGAACCAAGTATAGAGTTAGATATCCGGTTTACAACGGAAGATTTAGACGCGGATGCGATCGCCTTAGAGGCAATTGCTCAAGGAGCAACCAGTATTATCGCCTCTGGGGGAGATGGAACTTTATCCGCCGCCGCTAGTGCCTTGGTAGGGACAAATATACCTTTAGGGATAATTTCACGGGGGACAGCAAACGCTTTCGCCGCCGCCTTAGAATTACCAGATACCATCGAAGCCGCCTGCGAGACAATTTTGGGAGGTTTGACACGGGTAATTGATGCTGCAAAGTGTAACGATCGCCCCATGGTATTACTTGCCGGAATTGGCTTTGAGGCAGAGACGGTAGAACGAGCCGATCGCCGCGCCAAAAATCGGTTTGGGGTGTTAGCCTATCTCATGGCTGGAATTCAACAATTACGCGAATTAGAATCCTTTGAGGCAGAGATTGAAACCGCCGACAAGATTATTAAGCTCACCGCCGCCGCCATAACTGTAGCAAATGCCGCTCCACCAACATCAGTATTAGCTCAAGGGCCTTCGGGGGTGATTTTTGACGATGGCTTATTAGATATAACCGTTGTCTCGCCTGTAACTCGTGCTGGGGCGATCGCCGCTTCTTATCATTTGCTGCAAACTGCCTTAAATGAAAGTGCTACCGAACGCGACGATGTAGGTTACTTGCGAGCGAAAAGAGTAATTATTAAAACCGATCCGCCGCAAAAAGTAGTTCTTGACGGGGAAATTATTGGTTTTACTCCGATTGATGTTGAGTGCGTACCGGGAGGCTTAACTATATTTGTCCCCGCCCACGTTGCCCTATCTTCGGTAGTGGAAAAACTCGAAGGATTGCCAGATTTAACTATTGAAGCTAAACCCAATAATGGATTTGATGAGGTATAAAGTATTATTTTTGACGTGGTTACAATTAGCTAATTTGGGCAAAATCAAACTATTTTGCTCGGTATCTATGCCAAATTTTTGAGCTAGAAATACACGCAATTAGCCATACTATCCCGGCTGCATACCCGGCGATGATATCAGTTGGCCAATGTACTCCCAAGTACAGCCGACTAAAACCAATAGCCACAACTAATAAAGTAGTTAAGCTAATAATCCATACTTGCTGGCGACGGTAGCGAGTGGCAAGAATATAGCCAATAAAGCCATAGATAACCATTGACACCATTGCATGACCGCTAGGAAAGCTGTACTGTCCCACGTCTACTACGCGATCCCATAATGCAGGACGAGCGCGGCTAAATAGTTGTTTTAGCAGTACATTTAGTCCGATCGCACCAATAGCGGCGATCGCCAAAGTAGTAGCTTCCGACTTTTGTTTGCGTTGTAATAACCAAGCGCCTAAAATCAAACAGCTAATTAACAATACAAAGGGATCGCCGATAAATGTAATACCCAACATTAATAGGTCTAATGGCGGCGAGCGCCAACTTCTGATCGTCAACAAAATATTTGTATCAAAAGCGTAACTTTCTACTTCTAAAACTTCTTCAGCAATTTGAGCAAATACCCATAAAGCAATTCCAGCTAGTAATAAGCCGCCAATTCTAACTTTGAGGAGAAGGGAAAGTAATCGCGATCGCACTATCTACCTTAATTTATGCTCATCTACGGCTAAAAACCAGAGGCTAAGACTCGTTTTTCAGTAAAGCTTTCCCAAGCATTTGCCACTACATCGCTTAACCATTGACGTTGCTGCATATCTAGTAAACTGTCATCGGCTAACAACTGCGCTGTTAGTTGTTCCAATGATTGCCCTTCAGCACTGACAATTCTAATTACGCCAGCGATCGCGGCGGCAACCATTTCTTCGTCAACCGGCTTTTGATGAAGGGCGACAATTTCTTGAGGACTAGCGGGAATTGGGTAAGGCATGGCGTAACGTTAAAAGTGTGAGGATTTTAATAAACTTGACTTAGTTGTAAACTTTCTTAAACAAATTCTCATTTATCTTGTAAAGGAAGTGTAGCGCAATCTGCCAATTTGTCAACTCTGCCTTTCTAAGTATTTAACTAGGAGTTAAAATCGCCGAATGAACGAAATCCTATATATAGAAATTCCTACCCCTGAAACCGCCTCTGTAAGCCAGTGGCTGCATGAGGAATGGCAACCTCTTACCGGAGAAAAAGTAACTACTCCCGTGGGTGTGAGATTGCAGATAGCTAAGACTACAAGCCCCGGATCGCTTATTTCTGAAACTCCGCAACTTTCTATTTTTACGTGGTCAGTACAACGCACAACTTATCTAAAAGTATTTCGGATGGGCGATCGCCCATTTCCTAACGAACAAAAAATCTTACAGCAGTTGACAAGTCAGGTACAGATCAAGTTTCCCCAGTTGTACCCAGAACCACCCGCCATCGATCTAGCTAGTTGTAATATTTTTGAAGCTTTAGCCCCTTATTATCCCTTGACAGCAAAGTATTTTCAAAAAATGCCCAATGGGGAAGCCGATCTTCAGCGCGTCTACTGGTGGGAACAGAGGTGGCGTGAAGGAGTGCGTAAAGACCAGCAACCCAAGCAAGTAGTATTTTCTCATCAAGGACAAACCGAGCAAAAACCTGAGTACGATCTAATTTATGTTGGCGGTGCGCTGGGAGTAATTCACGCCGCAGTTATGGCACAGTTGGGCTATCGCGTGTTATTGCTAGAACGCCTACCTTTTGGCAGAATGAACCGGGAATGGAATATTTCGCGCTCGGAGTTGGAAAGCTTGATTGACTTGGGTTTACTAACTCCTACGGAAACTGAAAGTATTATTGGTAGAGAATATACCGATGGATTTAATAAATTTTTTGATGGCAATAATCTTAGTCACCTAAAATCGGTAGTATTGCATACCCCTACAGTATTAAATGTCTGGATAGAATACGAGAAATTGTTGCAACTATGCGGTGAAAAGCTCAAAGCCTCTGGTGGTGACATTTGGGACTCTACAGAATTTATGCAAGCAGATGTTCACCAGTCTGTAGTTACAGTCACTATTAAAGATTTAAAAAACTTTACAGAACGAAAAGTAAGCGGACGTTTATTAGTAGATGCGATGGGAACAGCTTCGCCGATCGCATGGCAATTAAATGGCAAACGAGCTTTTGATAGCGTTTGTCCCACTGTAGGAGCGGTGGTAGCTAGTGGTTTTAAGCCTGGGGTATGGGATAGCAACTATGGAGACGTATTAAATAGTCACGGCGATATTTCGCGGGGAAGACAGTTAATTTGGGAGTTGTTTCCGGGAGCGGGAGAAGAATTAACTATTTACTTATTTCACTACCATCAAGTAAATAAGACTAATCCCGGCTCATTGTTAGAAATGTATGAAGACTTTTTTGCAATTTTGCCAGAGTATCGGCGCTGCGATTTAGATAAATTAGTGTGGAAAAAACCAACATTTGGTTATATTCCAGGACATTTTAGTAGTGATAGTAGCGATCGCACGGTAGCTTTTGACAGATTAATTGCGATCGGTGATGCGGCTTCTTTGCAGTCTCCGTTAGTATTTACGGGGTTTGGCTCATTAATCCGCAATTTGGGACGCTTAACGGAGCTTTTGGATACCGCTTTGCAACACGACTTATTAAGCGCCAAGCACTTAAATCAAATTCGCGCCTACCAAAGTAATATTGCCGTCACTTGGCTATTTTCTAAAGGGATGATGGTTCCCACCGGGAAATACTTACCACCGCAAAGAATCAACTCGATGCTCAATACATTTTTTGGATTATTGGCGGACGAACCCTTAGAAGTAGCAGATAACTTTATTAAAGATCGATTTACTTGGTTTACTTTTAATCGCTTGGCGCTCAAAGCAGCTTTCAAAAATCCCGCTTTATTGCCTTGGATTTGGGATTTGGCAGGAGCGAAAGATATTTGGCGGTGGCTGGGGAATTATGTAAATTTTGGCATTCACGCCTTAATTAGTGCGATTTTTGCCTCTTGGTTTCCCCAATTAATTCGCCGTCTCCAGCCTTCGCTAGAACCTCGTTTTCCGGCATTATGGTTCAAGTTACTTAACATTAGTTACGCGCTGACGGCGGGATTGGGACAACCCTATACAAACGTGCGAAAAGTAGCGACAACAATAGAAAAAAGGGAGACAGAATTAAGTAGTCAAAATTTTAATTATTAAAGGTTATGTGAGGATTCATTATTGGTACAAAAATCAGTATTTGCGATCGCTTTTAACTCTAAAGCTTAAGGGCGATCGCGCCTTTAATTGCCACTAAATTCTTTCTAAAGCAAGTTGAATCAACCTGTCTACTAATTCGGGGAAAGAAACGCCGCTTTTTTCCCATAATTGCGGGTACATACTTGTAGCAGTAAATCCTGGTAAGGTATTAATTTCATTAATTAATACTTCTTTTGTAGCTTCTACATAGAAAAAGTCTACTCTTGCTATTCCCGCCGCATCGGTGGATTTAAAAGCTTGCAAAGCCATATCTTGAGCTTTTTGGGCAATTTCTGCGGGGATATTTGCGGGAATAAATAAGTCAGCTTTGCCTTGACTGTACTTTGTTTCGTAGTCGTAAAAATCGCTATTGTAGGTAATTTCCCCCACTACTGAAGCTTGGGGATTGTCGTTACCTAGTACAGCGCATTCTATTTCACGTCCCACTGCTGCCGCTTCTATAATAATGCGTCGATCTAAACTAGCGGCGTGGTCTAAAGCTTTTTCTAGTTCGTTGCGCGATCGCACTTTGGCAATTCCTACCGACGATCCTAAATTAGCTGGTTTCACAAAGCAAGGATAACCAAGTTTTTGCTCGATTTCGTCGCCCAATTTGGAAAAGATACAAGGATTTGACCAGACTTGAGAACGGTTAATCGCCATATATTCTACTTGGGCTAATCCGACTTGAGCAAAAGCCATTTTCATCGCAATTTTATCCATCCCCAGTGCCGAACCCAGTACCCCCGAACCTACAAAGGGAATTTGCATTAGAGTCAACAATCCTTGGACTGTACCATCTTCGCCATTGGGCCCGTGGAGAATGGGAAACCAAACATCTATATCTTCAACTTGGGCGGGAAATTGCCAAGGGCTGAGTCCTTGGGTATTACTATCTTCTGTTTGTAGGGGTACGCCCGATTCGAGAACATTTTGGGGCAATTGTCCCGATCGCCAGATACCATCTTTTTGAATATAAAAAGGTAGGATCTCGTACTTGTCGGCGTTTTGGCTAGATTTTAAAGCTAGGGCGATCGCACTGGCGGAACGAATCGACACTTCATGCTCTCCCGAACGTCCACCAAATAGCAGCCCTACTCTTAATTTTGTCATCCTCACGTCCCCTTTAGCCTATCGATGGGCATAGCCTATCATAGGTACTTGTCGCACTTCTACCCAAGGAGATGATATTTTATTTAGACGAATCTTGCTCAAGTAGGAAATTCGTAAGGTAATACCGTAGAATCTAAGTGCTTGACAATTTGCTGAGGATTGCCAATAACTACGACATTTTCTGGCACTGATTGCCGGACAATTGTACCTAGCCCAACTATCGAATTTCTGCCAATTTTTACACCTTTTAAAACTGCGCTTTTACTAGCAATCCAAACATTTTCGTTGATATAGATTGGCTTTGTTTTTGTTATTGCTTTTGGACTCCAGCGATTTATCTCTATACTATGAGCGTCGGTATCCATAATTAAAGCGTCGCTTACCATGCACAACTTTTCTAGGTCTATAGAGCTTTCTGATAATATATTTGTGCCATTGAAATAGCAATGATTGCCCACCGTAATAAATCCAGCATTACCCCGCGATGTAATAATGTTTTGCACGCCGTAGTAATTGGCAAAATGACAATCGTTCCCGATTTTTATCGAGCCTTTTCCTTCTAATGCTATGATTGAACCAGCGATGCTACAATGGCTGCCGATAGATACACAAGCTGATGAATCGCGAACAGTAATTTTATTTGGTAGGTTTTTAGTAGCGACAAATGAGCAGTAATCGCCAATTACTACTTTGCCTTTTCCTTCTACAGAAAAAGCACCTTTGATTTTGACTCCTGCGCCAAATGTTACCTGCGGGTATTGCCAGCGATATTTAATTAGAATTAATTTGAAAATAACTAACTTGATTATTTCAATTAATGATTTATTTTTAGCGCGTTGAACTATTTTATCAATAATTGAACCGCGCGGCAGAGTAATACTAGAATCTGTCATAATTATTCAATTAAAAGGTAAATATATTCAAGATATACCAATCAATTAAAATATATAAGAACAATTTTATCGCTAAAAGTTACATATTTATCGCTGTTTAATTAGAGCAAAGAGAACTTTTTTAGCGGCTCTTTGCTCCGGTTAGTTTATACGGCTAAAACTTGCCTAACTTCGACGGATTCACCTGTCAAGCTGAAAGCACGAGCTTCAGTAATTTTAACTTGGACGAGTTTACCTTTTAGTTCGTTAATATCGCCCCTAAAAAAGGTTAAACGATTACCGCGAGTTCTACCCATTACTTGAGTTGGAGTTTTGGGGTTTTGGTCTTCAACTAGCACCTCCTCAACTCGATGGAGATAGCGCTGATTTCGCATCTCTGCTTGGATAGATACTAAATGATTTAGTTGTTGTAAGCGATCGCTCTTTACTTCTTCGCTCAACTGATTATCCCACAAAGCCGCCGGAGTACCAGGACGAGGAGAATAGGCGGCGGTATTGGTGTGATCGAAGACAATATCGGTCATTAGTTTAAGAGTATTGTTAAACTGCTCCTCCGTTTCTCCAGGAAAAGCGGCGATCGCATCTCCACTAATGGTTGCATCGGGTACATAACGCCGAATAGTATCAATAATCCGGCGGTACTTCTGGTGAGTATATCCCCGCGACATCAATTTGAGGATTTCGTTATCCCCCGATTGAAAGGGAATATGGAAGTGTTCGCACACCTTGGGTAATTCAGCGCAAGCTTTAATCAAACGCTCGGTAAAATAGCGCGGGTGGCTGGTAGCAAAGCGTAGGCGCTCAATTCCCGGCACATCATGGATGAAATAGAGCAAATCAGTTAATGTGTGCTGATGCCTGCCTTCGGGGGTTGTTCCGGGCAAATCTCGCCCGTAAGCATCAATATTTTGTCCGAGTAAAGTTATTTCCTTGTAACCCATCTTTGCCAACCGTTCAATTTCGGCGCGGATAGCTTCAGGAGTGCGCGACTGTTCGATTCCGCGTACATTGGGGACAACGCAATAAGTACAACGCTCGTTGCAACCATAGATTACATTTACCCAAGCCGTTACTGTACTATCGCGGCGAGGTGTTGTGATATCTTCCGCAATATGCGCGGACTCAGTCGCTACTACCTGATTGCCGTTATATACTTGTTGTAGCAAGTCCTCAAGGCGGTTGGCGTGTTGCGGGCCCATGACTAAATCTAGTTCGGGAACTCGCCTTAATAAAGCTTCTCCTTCTTGCTGGGCAAGACATCCGGCAATTACTAAAGTTAAATGAGGCTCTCTGTGCTTGCGCTTGGCTTGTTTGCCTAAATAGGAGTAAACTTTTTGTTCGGCGCTGTCGCGAATAGTACAAGTATTGTAAACAATTAAGTCTGCATTGTTGGGGTCTTCTGACCACTCAAAGCCCATATTTTCAATAATCCCCGCCATCCGTTCGGAGTCGGCTTTATTCATTTGACAGCCGAAAGTAGTGATATGGTAGCGTTGCTTTGTAGTAGTCGTGTCCATTTATCAGCCAAGAATAATAAAGAAGTTGCCCGTTATTAATTATAGTTTTTGCTGCCCTGTAGTAGGATATTACCTAGTTGATGTTGCTCAGAAATTGTTAGAGGCGACCTAAAACAGACTCAAAGCTAAAAATCTGGAGCAACAAGTATTGTGCATACAGCAAGCTTCGGCAACTCAAGTATCAGTGGTAGAAACCGCGATCGCCGATGCTGTATTACTATTAAATTTTTTGCCTCGCCCTTTTCTATCTCCATCGATAGAATTGATGGAGAGCAAGTTCAAGGCAAGGCTGGATTTAGTAGAAGCAACTAGACAAACCCCAGAGGAATTAGGAATGTCTGACCATTTTCTCTATATCGGTAGAAAGAAAAAAGTTTTATAGTTTGATTTCTCACTTTTCTCAAAAACCTTATTCACTTTAGGGGCTTGATTAACTATGAAAACATTAGAAAATCAAAGTTCGCCGCCACCAAAAGTAAAATCTCGTCGTTTCTTCAAGAAATCTTATTTAAAAATACTCGCACTTCTATTATTGTTGGGTGGCGGTGCAACCATTTGGCGGCTACTTACTCCAGAAGTCGCACCCCCACCAGAAATGGCTCAAGGAATGCCCCCAACACCCGTTGAAACCGTTGCTCTTAAACGTGGTGAAGGAGTAAGACGCATTCAGTTAATAGGACAGATTGAGGCAAGTAAAAGCGCTACGCTCCGTACCCAAGCGGCGGGGACTGTAGAGCGGGTTTTTGTCGAGGTGGGCGATCGCGTCACGCCAGGAATGACCGTTGCGACCCTTGACGATGCCGATCAACAACTAACCTTAGCCGAAGCTCAAGCAAGACTAGCACAGGAACGCAGCGAACTTGCAAGCTTACAAGTCGGTACTCGACTTGAAATTATTGCCCAACGTCGAGCCGAACTCCGTTCTGCTCAAGCGCGAGAACAAGAAGCCCAACAAAACCTTGCTCGTTACGAGCAATTAGTCGCCGCCGGGGCAATTAGCGAGCAGGCGTTATTAGAGGAAAGGGCAGAACTTGATGCCACAAGGGCAGAACGGGTAAAAGTACAAGCAGCGCTGGCCGAAGCAACCGCAGGCCCCACCCGTGAAGAAATTGGGGCGCAACAAGCCAGCGTTACGGCGGCAACAGCGGCCGTTAATCAGGCTCAATTGGCGTTGACACGAACAAAAGTTACAGCTTCCACCACCGGAATTGTGCGATCGCGGGAAGTCAGCACCGGGGATTTAGTCGAGAGTCGAGATCCATTATTTACTTTAGTCAATAGCAACGAGTTGGATGTTTTTCTCGAATTACCAGAGCAACTGAGCGGTAGCATTACCCCCGGTTTGCCGGTCGAAATAACAACCCGCGCCCTCCCCGACTGGGAAGGAATCGCCACTATTAGCGGTGTAATCCCTTCGGCCAATGCAGCGTCGCGGCGGCAATTAGTCCGGGTACGGTTACAAAATCCACCTCAGAAATTGTTGCCTAAAATGGCGGTGGCTGGAGAGCTACAATTGCCAATCGATCCCTCTAGCTTTGTTGTTCCCCGCGATACTCTAGTTCGGCGCAATGAAACTTGGCTAGTTTATACCGTGTTAGAAGGCAAAGCAAAGGAAGTTGAGGTAAAACTCGTCGTCGATATGGGCGAAACTATGGCAATTTCTAGTAACCAGTTGCAAGTCGGGCAACCCGTTGTCGTGCGGGGTAGCGAAGCTTTAATGCCTGAAGCGCCCGTACAGGTTGTTGAGCCAAATACAAAACCAGAAACATGAATCTAATTGAAACAGCAATCCGTTGGCGGCATGGCACTTTTGTTTTATTCTTTTTGTTAGCAATGTTTGGATTGGTGGCCCTGTTTGGATTGCCTTTAGAACTACAACCGGGAGGCGATCGCCCAGAAATTACAATTTCTACACCCTACATTGGTGCAGCCCCCGCAGAAGTGGAAGATTTGATTACGCGCCCCATTGAGGATGTGCTAGAGGAAATTGAAGGGGTGCAGGAAATCACCAGCCAAAGTTTATCGGGCTTCAGCACAATTACGATGGAGTTTCAGTGGGGGACGGATGTGGATGCGCGGCTAGTTGCCGTTCTCAACAAACTCCAGCAATTAGAAGCATTACCAGAAGAAGCGGGAGAATCTGATATTCAGGTCGCCAGTGGCAATAATAACCCGATGATGTGGATTGTCTTAAAACCAAAACCAGGTTATCAAACTGACTCTAACCGTTACCGCGATTTGATTGAAGAAACTATCGAACCAGCATTGCGACGAGTGGAAGGGACAAGCCGATTTTTTATTGTTGGCGGTCAAGAACGGGAAGTAGAGATTCTTGTCGATCCTCAAGGGTTATCCGATCGCAATCTGACTCTCGCTGATGTTACAGACACCCTAAGAACCAATAACCGTGATATTCGCGGCGGACCCTTGGTACTGGGAAAACGCGAATATCAGGTACGCACCGTCAACCGAGCGCAACTATTAGACCAATTTAAAAGCTTTGTACTACGACGAGACGATAGCGGAACGGTGTATTTGGGGGATGTCGCCAATATAGAAATGGGGCGCAAGTTTCAAGATAGTGCCTTTTTGTATAACGATAGCCCCTCGGCGGGAATTGGGATTATCCGCCGGGTGGGAGCCAATGTACCCCAGGTATCGGAGGGAGTTCGAGCCGTTTTAGCCAATTTAGAGGCGCAGTTCGATCGCCAGAAACAAGGGGTTGATTTTGAGATTCTCTACGATGAAAGCACCTATATTGACCAGTCAGTGTCCAATGTCCGAGGCGATTTAATTACTGGTGGAGTGTTGGCGATCGCTGTATTGCTGTTATTTTTAGGCTCCCTCCGCACGGTTGTAGTAGTTGCCATTACTATTCCCCTCGCCATGATTGTTGTATTTGTGGTTAGTGCTTTGTTGGGGCGGAGTTTAAATATTATCAGTTTGGCAGCTTTGGGGTTTGCGGCGGGGATGGTGGTTGATAATGCGATCGTGGTCGTTGAAAACATCTTTACCCATATGCAGCAGGGAAAAAGTCGCCTGCAAGCAGCCATTGATGGCACTCAGGAAGTGGGAGGCGCAATCTTAGCGGCAACCTTGGCAAACGTGGCAGTATTTGCGCCTCTAGTGCTGGTGACGGGAGAAGTTTCCGAGTTGTTTGTTGATATGGCAATTACAATTACGGCGGCGGCGGTGTTATCAATGTTTGCCTCGTTGACATTGCTACCCATGTTGGCTAGTTTATTTCTCAATCCCGCCGAAGCACAGCAAACATTTCAATTGGGATCTAGCGAGGCTGAAGGACAAGGTAGCAATAACTTTTTGGAGCGCTCTATTATGCAGACTTCCTTTGCTTTTAGACGACTGCAAAGTAAGTTAGAAAGCTTTTTGTTAGCAACGGTAGGTTGGGCATTGGGCCCGCGTCGAATCAAGCGGAGGTTGGTATTGCTATCTATTCCGATAGTATTGCTGGCTTCTAGTATTTTGTTGCTACCACCCGCCGATTATCTGCCTCAAGGAAACCTCAATTTTGTATTTTGGTTAACCGAGACGTTTCCCGGAACCAGCGTTCCTGAATCTATACAACTATCTGCACCAGCCCGATCCTTCCTTAAACAGCAGCCAGAAATCTCCAGCACTTTTTTTGCTAACTTTCCCCAGTTTCGCGGGATTGGAATTTCTTTAAAGCCAGAATCGGCGACGGGTAGTGGACTTGCGGAGATGGAACAACGATTGACGGGTCAAAGTTTTGGCTATCCCGGCTATAAATTTATGTTTCCGATCCGGTTTCCCATTTTCAACGATCCGGGCAAATCTTTTGAAGTACAAATTATTGGCCCCGACCTCAAACAACTCAGTCAGCTAGAGCAACAGTTGATTCAACAAATTTCTACCTTACCAGGGGTTGCTAATGCTCGTGCAGACTCCATTGATGGCGCTCCGCAACTACAAGTTATTCCCGATCGCACGCGACTTGCAGAAGTGGGTTTATCAGAAGCCGAAGTTGGAGCAATGGTAGAAGCGGCTTTAGGAGGACGTTTTGCTTCGGAATTTGTGGAGGGGAAAGAAGAATTGGATGTAACTGTACAGTTGCAAAACGTTTTTGTCGAAACCCCCGAACAGTTGCGGCAATTGTCCCTGTTTAGTTCTCAAATTCCTCAAAATTTAACGGCAGAAACCGGAAGTGAGTCTGATGTTTCCTCTCAAGCAACTGGTGGCGGACGAGTTCAGTTAGCAGATGTGGCAACGGTGAGGGAGACTACGGGCCCTGGGGTGATTAATCATGTCGATTTAGAACGTTCTACTACTCTCACAGTCAGCCTGACTCCTGACGCGCCCTTGGGACGGCTTATACAGCAAACTGAGGAGCAGATTTTGTCCCCCTTACGAGCCAAATTGCCCCCAGATTTTCGTTTAGAATTAGCGGGTTCTGCCGATCGCTTATCGGAAACTGTAGGACAACTTGCTTCGGCTTTTTTGTTTTCAGTAATTATTACTTACTTGCTTTTGGTTGCCCTGTATCGTTCGTTTTTATATCCTTTAGTAATTATGGCAACTGTACCAATAGGATTAACCGGAGCTTTGCTAAGTTTAGTTTTTGCTAACTGGATTCCTGGTGCGATCGTGCCTTTAGATATGATTACAGGATTAGGGTTTTTGATTTTAACCGGAGTGGTTGTAAATAACGCCATTCTAATCGTGGAGAGGGTGCTACAGCTTCAAGAGGAGGGGCAAAAGTACGATGAATCTCTTTACAATGCTACGCGCGATCGCCTCCGTCCCATTTTCATGTCTGCGGGTACGAGCATTTTGGGAATGGTTCCTTTAGCCATCTTTCCCGGACAAGGTTCGGAACTGTATCAGGGGTTAGGAATTGCTTTAACTGGAGGATTGGCGTTTTCTACGATTTTGACTCCGACAGTTGTTCCGGCATTAATGGCACTATTGCAAGACTTTTCTTGTGATCGCTCTAAGGCTAAAACCACCGAAATTCAATCCTAAAATCTACTCCAGCCAGTTGTATAACGTCTGCACTGCACGGCAACCAACTAACCAAATGGAAAACTTTGTTGATGCAAATACTGATTTAATTATTCTCAATACTGCCGATAGTAAAGGTATAGCACCAGCAATTGACAATGTCCGACGAGCAGCTAAAGTTGTAATTGCGGTGGGATTGGTGTAGATTTGGCAGCTAATCAAGCACAACGCAAAGATTTCTTTATTGTCGGGGTGGATGGTGCGCCCGAAGCGATAAAAGCGATCGCATTCAAAGAAGGTTTGTATGCAGCAACAGCGACGCAAAGCCCTAGAGGAATGACACAAAAAGCGGTGCAAGTTGGGAACGATATTTTAAACGGCAAAAAACCTAGCAATCTCAACATTTTGATTCCCATGCAGTTAGTAACGCGAGAAAATGCGAGTACCGCCCAAGGCTGATAGGTCAGAAGTAAAGAATTGCAAAGTCTCTCTAAGGTAAATCTTTAGGTACATACGTTGGGTGTTTGCCTCTACCTATGATGTAGATAACTGCAAATCCTGCAAGTTTTAGATGTGGGAACAGTTTTTAGGCAAAATCAGAGCGATCGCTTTAATTTACTTTCCATAGCTTGAACTAGCAAACTCACAAGTGTTTTTGCAGGAGTTTTTTATGTCAACAAATATAGAAAAATTATTTTCGCCGTCATCAATTGCCACCCCAGGATTAGAAATGCAAGGGATTGGCATTTGCTCAGGTTTGAGTAGTCGATTGCTTAACAACCATACAACTATCAAATTTTAAGTTTGTAACCGGAGGAGTGATGAACAACTATGTGTTAACACCAACCCTTATATGTACAGGTTTAGTTACTGGTTTAATTAATTTTGAAAGTGCGATCGCTCAAGAGAATACATTAGGTCAAGTGACATCAGTTTCGCAACTATCAGACGTACAACCGACCGATTGGGCATTTCAATCATTACAGTCTTTAGTTGAACGTTATGGGGTTATTGCTGGCTATCCTGACGGGACTTATCGGGGAAACCAAGCGATGACGCGCTACGAATTTGCGGCGGGTTTAAATGCGGCTTTAGATCGAATTAATGAAGTAATTGCTTCGGGTACAGCTAACGCCGTTACTAAAGAAGACTTGGTAACTCTGCAAAGATTACAATCGGAATTTGCAACGGAACTAACTGTTTTACGGGGACGAGTGGACAGTTTAGAAGCACAAGCGGCGGAACTTGAAGCCAATCAATTTTCTACTACTACTAAACTTAATGCTGAAGTTGTCGTTGGTTTAGCAAGTGTAGTTGCGGGAGAAAATGCCAATGGTGAATCTATTGATACAGTCCCAACTTTAAGTCAACGAGTACGGCTGAATTTAGATACTAGCTTCACAGGTAGAGATTTACTCACAACTCGCTTGCAAGCTAATAATGTTACGCCTTTAGGCGGTACAAATAGCGGCCCATTGCTAACTAATGAGGGTCGATTAGAGTTTGATGGCGATAGTAATAATCAATTTGGTTTAGGGTTGCTGCGCTACCGCTTTCCTTTAGGTGATAAAACAAATTTTTACCTGGCGGCGACGGGTAACGGTTTTGTAGACTTGGATGCTTCAGCGCAATTGAACCCTTACTTTGATGGCGGTGCGGTTTCCTTGTTTGCCTTGCGTAACCCCATCTACAACTATAGCGGTGGTTCGGGGGCGGGAATACAACACTTTTTTGGGGACAGTATAGAAGTAAATTTAGGTTATTTAGTCCCTAGTAGCACGGCGGCTAATCCTAACGAAAAAAATGGTTTATTTGATGGAGTTTACGCAGGTTTAGCGCAAGTAATTATTAGTCCGAGCGATCGCACAAAAATCGGCTTAACTTATATCAATAGCTATAGTCCATCTTTCTTTACTACTGGCGAAGGTATAGACCCAGATTTAAACCCTGACTTTGTACCCTTTGGAACTAGCACGGGCAGCAATTTATCTAATACTAACTTTGGCAGGGCTGTATCTACTAATGCCTACGGCGTATCAGGCACTTTTGTTAATCCCAATTTTTCTATTGGTGGCTGGGTAGGATACGCCAACCAGCGCTACATCGGTAGAGGCGATGCGGATGTGTGGAATTGGGCGATTACTTTAGCATTTCCCAATCTAGGCAAAGAAGGCAATCTAGGCGGTCTTTTAGTCGGGATGGAACCCAAAGTAACGAGTATCGACAGTACCTTAAATAACGGTGAAGCCGACCCCGATACCTCTCTGCATCTAGAAGCTTTTTACCGCTATCAAATATCTGACAACATTGCCATCACTCCCGGCGTAATTTGGCTAACTGCACCGAATCACAATAATAACAACGATGACATAGTAGTTGGTGTAGTTAGAACAGTTTTTAAATTTTAAAGGAGCAAACAAAAAATGACCTTATTACTTGCTGGAGATATTGGCGCTACTAAAACAATTTTGCGCTTAGTAGAATCGGACGATTTACCTCAGCAAACCACCTTACACGAGCAAACCTACCGTAGCCAAGAATTTGCAGACTTAGTACCAATGGTACATCAATTTCTGGAAGCCGCCGGAAATAACAAAACTCCTGAAAAAGCTTGCTTTGGCATAGCTGGGCCCGTTGTCAACAATACTTCTAAGCTGACTAATTTAAGTTGGATATTAGAAGCAAGCCGCTTAGAGCAAGAGTTACAAGTCTCCAGGGTAGCTTTAATTAACGACTTTGTGGCGGTAGGTTATGGGGTTACAGGTTTATCGGATGCTGACTTGCATACGTTGCAACCAGGTGTCCCCGATGCTAATGCACCTATTGCGGTAATTGGTGCGGGTACAGGTTTGGGACAAGGGTTTGCGATTCCCCAAGCTAATAACTATCGCGTATTTGGCACTGAAGGCGGACACGCCAGCTTTGCACCCCAATCTCCCATCGAGTTTGAATTGTTGCAATACCTATTAGAAAAGTACAACATCAACCGAGTTTCGGTAGAGCGAGTTGTTTCAGGGATGGGGATTGTAGCAATTTATCAGTTTTTGCGATCGCGCAAAATTCACCAAGAATCGCCTCTTTTAGCGGACGTTTACAACACCTGGGAGCGAGAAATTGGTAAAGAGAACAAAACCGTCGATTTGGCGGCGGAAATCTCTAAGGCTGCTAAACAAGATATCCTCGCCCAAAAAACAATGGAAATATTTGTAGCCGCCTATGGCGCGGAAGCTGGAGACTTGGCGCTAAAACTTCTCCCTTACGGAGGTTTATATATAGCAGGCGGGATTGCAGCCAAAAACTTACCCCTGATGCAACAAGGCTTTTTGCCAGCCTTCTTACGCAAAGGACGAATGAACTCTTTACTAGAGCAAATTCCCGTGCGCGTAGTTTTAAACCCCCAAGTTGGTCTACTAGGTAGCGCTCTTTGTGCTGCCCAATTAACTTAAAAACTCACCAAATCTAACACTATGACTGTTACTACTCGGCGTAAATCAAACACTTTCTACGTTGTCTTAATTGCTGGTGCTGCCGCTCTCGGTGGCTTCTTATTCGGTTTCGATACTGCGGTAATTAACGGCGCTGTGGCGGCTTTAGCCAAAGCCTTTAATGCCAATAGTTTGATTACTGGTCTTGCAGTATCTTTAGCTTTGTTAGGTTCGGCAATTGGCGCTTTTTACGCCGGAAAAATTGCCGATCGCTACGGGCGTGTTAAAGCAATGGTAGTAGCTTCGATATTTTTTACCATCAGCGCCATTGGTTCTGGGCTACCGTTTACGATCTGGGATTTTATCTTTTGGCGGGTCTTGGGAGGGCTGGCAGTGGGTGCGGCGAGTGTAATTGCTCCTGCCTACATTGCGGAATGTTCTCCCGCTCACTTGCGCGGAAGATTAGGTTCTTTGCAACAACTGGCGATCGTTGTGGGCATTTTTATTGCTTTACTCTGCAACTACTTTATCGCTGTATCGGCGGGTTCGGCAGAAGCACCGTTTTTGTTTGGAATCGCCGCTTGGCGATGGATGTTTTGGACAGAAATTCCCCCCGCTATTCTCTATGGAATGGCTGCATTAATGATTCCTGAATCTCCCCGTTATTTAGTTGCTCAAAATCGAGAGAAAGAAGCGGCTACAGTTCTAACCAAAATTCTCGGCGGTAACGTATTAGAAAAAATCAACGAAATTAGGCAAACCGTGAGCCAAGAGCGCGAACCTAGATTTTCCGATCTTTTAACCAGAAGTGGCGGACTTTTACCGATTGTGTGGCTAGGAATCGGCTTATCTGTATTCCAGCAATTTGTCGGTATTAACGTAATTTTCTACTACAGCAGCGTTTTATGGCGAGCGGTGGGTTTTTCCGAGCAAGATTCCCTCTGGATTACGGTAATTACAGGAGCGGTAAACATTATTACTACTTTAATTGCGATCGCTTTTGTCGATAAATTCGGTCGCAAACCCCTACTACTGCTCGGTTCTCTAGGCATGACTTTAACGTTAGGAACTTTGACAACTATTTTTGCTAACGCCGCCCTTGATGCTTCTGGCAACCCCAACTTGACGGGTTCGGCGGGAACTACCGCCCTAATAGCTGCCAACCTTTATGTATTTTGCTTTGGTTTCTCTTGGGGGCCTGTAGTCTGGGTAATGTTGGGGGAAATGTTCAATAATAAACTTAGAGCCGCAGCACTAGCGATCGCTGCTTCCGTGCAATGGGTAGCTAATTTTGCCATCTCTACTTCTTTTCCGCCTTTACTGCAATACTTTGGGCTAGGTTCTGCCTATGGTTTGTATACAATTTCCGCCGCTATTTCGTTCTTTTTTGTCCTCTTTTTGCTCAAGGAAACTAAAGGTATTGAGTTAGAGGATATGTAAATAGTTTTTTAGTGCAGGTAAATATGTTTAACAAAATTTTAGTTGCAATAGATACGTCTGAAAGTAGCGATCGCGTATTCGATCGCGCTATAGTCATAGCCAAAGCCACAGGAGCGCACCTAATGCTCCTCCACGTACTTTCTAGCGAAGAACAAGGTAGTCCCTATTTGCCCATTATATTTTCTGGTATGGGCTATGCTGGCGGTGACAAAATTATTGAAAACTACCGCGAAGAATGGGCGGTTTTTGCCCAGCAATGTCTAAAAATGCTCAAGTCTCGTCAAGAGCAAGCAATGCTTGCTGGCGTAAAAGCCGAATTTACACAAACGCCTGGTAGTCCTGGTAAAACTATTTGCGACTTTGCCCAAAAGTGGGAAGCTGATACCATCGTTATCGGGCATCGCGGTCACTCTGGCGTAGCCAAGCTAATTTTAGGCAGCGTAAGTAATTATGTCCTGCATCATGCTGGTTGCTCTTTGCTAATTGTGCAGTAACATTGCAGAGCAAGGCTTGCATTTTAGAATTTATCAGTTTTTTAATCATGCAAAATCTCGCTACTTTAGAGCGAGATTTTGCTAGTTGGAGAGGTTTATCCAGAAAAGCCAACAGTAAAAACCGCAATAGCCCCAAGTAAAGCCAAAATTGTTAATACAAGTCCAGCATTAGGGCTGCCTTTCCAGGAATAATCTTTGTCGTCCATGATTAAAATAGTTTTTGACAATAACTGTAATTGTTACATCCTTTAATAACTATTTTTATCCTCAACTAGGTAGATAAATAGGTTGCGTCGAGTGCGATCGCACTCGAACCACTAGCTAAAGGAAGTTAGCTAGTATTAAATTACTCTTGGGGTATTTCTGCCAATACTCTTTCTTTATCTAGGCGGCGCTTTCTGGCATAAAGTTGAATAGTTGCAGCCATAACAATAATCATCGCAAAAATTACCCAAGCCGTAAGATCGGTAGGTAAATTGTCTTTAAAAATCGCCAACATGACGATCGCTACTAGCAATATAGTAGGCGCTTCGTTAAATGCCCGCAATTGCTGACCATTCCAAGTGCATTCATTTTTTTCTAGTTGCTTCATCAGCCGTTTGCAATAGTGATGATAGCCAAGCAAAAGCACCACAAACGCCAGCTTGATATGCAGCCAGCCTTGTTTGAGAACGTCGGGTTCGGTCGTTACAAGTCCAATCGCCATCGCAATTGTCACTAACATTCCTGGGGTAGTAATAATGCTATATAGGCGTTTCTCCATTAACTGATATTGATTTTTGAGAATTGTTTGCGCGGGTTCGGGTTCGGCGTTAGCTTCAACGTGATAGATAAAAAGACGTACCAAGTAAAATAATCCAGCAAACCAAACCACAAAACCGACAATATGAAATGCTTTAAACCAGTAGTAAGCCATAAAAAGTTTTAATTTTAGAGATATTACGCGCGTCAAGACGCAAATATATTTTTACTAAATACAGCGCCAAGACGCGACATTATTGGGTGAAATCCTCATCAAACTTTACCCCGGTTGCCATGTACCGTGAAAACTTGGGGGAATTACACTAGGTAAGCTCAGTTTACAAATAGGTTCTCGATCCAAACCTTCGCTATCTAATACCCAAACTTCACTTGTGTCTGTATTCCCATCGTAAACAACGGTAATTATCCAGCCAGTATCGGGGTTTTCAGGATTAGGGGCAAATATTGGCTCGGTAGGGTAGCGATTTTCTCCCATGTCCGCAATAGTGAGAGTGTCGGTTGTATTATTGAAGCGGGCGATCGCCCCAAATATTTCTTGACTTGGATCTATTCCTTGGCGATGTACAGATAAATAAGTGGAACTAGCACTTTGTCCTACTTGCTGCGGCGGTACTACAGGGAACTCGCAATGCTTATCTAAAACTTGTTCGTTTGCTGCTACTCCTGTATGGGGATTTAGATGTATTTCCCACAACGTACTTTTAGCAACGCGATGAGTTTCCCCGGTTGCTACTTCTTTGAGATACTGATTGGTCACAAAATCTTCGTAGCGTACCATCCCAGCCACGATCGCACCGCTAGAGTCCACATAGCCGTTGCTAAAGTGCCATTGATACCAAGCTTCAGTTTCGCCGCGATTAACCAATTCTAAGCTGTCCCGGTCAAAAACTAGCCATTGCGTGCCTAATTTTGGTTGCCATTGCAACGCCTCGCTGTAGCTGCTTAATCCGAGTAACAGGGGTAAAGGGTTTACCCGCACTGGTGAGACAAAAAATACTAAATATTGCCCTGCTAAAACAAAATCATGGATTAAAGGCACACCATCTAACTCTAGAGCAGACTTCTTAATAATTTTGCCCGTGCGATCGCTCTTATAAATATTTAGGGTGGCATTTTTACCGGGACTCACACCAAAATTAAATATCTCTCCAGTTTTTGCATCTCTTTTAGGATGAGCCGAATAAGCTAACTTATCTCCAAGTCCATCTAAACTATCGATGCCAATAGTAGCCAAAGTTTGTAAATCCAAGGCGTGAGGTTTCCCACCTTCCCACAATGCCAAAAGCTTGTCGGGTAATGCCAAAACTGAAGTATTAGCAGCATTTTTGATAGGTTTTAACCATTGATTCCAGATTGCACCAGGCGCAGTCATACCATAGTTGCCGTATAGCAACTTACCCGCCGCCGCTTCTTCCTCATATCCGCTAGTTTGCACGTACCGATAAGTCCCGGTTACGCCTTCATCGCTAAAATTCACCCCTAGAATTGCTCCATCGCCATCAAACCAATGCCCCACCCGAATACCACCACGTTCTAGCCTTGCTGGCCCGTTGCGGTACAACGTACCTTTTAAGCTGGGAGGAATGCTACCGGAAATAATTGGCAGTTTTGATTGAGCAAATTCTGTAGCGGGTTTGGCGATCGCTTTTGACCACGCCTTTTTGGTTGACAAGTTTGTGACTGCGTGCATTACTAATTTATAAATTGCCTAAAATACTACTTTAGTGCGATCGCCATGAAGACGGCAAAGTTGATTTGAGTTTATACAATAAATAAGTAAACGCAATTAAGACTTAGAAAACTACCGCTTAAACAATATTTCGCCCTTCTGCAAAATGCAACTACTTTCTAAAAACAAAAATAAAGGGATAGTTTTGTCGGCAATTGTCAGCGCGATCGCCTTAGCTGTTGGTGCAGGTATTTTTAAGACTTGGCAACTAAATAAACCTTGTGCTAGTAAAAGTGAAAAAAGAATTTGGGGTACTTGTTACAAAAACCTAGCAGTTGAGCCATTAGTAATTGGTATAGCAAGTCCGCCCAAGGAGGAAGATTATAGCACTCTAGCAACTTATTTACAAAAACAACTTAATATCAAGTTAGAAATTGATAGAGATACGCCTTACGGGCAAAATTCTCAGCGTATTGCTAGTAAAGAGTGGGATATTGCCTTTACGCGATCGCCAATATTTTCGATTGTAGCAGAAGACAACAATTACTTTGGTATAGCTACAATGTATCCCGATAGACCTCTTTATTATCGAGCCGCTTTATATGTCCGCGCCGATAGTGAAATTGAATCTATTGCTGATATCAATTCCACTACTACTATTGCTTTAGGAAGTCCCGAATCTGCCCCAACCTTTCATTTACCGATTTATACTTTGTATGGAAAATCTTTAAAAATAGGTACAGGTTATAGTCCAACAGAAACTAAAAAATTAGTTAAATTAGGTAACGTTGATATTGGATCTAGTAGGTACGATGTCATTAAAAATGACTCCCAACTAAGAATAATTCATCTTAGTAAAGCGATTCCTGGTGCGGGAGTTTATTTATCTCCTAAATTATCTAAGGAAGATAGAAATAAGCTTAATAATATCCTGTTGAATGCCCCCGCAGAAATTCGCACTAGAGCCAATTACGGAGACACAAAAATTCCTGACTATAGTGAATTAAAAAAAATTGTATTTAGGACAGAATCAATAATAAGTTGTCCTGAATTTAAGTTAAGTTCTCTAAATTTAAAAAAAACTGTAGATGTGTTTTGCAAAAGACAAAATCAGCCACAAAATACTATTCAAGGACAAGTTACAGAATACACTGTCTCAACTTCAAAAAGTATAGAGTTTAAAGTAGTAACGCCAGCCAATAAAGTTTTTAGAGTCATAGTATCGAGACAAACTCTCAATCAAATTCCCATTAACCCTATAGATGCTGTAGATGAATTTATACAAATAAAAAATGTAGCACCCAAAAGATTAGAAGACGGAAGTTGGCAAGTAACAGTTACTGAACCAAATCAATTAGCTTTAGTTGGTGATTTTAGTTTAGATTAGAAGGCGATCGCCATACAGAAAGATTTTCTAGCATGGGTGAAAATATGATGATTTCCAGCCACGTATTAAAAAAATAAAGTTAGAGATTTAGTAGATGCGATCGCTCTTAACTTTTTGTTGCTTCTTAAATTTAATTGCTAAAGCCGTCAAACCAAATAAAGCAAAACCTACTGTTGAAGTTGGTTCGGGAACGGGTTCGTACTCAAATATCTCGCCCGCCAAAGACGGCGTACTATCTGGAGGAATGCGAAACATTGTTTCTTGTTCAAAAGAGTAAGCTAATCCCAACAATGTTTCTTCGCTGTAAGGTTTGCCTGTAAAAGAAAGCGTCACAGGTAATCCTCCCTCACTTAAGCCTGCGGGAACTGTAATATCAGCAAAACCAAGCAAACTTGCAAATTCAACTTGACGGATTGGTGGCGCACCCGGAGGACTAACAAAAGTCGGATCGGTTGTGCCAATTAGCGGACGAGCAAAAGTACCAATAGTTGGAAATACCAACGCATCTAAATCGTTACTCTCCAAAATCTGCAAAACTGTCTTTCTTAGTTCGGGAATTACATTTTTAGCAACATTGATGTAATCGGGATTATCTAAACCGCCAAAAGTAGAAGTAGCCTCTAGTGTACCTATTATTATTGATGGAGTTTCAGAGTTAGCAACTTCAGGAGATTCTAGTATAGCGATAATATCCTCTACAGTTTTGGGATATTGCGAATCTTCTAGAGTAGCCAAATACTCTTCTAAATAAGGTTTTTGTTCCGCACGAGCAATAGTTCTAGAAGCATCGCTCATAGTTGTCAGAAAACTGTTATCAAAGTTGACATCAACAGTAGTTGCACCTAAATCTCTGATCGTATCTAGTGCTTCGCCCATCAACAAATCAACTTCAGGATCGACACCATTTTCAACCCCAAAATAATTACCAACCACACCAAGACGAGCGCCTTTTAAATCATCCAAATCTAGCGAGTCTGTATAATCTGTATAAGATTTGTCTTCTACCACTGGAGCAGGAACTAGAGTTTTTACACCTGGATTGTTAGGATCGTTTTGAGCCATAACGTTAAGCGTAATTGCTGCGTCAGTGACGGTACGCGCCATTGGCCCGGCATTGTCTCTAGATAAAGCATAGGGAATAATCCCATCTAAGCTAACTAATCCGCGAGTTGGTCTAACTCCCACAAGTCCTTGAAAAGAATCCCCAGGAAATAATTTTGTTAGTTCATCACCGGGGATGATGGTACTCGTGAAGATGAAAGATGGATCTTTTTTGTAGCGAACGTCTGACTTGACTAAATTCATAAATTCCCGATGCCCGCCGCGGCTTCTCCCAACAAGACAACCCGCCGAAGCAGTAGCGATGTTGTTAAGCGGCAAATCGTAGCCCCAATGCTGGTTGATGCCAAATAATCCTGTATCAATGCGATCGCCAGTCCGAATAAAATCCTTATTAAAGTCGCGGTGTACCGTTACATTAGCCACTTGAACTAAAGCTTCATGGCGATCGCGCGTCCCGTGCATACCCACGCGCCAAGCTGTATATTGACCGAACTTAATTCGCGCCGCCCCTGCTTTATTCATAGGGGAATAGGTGTAGTGGCTGCCGGGTTCTGTTGTGGCTTCCCAGTTACCAATTATTTGAGGAATGCCGTTAAGAGTCTGTAAAACCAAACGCCTGTCATTAAAGCAATTGGGCGCGTCGCTGTTAACAGTGCCATTAGCGTTTAGTCCTTCGATGTAAATGATGTTGGCGTGCTGCGCTCCATTAAAAAGTAGGTACTTTTTGGAGTGCATATACTCAACAATTCTTTTAGCTAAATTATTCATGAGGATTAACGATAGGGTGGACGCTGTAGCCAATTAAGCCGCTTAGGGTAATCTTGGCTAAATCCATAAAGGCGATCGCGTTATCTTGATTGTCTAGAGACAAAAACAAGCCACCGCAGACCAAAATGACGCAGCAGAAAATTAAGCCAAATTCAGTTAGACGATTCATTTAATCCAACTCCTTAAAGCAATTAATTGATTTTTCAACTTGCCCTAACCTATAGGAGACAAGATCCAAGGAAGCCATCAAGCGCGACTTTAGTAGCTCAATTTCCCCCTCAAGCCGAGCGCTTTTTAAACCCACGTTGTGAGCTTCCTTAGCGATCGCTTGAACCGAACCAAAACCAAAAGTAAGGGCAGCTAGTAATAAGCCACCTGCTGCAATATCAATACCAAGCATGACTAATAAGTCCTAAATATTTAAGGGGAAGCAAGCAATTCTTCGATGCGGTCAGTGGCATCTAGCACTAGGTCAATTTTTTCTTCTGTCGTATCGGAAACCGGCCCCCGGTACTCCCAGACAGTTAGCTGCACATCTTTAAGCCAGTGTGCCGGCTCAAAAACTAACTGGTAATTACTCGTTAAGTGCTGGAACTGGACTAAAGCGCTTTTGTTTAGTCTTGCCGTCCGACTGCTGGCATTGACGACGGGCAAGGCCGATGCGCCGCCACCCGATCCAATTTGGAATCGCTGGCTAAGAATGCCAGCAAAGCTCCAAGTAGGTTTAGCCGAATCGCTCAAACAGCGCACGGCTAAAATATGAGACTCGAATAAAACCCCAAGTTCAAAGGCTGGAATCGGGATAAAACTGCTGTCTACCACAACAGAAGTGGTGCGAACTTCGTCGTAAACCTTCACCCAATTGCCTTGAACTTGTAAGTTAAGGACGGGCTGGCTCATCTTAAACCCCCAGCCGTTGCAAGTCTTCTGCTAATCCCGCTCGATACTCGTCAACATCAGCGCCGTAGTATTCAATCGCTTCTAGCGTGTCAGCAAAGGACAATTCACCGTCACAAAAATCTATTATCGCGCCATTAGCTGCCGTGACTTCCTCTATTAATGATTCCTCAAAGGACATTGAAGACGGCAGCCATAAAAGCATTGATTCAGTGAAGCTCATAAAAATCCTTACTTGCGGTATTTCTCAGGGGAGAAAGTAATTAATCCGTTTGCACCTACGCCAGCAAGCTCTTCAACGGCAGTTTCGATTTCTACTTGGCGGGATTCTAAATCGTCCGTTCCTTTTTTGCCAAAAGGCATACTAAACCCTTCATCAGCCGCAGCGTAGTAGCTCTTGTAAGACCGCCCAGTAATTCGGCTAATCCGGTCAGAAGAACTCGCCGCCCTACCAACACGCCAGTAGACTCGCGCGGGAGTGAAATTTTTAAGCTTTAGCCCGATATCTGTTCCAACGGTGGGAACAGTTAGCCCGCAAGCCGTTTTAATCGCATTGCCACCCGCCGTATCGCTGCGCTTTGAGAGGGTAACTGTAGCAAATACATTTGCCGGCAGTGTAGCTGCAAAAGGTTTTAAATGTATCTCAAGGGTTTCTCGTCCGTTAGGTCGCTCGGAAACTGCGGGTAAATTATGACTAGCCGCGCTGGGGTTGATTTTCCAAGCCCAGAATTTTTTTAAGCCTTCGTCTAAGGAAGTAGCAGGATCGCCGCCACCGGCTAGGATTGCTAAAGCTTGCTTTTCTAAGTCGCCAAATCGCTTACCCATAATTAAAAATTTTCGTACTTTGTAATCGAGGTTGATTTGTCAAATCTGGCATAGGAAAAATCGCTTTAGAAGGCGCGGAAACCTAGGTTTCCCCCTTTAGAACTGAACCAACGCATCGGGAATAAAGCTCGACCTGCTATAGAGGTAAATTGGCTTGTTGTACCCGTGTACCGTCGCGTAAGCATATTTAAACCGCACGTTAACTAAGGGTCTTCGGCGGGGTTTAGATTTACGCTTGCCAAGGATTACTTGCGTTCCTGGGTTGTAGGGGTATGCGTCGGCTTCGTCGTCGGTTTCCGATACCTTTAATAAGCTCGTGTCTAAGGTGTCGCCGTTCATGGTTAATATTTCCCGGATTAACTCTTTGCCCTCCGCTAAGTCACGAGAACGAAGTAAAAAGTTATAACCTTTAGCGCGGTCGAGGTAATAAATTAACTTGCGACCTTTTTTAAAAATCTTGCCGCTTCCAGTACCAAAATTAGCTTTAATTTTAGTAGCAATACTTCTTAATTCTGCCTCGGTAATTGTTGAAGAAGTCTCGCTAATTAATCTAAAACTTACTTCCATATCTGCGGGCTTATAACCTGCTTCCGCATCTTCGGCATCCTCCACAAAAAACAGCGTAATTTTAGGTCTGTAGGTAACACTTGTATCAACGTCGTCAAGCAAGCTTCCAGCGACAATTGGGAACTGGTCGCGGGTGTAAGTAGTACCATGCAAAAACAACTGCATCCGCCCAATTGTTAATAGCAGCGAGTCATCTTCTTTGTGCAAACAAGCTTTTAATAATGCTTGTCTTGGGGTGGTCAAATCTAAGTCAGATTCTAGTTTATTAACATCGCGAAAATACTCTTTAACGAGCTTATTCCAGACTCTTTTATTAACGTCTTGAAACTGCTCAGTGGGGGTAAAATTATCGGGTTCAGGCATCTATTTGTTCTCCTTCGCCTCTAAATACGTTTTCAATTCCCGATGGGGCGGCGCTGGCAGTTTTAGCAACAACTGCCGCGTCAGCAACAGGTTTGTTTTCTACTCTTGGCTTGGGAGTCAAATCTTTAATATTGGTTTCAAACTTTTGCTTTTGTTCCTGCAAATCGGCGTATTCTTGCTGAATCGACTGGACTTCCCCCAGAACTCCACTAAAACTACTTGCCGCGTCGTCTAGGTCGTCTACCCCTTCTCTAAAGCGGTCGAGCTTGCGAGTAAAGGAGTTTTGCACGGTGACGCGTTCTGGTAGCCAATTAAAGGCGTTCTCTCCCACAATGCGAAAGCGTTTTAAGGCGTTGCCGATTTTGCCGGTATTTTCTGCCGTCCATTCGAGGATCTCTCTTGTGGAGTCGAATATCGAACGCATGGTGTACATGAGATTAGTAGCGCTGGCAATAATCGACGAGGCTTTATTCCAACTAGCTTTTGTTCCCGCCCAGACTTCCGCGCCGAGGAGAGATGCCATAAAACTATTAGCTTGCTTGCCTAGAATCTCGTTAACATCAATACCCGCACCTTCAGAATCTTTAATTCCAATAGTGGTTAGTGCCTGGCTCGTAAGGTCGCCTAGGGTACTGCCCAAATTGCGCGAAAGCATCGCGGCATTATGCAGCAACAGTATTGTGTTCATGGCGTTTAGGACTTTATCGAGCTTGGCAGCTTCCGCAGTACGAGCCAAAAAGCCACCGATACCATTAAGACCGCTCATCACAGGGCCAAGCTTAGTATTAATCAGGTTTACCCCGGCAAGAATGGGAACCATGAAAAATGTTTGCAGCGCTTGCAAAACTGCCAGGATTTGAGCAAGTAGCGTGTTGTTATTGGCGCTGTTGGCTGCCGCCGCCGCCGCATTATTCGCGATTGGCGCATTGCAGCCACCAGGGGCGAAAGATTGGCAAGATCCGGCGTTAGCAGCTTCTCGCAATCTTTCGGGCTGAACTAAAGCTGTAATCCCCGCCGCCATAACCGCAATGGGTCCAAGATATCTATTAATGTTTTCCCTAATGTCATCTATCGGCGTTTGGGTAGGCGCTGGAGTATTTGGCGCTGGAGTCACCGGGATTGGGAGTGGTTCGGGGTTGCCTGTATTGGGATTGGGGGTAAAAGGGCTGGGGCTTAGGGGGTTGGGTTGTAAGGGATTAGCCGTAAAAGGCGCGGGAGTGGGGAGAGGATTAGGAGTTAATGGGTTGCCAACTAGAGGCAAGTTAGGCGTGTAGATCCTGGGATTTACAATCGTTGGATTTTGGATCTGCGGTACGCCAGGGGCGGGGGTAGGGGCAGGATTGGGAGAACCCACACCCACACCAGGGGTAGGACTTGGATCGAAGGTGGGGAAAAAATCTGGAGCGCTAGGGGTAGGATCTGGATCTCTATTAGGTTGCGGCGTATCTCCAGGCCTGGGCCTGGGAACGGGAATAGGTACGGGGGATTTCTTCGGCTCTTCTTCCTGGTCGGGGTTGGGATTATTAGGCGCTGGAGAAGGAGCGATTAGCGGGGGCGCACCAGGTACGGGAACAGGGGCGAAGTTTGGCGGCGCGGGGACACCGGGAGCGATAAAGTTTCCCGGTGGGGAATCTATACCGGGAGACGTGGCGGGGGGATTGCCAAAGTTATCGGCTCCCGCTCCTAACGGTATGAGTCCTTTAAGTCGATAGGCATCTTTAGCTTCCCCATTACCGGGATCTAGCCTTCTTGTTGCTAATTGACCTAAATTATTTCTAGCTTCAACAGTATGGGTGTATCGAGGTCGGCCGTTGGAGTCATCGCCGACAAACACTTGAACGATTATTACAGAAGTAACTTTGCCTCTAATTGCTCCCCCACTTATTTCGGTTCCAGAGGGAGTGAAATAGGACAAATTAGTAACGGCAAAAAGTATCTCGTAATCTCTATTTGGATCTTGTCCGCCAGTAAAAGGAAACACGGGCGGTTCTAAAGTTTGGCTGGGTTCTCCCGGTTGGGGAACGTTCCCCTGATCGGGGCTAAGGGGTTGGTCAAAGAATAAAACTTGAGGAATTGCCAGAGCAAAAGCGAAACCGAGCGCTGGCAGGCTTAAACCTCCCGCCGCCGCTCCCGCCGCTGCCGGAATGTTGCTTGCTGGGGGCAAACCTCCAGCGCCTCCACCAGGTACGGCGGGCAAAGGGCTTACAGGTAGCCTAGGCTGCATCCTGGGATGAATTGGCCTAGCAACAGTTGCCGGACCTGGTTTAATCACGAGACTAGCAGGTTTGGGGGGCGTGACTTTTGGGACTACGGCTGGCGACGGGACAAAAGCCAAAAGTAAACCGCTCATTAGTTTGCTTTGTAAGCAGTAGGCAGCGCGACGTTAGATATTTCTGTGGCGTTCTGCCAAAACTTGACGGTGGAATTGGAGGCATAGTCAGCACTAATCGGCACGGATATTCGCAAGATTGTGCGGTGGGTAGCGTCATCGGCGCGAATTAATACGGCTTGCGCTACTCTTTGGGGTTCGGTTTCGGGAGATTCGAGGATCTTTAACGTAGGGTTGCAGCGTTCTAGGGCAAGTCCCACCCATACAGCTAGTTTTTCTAAGGTATTAATGTTTGTGGGAATGTCGGTAGCAATAGTTATAGCCGTCATAGTTTTAAAAATTATTTGTAGATTTGCTCCTAGTTTATGGGTTTATAAATTTATCGTAAACTTCTACTTCTATGGAAATCAGGAAGATTACTGATGACGCTACACCCTAGCACTGGGCTATAGTTGACTCACTTTCAATTAATAGTTATTCGTGGTGATATTCCACTTTTAATAGTTATTTGGATAAAAGAAGAAGTTAATTATTAGTTAAAAGTAGAAGAAAGAGTGAAAAATAATCGCTACGGTCAAGCTGCTTTAATATCTGAATTTGAATATGTGAAAATCCGCTCCAAAATTGAAGACCCCAAATATAAGTTGCTTTTAGATATCGCTAGGTTTACTGGGGAGCGTTGGGGGGCGATTGTGCAGCTAAAAATAGAAGATATTTTTGATGCGGCGGGTAATCCGCTAGGAGAGATTACTTTTCCTTCTGGCATTCGCAAAGCTGACACCAAGGGCCATCGCTTCACTCGTCAAGTTCCCGTTCATCCGGTTTTGCGCGAAAAACTGGCGGCAATGCGCCCAATTGTTAAATCGGGCTGGATGTTCGAGAGTCGGATCTATCCTGGCACTCACATTACGTTACGGGCGGCGGACTTAATGCTGCGCGGCGCGGTGGAACTAGCGGGGCTGACTCATAAAGGCTTTAGCACCCATTCGACGCGGCGGACTTTTATTACTCGGCTCTGGGAAGCTGGTGTCGATCTGCATACCATCCAATTACTCACGGGTCATAAAGACCCGAAAGCTTTGGTTCGATACATCGAAGCTGACCCCAATCGCATTACTAAGGCTCTAGCTCTACTATGAAAATTTCCCCGGTTCTGGCTTATCAGATGGGCTTGTTTGTGGCAAGGCTTGTTTCTGGACAATTCAAAGACATTGCTCAATTGGCGGCGGCGCTGGAAATTCTCTCTGATAGTGCTTGGAAGGAGGCTTTTGAATTTACGCCCCCATCTATTCGTATAGATTAGAAGTAGTGAAAACTCATTAAATTTATGACACCGCAAGAAAACGAAATCCGTCGCAGCTTTGAGGCGATAAATCTTATGGCAAATCTTGTGGCTCTTGTCAGTTATTTAATGCTGTTACTTCTTTTGCTGGCTTAACGATGTAGCTATGACTCCCCAAAACTTTCAAACCTACCTGAGAACGCAGCAGTTAATTATTGAGTCACTTGCCAGGATTGCGATCGCTCTTGAACACATGATTCCTCCCCAGGCGGCTCCTAATTATCAGTTTGAGTTAAAGGACTATAGCGCTTTTAATTGGGCTTCTATCGGCGCGGTGGTGGCAGACTTCGACAGCGATGGAGCGACGGCGATTATTTGGCGCAACCATACTTACTTGCGTCGCAGTCCTACAAATAAGTTTGATGCGGCGATCTGGTTTAGTCGCTGCGTAGGCAAGGATGAGAAAGGCGCGAACATTTACGAGCGCTTAATTACTTTTAAGGCGATAGCCGTGCCTGAGCCACTGCCGCAACGCATTACCGCCCAGCAATCAGGGCGATGATTTCTTGGGGAGATGTACCCAACGCGATCGCCTTCTCTACTTTTTCTTTGAGTAAGTTAGCGCGATCGCTGTTTGTGTTGCCGCCGGGTAAATGTACCCGGACGCACGAACCAATTTTCCCAGGGGTTTTTAAGTAGCAGAATCTATAGTATTGGTGTTTTGTTCCGCGTCTTGATACCCAGTAAGTTTGGATCCAAGCAAATAACTTTGGTTCGTGCGTTGGTTCGTGCGTTACCTCTTTTTGGGGGACGCACGAACCAATATCTATCGCCCAGTCGGGAGAATATCCGCCGCTATAAATTTCCGTGTCAAATAGCGAAGTCTGTTCTACTTCGTCTCGGATGAGGTCAGCGAGGGTGCGTTTTTTTGCCATGATTGTAAAGCGAAGTGTAAAAGCTCGATGTTTCACCCTAGGTCGCCCAGACTGTTATCAGTCTGGGCGGCTTTTGGTTTTATTCGGACTCAAACAAACGATTTTGAATGCCGAAGCCGTCGGGCAGATCCTCAACTTTGATGATGCCCAATTCTCGACATAAGCTCTTTAATTGACCGAGAGTTAGCCTAGCTTCTGCTTTTCCTGCTATCCAACGTTGATAGGTAGCACGAGGAATACCGCAGCGCATAGCAAATTCATCTTGGTTGTATGTTGTACGGTCTATCCTTAGAGTCTCCACTGGCGATTGACTCTCCTGCTTCTGTCTTTTACTTCTAGGATTCATGTTACCACAGTTAAGTCTCAATCTGAGGCTTGTACTTGACACATGACAAGATGAAGCCTCATAATGAGACATGAATAAACAACACAAAAGGACAGGCATTTGATTAATGCCTCCAGCACGAGAATTAAGTCTTAATGTCCGTCCTTTCGTCTCAGTTTCTCACGCCCAACACTTGCCGCCGTAAGCCGTAGCGATCGCATTTGGCAGTAATGGAGCATTAGAAACGTTTGTATCAACCGGAGGAGAGCAAGTGAAGTTACCGGAATCAATGGAAGAAAAGTACCGCCAACTTTTAGAGGAGAACGAACGCTTAAAAGCCGAACTGAGGGAAAAAAAGACAATTATTAATCGTGCCAGGGACATTACACCAATCGTCCGCCCCAAGACAAACCGAGTATTTAAAATCCTTGGGGATGTTGGCATGGGATTATCTCGCGTTGCTGATGGCTGGATACTTGAAGCTGGGGAACTATCGCGCAAGCTTAAAAGGCTATCTACGGTGTGGGAATTAGTTACCACTGAAGGACTGGAATTAAAGGATATTTTCATTAACGAAAGAGTCCAAAAACTGGCAGTGGTTTCTATGCCTATGCCTATGCCAACTTCGCCCGTTATCAATCAGGAAAATTCTACTGAGGAGAAAATCAAACTGATTGAAAAGTATGCGATCGCGCTTCCTCCCACCAGTGCCAATTCGCTGAAGGATTTTAGTATTGAACAAATAACTAAATCCTTGGACTACTACAAAGCAGCCATCGCCAAAGGCAAGGAAATTCAGAGCGCTGCCGGGTGGCTATTCAAGTGTTTAAAAGAGGAATGGTACAAAAATTTTATCCCCGAAGCGCCCGCTTATACTCCCAAAATCTTCACCGTTGCCGATCTGCCCGATATTGAAGTCGCTCCCATCCCTAAAAACTGGCGGGAGATGGTTTTAGCTAGCTTGTCAGGGGAAGTGCGCGATCGCATTCAAGAGCGATTGAACGCGCTAGGCGTACCCTACTAAATCAAACTCGCATTAACAAAAACTTATGATTATTACGTCTATCAGTTACCAGAAAGTTAAAAACCTTGGCAACTACGAATCCGAGCGCCTAGAAGCCACTGCCACCGTCGGGGAAGATGAAAGCGTAACAGAAGCAGTCAAGCCGTTACGCGCCTTTGTTGACGGGCAACTTACGTCAAACGAGGACAAAGTTACACCCCTTGACGATGAAGATGACATCTTTGATTACTCCGGCGGTATGTAAGCAATGCTTCCTTGTTTTTTGTCCGAGGATGAGTGGATTAATTTAGATCACGTCCGCTCTTTTCAATACGAGGACGATCCATTGCTTGTAGTAGTTACTTGGGCTGACGGAAAACGCACCACTTATCGAGATCAAAAAGCAGTTTTTCTGCTAACCACTTGGTTACAGATTATCAACTCTAATACCACGACAACGCCTGACGAGCTAGGGTAACTCACCTAGCGAAACACCCATCTATTAAATGGTGGAGTGTCGCGCATTGGGTCCAAACCAAGGCGTACTACTAAAAAATCAACCACGAAGAAGACCTTAGAAAAGAAGTAGGCTTAGTGCCTTTCCATCTTCATAGGCGCTTGTGGTTGAAGTTTGGTAGTCCCCACTATGCCTAAGCATTCGTGCTTAGACTCGGCCTTAAAAGTGAATTAGGCGCTCTTAAGTGCGTGCCTATGGGTGATTCGCAGGCTTGCATAGATGGGCATTTTTTGGAGGAATAAATCCACCAAAAAATGCCATGGGTAAAAAGGCGCTCACCGCAAAACAAAAAGGAGAATAATTAATGCGAGTTGTCGGACTCGACGTTTGCAAGAATTCTGTAGTTGCTTGCTTGCTTTCTGCTGCGGTAGAAGAGCCTAGACAATTATATTACGATTACAAGTTTCCCAGCTTTTTCACGGATAGCAGGGGTATAAAAGCGCTACTATCTCTCAAACCTGATGTAGCGGTACTAGAACCAACAGGTGTTAATTACTCTAAGTTTTGGGTAACAAAACTAGCGGAAGCTGGAGTAGAAATCGCCCTAGTCGGACACAAGCAATTACACGCCTACAGGGTGAATCTGGACTTACCGGATAAAGATGACTCCGCCGACGCTTTGGCACTAGCTTGTTACTACCTAGAGCATCAAAAGAGCGATCGCCGTTTTGTCCGCATCCGCGATCCGATCATCTCTCAAATTCGGGACATTGTTTTACGCCTTCAGCACCTCAACCGGGTACAGTCGCCGATTATCAACCGGATTCGCCAAGACTTAGCATGGCAGTTCCCAGAAGTCGCCAAAACTAGCTTAGATGCGCCGCTATTTTGGGGGTGGCTAGCCGGAGAACGTAAAAGCCAAAGGTATGATAAAAAGCTGACTCTTAGCTCTGGTCTGGGGCTGGAAAGTGAAGTAATTTACAGTGCTAAGGCTATTTGCGAACTCCAGCGCCGGGAACGAGCTTTAGAGCTAATGATGCGATCTTTAATGAAGGACGTACGCTTTCTCAAATACCGCAAAGTCTTTGCTCGTTTTGGGTTTGGAGAACGGGTAGAAGCCCTAATCCTCTCGCAAATCTATCCGCTTGAAAACTACTTTGGCGCGGATGGAAAGCCAGAGATTAAAGTCCAAAAAGGTAGAGTATCGGGCAAACCAACTAAACGCCACTTGTCCCGTAGACGCTTTCAAAAAGCACTAGGGGTAGCGCCGACGCGGGAAGATAGCGGCGATAAGAAGAAAAGCAAGAAAGCCGGATCTAGCTTGATTAGAATGGCGCTGTGGCAGTGGGTCTTTACTCGCATTGAACCAAAAAGAAACCGCGTCAAAAATTCTATTGGCACGGCGCTCGGCTCAATATTTGATAAAGAAAAAGACCAGTCGCGCCCGATAAGACTTATCCGCAGTCGGATCGCCAGTCGCGCCATTGATTGGCTGTTTGCTGAATTAGTAAAGGAGCTAGTCACGGGTAACAATTAATTAACCGCGTTTCCTAATGCCAACAAAAAGCCGAACTACGCGCAATGGTTCGGCTTTTTGTTGAACTACTAAAAAATGTCTAAAGTGAAGAAGGAGTACGAATCGAACCACCAGTATCAGTTCCTGTACCTACCATCGCAAAATTGGCAGCAATTGCCGCCCCTGTTCCACCACTCGATCCGGCAGATTGACGATTTAGTTGGTAGGGGTTGAGAGTAGCACCACCAAGAGAACTATATCCTGACCCAGATATAGCAAATTCATCCATTTCTGCCTTGCCTAAAATTACGGCCCCAGCATTGCGAAATTGCTCAACTACAAAAGCATCATCTGGCGGTAATGAACCATTCAACGCATCCGAACCGCCAGTGGTTGGCAAATCAAAAGTATCGTAATTATCTTTAAGAATTATGGGTACGCCATGCAAAGGCGATCGCGCTCCTGTAGTTTTGCGCTCTAAGTCTAAAGCCGCCGCCGTCTCCAAAGCATTAGGATTAATCGTAATTAGCGAGTTCAAACTAGGGCCGCTATCATCATAAGCATCGATACGGTTAAGATATAATTGCGTCAGTTGCTCTGAATTCAACGCGCCAGCATCAAAAACAGCATTAATATCAAATATTGTCGCCTCTATTAAATTGAATGTCGCTGCTATAGTTGCTACGGGCAAGCTTGCTAGTAATGCTCCCTGAGTTACTAATATTGTGGTAGCTTGTTTAACTAATTTGCTCACTAAATGTTTCTCCCCACGCTTATAAACATTATTCAAAACTGCCTGATTATTTGTCGCCAGCAAAAACTTGCAGCAAGTAAAAGCACTATCTGCTTTATCTATGTGTCTAAAAATTGGCATTATTTAGACAGCAATCGAGTTAGATAATAGATTAAATTAGCGATTCAATCTTCTAATTTCGTTTATATTATTTAAGCAAAAATATAAAAACTGTTACAACTACTACAAATTTAGATATAGCAATCCTATTTGAGTTATGAAATATGGATAGCCCCCAACCCCCAATTGGAGGTGGCGCAGAAGTCTTGTCCCCCCAAGGTTGGGGGTTAGGGGGCGAAACCCTCTTGCTGTTCACGACTGATTTAGGATTGCTATAGCAATCCTGTTTGATTCATAAACATTAATTATAGGGGCGTAAGGCTTTGCTCGCTCATTTAGGATTGCTATAGTTCGTTTCAAAATATTTGTTTAAAAAACTAATTTTCTAATCTTATTGTTAAGGTTTCAACTCTATTTTTTCAGGAGTAGACGCTTTAAACCCAGAGAACTCACAAATAGAATTAAACGCACAGTAACGACAGTGATTGCCAGGATTGGGAGGAAAAATTTTACTAAAATTAACGGGTTTTTGCTCGTAGCGGCGTAAATCTTGCTGATGCTTTTGGGCAACTTGTGCCAACTGATTTTCAATCGTATCTAGTTGACTAGAACTAACAGTAATTAACACCGACTTTTTGCAGTGTTCTAAATTATAAAAAGAAGCAACAGCATAATTATGAGGATACAAATAACGAGCAGCAACTAAATATACCAAAGCTTGCCTTTGATCGAAAGCTGACTTACCCGTTTTAAAATCTATAATATGTAGCCTGCTGCCATTTTCGCTAAAAATGCAGTCCATTGCCGCATACAACCTAAAAGGATGCTCCACTTGTTTAATTAAAATTGGACGCGGGAAGCCCTCATCACCGCGTGTTAACTGAACAATATGCTTACCTTCTAATAGCGGAGCATGATGATAATTTTTCAATATTTGAATTACACGCTGCTGCACTTCCTCAGTTGTTTTGTTCAACTTAAGTAACTGAGCAACTTTTTCTACACCGTCTGGCTGGGTTAATAATTCCCTATGGTGATGAAACTCATAAACGCCTTTTTGAGCCAAAATCCCAATACGCTGCGGTGGTGTAGCTTGAGCTAAAAGCTCTTTGACTATCGGTTCTTTTTGCCGTGCCTTAATAAATCCCCGCTTCATTTGACAATGCCAACGCTCTTGTCCCACCGCCGGGGCAACTAATGACCATAGATGATAGCTGGCAAAAGGTTGCCCAAAAATTAGCATTACTTAGTTACAGTGAATAAACCGCTCAAAGTAGGCGATCGCCTTTAACAGGAACAGTTTTAGAAAAATGCCCATTTCCTATTTCTTAGCTACACCGAAAAAGGAGAAGCTTCCTGTACTATTAATGATAAACACTTCCTTGAGTGGCAAAGGATGAGCAGTATTAGCAATTCTAATCAAATTAAGTTTGGTACGGATGGATGGCGAGGAATAATTGCCGATGACTTTACTTTTCCCAACGTGCGGAAAGTAACTAGAGCGATCGCTTTTTACCTCGAAACCGCTTACCCCAAAGACCGCCCGGTTCTGGTCGCCTACGATACGCGCTTTCAAGCCGAGAAGTTCGCCTACACTGCTGCTGAAGTATTGGCAGAGTTGGGATGGAATGTATTGATTTGCGATCGCGATTGTCCGACCCCAGTAATTGCCTACAATGCCCGTCTTCTAAATTCTGCGGGGGCATTAATGTTCACTGCTAGTCATAATCCCGCACCCTACTGCGGAATTAAATATATTCCCGACTATGCAGGCCCCGCCACCCCAGAAATTACCGATACGATTGTCGCAAATCTTGAAAGCGCTGCCGATACGCCCGTTAACGGCAATTTTAGCGCCAAAATTACTACGTTTGACCCCAAACCAGAGTATCTGAAATTTATCTACACTCTTATTGATGTAGATCGCATTCGTAGCGCTCACTTGAAGGTAAAGTATGACGCACTTTATTCCACCTCTCGCGGCTACTTAGATACGGTGCTAGAACACTGTGGCTGTGAATTAGAAAGCTTCCACACCTACCGCGATGTGTTGTTTGGGGGGGGGATGCCCGAACCCAAAGGAGAGCAGTTAGTAGAGCTTGCCGAAGCGGTAAAAAGAGATGGCGCTGATATTGGGGTAGCAACCGATGGAGATAGCGATCGCTTTGGTATTATTGACGAACAAGGCAATATGCTTTCGCCCAACACGGTTTTACTCTTATTAGCGCGTCATTTGAGTAAAAATCGTGGCAAAACTGGGGCAATTGTCCGCACGGTAGCAACTACCCATTTACTCGACAATCTTGCAGCTAAGTACGGCTTAGAGATTTTTGAAACGGCGGTAGGCTTTAAGTATATTGGCGAAAAAATGCGGGAAACTGCCGTATTAATCGGCGGTGAAGAATCGGGAGGATTGAGCGTTATCGGGCATATTCCCGAAAAAGACGGGATTTTGGCAGATATGCTAGTCGCGGAAGTAATTGCTTACGAAGGTAAGCCCTTAAGTCAGCTAGTAGAAGAAGCGATCGCCGAAGCGGGCGGCCCGTTGTACAATCAGCGTCTAGACTTACATTTAGATGATGCCCACAAAGCTGCAACTATTGAGTCTTTTACTAAAAACCCTCCTTCAGATATTGCGGGAGTCAAAGTCAAAGAAGTTGGGCGCAAAGACGGCATTAAGCTGTATTTAGAAGATGGTAGCTGGGTGTTGTTGCGTCCTTCGGGAACTGAACCTTTGATGCGCGTCTACTTAGAAACTCATTCGGTAGAACAGCAAAACAAAATTGCCTCCCAAATGGAACAACTGATTAGTCAGTTAAAACCTGTAGCAGTTTAAATAAATTAGCGATTAGCTAAAATAACAGCTAATCGCTAATTTTTAGTAAAAATGAAAACTATTGCTAATTTAATTGTTTCTTTAATTGTGGCTACGTGGGTAATTGCGATCGCAATTCTATCGTTAAAAAACGTTACGCCAGTATCTTTAAAGTTTTTTACTTTTACCTCTATTCAACTACCCTTTTTTCTAGTAATTGCTTTCAGCGTTGGTGCGGGTATAGTTTTAATGGCGCTAATGCAACCATTGTGGAGTTTTGCTGGTGCGAGGAAAAATACCGATGATGACTTTGATGAAGATGATTTTTCCTTTAATGATGTTCGCAAATAGAAGCTGGCAATTATTCCACAGGAATTTGTTGCAACCAAGCTTCTAAATCTGCAACTTCAAAGAAGTCTAACAATGCTTCTGCTAAATCTTCTACCTGGCTAAGTTTTAATTGCTCAATGCGCTGTTGCAATTTGGGGGTAACTGTACCAATTCTCCGATTAAGCTGACGCATAACTAGAGATAATGCTTCAGATTTCTTTCCTTGTTCAAGTCCTTGAACAAGTCCTTGTTCAATACCTTCTCTCATCCAGCTAGTAACTATTTTCATTGTTGCCTCCTTTTGGGTTGGTTCAATTTTATCAATTTCGGCTTGAAAAAGCCGCTTTTCTTGAGCGTTTAACTGCAAATAACTATCGATAAACCCAGATATTAGTTGCATTTTTGCAGGATTTAGGCGCAAGGTTGCCAGTAAACGCAAACATTCTAGCTTTACTTTTGGGCGATCGCTATCTGCTATATTCATTTTTGCCATCAATGCACTAGCAACGGGGTTTGCTTGTTGGACAAAGTCACGCCAATTCAGTTGATTTAGTTGAATGACATCGTAGTTAAATTGTAAAACTACTTTATTTGGAAATGTTATTTGATGGTAGTTTGGTTCGATAGCTTTGGGATATTTGTAAGAAAATAAAACTACTGGATAAATAGGTAAGTCGAATTTTTCATACAACCGTGAAAAATACCGAAACATCCGCTTGCTAAAATCAGTTTGCTGTTGTGCTTGGTTTTCTATATGAATCAAAAAATATGATTCTTGAGAACGAAATTTAGCTTTAACAATTAGATCGGCTTCGTACCTTTCACCCGCCGTTATATCTGTAAATATTTCCTTATCTATAAACGTAATAGAATCTTGCTCTAGATAAGTTAATACTTCCGGGATAAATAGCTCTAAAAACTCTAAAAAAAATGTGCTGATGAGTTCCTTAAATAAGCGATCGTGGTCAATCATTTGGTTTCCATCCAATTGTTACCCGCCCGCACATCAACCATTAATGGAACGCTTAGTTTTACAGCATTTTCCATTGTAGATTTGATTTTTGGCTGCAAAGACTCCCACTCATTGGGGGGAACTTCAAATACCAATTCGTCGTGAACTTGTAGTAGTATTCGCGCTTGGTAGTTTTTTAAAATATCGTGCAATTGAATCATCGCCACTTTAATAATATCAGCGCTCGATCCTTGGATTGGTGCATTAGCCGCCGCCCTTAATAAACCCGCATCATTAGCTGTCAAACCGCGAATTTCATCAAGGTTAATGTCGGCAATTTTGGAATTGTGCAACTTGCGGAGGCGATCGCTTGTAAAATTAAAATAACGCCGACGACCAAAAATTGTTTCTACATAACCATTGGCGATCGCTTGTTGTTGCATTGTTTGCAAATATTCAAAAACCATCGGGTAAGTTTGGTTAAATTTCTCAATAAACACCTTACCTTCGGTAGCTTTCATTCCAGTTTCTCTAGCAAACCTTTGAGCGCCCATCCCGTAAATTACGCCAAAGTTAATAGTTTTTGCTAGTCTCCGCTCATCGGGGGTAACTATATCTTTTTCAAACAACAGTCGCGCTGTTACAGTGTGGATATCTTCGTTGCCTTTGTACGCTTCAATCAATATAGGTTCTTGGCATAAATGCGCCAAAATCCGCAACTCAATTTGGGAATAATCCGCCGCTACCATCAACCAACCAGTTTCGGGAATAAAGCCTTTACGAATTAACCGACTAAAAGCTGTCCGAATTGGAATGTTTTGCAAGTTGGGATTAGAAGAAGATAAGCGTCCGGTAGAGGTGACAGTTTGGTTAAAATTAGTATGCAATCGTCCCGTATCCGAGCGTACTAAAGCTGGAAGCGCATCTACATAGGTAGATTTTAATTTAGATAAAGTTCTGTATTCCAAAAGTGCATCAACTACCGGGTGATCTCCTTGGAGTTTTTCTAAAGTTGCTGCATCGGTAGAATAACCTGTAGCAATCTTCCGCGACTTTTTGCGATCTAAGTTGAGTTTGTCAAATAATAATGCACTCAACTGTTTGGGCGAACCTAAATTAAATTTTTCTCCGGCGGCGGCGTAAGCTTGGATTTCCAAGGCGGCTACATCTTGCTCTAGCTTGTCTGAAAGTTCTTTTAGGTACTCTGAATCAATCCGAATCCCGTCATACTCTATTTGTGCCAAAACAGGCTCTAAAGGTTGCTCTACTTCTAACAACAACTTGTGTAAATTGGGGACTTTGGCTAATTCTGCTCTCAGTTTAGGTACTAATTTAAACGTGCAATGAACATCCATCCCGCAATAGTCAGCGACGGCGGAAATACTTATATCGGCAATGGTTTGACCTTTGGGGACTAACTCTGTATAGCTTTTAGCCGTTATCCCTAAATATTTTTGGCTTAAATCGCTTAGATTATGGCTGCTATCTGGATCTATTACATAGCTTGCCAGCATCGTATCAAATACAACCCCAGCTAGGTTTATGCCCTGACAGTGCAGAACTAGGCGATCGAATTTGGCATTTTGCAAGGATTTAGGATAGTTGGAACTTTCTAAAATACTTTTTAATTGGTTTAGAGCGATCGCACTATCTAAATTTGTCCCGGCTTTGTGTCCAAGGGGAATATAAGCCATCTCTGTTGGTTCACTACCCCAACAACAACCAATTCCTACTAATTGCGCGTCTCTTGGCTCTAAATCTGTCGTTTCCGTATCCCAAGCAACGGGGGTATTAATATCAGTAAAGGTCTGTAATCTCTCAATTAGTTGCCTTAATTTAGCTTCTGTATCAATAATTTGCGGTGTAATGGGCGAGATTAGTTGCTCGGCGGCTTTGGCGGTATCGGCGGCGCTAAAAAACCACAGGTCATCGCTGGAAAATTCGGGTTCTTCAATAACGGGAGCAGAAACGGCGGGTTTTTCCTCCACTACACCCCCAAATCGCTGTTGAAGTTGATTAACTTTGCTTAAAAAGGTTTTAAATTCTAGCTTTTCTAAAATTGGCTCTAATTTACTGCTATCAAAACCTGTTAATTTGCAATCTTCTAACTGAAGTTCTACAGGTACATTCAGCACAATTTGCGCCATAAAACGGGAGTGGTAAGCCTCGTCTTTCCCTTCTATGAGCTTCTTTTGCGTAGCGCTTTTGATTTGGTCTAAAGAAGCGTAAATTTCATCAAGGTTATTGTAATCTTTCAGCAATTGGGCGGCGGTTTTTTCCCCTATACCTCGCACACCGGGAATATTATCAGATTTATCGCCACACAAAGCTTTAAAATCGACAACTTGAGAAGGTAAAACTCCTAACTTTTCTTGGACTTGTTCAATGCCAAATTCGCTAGGGCCTGTACCGCCACGCTGAATAAAAGTAGTGTTGAGATATAAGACCCCAATATGCGTTTGCGGATCTACAAGCTGAAACAAATCGCGATCGCCTGTTAATATTTTGACTTCGTAACCCACCGCACTCATTTGTACCGCTAAAGTGCCTAAAATATCGTCCGCTTCATAGCCGGGAGCGGTTAAAACTGGAATATTCAAGCCTTCTAGCAATTCGTGTAAATTCTTCAAGTCGGGGACAAAATCTTCTGGCGTACCAGGACGATCGGCTTTATAGGTATCGTCCGCTTCGTGGCGAAAAGTCGGTAAACCTAGGTCGAAGGCGATCGCCATTGCTTCGGGTTTTTGAGCGGTCATTACTTCTAGTAGCGACTTGAGAAACCCAAAACAAACGCTGGTAGGAATACCCGTAGTTGTTTTTAACCCGCCATCTCGTCCTTTAGCAAAGGCAAAATAAGATCGAAAAGCTAGAGAATGTCCGTCAACTAAAATGAATATTGGGCGAGTTGAAGCGTTGGTATCCATTGCTTGAGACATAAAAATTATTTTTAAGATTTACAAATATTCAGGCAGTCTTATATAATGCTAGATCGGCTGTCTAATTTCTGCTCGGATCGGGTAGACACTTGGCAAATGCTGGAATTTATCAAAAAAAATCCAGCTACCTGTACGGCAAACTTACAAATCATCCCATGACTTACGCAATCATTGAAACAGGCGGCAAACAACTAAGAGTTGAACCAGGTCGCTTTTACGACATTGAATTACTGCATCTTGAACCGGAAGAAACGTTGACTTTAGAAACCGTTTTATTAGTCAACAACGACAACGAGATCGCCATCGGACAGCCCTTTGTTGAAGGTGCAACGGTAGAAGGTACGATAATGCGGCACTTCCGCGCCCGCAAAGTGCTTGTTTATAAGATGAAGCCCAAAAAGAAAACTCGCAAAAAGCGGGGGCATCGTCAAGAAGTTACTAGACTAATGATTAACTCCATTAGTTTTAATGGTGCAGTGTTTACCGCTCCTGAAACTGATATCCCCGCCAGCGAAGAACTAGCGCAAACTGAAGCAGAATAAAAAATATTTTAAAAGTCTTTCTCTCAGTAGACTTTTAAAAATATTTCCCCCCCTTTTAAGGGGGGATCTCCCTCGTTATTTAAAGTTAAAAAAGAGGAACAATTATGGCTCATAAGAAAGGAACAGGTAGTACCCGTAACGGACGCGATTCTAACGCCCAAAGGTTAGGAGTCAAGCGTTACGGCGGTCAAGTTGTACGTGCAGGCAATATTCTTGTGCGTCAACGCGGGACTAAATTTCACCCCGGCAATAATGTAGGTATCGGTAGCGATGATACTTTGTTTGCGCTAATTGATGGCGTTGTCACCTTTGAAAGAAAAGGCAAAGACCGCAAAAAAGTAAGTGTCTACACTCCTCAAGCTGCTCCTATTCAAGAAGCGGTAGCTGCTGCTTAGTCAGTTCGGTTAAAAAACCCGGCTAATTTTAAAATTAGCTGGGTTTTTTGTTTAAAAATAGATTTTTTGCCGAAATCCTTACTCTAAAATCAAAGTTGAGATTAAATAGTTAATTAAGCCGCCTAAAAATAAACCCAATAGCGATATAAAACATATAGTTCTAAAAATTTGGCGATCGCTAAAATTGGCTGCTTGCAAATCTATCTTGGCTAATAAAAAAGCACAAATAATTACCAAAAGATGAGCAAAAGTGTGTAACCAAAAAACAATCACTACCCCCAAAAAAGCCACAAGCACCGCCACTAAAAAGGCTTTAAAATCTGAAGCCAGTAAGTAAGCAAAACTATCGCGCATTGTTGCCCAAGAACACGACAACACGGCTCCAAGTAATAAAATGCACAGCGAAACTACCGCCCAAGCTGACCAATGCTCGTGTAAAGCCGATAAAAAGCCCCCTAGGGTAATATTTGTCGCTAATAGTAGTGATAAAGCCAGCCAAGGTATTTTCTGTATCATGATTTAAAAAAAATGTCAATATATAGTACAGTTAATTCCTACTTAAACCGATCCTATCGAGAGCGAACAAAGAAGAAAGATGGCGATCGCACTAAATCAAAAAAATACTTACAATATTCTCTTAAAGATTTGTAAACTAATAAAGATACTTTTGGAGTGTCAAGTTTTGTTAGGGAGTTTTCATGCAGCAACTTGTTAAAGCGGAGCGCTTCTGCTTAAGCGGTCATATTTTGGCAAAAGTTTTTGGACTAGCAGGTTTATTGTTAGTCGTACCTCACGCGGAGGTAATTACAAACTTGGGAAGTGTGGGACAAACAGCTTTTCAATTGAGTATGGCGGGTGGGGGAGTATCAGATATTTTACTAGGAATAGCGGCAGTATCAATTTATGCTTACAGGCAGTTGGGCGTTAAAGCTTGGCTGTTATTTATGTTGCCCACAATTGTTATATCTTTAGGTAGCGAACTACTCGGAACTAGCACAGGCTTTCCCTTTGGTGACTATAGTTACTTGAGCGGTTTGGGTTATAAAATTGCTGGATTAGTACCCTTTACGATTCCTTTATCTTGGTTTTATGTGGGTTTGGCGGCTTACTTGCTGGCAAGAGTAGGGTTAAATGTAGACCAAAAACCTACTCTATTAAGGCATATAGGAGCGATCGCGCTAGGTGCGGCAATCTTCACTTCTTGGGACTTTGCTTTAGAACCTGCTATGAGTCAAACTGCCGTTCCCTTTTGGTTTTGGGAAGAAGCTGGGGCATTTTTTGGTACGCCTTATAGAAACTATGCTGGCTGGTTTGGGACTAGCGCTTTATTTATGAGTGTCGCCGCCTTATTGTGGAAAACTACACCAATTCCTAAATTGCAAAAACCGCAATTAACAGTACCATTAATAGTTTATTTAACTAACTTTATCTTCGCGGCGGTAATGAGTTGCGCGGCGGGTTACTGGATTCCTGTATTGTTAGGGGTAGTTGTGGGTGTAATTCCGGCGATCGCCTTATGGAATATGGCTCAACCCGTTTTAATGACGGAAGAAACAAGCAATCATCTTCCGGTAATACCCGTCAAACAAGTTGCTTATAAGTAAGCTCTAGTAATTATTGGACAATAAATTGTGAGTGACTGGTTGACTGTAGAAAGTGGGCTTGCTTTTGGAATATTACTAATTCAATTACCAGCCACGGCAGTTTTGCTGTCGCGGTTGGTAAAAGGAGCGAGTCGTCACCCACCGATTCAACCAAGTAGGGCAACCCCAGACCTTTTGGCAAACGTCAGCGTAGTAGTACCGACGTTGAACGAAGCAGAACGAATTAGTCCTTGTTTAACTGGGTTAAGTCAGCAAAGTTATGAAGTGCGGGAAATTATTGTTGTAGACAGCTACTCCTCTGATGGAACGCCAGAACTTGTCAAAGCAGCAGGACAAAAAGATCCACGTTTTCGGTTAATAAATGACGACGCTTTACCGACAGGTTGGATCGGTCGTCCTTGGGCTTTGCACAATGGATTTCTTTATAGTTCCGAGCAAAGTCAGTGGATTTTGGGCATGGACGCGGATACTCAGCCAAGGGCGGGATTAATTGCGGGACTCGTTACTACTGCTATGGCAGAAGGCTACGATTTAGTCTCATTATCGCCGCAATTTATCCTTAAGTATCCTGGAGAATGTTGGTTGCAACCAGCGCTGTTAATGACTTTGCTGTATAGATTTGAAAGCGCTGGAGTTGATAGCGAAATTGCCGAACGAGTGATGGCAAACGGACAATGTTTTTTATGCCGTCGCTCAGTTTTAGCAGAATTAGGGGGTTATACCAGCGCAAAGTCGTCTTTTTGCGATGATGTCACCTTAGCGAGAAATATCGCCTCTCTTGGCTTCAAAGTTGGCTTCTTAGATGGCTCAAAAGTCCTCAAGGTAAGAATGTATGAGGGCGCATTAGAAACCTGGAAAGAATGGGGGCGAAGTCTCGATCTCAAAGATGCGTCGTCAATGGCTCAAGTTTGGGGCGATTTATGGCTACTGTTATCGGTGCAAGGATTGCCTTTATTTGTTGTCCTTTACTTCAGCTTGATGCAGCATTCCCCAGCGCTTTTACCCCTGCTTTTACTAGGTTTAAATTCTTTTCTTTTGGCGATTCGCTGGGCGTTGTTACTAGCTATTGCTTCTACTTACGACTTTTCAACGGCAAAAGGCGGCTGGTTATTTTGGCTTTCTCCCATTGCCGATCCTTTAGCGGTACTGCGAATTTTCTTGTCTGCTAACCGTATTCCTACTCAGTGGCGGGGTCGGAGTTATAGCTAGTTGCCGAACTAACATCGTCTCCTCGTTCTAATTCCCACAGAATTTGATTGCCTTCTCGTCTTACTCTCGACACAATCCAGTTGCGCCAGCGCCACTCGTCTCCGCGACTGGTGACGGCGCTGGCGTGGACATCCATCAAATCGGCAAGTTCGGAACTTGTAATTAGGTAGCCTTTGGTCGCAATTTCTTCCGCTATACGCAGCGTATCAATCAAGTGGCGCAACTGTCCCACTTTGACCTCGCGGGGTAATTCGTCTGCATGAGTATTTATTGGGGCTGGTGAATCCATATTTGTTGTTTTTGCAACCAGCAAGTTAGGTTGGATAGTTGGGTTAGTGGCGGTATTGTCGCCTTTTTTTTCAGCTAATTCTGTTGTTTGTGGGAGGTTTGGTTTGCCTTGTTGTAGCGATAAGGTTTTTCCATTAGCAAACGCCCGTGCGATCGCATCGCACCTTTCATTACCCACATTTCCCGCATGACCCCGGACGTGTTGCCACAATACCAATTTACTATTCAATTGGTCGAGGTTTTCCCACAGGTCTTGATTTAGTACGGGCTTACCAGTGGCGGTTTTCCAGCCTTTTTTTTTCCAATTTTTTACCCACTGAGTTACACCTTTAATTAAATATTCGCTATCGGTATACAACGTTATTGGTTCTGTGGGCGGTGTTTCGGTTAAAAAAGTTAATGCTGCGATCGCTGCCTGCATCTCCATACGATTATTGGTCGTTTGCTTTTCATTGCCGCCAAATTCGCGCACTGATTTATCTGTGTAGTAAACAACTACGCCCCAACCCCCAGGGCCAGGATTGCCAGTGCAAGCTCCATCTGTATACACGCTTTGAATTGTGCCGCAAGAAGACATACTACAATGCCAAAATCTGCAAGAGATCGTTAACAATAGCATAAAATAGTTAGGTCTAGCTACTCAAAATTAATTAAAGCGATCGCTTCCAAGTCATTTTGTAATTTTTACTACTTCTCAATAGAATCGACTAGCCACGGCTTAAACTAACTACATAGCATCTGTGATTTTACAGTTTCATTACAAACTCTTTACAGTAATATGTAAATTGAACGGCGGATTTTACCTATAACTGTAAATAAGTAGGAAAATTTATGCACTGCTCTAAAGTATCAAAATATTCCACTTTGCTTGGATACAGGCGTTTATCGAGTATCATTACTACCTATATCTTTAGATATAGGTGTCATTTTGTGAAAAAAGCTACCATTTTACTTCTAAGTATTAAAAAACAGCAGAAATTGGTGGTAACAGAAATCAAAGCATATTTCGATAGCATTCCGGGTAGATTAAACTAATATTGACTTTAAATTTCGTAAGCAATAATACTTAGATTTTGTAGATATATGAAAATTGCTCTAGTCCATGATTACTTAACACAGCCAGGGGGCGCAGAGCGAGTTTTTGAGCTACTTTGTAAGCATTATCCCGACGCAGATATCTTTACATCAATTTACGATCCAGACAACAGCATTGATTTGGAAGGACGCTTAGTCAAAACAACTTTTTTGCAAAATATTCCAGGAGCAGCTAAGTATTTTAGGCTTTTAGCACCACTATATTTTCCAGCTTTTCGCGTTCTAGACCTACAAGATTATGACTTAATTATCAGCAGCACCACCAGTTTTGCTAAAGCCGTTCGCAAAAACCCCAAAGCCAAGCACATTTGTTTTTGTCACAACGTAACTAGATTTTTATGGGATACAAAAACTTATCTGCGAGAATACGGAAATTATCGATATTTTTACCCAGTTATCGAAGCTATGTTTGCGGCAATGAGGAAAGTAGACTTGAAGTATGCCCAGGAGCCAGATTTTTACATTGCTAATTCTAGTACCGTAGCGGGGCGAGTTCGGGAAAATTACGGCAAGCAGGCGATCGTTATTAACTATCCAATCAACACCAATAATTTTGAATTTTCCGACAGCAAAAAAGACTACTATCTAGCGTCAGCGAGATTAATTGGTTATAAACGTATAGATGTAATTATAGAAGCCTTCAATTGGTTGGGATGGCCGTTAATCATAATTGGCAATGGCCCAGAAAAGTCGCGCTTGCAATCAAAAGCTTTAAGTAATATCCAATTTTTAGGTCATGTAACTGATAGCGAACGCTCAGGTTTAATGGCGAAAGCTCGTTCTGTAATAGTCGCCGCTTTAGAAGATTATGGGTTAGTACCAATAGAAGCAAATGCGAGTGGAACTCCTGTAATAGCCTATGGCGCAGGCGGCGTACTAGATACACAAATACCGGGAAAAACTGGAGTATTTTTCTCCAAACAAACACCCGATGCGTTGCAAGCTGCCCTTTTAAAAGCAAAGCAAACTACCTGGGATTATCAAGATATTCGTAATTGGGCAATTTCTAATTTTTCTGAAGTTGCTTTCTTTAACCAAATCGACCGAGTAGTTGCTGAGGTATGCAATGCCGCTTAGTTTGATAAATATAGTAAAGTCTTAACCCTGGAGCAAAACTTATGGTAAAAGTAATTGAAAATAATAACATTGGGACTGAGAACGAGCCAGGTTACGGCCAACTATTTGCAGTTTTAAGTCGCCGCCGCTACTGGTTACTAAGTGTATTAGCAGGTGTCTTATCAATAGCTACGGTTGTTAGCTTGACGGCAGAACCCACTTATGAAAGCACTATGCAAATCTTGATCGAAGCAAACTACAAAGGTAGAAGCGACGTTCAACCATCGGAATCAGAATTTGCCGATCCGAATGTGGAAATCGACTACGCAACCCAAATTAACGTTATGCGTAGTACCTTGCTAATTCAAAGAGCGGTAGATTTGCTTAGACCTGAGTATCCAAGCATTACTATCAAAGAAGTCAAAAGAGCGCTACTTTTAGCTCCAGTCATCGAAGAAGAAAGTGATGCAAAATATACAAAAATTGTTCAAGCAGATTACGTCAGCAACGATCCGGTAAAAACGCAAAAAGTTTTAGAAACAATCTACCAAGTTTATCAAGCTTACAACCGAGAACAGCAAGAGCAACGGTTAAAAAAAGGACTGGAGTTTATCAACGAGCAAATTCCTGGAGTTCGCAGACAGGTAGAGGAATCAGAAAGTCAGCTGAAAGACTTTCGCACAAATCAAAATTTAATTGACCCCGAACAACAAGCTGCCACTATCAACAATTCTTTAAATTCTGTAGTCCAGCAAAGACAGGCTCTGCGCGCTCAGTTTCAAGATACAGAAGCACGCTACAAAGTGCTGCAACAACAAGTTGGTAGTAACCCGCAAGCAGCTTTAGCATCTTCGCGTTTGAGCCAATCACCACGCTACCAAACGCTGCTCAATGAGTTACAAAAAACAGATTTGCTCTTAGCTGCCAGACGAGGAACTTTCACCGATGCAGATCCCGGCGTGCAAAAGTTGATCGAACTACGCCAAAATCAGCAATCGCTATTGCAATCAGAACAAGGGCGAGTGGTCGGTGCCGATGCGGCGCAACTAAACGCTGCAAATACAAATTTTCTATCTCAAGGACAGAGAACAGGACTAGATATCAATTTAACTGGTCAGTTGGCAGAAGTCCAAACACTTCTTAGTGCTTTGCAAGCTCAAGATGTTAGTTTGGCAAAGACCGAGCAAAATTTACGCAGCCAGTTTGATCGTTTTCCCGCCTTATTAGCGGAGTACAATCGCCTGATTCCGCTCGTGTTAATCAACCGTGAGAAGTTGCAGCAATTATTGAAAGCGCAACAAGAATTAAGTCTAGAAATTGCCAGAGGCGGCTTTGAATGGCAAGCTATAGAAAAACCATCCTTGGGCGTACAAATTGGCCCAAATATTAGGCAAAATTTATTGCTTGGTTTAGTAGCTGGGTTAATGCTTGGTGGAGTTGCGGCTTTCCTGCGGGAAGTAATGGATGATGCGGTACATACAAGTGACGACTTAGAAAAACAAGTCTCGATTCCAGTATTAGGAATAACTCCAGAGTTATCGCAAACTAAAGCCAGCGAACCAATTGTTAGTTTACCTTTTGGCAAGCCAAACATTTTAGCTCCTTGGACAGTTCAAGTTAGTAATTGGCCTCCGTCTTGGGAATCACTGGATCTAATTTATAAAAATATCCAGTTACTAAATACCACCGAGTCAACTTTAAGATCGATTATGATTACTTCTGCCTTAGCTGGCGAAGGCAAGTCAACTTTAGCATTGGGACTAGCTCTAAGTGCTGCTCGTCTGCATCAACGGGTACTATTAATAGATGCAGATTTGCGTCATCCTAATCTGCATCAAATGCTTAATTTACCCAACGAACAAGGGCTTTCAACGTTACTAGAAAGCGATGATACCGCCCCAAACCATGCAGGGATTCAATCGTCCGGCGCTTATATTGATATTTTAACGGCAGGGCCTGTACCAACCGACTCCGCAAGTCTCTTAAGTTCGCAAAGAATGCGAGAATTGATGGCAAAGTTTGAGGATACTTACGATTTAATTCTTGTCGATGCTCCCCCAGTGCTAGGAATGGTTGATGCTATTTTGGCGGCATCGTTTTGTAGCGGTGTATTGTTAGTATCACGCATGGGTAAAGTAACACGCACTGAACTTACTCAAGCCACAGCTATGTTGAGTAAATTAAATACAATCGGCGTGGTTGCCAATCATGCTAACGGTAGCACTACTTATGTAAGTTCGACAAAAGACCAAGGAGTAGTTTTACAACAAAGTTGGCAATAAATTGAAAGTGTTTACTATTTCAAAAGTAGTAAATGTTGAAAAAAATAACTTGATAAAAAAGACTTATTATCTACCTATTTAGGTAGATAATAAGTCTTTTTATATGTATTTACTGTCAAAAATAATGAGATAACATTATCCAATCTACCTAGCAATTTGTTTGATACTTGAATTTCAATAATATCAATACTAAAGCCTATTTAAAGAGTCCGTAAAGTAGCCATTGAATCAGTAACTTTAGTTTGTAAAGTATTAAACTATAAGAGAAAGTTGCATTGAAAAAATAAAAATGGGAGTGGAATTGAAACTCAATGATAATTTTTTAGCAGTTTTAGAAAGTTGGAAAAAACTCTTTCTCAATAAGTTAAGTTTGAGTTTTGGCTCGACAAACAGCTTAATTATTTTTGTAGGAAGCATAAAAAATGCGATCGCCGTACAATGTTAATCTCTAATCCTCCCAATCTACCTACTTACTCCTTGGTAAGTGATCAACCAGACCACAAGTTAATTAGCTGGACTTTGAAGTGGCAGCAAAAACACTTGATAGTCAAGGCTCGAAAGCCACAGTCTCATCAGGCGGGCTTAGAATTTGCCGACGAGCAAAGGCTGCAAGAATGCTTGCAAAAGTCCTCTGTAAAAATAATTCATATAGATCCAGCTCTAGGAGCGGCAAATTTACAAATGTGGGCGACCGCCTGTAAACACGCTCAAAAAGCGATATTTGTACGCGCGGCTAAGATCCAAAAACTGACTTACGTATCCTCTAGTCGCTGGCGATTAAAGCGTGCTTGCGACTTCTTTATGGCGATCGCTTTACTTCTCATCCTCAGTCCGGTAATTTTAGGGTTGATAGCTTGGCAATGGATAAAATCTCCTCAGTCGCCAATATTTTCTCGACAATGGCGTATCGGAGCGCGCGGTCAACTATTTGAATTACTCAAGTTTAATACTTTAACTACCGCCGGAACTGGTGATCGCGTTCAAAATTTACCACAGCTATTTAATGTCTTGCGTGGTGAAATGAGTTTAGTAGGGGCGCGTCCTTGGGCTTTAACAGAAGTCAACTATCTAGCGCCAAAACAACTTAATACTTTGCCAGGGATTACAGGCTTACCGGAAATTGAAACCCCGCTTGCCGTCAGTAGTGTTAGTGGGGTTCAATTAACTTACATTAACAATTGGTCATTGGCTAAAGACTTAAAAATTCTGCGCCAAACTCTACCAAAATTTTTCTCCAGTAGCATCAACTAATCCATTATTACTATTAACAGATAACCATGGGTTTTCATCTTCCTGTTCCTATTCGCAATTCTCTCAAAGCTAGTGCTTTTTGGAAAAATAATTATCTAATTCTTCGAGAATTTAAGTATTTTCCCAAACTGGCAATTTTAGCCATAGCTTTTGCCATCGGGGCCGCAGCTTTTGAGGGTTTTGGATTAGGATTTCTGCTAGCTTTCTTGCAAAGTTTAGTTAACCCTGATTCACCACCAATTCAAACGGGTCTTAGATGGTTTGATATCTCAATTTTAGGAGTAGACAAACCTTCAACTGAGCGGCTTTATCGAGTGTCGGCACTGATACTTACAGCTACTTGGATTAGAGCAGTTTTTAACTATCTAGGTCAAGTTTACACTGAAATGACGCAGTTAAATTTGGTAGATAGGCTAAGAAAAAGAATATTTGAACAACTGCAATCATTAAGTTTAAGTTACTTTTCAACCAGCCACTCTGGGGAACTTATTAATACAATTACCGGAGAAATTTTTAAGCTGCAACAAGCTTTTGGTTTAAGTGCCTTTATTTTTACTAAAGGTCTAGCCTTAGCAGTTTATGGAATTATAATTTTTCAACTATCGTGGCAGCTATCAATTATCGCGATCGCTTTATTTACCCTTTTGGGTGTAGGGTTATCAGCGCTCAATAAGCGAGTAAGAGAGGCTAGTTTTGCTGTCTCTAAAGCTAATGGGAAGTTTGCCACTAGAGCTATAGAACTTATTAATGGTATTCGCACTGTCCAAGCATCGGGAACCCAAGAGTTTGAACGCCAGCGTTACTACAGAGCTAGTAATAATGTAGTCCAAAGCTCAATCAAAGCAAGTTTGGGCTTGGCAATTGTCCGACCACTAGCCGAAGGAGCAGCTACTACGGTGCTAGTGAGCATGATTATTTTAGCGCTCACAGTATTTGTTGCTAATGGCACTTTAGAAGTAGCTTCTTTACTAACATTTTTATTTACACTATTTCGGCTTGTCCCATCTATTCATGAGATCAATGGCAGCAGAGCCGCCTTAAGTAGTTTTGGTGGGTCGATTACTAATGTTATGGATCTATTGAAGACGGAGGACAAAAAATATTTAATCAATGGGACGCAGCAGTTTCTTGGTTTAAGACAAGCTATTGAATTTAGATCGGTAGACTTTGGCTACGATTCTAGCTCTCTAGTGCTAAACAATATTACCCTAACAATTAAAAAAGGACAGACGACAGCTTTAGTCGGTTCTTCCGGCGCGGGGAAGACTACTTTGGCTGATTTAATCCCGCGCTTTTATGACCCCCTGCAAGGTCAAGTATCCTATGATGGTGTCGATTTACGCGAGTTTGATATCAATACAGTCCGCCAGCAAATGGCAGTTGTTAGTCAAGACACTTTTATTTTTAATAGCTCTGTATTTGACAACATTAGTTATGGTATGAATGCTACTCAAGCAGAAGTAGAACAAGCGGCACAACTTGCTAATGCTTTAGAGTTTATTTTGGAAATGCCCGAAGGTTTTGATACGGTACTTGGAGATCGAGGAGTACGCTTATCTGGAGGTCAACGCCAGAGAATTGCGATCGCGCGGGCGTTGCTGCGCAATCCAGAAATTCTAATTCTAGATGAAGCAACTAGCGCCCTTGACTCTGTATCTGAGCGATTAATTCAAGAATCTTTGGAAAAACTATCGGTAGGTCGAACAGTAATTGCGATCGCTCATCGTCTATCAACTATTGCCAAAGCTGATAAAGTTGTAGTCTTAGAGCAAGGTAAAATTGTCGAACAGGGAGCTTATCAAGAACTCCTCTTGCAACGCGGCAAATTGTGGAATTATCACAATATGCAAAATGAATTAGGTCAAAGAAATTAGTACCCAACAATAATTAAATTTAAGTAACCGACGAGATAGAAAATACTTTCTATCTCGGTTTTTTGTTGTTAGTTTTAACAGACAGAAGCCTTGCCCGATAAGCCAGAAAACTTTACTTATAGTTGCTCGATAGCTATTCCTTTAGACTGATTAACACTCAAACATCCTAATTTAGGAGGATATTTTATACTTTTTTTTCGCTAAGTTTGTAAAAACATCTAACTTATTGTCAAATTAAATTTGTAAAAAAAATAGTAAAATGTTAAAGTTAATTAACATTTTTTGCTAATAGTTAATCATCGCCAGTCAGGAGACTATACATTTATGCGCATGGCCTATCTCACTAGCTATGATGTTTTAGATTCGACAAAGTGGCCTGCAAATAAAGCAGGTCTTTGTGGCGCAGGTCATCATTTAGCTAAAACTCTAGAATCACAATCCACACCCTTAGATTATGTTGGACCTTTAGAGTTTGTTAAGCCGTCGCTAAAGCATAAGTTTAAGTGGCACTTACATCAAAAGCTGTTTCAACAAGACTATTTTTATTTTTTAGAGCCATCAGTTCTAGAAAAATACAGCGCTCAAATTTTGCCCAAGTTAGCTAACTTCAACTCCGATATAGTATTATGTCCAGAAAATACAATTCCTATTGCTCACCTTGAATGCAAGCAACCCATTGTATTGTGGACGGATGCACCATTATCTGCCTCTATAAATTTTTATCCGTGGTTGAGTAATTTAACTAAAGAAACCCAGGATAATTTATATGCTATGGAAAAAATGGCACTAGAAAGGTGTGAATTAGCAATCTTTTTGTCAGATTGGGCAGCTCAAACTGCAATTGAAACCTATGGTATCGATGCCGCTAAGGTTGCGGTAGTTCCTTGGGGAGCAAATTTAGAAACTAACCGCGATCGCCATGATATTCGTAATATAGTAGAAGCAAAAGACAATGAAGTTTGCAAGCTATTATTTATTGGTGTAGACTGGACTAGGAAAGGTGGAGACATCGCCTTTGAAGTAGCTGAAGAATTAAATTCTAGAGGGATAGAAACGGAATTAGTTGTAGTAGGTTGCGAACCAGAAACAGAGATTCCTTTACCTAGTTATGTAAAAAAATTAGGTTTTATTCCTAAACACACGTGGGAAGGTTTAAATAAAATTAACAAGCTATTTACTGAATCTCATTTTCTAATTTTACCTTCAAGAGCAGATTTTTCTCCCCACGTTTTTTGTGAAGCGAACTCTTTTGGATTACCTTGTATCGGCACACAAGTAGGAGGTATCCCAACTTTAATTAAGCACGACATTAATGGAAAAACATTTTCCCTAAGTGCAAATATTTCTGAATACTGTAACTATATTGCATCATTGATGAATAATTATCAGGACTACAAAAAACTCGCTTATTCCTCTTTTAATGAATACCAAACTCGCTTAAATTGGTCAATAGCAGGGAAAACAGCTAGAAAAATGATTCAGGGGGTATTGTGAGCGAGAATAGACCATTAATCTCTGTAGTTATTCCCGTTTATAATGGGGCAACCACTGTCAAAGAAACTATTGAATCGGTTTTACAACAGTCCTATCAAAACTTAGAAATAATTGTTGTCAACGATGGTTCTCAAGATGAGACTTTAGCAATTGTTAATAGTATTCAAGACAACAAAATTAAAGTATTTTCTTATTCAAATGCTGGTCTGTCGGCAAGTCGTAATCGTGGTTTTTCTCATGCTGGCGGTGAATTTATTGCTTTTTTGGATGCCGACGATCTTTGGACTAAAGACAAGTTAGAGGCGCAATTAAACGCTTTGCAGCAAAACCCCCAAGCAGCCGTTGCGTATAGTTGGACTGATCATATTGACGAGCAGGGACAATTTTTAAGACCAGCCTCTTACACTTCTTATCAAGGAGATGTATATGAAAGGCTTTTAGTAGGAAATTTCTTATCTTGTGGTTCTAATACTTTAATCCGCGCTCAAGCTTTACAAAAAGTCGGTGGATTTGATGAATCTCTAAATTCTGCCGAAGATTGGGATATGTGGCTGCGATTGGCGGCTTACTATGAGTTTGTTGCTATCCCTCGTCCACAAGTTCTATATAGAATATCTCCCAACTCTATGTCTGCTAATATTTCCAAAATGGAAGCAGCTTCACTACAAGTTATTAACCAAGCCTACAACCAAGCACCAGAATCTTTGCAACACCTCAAAAAACAAACTTTGGGTTTTCTTTATAAGTTCTTGATGTACAAAGCCTTGCAAGATAGTGTGAAATCGCAAAGAGGATTGAAGGCGGCAAAAGTGCTAGTAAGTTATTTTAAACAAGACCCATCTTTGCTAACGTTGGGGCGATTAAAAATCTATCTTTTATCTAAAGTTATTACAGCAAACTTATTCCCATTTTTTCAAACCCAAATAACATGGTAAAACCTCAAGAACTGATTTTTAAAAACCTCATGAATTCCGTTGTTGGTTTGTAAAGGCAATCGCTCTAAGTTGGGCAACTATTTTTAGACAAGCTTCACCGAAAGCTCACACAAAATTTATACGTTACTTTTTAATACCTAAAAAATCCTTATATACTTAAGTAATAGTACCGTTGATTTATTCGTTAAATTCAACGGATTTTGATGTTTGTGCAAATTACTAAGTGATAATACTTAAAAAATTAGGTATAAAGATAATATTCTCAACTGTTAAAAGCGAGCTATTTTATGCCAAAAGTTTCTGTAATTATTCCTGCTTACAATGCAATGAGTTATTTACCAGAAACCGTTGAGTCAGTTTTGCAGCAGACTTTTACTGACTTTGAAGTGTTAATTGTCAACGATGGTAGCTCAGATAATATAGTACAGTGGGTAGACTCTTTAACAGATGATCGCATTCAACTTATTTCCCAATCAAATCAAGGTGTTTCCACCGCTAGAAATACAGCGATTGGTCAAGCAAAAGGAGAATACATCGCGTTTTTAGATGCTGACGATTTGTGGCAACGACAAAAGTTGGAAAAGCAAGTACAATTTTTAGACAATCATCCTACAGTAGGATTAGTAGCTACATGGATGATGCTAACGGACGAGCATAATAACTTGCTTTCAGAAGTTAAGCTTAATTTTAATCAAGGAAATATTAGAAAAGAAATAATCGAAATTAGTTTAATTCCCTGTGGTAGCATTCCCTTGGTACGTCGCATCTGTTTTGATAAAGTAGGATTATTCGATCCTACTTTGCGTTTTGGCGAAGACTGGGAAATGTGGGCGCGAATTGCTAAAGACTATGATTTTGGATTAGTAAAAGAATTATTAGTTTATTATCGGCAACACTCAAAAAATTCATCTAAAAATTCTCAAGAAATTCTCCCCGACTTTGATAGATTAATTGAAAAAATGTTTAGTTCTGTTCCGGCGGAACTACAACCTATAAAAAACAAAACTTATGGACGAATGAATTTATATATAGCTTGGAAGTCTTTAGAAAACAAAGATTATCAGGGCGCAAGTAATTTCAGCAAACGAGCTTCTAAATACTATCCTCAATTACAATATACCAAAAGCTATATACGTTTAAAATTACTTATTTGTGCAAAAAATAAATTAAATCCAGAGCAATATACAAAGTTTAAAAACGTATTTAGGACACTAAAACAACAGAGAGACTTGAAGTAAAAAGTAGTAAACATTAGAGATCATCAAAAAAGTAGAGTTTTGTGATGATATTGTAGAAATGCCCAAAAATATTAATAAAAGCTATTAATTAGTAGACAGGAGTCTATTTTATGTCCCTAACTGAAACGTCGGTAGAATTAGTAAGTATTATTATTCCCACCTACAATCGTCCAGAGTATTTAGAAAAAGCAATTTTTAGCGTATTGCAGCAAACTTATCAAAATATTGAAGTTATTGTTTCTGATGATTGTAGTAGCGAAAATCCCCAATCACTGGTTGATGCTTTTAACGATCCTAGGGTGTGGTTGAGACGAAACGATACAAATGTGGGCGTAGGGTTGAATGCAACTTATGCTTTTAAAGAAGCAAAAGGTAAGTATGTTGCTAGTTTAAACGATGATGATATCTGGCAAAAAGACTTTTTAGAAAAACTCGTTCCGCACTTAGAAGCAAACCCAGAAGTAGTGTTAGCTTTTTGTGACTTTTATGTAATTGATGCCGAGGGAAACGTCAACCAGAAACTTACAGACGATCAAACCCGGCGTGAAAGGCGGCAGGATTTAAAAGCAGGAATTTATAAACCTTTTTATAAACTTGGTCTAATAGATAAAGCCGTGTTTTGTGCCTCAGCAGCAGTGGTTCGGAGAGACTCCGTTGCCTGGGAAAAGCTCTATGAAGCTGGCGTTTTTTGGGATTATTATATAGTTTATCTTAGCTGTCGTGGCGGTGAGGGAGCTTACTATCACCCGGAAAAACTAGCGTTTTATCGCGTACACGAGCAATCAGAAAATATGATTAGCGGTAGCAAAAACGCCCAAGCAAAAGTTCGTAAAGGTAGAGCAGCTATTTTTTGTTTTCAAACATTTATTGAAGATCCAAATCTGCAAGAATTTAGAACTTATTTTGAGAAAGAATTGGCCCATGATCGCACAACTTTAGCTATTGGGTTGTTAAAGGTGGGACAAGTAGCCGAAGCTAGACCTTATTTAAAAACGGCGATCGCCGCGCAAAAATTTAATCTCCGTACCTTGGTTGCTTTGACTCTCAGTTATATTCCGCGTCCGATTGCTAGGCAATTTTTAGGGGTCGAAAAGTGACAAAAATTCTGTTTTTAGATCAAAGCGGTAAGCCAGGAGGTGCGGAACTTTGTTTGTTAGACATTGCCAAACCCTACCGAGATACCTGTTTAGTGAGCTTGTTTGTGGATGGCCCTTTTAGACAATTGTTAGAAAAACAGCAGATTCCGGTTCAAATACTCGCAACTAAAGCTATAGGAGTACGTAAGGAAAGCGGGTTATTGCAGGGCTTGAGTAGTATAAGGGAGTTATTACCTGCTATTAATCGCATCGCCAACCTTAGTCGCAACTATGATTTAATTTACGCCAATACCCAAAAATCTCTAGTCATAGGTGCGATCGCTAGTTTCCTTAGTCGTCGTCCTTTGGTATACCACCTGCACGATATTTTGTCATTGGATCACTTTAGTGCTACCAACCGCCGGATTGCGGTCACTTTAGCTAATCGTGCGGCTTTGGTGATTGCCAATTCTCAAGCCAGTCAAGCCGCTTTTATTGCCGCCGGAGGGCGAAAAGATATTGTCGAATGTGTTTATAATGGCTTCAATCTAGAGTTGTACCAACACTTACCCGCCGCTACGGCAATCAAACAGCAATTGGGAATAGAGGAAGATAAGTTTGTAGTGGGCAACTTTAGCCGTTTGTCGCCCTGGAAAGGGCAGCATATACTACTAGAAGCGTTAACTCATTGTCCAGAGAAGGCGATCGCACTTTTAATTGGTGATGCGCTATTTGGCGAACAAGATTATGTACAAAAGTTACACGCCCAAGTTGCCGAATTAAACTTGGAACATCGAGTTAAGTTTTTAGGCTTTCGCAATGATGTTACGTCTTTGATGGCGACTTGCGACATGGTTACTCATACGTCAACCATTGCCGAACCTTTTGGGCGCGTAATTGTTGAAGCTATGCTATGCGGTACGCCGATTGTGGCTACTTCTGCTGGAGGCGCTCAAGAATTAGTAGAATCGGGTAAAACAGGTTTGCTAGTTGCTCCAGGAGATGTCAAGGAGTTAGCCGCCGCGATTAATACTTGTATCGCTCAACCAGAACAAAGTGCAAAGATGGCTCAAGCCGCCAATGTACAAGCAAGGCAAAGATTTGATGGGGCAATTATCAACCAACAGATCGCTCAACTTTTGAGCAAAGTTATTAAAAAATAAACTTTTTTAAGAGCTAAAACTTGGTAACTCAATGGCAGCTAAAGATTTTCGTCCTTTGGGCGGACGGGAGGGGTAGACTAGCGGCGAAGGGGAGTTTGTTTGAGTATTGACTGTAGCTATGGGCGATGCTACTTGTACGTCGTCAACGATCGCATATTCTAATTTGTCCTCATTTAAGCTACTAAATGGCTCTAAATAATCTGGAGAAGCCATCGGCGGGAAATCGTCATCTACATTATTTTGATCTGGGAAATTTTGACGCTCCCAATCTAAATCTATTTGATTACCTGCGCCTCTTGCTTGGGTTGTCCAGGGTTTAATTGGCGGTGCTTTGGGAGCAAAGTTGTTGCTATCTTCATTGTTTGCTTTTGACACCATTTCATCGGCTAACTGGTAGCTGGTGGTGGGTACTTCTAAACATTTTTCTAAAGCAAATTTGAGTTGCAAACTGTGCTGTTGCTCTCGATTTAAGCGAGTACGCAAGTCTCGACAATTATCTTTTTCTGCGGATAATTGATAAGATTGCTCGTTGTAATCTGCTTGAACTTGAGCCACTAATTGGTTAGCGATCGCTAGTTCGCAAGTTAGCTTTTCAGTAGTTTGATAATTGGCTGCTAATTCTTGCTCTTTTTCCTGCAACCTTGACTTGGCTTTTTGAAACTGATCTTTGTAAGATTCTAAATCTTGGTGAAACTGGGCGATCTCTTGGCTTAAATAAGTTACTCGCTTGACTAAGTTGCCATTTGACAACTGTAAATCCTTAATTAAAGCTATTAAATTAGTTACATTTGATGGTGATAGGGCAACTTTTTCCTTCTCCCCACAAATAACTTCCCCCTTAGCTAGTTGCGGAGTTTTTATAGCTATTGTTGTAACTTCTACGTCTATTAGTTTGCTGTGGACGGGCATAATTTGTTTTTGCTCGTCCTGATAACTTATATTGGTTTCAATTTCTGCTATAGATTTAACATAATTCATTAATTCTTGTAAGCCGCAGTTTTGATAGGTTTCAGATTGATTCATTGTTATTTAGTGTATTGATTGCAAGAATTGGCATTAAAAGTACGAGCGCTAATAATTTAAGATTTATAGTAAAAATTAAACTATTAAATTTCATCAATTTACACGCTTTCAAAAGCTTTGATAGTTAACTTTTGTTTAAATAAAATTACCTAATAAATAAAATTCAGTGCAACCGTAATTTTACTTAGAATTAATTATTTTTTAATTTAGTACAAGCGTACTTTCAAACAAGTTAGTTAGCTGTTAAAAGTGGAAAACCTTACGCGATTGCGGATTTTGCTATGCTGAATCATCTAAGTAATGAGCAATTAGTCCAATGGAGCAATTAAAGCGCCTGCTATTGATGGCAGAAGATGAGCTAACCGAATACAGCACCACCGCCCGCAAAATTGAGAAACTGCGCCGAAAAATTGGGTTATCAGTATCCGCCGCCGAGCAGAAACAAGCAAAAGAGGCACTAATAGAAACTATGCAATCCGATTGGATACGAAAGCTAGTAGAAGAACAACGTCAAACAGTAGCTTTACCCTTTTGGGGAATTGCCGGATTAGGATTATTGATAGGAATTTCGTTTTCTCAGCCTTTAGGATTAGTAGCTTCAATGGGCGGTGCGATCGCAGCTTACAGACTGCAAAAATGGGGTTGGCAGTTACAAGCAAAGCGATTATTGATGCAAACTTTTACCGAAATTGACGTTCTTCAAGGCAACCAACGAGGATGAAAGCCAGGTAAAGGTAATTGTTCTGGTTGGATTTGATTGGGGGTTGTAGAGATAGAAGCGGGAACAAATAAAGGTACTAACCACAAACGGCTAGTAGAAATAGCTTCGCCATCACTGGTGCGCGGAACATTGATTTGCGGCGAAGTATTTGGGGCGGCGCTAGTAACAATTTGGTCTAATAGTAATGCCAAGCCATCAGGAGACAAACTAATTTGTACGTCTCGTTGTTCGGGCATAACTATTAAAGGCGTTTGCTTGCCAGAATTTAGGTCAATAGCCGCTAAATAAGGCTGCTCTTGATATACTTCTCCCTCAATCAACTGCGTCAACATACAGTAAAGATTTGATAGTACAGGATGAAATATACAGCTATTAATCGAGCCAGTAGTGCGGAGCAGTTCTTTTTGTAAGCCTTGATTATTGACTAGAAAAAGCGATCGCGTGTAATCGGAATTGAACCGTATCATCGCCGCTTGACTCCCATCAGGGGAAAATTCTAACACCATGCCAAATTTGGGCAGAAAGTCTAAGGGTTTGGTGGCTTGAGTGATAAGCGGTAAAATTGCTACTCCTTGCCCTTGAGCAACGGCAACAGATTTACTATCAGGGGTAATTAAAAAATCTCCGCCTGGTTGGCTTTTCAATAGTTGCGCTTTGGGAAGTGTATTATCGTTACTACTAGGCAGTATCCACAGCCCAAAGTCGCCAGGATTTTTTTGATTGACGCGCTGTACTAATATAGTTTTGCCATCGGCGGACAAATCAAATTTTAAGTTTTGGTAATCTTTGCTATCTAGAACTAACTCAACTCTGCCCAAAGGGGGATTGTTTTTAGATTTGGGTTCAGGCGAAATTCCGGTAGTGACTGTATATAACTGAGCTAGGGGCAAACTTGAGCGATCGCTGGCTCGTTCGGTAGCCGAAAAGAGAATTTTATTACCTGTAGGGTAAGGCTGAAAATCACCCACAACTAAATCTTTGGGAGTGAGAATAGTTTTTTGCTGCGTCGTGAGATTGTAAAGGACTAACTTACCTTGTTCTTCCCCTTCGACACCCAAATAGGCAAAAGCGCGATCGCGGCTAGTAAAAGCACCTGTAAAGGATTGAATAGAATTTGTGTTTGTTTTGGAAAAGCGATCTAGTGCGCCATTTAACTTTACTTGGTAGGAAGTACCATAAGCAGGCGGGGAAAGTAAGGTATAAGCCATTTTACGCCCTGCCCAACTAATTTTACCAGGTAAAGTCGGATCGATTTGGAGATTGGCTTCTACGCTTTTGGTATCCATCGGACGACTGAAGTTGAGATAAAAAGCCGTATCTTCTACCCCAATGCGTTTATTTTGCCAGCTAAAATCTCGGACGCGAGGCGCAATAGCATCGCCTTGGAATAATACTAGCGCTGTTAATAAGCCTAAAACAGCAATCAAGGCGATCGCGACTCGATCCAACGGTTGCAAAAATGACTTCTTGGTTACGGACATTTATCACCTCAAAACTAACCTGTACAGCATATTGGGGAGTCATGCTCACAAGAAAAATTATTTAATCCTATATTTTTGTATCGAAATTAACCCCAGGGTAGAGGATGCTAACCATAAATAAATTGCTAATAGAAAAAGGGGCTGTGGTTTATAAATACTAGCTAGTTACAGGTTGGTATTTTTATTTTCTGTAAAAACGCGACCTAAATTAGTTAGCAAATGCGATCGCCCAAAGTGACCCCTAAAGTTATTTAGCACAATATTCTCGGATTTTTCAGGTAAAGCAATGACGAGCAAACAGAACTTTGTAATGACAGCACTTGTAGCAGGAGGATTAATAGCATCTTTGGAGTACGCTTCAATAGCACAATCTCCAACCCCGACTCCATCACCAACCTCAACTGCTACTCCAACCCCAACTCCAACCCCAAGAGTTACTCCAACCCCAACCCCAACTGCTACTCCAATTCCAACCCCGACCCCAATTCCAACCCCAACCTCAACCGCTACTCCAATTCCAACCCCAACTTTTAGCCCAACTACACCTAGTTTAAGTCAGTTTGATATACAGTTTATGGTGGCAGTTGCTCAAGAGGGATTGGCAGAGGTTGAACTTGGCAAAATAGCTAGACAGAAAGCTTCTAGCAACATTGTTAAAGAGTATGCCCGCCGAATGGTTGTAGAACAGACTCAAGTAAATAATAAACTTAAAGTTTTGGCGCGGCAAAAAGGCGTAACTTTGCCAACTACCATAGGTGAAAAAAATGAAGACCTAAAACAAGACCTATCTGAGCTTTCGGGAGCGAAATTCGATCGCGAATACATGAAAGAAGCTGGAGAGGATAGTCACGAAGAACAAGTAGAACTATTTGAGCGTCAAATAGAACGCGGTCAAGATCCAGAGGTGAAAAGTTTTGCTTCTCAAACTCTACCTTTAATACAAAAGCATTTTCAACACGCTCAAGATATTACCGAAAGTCGCTCTAGTTCAACAAATCGTCGTTCAGGTTCTAATTAATCTTTAGCAACTATCGCAATCCTGAATCCTTTGCAAAAAGTGAGACAGTTTTGCCCCTAAGCTCAAATCAAACTTCTCGCCACCTCCAAGTTTGGGGTTTGGGGGTAGTGAAAATTTCCCTAGCTCAAAACCAATGGCTATAAATGTTATCCTGCCTTTTAGGGCAGGATAACAAATTTCTCATCAAGCTAATCAAGAGTGTTATAACTCCTAGGAGCTACACTTATTATCTCCACTATGATTTCTACTGATGCGTGGTCTGTAACTGAGCTAGGCGCAGACATTTTGTTGTTTGAGCGATTGCTCGATTGTTCTTTATGCAATCATATTATCCAGATTGCTGACTGCTGTACATTTCAAACGGCTGGTATTGAACTTGCCAAGGTAGAAACGCAAGTGCGTAGTAATGAATTGCTCTACTTGGGTGAAACAAATACTTTATTACAATCAACTAATCAACTATTATTAAATCGCATTTATCTAATTCAAGAAACACTTTATCAAAACTATAGAGTCAAGTTTTCTCAAATAGAAACTTGTTCGATTTTACGCTACCGTCCAGGGCAGTTTTATAAGCGCCATATTGATAACTTGCTTCTAGCTAGTCGTCGTGAGGAAGCATCTCTTGGAGTACCTACTAGAGATGTAAGTATTGTTGGCTATCTTAATGATGATTTTGTTGGAGGGGAAACATTTTTTGATCGCCAAAATTTAAAATTTATTCCGCAAAAAGGTAGCGTTATTGTATTTCCTTCTTATTACACTCACCCGCATCAATCTTTACCAGTAACTCAGGGCTGTAAATATGCTTTTACTAGCTGGCTATTTCATTAATTGGGAATTGGGTAATTGGGAAAAACAATTAATGACCAATCACCAATCAATTTAGTATTCATAAGGATTCTGTGGCTCTTGAATTGGTTTGAGGGAACTTGCTTGAATAGTTAGTTGACGTTTGTTTTGCAAGTCTTGGGTAATCATTTCTCCCTCTACCTCGAACCAACTGTCTTGGGGGTAAGCTTGACGATTTTGATTGAGTTTTACTGGTAATCCTACCGGGTAGGCATCCGCCGCACAACAAGTAATTACAAACCGGGAGAGCAATAAGTATTCTGATGGTAATTCGGACGGATGAATTACAAAACCTTGTATCTTGACTTTTTGACCAGAATATGCGTCTGGCTCTGGATAAATATTAAGAGTCCGTACCCAGTCTATTAAACTGCGTTCATCGGAGCGGACAGAGGAGCGAAAAGCTTGGGGTTGACTTCGTGTTGCTTGCAAAACCTCTGTTACGCCGCGCTGGAGTGCGGTCTGGCTGGCAAAAGCGCGGGGAGTAATAACTAAGCCTAAAATTGCTGTTCCTAGTAGTAAGGCGCTACTTAAGCCCGGAGGAAACAAGGTAATATGCTGAGTCTGGAAAAGATTTTTGCGTCGCAGCAAGTCTAAGGCTTTTAAGCTACTAACAATTGACAAGCCAATGCCGCCAGCAATGACAAGCCAAAAATAATCGCGGTGAATTAGTAGGCTGAGTTTGCCTGTATGCCAGTATCTCAGCATCAAAATACCCCAAGAGGCGATCGCCAATACGTCTAGCCAAGGTAGTAAGTGGTTTTGCAGTTTTTTAATTGCTGTCATTACGGCTACACAATATACAAATTGACAAGTAAGGTAAACAAAAATGTTAATTGCGCGGCTAAAGCAAATAAATAAAACACTGCTCTAGGTTTAAATATTGATAGCATTAGACCCACACCTTTGATGTCAATCATTGGCCCAAAGACCAAAAAGGCTAACAAAGAGCCACTGGTAAATACAGAGGCAAAAGAAAGGGCAAAAAATGAGTCTACCGTAGAGCAAATAGATACTACCGCCGCTAGTAACATCATGGCAAGAATGGATGTAATCGGACTACTACCTAAAGCTAGGATGGCTTCGCGAGGAACAGATACTTGAACGATCGCCGCGATCGCACTCCCAATTACTAACACTGCTCCCAATTCTCGCAATTCTTGGACGGTATTATCTAAAAATAACCGCAGTTTATAGACTAGGGGTTTTGTGGAGGAAGTAGCCGCAAGTTGTGCTTGCATTACTGTTGCATCCATTCTAATTGGTTGCTCTGCCCCTGCTAATAAATAAGTGCCCGATTGTAGTAAGGGTGAATTAAATTCTTCAACTTCTCCTACAGACGGCGTTAATTGGGTAGCTTGCCAATTACTCGCGAGTTCTGGTTGTAAAATTGCCCCCAAATCAGCCTCGGCGCTAAATACCCAACCGATAATAATGGCGATCGCTAAAGAAAATACCACGCGCAGTACGACAATTTCGGGCTGATCTCGAAAGGCTGTCCAAGTTGCCCAAATTACAATTGGGTTGATAGTTGGTGCGGCGAGTAAAAACCCTACTGCTACTGGTGCGGGGACTCCTTGCAATAACAACCTTCGGGCTACAGGTACGTTACCGCATTCGCAGACTGGAAACAAAAACCCGATTAAACTGCCTGTTATTGCCCCCAATAAGGGATTTTTGGGCATTTTTGCCACTAACTGGCGTTCGTCAATAAATAGCAGTAGCAAGCCGGAGAATAAAACCCCCACCAGCAAGAAAGGCATTGCTTCTACAAGCAAACTTAAAAACAGAGTAAAAGCATTGTTCAGTTGTTGTTGATTCATGCGTTTCTCACGCTAAAACCGCCTTTGCATTTCCAGCCATTTTAGACTTTAGTTATCATACATTACCAGAAATAGCTAGATGCTCTAATTAGCATATGTGTTACTTATTCAAGGATTGACCGTTACAGGCGTACCCACATCTACTTGGGCGTAAAGCGCCAAAATATCTTGATTACGCATTCTCACGCAGCCATGAGACACCGCTTGTCCTACAAGTTTTTCTTGAGGAGTACCGTGAAAGCCAATAAAATTTTTGCCATCTGTCCAAAAACCAATCCATCGTGCGCCCAAAGGGTTTTTTGCTCCAGGGGGAACCAATTTACCTGTCCAAGGATGCTCCCAAACTGGATCTCGTTGCATTTCCATAACTTTATAACTGCCTACAGGAGTTTCCCAACCAGCTTTACCAATCGCTACAGGATAACTTGTTGCCAGCTTATCGCCCCGATACAAATATACTCGGCGATCGCTCAACTTTAAAACTAAATTTGTTGTCTGTGTATTCCTTGCTGGCAATGGGGCAGTTAGCGAATTAATCGGCTGATTTTTAGCTGATTCAATAGGTGCTGCTGTCAGGGATTGCTGGATATTTATTACTAATATTGCTACTCCTAACGAGATTAAACATTTTTTAGATAATGAATCAAATTTCACTTTGGTTTAGCCTCACTTTTAACTTTTCTCAATCTCTTGTAAATCTTATTTTACTCCCTTCGTTTATTAACTTCATCTATATAATTCTATGTCTATATAATGAAAGTTTGATTTATAAAATCTTAGACGAACTATATTTTAAAAATATACAAATAGGTAGATTTAATATTTTTTAACCGATTCTACCTTGATGAAGGTAGCTAGTTGGATCGAATAATAAATAAACCATAATTTATTAATTGAGACAGCGATCGCAAATCATATTAAACAGAGGATAAAAAAGTATGCGACAAATCAAATTATTGCCAGGCACAATGCTTTTGATGTTGGCATCAACATTATCAATCAATCCAGTTAACGCTCAAACAAGCCCCGCAAGTGGCATGGGTGAAACCCAAAATCCAATCAATCCAAGTGGAACAAATACGCCGCCTGTAACTACTCCAATGCAGATGGAAAATCCATCGGCACCAGCTTCAACACCAATGCAAAATCAGGTAGTACCAAGTTCTACAGAGCCGACTACTACAAATACTGTAAGTGGAACAATTAGAAGCATTGAAGGGGAAACCGTAACTCTAGAAATGGCTGACGGAATGACCAAACAAATGATGGTGTCAAGAGCAGACTTACAGAGTCTAAATTTGCGGGAAGGGATGCAAATTTCCGCTACTCTAGACGCTCAATCGATGGCTTCAAATATTACTTTAGCTCAAGCAAGAACAACTACAGGTACAGAAGCTACAACCAACCAAGTAGGTACAACTTCAGCTACTGAATCTACGACTTCCACAGAAGTAGAGGCAACCAGTGCAACCCCCACAACAACCACTGAAACTACTCAGACTACAGTTCAATCTACTCCAGCCAACCGCCCTGTAAGAGCGCTGTGGTAATTTGAGCGAGAATTTTACGCCTAAATAATAAATGAAATGGTGCTGCCTTTTGAGTAGCACTATTTCTATTTGATTACTCAAACTCTAATTAAGCTCTAACAAGCCTGATGGGGGGATAATTTCAATTCGTTTATTGGCTAAATCAACGACCGGAGCGATCGCTTTTACAAACGGAATTAAAATATTTTTAGCTGGAGGTTTGTCTACTTCCGCAACGGGCTGAACTTCCAATAAGTCGTTACCCGCCGCAATCACATCAACCACCTTACCGACAACTACTTGCGTTAGCTGGTTAAATACCTCTAGACCAATTAGATCAAGGACATGATACTCATCTTCGCCTAGTTTTGGGCGATCGCTTTCCGGGACAAGTAACAAGCAACCGCGCAAATCTTCCGATTGATCGCGGGTGGTTATTCCCGCAAGAGAAATTGCATACAAGCCTTTTCCCTCAATATATCGTCCGTGCAACAACTCAATCGGTTGCGGTTCTTCCTCTTGAGAACGTAACAACCAGCGCGTACCGGGAATTACAAACCGTTCGGGAAAGTCTGAATCAGGATAAACTCTTAATTCACCTTGCAAGCCTTGAGCGGCGACAATTTTACCTATTTGCAGCCAGCCATCGGGAAGTTTTAAGTAGGAAGTTTTAGCTTTTCCATTGGCGAGTTTTAAGCTAGGAGTTTTGGGAGTTAGATCGATATTTTTTTTGCTCATAACTTAAATAACAGCACTACTTACTTTTTGATAAACTTGCCTTGTAACTTTAGCTAAACGCTCCATTCCCGTTTTGATGTCTGCATCGCTGGCGGTGAGGCTAATTCGCAGACATTGCTGCTTGTGCGCCCATTCCTCTTGTAAACCAGGAAAAAACGTACTTCCAGGGACGACAATCACTCCTACTTGCTTGAGTTGCTGATAAAATTCCCAATCAGTAATTGGCAAATTTTCAAACCACAACCAGGCAAAAATTGCTCCTTCACCGCGATGGAGATACCAAGGCAAATCTTTAGGCATTGCTTGGTTTAATGTTTCTTCTAAAACTAAAAACTTATTTTGATAAAAGGGGCGAATAATAGTTGTGGCAATCTCTGCAAGCTTACCCGAATCTATAGCACGGGCGGCGATCGCTTGTCCATAGCGCGAGGGGTGAATGCACATATTAGTTTGGAAAGATTCTAGCACCTGAATAATTTGCTCATCGGCGATCGCAACTCCAATTCTTTCTCCCGGTAATCCAGCTTTAGATAAGCTCATGCAATGGACAATATTATCGCCAAATATAGGAGTAAATTCGGTAAAGTTCAACGCCGGAAAAGGTGGCCCGTAAGCAGAATCAATTAAAACCGGAACGTCGTAAGGTGCGGCTAAGTGAGCAATTTTTTTCACTTCCTCATCCGTCATCACATTACCTGTAGGATTGCAAGGACGTGAGAAAATCACACAACCTGTACTTTCATTAATTTCTAACTGACTAAAATCAGGACGGTACTTAAACTTGTGATTTGCTTCATCAATATCGAGCCTTGGCTTGTAAGCTTTGAGAGCTTCAGAAGTTAAACTAACGCCGCCGTAGCCTGTATAGTCAGGACTTAAGGGAAAAACAATTTGCTTAAGAGCGCCGCTTGACGTATAGCCACCAAAGACATTAGCCGCATAGAAATACAATGATTGACTACCGGGAGTAATTAAAATATTGCGACTGCTTAAGTTGAGATTGTAGCGGCGATTGAAGTCATTGGCGATCGCATCAATTAAAGCTCCGTAACCTTGGCTTGAACCATAACGACAAACAACTTCGCCATACTCGGAACTAGCTAATAATTCGGCGGTACAATCGCGCCAAAGTTGCTCTACTTGGGGCAAAATTAGCGGATTTCCCGCACTCAAATTAATAAATTCTTGCCCATTACTTGCTTGTAGTGTTTCTATAATGTCTTTCATAATTGCCCTAACACCAGTCAGAGTTGACATTTGAGTACCAATTTTAGTAAGGGCAAGTTTCATAATAAGTAAATTAGGATTAGTTTTGATAAATCGCGGCTGTCTAGTAGTAAGTTTTGATTTTAACCACAGACAAATGTACTTGGTATAACAATTTTAAACAGTTATCTTCATTTAGTTACTTAAATGCTAGTTATTTTCGGCGTGGGTGGCGTAACAGCCAAACTAAAGTTCCGCCTGTAATTGCTCCATAAGTACCTAAACTCACAACTCCGGTTACAAGGGAACTGTAAAAAAGGACTGATGTTGCTTCAGCTAGAGCGCTAAGTCCACTATCTCCAGCGTCTCCAGTCGGAGGTTGTTCGATGGCTTTGGATACAACTCTAAATACAACCTCTCCTGTAACTATGCTTATAAATAGCCCTACACCATTTGCTAGTATCCAACTACTGGCTCGTAAAAAATGCGGTCTTAAAACAAGGTAGGGAAATATAGCCGCCACAGCACCAATTACCGCCCAACCTAGATTTCTGTCTAAAACTTTAAGTATGTATCCTGCAATAACTGAACTAGCAATTGTGCCAGCAACACTTACTAAAACCCAAATACCATTAATTTTCGGAGTATAGTTTTTTAGCAAAAGATATTGCGGAGTTGCCCAAAGTATTCCAATCATACTTAAGCCGACAAACGCACCTAAACTGTTTTGATTGCGGGTAGTAAATATCAGAAAGCCTAAAATAAAGCACCCAATTCCGCCCCCGATACAAACTAGCACCCACAATATCCAAAACTTCCATGCGATCGCTATGTTTGACATAAATATCTCCGGTGCTTCACACCCAAGGCAATCAGTTTTAATTTATTTAACGAGCCAAACTGAGAAATAAATATAATAAACTACCCTAGAGAGACAAATAATTAAAAAAAATATGCCGGATAATCTTAAAAGCCAAGCTATAACTCAAGGCACAGCGCGATCGCCTAACCGTGCTATGTTACGCGCTTTAGGCTTTACTGACGAAGATTTTACTAAACCAATTGTGGGACTAGCTAACGGCTACAGCACCATCACACCCTGCAATATGGGCATAAATAAGTTGGCTTTAAGAGCCGAAGCCGCCCTGCGTAATGCTGCCGCCATGCCGCAAATGTTTGGCACAATTACGATTAGCGACGGGATCTCAATGGGAACTGAGGGAATGAAATATTCTCTCGTATCGCGGGAAGTTATTGCTGACTCCATTGAAACTGCTTGCACCGGGCAAAGTATGGATGGGGTACTAGCTATTGGTGGTTGCGATAAAAATATGCCAGGGGCGATGATTGCGATCGCGCGCATGAATATTCCCGCTATTTTTGTTTATGGTGGCACAATTAAACCCGGTCATTACAACGGACGAGATTTAACGGTTGTTAGTTCTTTTGAGGCTGTAGGACAGTACAGCGCCGGGAAAATTGACAAAGAGGAATTACTGGAAATTGAGCGCAACGCCTGCCCTGGGGCGGGTTCTTGTGGTGGAATGTTTACGGCTAATACCATGTCCAGCGCCATTGAAGCAATGGGGTTGAGTTTACCTTATTCCTCTACAATGGCAGCCGAAGATGAGGAAAAAGCCAATAGTGCCGAAAAGTCAGCTTTTGTCTTAGTTGATGCGATTCGTAAGCAATTATTACCCCGGCAAATTCTTACTCGTAAAGCTTTTGAAAACGCTATTTCCGTAATTATGGCGGTAGGTGGTTCGACAAATGCCGTTTTACACATGATGGCGATCGCCTATTCTGCCGGAGTAGAGTTATGTTTAGATGATTTTGAAACTATCCGCGCCCGTGTCCCGGTAATTTGCGACCTCAAACCCAGTGGTAAATACGTTGCTACCGACTTACACAAAGCTGGCGGTATTCCTCAAGTTATGAAAATGCTGTTGGCGCACAATTTATTACATGGAGATGCGTTAACCATAACCGGACAAACCGTAGCTGAAGTATTAGCAGATATTCCCGAAACGCCCCGCCTTGACCAAGATGTCATTCGTCCTTGGGATAATCCTATGTACGCCGAAGGTCATTTAGCCATTCTCCGGGGCAATTTAGCCACCGAGGGGGCAGTTGCCAAGATTACCGGAGTCAAAAAGCCTATTATTACTGGTCGCGCCCGCGTGTTTGATTCTGAAGAAGCCTGCTTAAAAGCAATTTTGACAGGACAAATTGTCGCTGGAGATGTAATTGTAATTCGTTACGAAGGCCCAAAAGGTGGACCCGGAATGCGGGAAATGTTAGCCCCAACTTCGGCAATTATTGGCGCTGGTTTGGGCGATTCTGTTGGGTTAATTACCGACGGGCGCTTTTCTGGCGGTACGTACGGTATGGTTGTCGGTCACGTCGCACCAGAGGCTTTTGTTGGCGGTGCGATCGCCCTTGTCCGGGAAAATGACACAATTACTATTGACGCTCCTGCTCGTGCGTTAAATCTGCACGTATCAGAGGAAGAATTAGCAATTCGTCGCGCCCAGTGGCTACCACCCAAACCCCGCTATACTACCGGAATATTAGCAAAATATGCTCGTCTGGTATCTTCTAGTAGTTTTGGCGCAGTAACAGACTTAAACTTCGGTTAGATTTTGTAGAGACGTTTATTAGATTTTGTAGAGACGTTGCATTGCAACGTCTCTACCTTCAACCCCATATCAAACTTTCAAACCCAAATCAAGCAATATCTCCTTCGCCGCTTCTTCTCCACTCGCACAACCGCCTTCCATATAGCCTTGCGTCTCCCCAGAACAATGTTCGCCAGCAAAAAATATATTACCTACCCGCTCTTTTTCTGCTCCGGCGATACTTGTCCATTGCCCCACTAAATAACACGAATAAGAACCCTGAAAATAACGTTCTCCCAACCAATAAGCGCGGATGGCTTGACTAGCTTGGCGAACATCGCTAATTGCGGGAAATACTTTATCTAATTGATTTACTAATTTTTGGGCTTGACTTTCCGGCGATATTGTATTTAATGACGCGCTATATTTACCACCAGTAAAGTTAGTAATTAATCCTTGAGAACCTGTAACATAGCGGCTAGATTCCCAGGTACTTTGAAACTCTAAATCGGTAAAAATAGCCGCGCTTGATTGATATTTGTCCCGCCATAAACGCTGACTATAGCTAGTAATTAGCTTTGCATTTTTGCCATAACCCAATTGCGCGATTACTTTGCGTTTAATTGGTGGTAAAGTAACTTTACTTGTAGCAACTTGACGCAAAGCCGTAAATGGTAAAGTAAGCAAAATTCGCTCATAAGTGCGACTAAAGGTTTTTAACCCATTACGCAAACTAACTTGATAACGTCCATCAGATAAAGTGCTAATAGACTCAAGCACCGTCTGAGTTTGAATAGAATTAGTTAATAATTTAACCAATCGTTGGATTATTTGCTCGTTACCGCCAGCAATTTGATAGCGTTCGTCACTTTCGCCGTAAAGCTGAAACTTATCGGTGTCTGTACCAATTAAAAATAGCAAATTTAAGCAAGACTGTTCCGACGCTTCTCTACCGTATTCTGTAGTATAAGCAAGCGCCAACATTTGTTTTAAAATTGGCTCAATAGCTGCCGTTTCTAAATACTCCGTAATAGACAAACGGTCAAACTTTCTAGCCTTTGGACTAGCGACACGGTAATTAATATCTCCCTCTCCTATAGCTGCTAAATCTTGGTCAATTTTTTGCGCTAAAGGTACAAACCAATCAATAATTTCCTTTTGAGTAATTTTCCGATTCTCAAAATACCATACCTCCGTTTCTAACCCTTTATCGCTAGTTTGCAAGTCTACAACTTTTAAGCCTAATTCTTTAGCTAAACCTAACAAGTTTTCATGACCGCTATCGATAAATTCTCCTCCCATTTCCGCCGGAATAGATGTACCTAGCGCCTTAAACGTCGTTCTAATCCGTCCCCCTAAGCGATTGGTTGCTTCAATAATATCTACGGGTACTCCTGCTTGCTGGAGGCGATAACCCGCCGTTAAACCTGCAATTCCCCCACCGACTATTAACATTTTAGAGGTATTTATGGACTTCGCATTAAGTCTATAGTTAAAACTAGCTGTACTCACCGCACTAGCTACGGCTAATCCTCCATACACAAAACGGCGGCGAGTAGTTTTAGTTGCCAAAGTATCAATTATTTCATCGGTAGGAATACCGCTTTTAATTGAAAAATGAGCAATATTGTAAGCTTTTCGTAGCGAACTAATTAATTTACTTTTGTCCATAGGTTAATTAAATTCAAACAATGTCCATCCGCAACTCCTGCCGGGAAACCTGCACAATCTCCTACCGTTAAAATTTCTTCTCCCCTATCCGTTACCAGCGTAATTTCCCCAGACAAAACATAGATAAATTCATCCTTGTCTATCGTGCCAATGTCTCAACGCCGAAGCACTTCCAGGGGCAAGCTCTACTAAATTTACCCCAAAATTTTGCAATAGCGCCGCATTACCCAAACGCTTTCTTGAAAAATAATGCGGTGTGGCTCTGCCTCCCGCATTTTTTCCGCTTTTTAACTCGTCCGGCGACTACGGGTTTAAATTGTTCGGGATAATTAGAAATGTAACTAATAGTTACATTTTCTAAATTAATTTTCATTTTGCAGTTGGTTAAAAATGTATCTGTTTGCTATCGTAAACAGCAACCAATTATTAGTTCAAGCAAGAGTGAAATATTTTTTTCTCACCGATGGCTGGACAATCGGCAGAGTATGGGCAAGCGATGGATTGTGGAATGAAGCAGCTTGGCGACGCAAACCAGAGATTGAGCGCCTAAACTTGCAATTGGAGACTCAAAACGAGACACTATGGCTCTATCGAGTCGAAACAGCAATTTTAACTATAGAAGTAAAATCAGAGTATCCGGCTGCCAATGCGATCGCATCGGTAGTATTAAAGCGTTTAATCACCGCCCCCCAAGTAATCGAGCGTCTAAGCTTTGCCGCCGCCCATTGTCAGATTGAAAATGCCCAACTTCTGACTGAATAACAATGGTTAAAGTGCGAGGAGCGCTGTTTATACTCTTGCATTCGGGTCTGTCAATAGTTACACTTTTTTAATAATTCTCATTTTGTTTGGCGTTACCAGAAGTGCGAAAGTGCGATCGCTGTTTAACCAAAAACACCCGTCATGCTCCCAAGCATCTGGCAATAACAAAAAGCTGAAAAATTACTGTTTGTAAATTACTCATCCTTGGAGGATCGTAGTCAATGGGACTACCCTGGTACCGCGTACATACAGTTGTTCTGAACGATCCAGGGCGACTGATATCCGTACACTTAATGCACACTGCGCTTGTAGCAGGTTGGGCTGGTTCGATGGCTTTATACGAACTAGCAATTTTTGATCCAAGCGATCCCGTTCTCAATCCCATGTGGCGGCAAGGAATGTTTGTCATGCCCTTCATGGCACGTCTAGGCGTAACCCAATCCTGGGGCGGTTGGAACATCACTGGTGGCGCAGCAACCGATCCGGGTTTTTGGTCGTTTGAAGGCGTTGCCGTCGCTCATATCGTTCTTTCTGGCTTACTATTTTTAGCTGCCTGCTGGCACTGGGTCTACTGGGATTTAGAATTATTTAGAGATCCCCGCACGGGCGAACCTGCTTTAGATTTGCCCAAAATGTTTGGCATTCATTTATTTTTGTCTGGTTTGCTCTGTTTTGGTTTCGGCGCTTTTCACCTCACTGGTTTATTTGGGCCGGGAATGTGGGTTTCTGACCCCTATGGTCTAACAGGCAGCGTCCAACCTGTTGCCCCAGAATGGGGCCCTGCGGGGTTCAATCCGTTTAATGCTGGGGGCGTAGTGGCTCACCACATCGCGGCGGGTATTGTCGGTATTATTGCAGGTTTGTTTCACCTCACCGTTAGACCCCCGGAAAGGCTCTACAAAGCCCTACGGATGGGTAATATCGAAACTGTACTATCTAGTAGTATTGCGGCGGTATTCTTTGCTGCTTTTGTTGTGGCGGGGACAATGTGGTACGGCAACGCTACTACCCCGATTGAACTATTTGGACCTACCCGCTATCAGTGGGATCAAACCTACTTCAAACAAGAAATCGATCGCCGCGTTCAAGAAGAAGTCGCCCAAGGTCTAACCCTAACGGCGGCTTGGTCAGGTATCCCTGAAAAACTTGCCTTCTACGACTACGTTGGCAATGACCCCGCTAAAGGTGGTTTATTCCGCGTTGGTCCTATGGATAAAGGCGATGGAGTAGCCCAAGGTTGGTTAGGACATCCGGTATTTAAAGATGGGGAAGGTCGCGAACTTAGCGTTCGTCGTCTGCCTAACTTCTTTGAAACTTTCCCGGTAGTCTTGACCGATGCTGATGGCGTTGTCCGCGCTGATATTCCTTTCCGACGCGCCGAATCAAAGTATAGCTTCGAGCAAGCTGGAGTCACCGCCAGCTTCTACGGCGGTGCTTTAAATGGTCAAACCTTCGACGATCCTGCGGAAGTCAAAAAGTACGCGCGTAAAGCTCAATTGGGCGAACCTTTTGAGTTTGATCGCGAAAAACTAAACTCTGATGGTGTATTCCGCACCAGCCCCAGAGGTTGGTTTACTTACGGTCACGCAGTATTTGCTTTATTGTTCTTCTTCGGTCACTTGTGGCACGGTTCAAGGACAATTTTCCGTGACGTGTTTGCTGGTGTAGAAGCAGACCTAGAGGATCAAGTCGAATGGGGTCTATTCCAAAAAGTGGGAGACAAATCTACCCGCAAAAAGGAAGCCGTTTAAATTTTTACTAGCAATAGCAAGGCAATAAACCTTGTTGTGATGTTAAGAACGGTTAAACAATTAGTTTGTAAGTAATAATTGCAGGTAGATTGTTTAGCCGTTCTTTTCTTTTGCTTGGTAAACTATCAGTATTAAGTAACTCAATTTGGAATTCGTAATATGGAAAGCGTTGCTTACATTTTGATTTTGGCTCTTGCCATTGGGACATTGTTTTTTGCGATCGCTTTTCGGGAACCACCCCGGATTGAGAAGAAGTAAATCGCAAAGTTTACTTAAAACTGCTGGCATCAGCTTTAACCGTTGCTACACTCTAGCTGTAGCAACGGATTTTGCAATTTTTGCGCCCACTGTTTTAATGCCAAAAAATCAAGCAATTGTTGTTTGTCTGCCCAAGAAAATTTAACTAATTAACTTGCTTACCCGTTGCCATTATGCAATGTCCCTTTTGCCAGCATCCCGATAATAGAGTGCTTGAATCCCGCGCCACGGAAGCTGGGCAAAGTATCCGGCGGCGGCGGGAGTGTTTAAGTTGTTTGCGACGGTTTACAACCTACGAACGAATAGAGTTTGTCCCCATTACTGTAATTAAGCAAAGTGGCGATCGCGAACTATTCGATCGCTCCAAAATTTTGCGGGGAATAGTTCGCGCTTGTCAGAAAACTGGGATTCCTTACCTCAAATTAGAGGCGATAGTAGACGAAATTGAATCTCAATTACAACAGCGTACCCTTCGGGAAGTTACTAGCTTAGAAATTGGAGACTTAGTTTTAGAGCAATTAAAAGCAATTAGCGAAGTCGCTTACGTGCGTTTTGCGTCCGTTTATCGCCAATTTAAAAATATCCGCGACTTTGTAGAAACTTTGGACGACTTGACTAATTGCCCCACCCAAAGCAATCGGGAAGTTTTTACAGCTACATTTATGAGCTAAAGATCGTCATTTGACCCCGCAAAAAAATTACCCGCCCCCTAGCTCAGGTATAATGTTGGGTCTGGATACTAATGCGTTTAGAATTACTTAGTCCTAAGCTAGGATGAGAAGGAAAGTAAATCGCATTTTTAAGTTTTCAGGCGATCGCCCGTCCATTACCACCGGGATCACAAACCCGCAGCTTGGAAAACCTCGTAGCGCGCAACTAGCAAGCGATCGAGATTTAGGTGTAAATTGCCGCTACTTGTAGCGTGCAGGTACATCGTAGGAGGCAAAAAACTACGGAGACTAACCCTAGGAACAAATTAGCATGGTCAATCAGAAACAAACTACTTTAGATATTGGCTTTACTCACGACGATTTTGCTGCACTGCTCGATAAATATGACTATCACTTTAGCCCTGGTGATGTAGTAGCAGGTACAGTATTTAGTATCGAGCCGAGAGGCGCTCTGATTGATATTGGTGCTAAAACCGCCGCTTATATTCCTATTCAGGAAATGTCAATTAACCGGGTAGATGCCCCGGAAGAAGTATTACAATCCAACGAAACGCGCGAATTTTTCATTCTCACCGATGAAAACGAAGACGGACAGTTAACTCTTTCTATCCGCCGCATTGAGTATATGCGGGCTTGGGAGCGAGTCAGACAACTGCAAACAGAAGATGCTACCGTGCGATCGGGAGTTTTTGCCACAAATCGCGGTGGAGCTTTAGTTAGAATTGAAGGCTTGCGCGGTTTTATTCCTGGCTCTCACATCAGCACTCGCAAACCTAAAGAAGATTTATTAGGCGAAGAATTACCATTAAAGTTTCTAGAAGTAGATGAAGACCGCAACCGTCTAGTCCTTAGTCATCGTCGCGCTTTAGTTGAGCGCAAGATGAACCGTTTGGAAGTCGGCGAAGTGGTAATTGGTACAGTACGCGGCATTAAGCCTTACGGTGCTTTTATTGATATTGGTGGAGTAAGCGGACTACTACACATTTCCGAAATTTCTCACGATCACATCGATACACCTCATAGTGTATTCAACGTCAACGACGAACTAAAAGTCATGATTATTGATTTGGATGCGGAAAGAGGACGCATTTCTCTATCAACCAAACAGCTTGAGCCAGAACCAGGCGATATGATTAAAGACCGACAGTTGGTCTTTGATAGCGCCGAAGAAATGGCTGCTAAGTATCGCGAACAAATGCTTGCCAAGCAGCAAGGAATTACCATCACCGAAGACGAGTTATCTGAAGAAGATATCCCCTCGGCAATGGAAGAAGCGATCGCCCCCACCGATGAAGATATCCCTTCGGCAATGGAAGAAGCGATCGCCCCCACCGATGAAGATATCCCTTCGGCAGTGGAAGATATCCCCGTTGCCACTGAAGAAGTTTAAATTGGGCAAATAATCGCTCATATCAGTTAAAAAAGAGGGAAATTCCCTCTTTTTATTTGTTTGCCGCACTAATTATGGAGAGACAGGACTTTTTGGCAACTATTCAATGCAAGAACCTCACCTTTACTAACATTGAGGCAATTATCTTTGACAAAGACGGGACGCTTGAAGACTCGGAAGTTTATTTAAGAAGTTTAGGACAAAGGCGATCGCGGATTATCGACGCGCAAGTTCCTGGAACTTCCGAACCCCTATTGATGGCCTTTGGCATCAATGGCAACACTCTCGATCCTACAGGAATGTTGGCTGTAGCCAGCCGCCACGAATCAGAAATCGCTGCCGCCGCCTACATTGCCGAAACAGGTAAAGGATGGTTGGAATCTTTAGAAATTGCTCGTCGTGCTTTCACCGAAGCTGATAATTTTATTGGTACTGCGCCTTCGCCGCTATTTATGGGCAGTTTAGAAGTATTAATAAATTTATCCCAAGCAGGGTTGAAACTAGGCATTCTTTCCGCCGCTTCCACGGACAGAGTCCGCAGCTTTGTCCAAACTCATCAGTTGAGCGATTACATTCAATTGCAAATGGGAACTATCCCAGGAGGAATAAGTAAACCAAATCCAGCTTTATTTATGCAAGCTTGTCAAACTTTAGGGGTAGAACCTAGCAATACCTTGATGGTAGGCGACTCGATAGGCGATATCAAAATGGCTCGTGAAGCAAAAGCCGCCGGGTGTATTGGAATTTGCTGGAATCAAGCCGCCACTCATTTACAATCGGCAGATGTCACGATTTCTCACTTAGAAGAAATTAAACTTATAGTAAAGCCTTAATGAAGCTATGAGTTTTCTGCTACCTAAAGGTAGACAGATAGTGATAGTGGAAAGTTATAATGACCGAAATTTTACTTGATAATTTGCTGCCAAGCACCCAGGAGGAAATGCCCTTGTCTCGTCGTTACCTGTTTACTTCTGAATCTGTTACTGAAGGTCATCCTGATAAAATTTGCGATCAAATTTCCGATACTATTTTAGACGCACTATTAGCACAAGATCCTAGTAGCCGTGTGGCTGCCGAAGTTGTGGTAAATACGGGTTTAATATTAATTACTGGCGAAATTACAACCAAAGCTCAAGTAAATTATGTAGATTTAGCTCGAAAAAAAATTGCTGATATTGGCTATACCGAAGCTGATAATGGCTTTTGTAATAATAGCTGCTCAGTTTTGGTTGCTTTAGACGAGCAATCTCCCGATATTGCTCAAGGTGTAAATACGGCTCAAGAATTCCGCGAACAAGACAGCGAGGAACAATTTGATGCGGTGGGTGCTGGCGATCAAGGTTTGATGTTTGGTTTTGCTTGCAACGAAACCCCCGAATTAATGCCTTTACCTATTAGTCTTGCTCAACGAATTGCTCGGCGTTTAGCAGCAGTACGAAAAACAGGTCAATTACCTTATCTGCGTCCTGACGGGAAAACTCAAGTAACCGTTGCTTACGAAGATGGTAAGCCTGTAGGTATTGATACGATTTTGGTTTCTACCCAGCATACGGCTACTATCGGTGATATTACAGAACAAGAGGCAGTCCAAGCCAAAATTAAAGAAGACCTTTGGGTAGCAGTAGTAGAGCCTGTATTTGCGGACTGTGACATCAAGCCAGATGCGGAAACTCGCTTTTTGGTTAATCCCACTGGGAAGTTTGTAATTGGCGGGCCCCAAGGCGATTCAGGGCTAACTGGACGCAAGATAATTGTCGATACCTACGGCGGTTACTCGCGACATGGCGGTGGTGCATTTTCCGGCAAAGATCCCACAAAAGTAGATCGTAGCGCCGCTTATGCTTGCCGTTATGTTGCTAAAAATATTGTCGCGGCTGGATTAGCTGAAAAGTGCGAAGTACAGCTAAGTTATGCTATTGGTGTCGCCAGACCAGTGAGTATTTTAGTCGAAACTTTCGGTACAGGTAAAGTAGATGACGATCGCTTATTGGAATTGGTCAAAGAGCATTTTGAACTGCGTCCATTGGGAATTATTCATACTTTTAACCTGCGTCAACTTCCTGGGGAACGTGGGGGGCGTTTTTACCAGGATGTAGCGGCTTACGGTCACTTTGGACGCACCGATTTAGATTTACCTTGGGAACAAACCGATAAAGCAGCAATATTAAGTGCTGCTTTAACTCAAGTAGTTGCTCAATAGATAGATAAAAAAGGGATAGACCTAAAATCGGTTTATCCCTTTTTTTATGAAGATGGAAAAGTTTTTAAAAAATGCCCCACTAAATATAGCGAACCACACAAAATAACTAGGCGATCGCCCTGTACTACTTTTAGAGCAGCAAACAAATCATCATGAGTCTGGCAATTAGCTAATTTGGGACAAATATTTCGAGCCAATAATGCTAAATCCAATGGATCGGCGCTGCTATGGTCAGGCACAGGGACTAAGTGTAAGCTATCTTGCGAACGCAGCAAGGCGGCAAAAATCTCTTTATGGTCTTTGGTAGACAACATCCCCATTACCCACGTTACAGGGGCAGCTAAGGTGTCTGTGTATTGACGTAAAGCTTGAGCCGCCGCCGGGTTATGAGCGCCATCAATTAATAAAGAAAAGTCTTCATACTTTACCCACTGAAGGCGACCAAGCCAGCGAGTTTTCTTCATTCCCGAAGCGATCGCTTCTGGGGTAATTTGCCAGCCATTTTGTTGCAATAGTTGGATAGTCGCAATAGCAATAGCTGAGTTACTCAACTGGATTTCTCCAAGTAGAGGCAAAGGATATTTTATATTTTGATAAATTGCCCCTCTTTGACCGTCAATTAGTAACTCTGTAGCAGGTTCTACCCAAACAGCCGGACAATCTAGTTTAGTAATGCGCGATCGCACTACATTTTCCGCCTCTAATGGTAATTGTCCTACTACCACCGGACAACCAGGCTTAATAATTCCCGCCTTTTCTGTAGCAATTTCTGCCAAAGTTGAACCTAATTGCTGCCAATGTTCGCGGCTAATGGATGTAATAACTGAAACAAGAGGGCGATCGCATAGATTTGTCGCATCCAGTCGTCCTCCTAAACCTACTTCTATAATGGCGATATCTACATGGCTTTGAGCAAAATATAACCAAGCCGCCGCCGTAATTATTTCAAATTGGGTGGGTATTTCGGTGGTGGGATCGATAGCGTTTTGAACTTGTGATAGTAAGTTTTGCAGCGTTTCTAAAGAGATAGGTTGCTCGTTTAAACAAATCCGCTCGTTCCAATCAACCAAATGCGGCGATGTATAGCGTCCTACCTTGTAGCCTGCTTGAGTCAAAATTGAGGATAAATAGGCACAAACCGAACCTTTACCATTAGTTCCCGCTACGTGAATTATCGGGACTTGCTGGTGTGGATTGCCCAATCTATCTAAAAGTCTCTCGATTCTCTCTAAACCAAGATGAACGCCAAACCTTTGAAATGGTTGCAGTATAGAGTCAATATTCACAAGTAAAAGTAATTTATTTGGATCGACGAGAACTTAAACCTTAGCTTTTTTTCGGGCGATCGCGCGGCGATAACTTTCCTCTTGCAAACTGCCGATGCGATCGATGTTGTATTGTTCCATCACTCTAGCGCGGGCAGCAGAGCCTAATTGCTGACGTAATTTAGGATCGTCTAATAATTCTATGACCGCACTAGCAATCTTTTGGGGGCTTTCCGGCGGTACTAGCCGCCCAAACTCGTTAGAACTAATAATTTCTGCCATTCCCCCGGAATTGCTGCCTACAACCCCCCGACCTGCGGACATTCCTTCTAAGCAAACGAAACCAAAACTTTCCCAAATACTAGGAAAAACACATATATCCGTAACGCTTAAAGCTGAGGGGATTTGCTCTGGCGGTATTTGTCCAGTAAATTCTATTGATTTGAGGTATGGCTGCAACAACTCTTGCAAATATTCCAACATACTTTGTTGAGGATTTGGCGACTTTTGAGTAGAACCAACAAAACGAAACTTGGTTTGAGGATGCTTCGCTAAAATTATTGGTATTGCTTTTGCTAAATCAATCACACCTTTTCTGATCTCTAGCCTGCCAATAAAGCTAACGGTATTAGTCAGAGTATCCACAGGAATAGTTAATGATTCAGGGGCTGGAATGTAAGGATAAGGAAATACATTTACCTTGTTTGGATCTAGTTTCCATAGATCAATTAGTTTATTGCCTATAGCTTGGGAAGGGGAGGCAATTTCGTCGGCGGCTAAAGCATGGACGCGCTCAATATCAATAAAGGGACTAATACCTCGACGATAAAAATTAAGTTTTCTCCTCAAAGTTTGCCGCAAACTAGGCTTATTAAACTGAGCGATCAGCGCGTAGGGCGTATGGAGTTTAATTACTAAAGGTATATCGGGAACAAGTTGTACGGCAAATCGGCTATCAGCACCATAGTCTGGCCCTTCTAAAACATCAAACCCAATTTCTCGATGACGACGGGCAAATACTTGAGCAATCGGCTGGGCAAAATCTACTCTTAAATTCTCATGTTTGATCCGGTGTATTACTGCACCATTAGACTCGGTTTCGCTTCCCGAACGCTGGCGACTAGCGGCAAAAACTTCTACTTGATTTCCCCGCAGTTGCAGCATATTTACCGCTTGTTTTACGTAGGTAGCAATACCGCCATCGGCAGTATCTGGGGGGTATTCAAAAGTTATAAAAGCAATTTTCATAAGTAATTGGTAGTTAAATATTTACGAACTTTTAGCTGTAAGTTTTATAAAATAAAAAAGCAAATTCCATCACAACTGTATCAGATGTCACGATGGACTAGAAATATTCAAGGATTATTAAACTTATTTTTAGAGTCTCGCTGTCCGTTATGCGATCGCTCAACTAATACAGAATTTTGCCTAGACTGTACTAGGCAACTGCAACGTTGTCAATTGACGCATCCTCAACAGAGCGAACAGCAACCATTACCAATATTTGTTTGGGGAAGTTATCAAGGTACGCTCAAACGGGCTATTTCATCCCTCAAATACGAAAATCAACCACAAATAGCTCACCCTTTAGGAATTTGGTTAGCCAAGTCTTGGTTAACTTCGCCTTTGGCGACAAGTCAAGTAATCGTTGTCCCAATTCCTCTACACGCCAACCGCCAAAAACAACGAGGCTACAATCAAGCAGCGCTAATAGCTGAAAGTTTTTGCAGTTGTACAGGTTTAAAATTGCAAAAATCAGGTTTAATGCGCCAAAAAGCTACAGAAGCACAATTTAATTTATCTCCCCAGCAGCGTGAACAAAACTTAAATGGGGCTTTTGAATTGGGAATAGATTTTTGTTACCACCGCCCAAAAATGCCTGTGTTATTAGTAGATGATATTTACACAACGGGAGCAACAGCAAGGGTTGCAGCGCAAACATTACAAAAACAAGGAATTGCTGTATGTGGGATGGTAGCGATCGCCACAAGCCAAGGGCATAATTAAGCATGAATTGTATTTGAGCAACGGTGAATGATTGGCAGTTCTTGTGTATTTAGGTTAAAGCATCTATCGATAATTCCTCCAATATTACTAACACTAGGTATGGGTGGAGGGTATAGCGCGGTAGCTCAAAGCAAGTTATATAATCCTGTGGCTTTACCTCCTAGTAATGAAATTGCCGACAAGCTGACAGAAAGTGATATTCCCACAGGACTTGGAGGCTTTGCCCGCGACTACTTAGTAAAGCTCAATAAAGGTGACAATGTAGCTATCGATTTAACTTCTGATAGTTTTGATGCGATGGTAACGCTGCTATCGACTGATGGGACAACGCTTTCCGAAAATGACGATGGGCCAGACGGTACTACTAATGCTTTATTATTTACCCGTGTTACTACTACAGGAACTTATGTTGTGCGCGTTCGTGCTTTTGGCGAAACGGGGGTAGGAAATTTTAAGCTAAAAGTTACTCGCCTGCGCCCGTCTTGAGCGAAGACAATACTTTTTAACCTACAGTCAATAAGCACAGTAAGAAAGCTTCTGTCCATTCTACTACTGCCCCATAGGTGTCTCCAGTATGACCCCCTAGCCAGTGATAGAACCATGCACCTGTTGAAAAGGCGATCGCACTTCCTCCAACTACGGTAAATAAAGCCAATTTGAGGAGAGTTTTATCAAACAAAACTGCTATGGCACTTACACTTAGTAATAATATCAATCCTGGCAATAGATCCCAGTAAGAAGTAATAGCGTCCTTGTGAAACTTGCCTTTGCCTGTAGGCTTAAGATAAGGATAAAAGGCGATCGCTATTTGTTGTCCCCATCTTCCCCAGCCACAAACCACTATTAATCCTAGCCAGTGCGGGCTGTGTAAGTCTGCTAAAGCCGCAGTTTTAAGTAGTAATAGGGCGATCGCTGCCATTGCCCCAAAAGCCCCCGTAGCACTATCTACCATCACCTCCAGCCGTTTTTGTGGATTTTGTACGGCAAGTCCATCGGCGGCATCCATTACCCCGTCTAAATGCAGTCCTCCCGTGAGCAAGATCCAAAAACCCACGACTAAGGCGCTACTGGTCAATAAGGGCATACCAATTAAGTGCAATCCCCGATCGATTAGCCCTAAAATCCCGCCAATCATTAGCCCAATTAGCGGCGCAAAATAAGCGACGCGCCGAAATTCTAAATTATTGATAGGTAAGGGAATGCAAGTATAAAAAGTAACTGCTCCCATCATTTCTAAGCTCAATTGTTTCCACGAGCAATGTTGATTAATTTGCATATAAATTGCTTGTACTAGGTTGCTCACCGTGGCGATTGCGATTTCATTGTAAGGATTTTTAGTAATTAAGTAATAAAACTGATTTGTATGTTCGCAGAAATTTAATAGTGGAGATGCTTAAGCATTTCCATAACTGGTACTGGTTTAGGTTCGTGCGATCACCAAAAACTCCTTAGACTTGCACGGTGGCTCAATTGTTGTAGAAAATAAAATTGATGTAGGCACAACTATTAGACTTCTTGCAGAAGTCGGTTAAAGGGGAAGAGTTAAAGGGTTTGCAATTTTCCTTTACTCCTTAACCTTTCCCCAGACCTATTGCAAAAAAGACTTTTGCAATAGGTTTATTGGGAGATGTTGATGCTAAATTAAATGGATAGTCCAAACTCGTATCTATTAATAAACAGTTCAATTACCAAATCGTGTATATCAACCGTCTTAGAAAAACAAATTGTTTTCCGAGCTTGACGTTTAATCCGAGTCCGCAGTGTCAAATGCCTGTTTTCTATCTTTTGAGTGTTTTGTTTGCCAATTTTATGCAACTTTTGGTCTAAATGCCGCGAATAAGCTCCCCAAGCATCGGTGTAAAAACGGGTAATTCCAAAGGGTTCTAATAAAGCTTTCCATTGGACAAAAACTTTATCAGAACGTGTCCCAAAAACGTAGGTTAAAACTTTTCCGCTCTTATCAATGGCGTGCCAAAACCACCTCTGATTAGAATTTTTCCAATAATTGGCTTTTGCTGTTTACCATAGCAAAGAGATACATCAACTAACTAAAAATGATAATTAACCTAGAAAATGTAAATAATAATTACCGGAAAAATGGGTCTAAAGCCCCGTTGCTTCAGCACGGCTTTATATTTTCTTTGATTTTTATATTCTCCAATGTGCTATAATATACATACCGCCTAACCGACGGGCAACTTGACTCAACCGAACACGTCCTAGTAGCGTGGTGTCCGGGCAAACGTTGTATACGGTGTAGTACCGATGGGCAGTCGGGAATCGAAAGTGTCTGGGCAATCAGATCGCCGGGGATGTGTAGTTTTTGCATATCTAGGTAGTGGGTGAAACACCAGTAATGGAAATAACCAGAAAAATCTAAATCGTGAGGTTTGGAAGCTCCGCACCTTCAGGTCGGAGAGATGTCACGGTTCTAATTATCCAGAAGAATTTAAACCTGTAGTCGCCGGACGAGTTAAAAAGCGGAAAAAATGCGGTGTGGCTCTGCCTCCCGCATTATTTTTCAAGAAAGCGTTTGGGTAATGCGGCGCTGTTGCAAAATTTTGGGGTAAATTTAGTGGAACTTGCTCCTGGAAGTGCGTCAGCGTTGAGACATTGGCACGATAAACAAGATGAATTTATCTATGTTTTAGCCGGGGAAATTACGCTAGTAACGGATGAGGGAGAGAAAGCTTTAACTGTAGGCGATTGTGCTGGGTTTCCTGCCGGGGTTGTTAATGGACATTGTTTAATTAATCGCAGTCAAGAAATTGTTACTTATTTGGAAATAGGCGATCGCACTTCTGACGATCAGGTAACTTATCCTGACGACGATCTAATCGCCGAACATAGTGCTAGCGGCTGGATTTTTAAGCATAAAGATGGAAAGTTATATTAAAATGCGAAACTCGTCCTTAATGTAGCTTGCCATGTAATACCGTTAGCACTGTCATTATTGGCATTGTCAATTAGCTGCACAATGGGGCTGACACTAAGATTATCGCTCAGTTGCAGTTTATAAAACGCCTCAAAATTGGTTTGAGTAGCATCGCCCAAATCCGCCTCTACAAAGGGTTGTCCGATCGCAATTCCGGTTAAAGTTCCGGGGATCACCAAGTCTCGCCAAGATATTCCTACTGCCCAAGTATGAGGCTGCAAATCTAGGTTTTGGGAAATTGCGGTGTTGAACCCATCGTAATTACCAATCCCAAACCGACCAAAAAATGCTGTAGTGCGGTTAACAGCGTACTCGCCGTTAATGCCAAAAGCTGAAATATCGGTGTTGTCAATTAAGGCTTTGGTGTATTGCAAACGCAGAGCAAAGTTAGATCGGGGTGCGTATTCTAGTTCTACAGTGCCGGAATTGACTTCGCCAAATAATCCCCCTTTACCACTAGCTGTATTGCTATTAGCCGCAATATAGAGACTTCTTAGGGTAAAATCACCGCCGCCAATATTCCAAGCTAACGCCGCTCCCGCACCCCCAGGGCGGTCAATTTGGTTTTGAATGATAAGGGGGTTGTTGAGAAAAAAGCTAGAGCTAAAGTCGCTAGATTCGTCGTTGGCGTAGCGATTGCGATCGATAAAATCTTCGGCGGGCATTTTTGCCCCAACGGTTACTTCTAAATCTTTTTGAGGACGAAAGGTGTAGTACAAACGCCTTAATTGGACATCGCTACTAACTTGTCCGTATTCTAAGCCTCCGCCATCGGCTAATAAGCCTGTAGTACCTAGAAGATTTGGCGATGGATTTTGGACAGAGGAAGTCGCATCGCCGCCATTGTTGCCAGATTCAAGCTGAATAATGAGGCGGCTATTGGGGGTAAAACTTGTTATAAAATTTAAGCGCGTGCGAGCAACAACCGTTGGGTTTGCTTTCCTCCCTTCAGTAAAGGCAAAAATTATCTCTCCTTGCAGTTTGCTGGTAACAGAAAACTGATTAGTTTCTAAATTTGTAACGCGACTATCAATATCATTCAAGCGAGTGCGAAGTTGATTTAGAGGTAAACGGTATTCTAGTTCTAACCGTCGCAAAGTTACTAGGTCTTCTTGATTGACAAAAGTGCCATTATTAATTTGCTCTAACACGCCTTGAAGCGCCGCCGCGAACTCGTAACGGCTTAGAGAGCGATTTCCTCTAAAAGTACCGTCAGGATAGCCAGAAATAGCCCCGTAGCGTTGAATAATCGAGGCTAAGGCAAGATATGCCCAATTTGTCGGCTCAACATCGCTCAGTTCATCTACAGAAGTTATTTGAGCAATTTGGGTGGAATCCAAATCTACAGACTTTTGAGCTTGTACAGGAAAAGCTAAAAACAAAATTGAGTAGTTTATTATTACCCAACCAGTTCCCAGCTTAGTTTTAAAAAATTGGGTTGGAAAATTCATTGCTAGTTATTGGCAACCATTTGAGCGGAAGATGCTTGTTTAGTTCCTTGAGTACCTAATTGAATTAGCTCTACTTTGTACCCGTCTGGATCTTCCACAAAAGCAATCACCGTTGAACCATGTTTCATTGGGCCAGGTTCGCGGACTACTTTACCGCCTTGCGCTTTAATTTGTTCGCAGGTGCTGTAAATATCATCCACTCCCAAGGCGATATGTCCGTAAGCATTGCCTAAATCGTACTTATCTTGACCCCAATTGTGGGTTAGCTCAATGACGCTATGGTCAGATTCATCGCCGTAGCCAACAAAAGCTAGGGTAAATTCGCCCCCTGGGTAATCTTTTTGGCGCAATAACTTCATTCCTAAGAGTTCGCAGTAGAACTTTAAGGAAGCGTCTAAGTTGCCCACGCGGAGCATTGTGTGTAGTAATCGCATTTTGCAACTCCAAATCCTTCATTACATTACATTTTTTATTGTAAAAACGCGATATATTGCATTTCTAGCTGACTGCTGAATTATTTGAGGTGCTATTGAAGATGATGAATACACTAGATACTGCTATTGATAACATTGTTGCTAGAGAAATTCTCGACTCACGAGGTCGTCCCACTGTTGAAGCAGAAGTTCACTTAGTTAGCGGTGTTGTGGGGGTTGCTCAAGTCCCCAGTGGGGCATCTACAGGCAGTTTTGAGGCGCACGAATTGCGAGATGATGACAAAAGCCGTTATGGAGGCAAAGGGGTACTCAAGGCGGTGCAGAACGTCAATGAGGCGATCGCGCCCCAATTGCTAGACATGGATGTGATTAATCAAGAATTAATTGATCGCACAATGATCGCCCTTGATGGATCTGCTAATAAATCTTCTTTGGGTGCAAATGCAATTTTGGCGGTTTCTTTAGCCTCAGCTAAGGCTGGTGCGGAGTATCTGGGATTGCCCCTTTACCGCTATCTGGGTGGCCCTTTAGCCAACTTGTTACCTGTACCGTTGATGAATGTGATTAACGGCGGCGCTCATGCTTCTAATAACGTGGATTTTCAAGAGTTTATGATCGTTCCTGTGGGTGCGTCTTCTTTTCGGGAAGCTTTGCGCTGGGGAGCGGAAATTTTTGCGGCTTTAAGTCAGGTTTTAGATGATAAAGGTTTGCTTACGGGGGTTGGCGATGAGGGTGGTTTTGCTCCTAACTTGGAGTCTAATCAGGCGGCTTTAGAACTGCTGATGATGGCGATCGCCAAAGCGGGTTATAAACCAGGGGAACAAGTAGCATTGGCGCTAGATGTGGCGGCTAGTGAGTTTTACAAAAATGGTCAATATGTATACGATGGTGTACCCCACGCGCCAACGGAATTTATTACTTATTTAGGGCAATTATGCGACTCTTATCCGATAATTTCTATTGAGGATGGTTTGCATGAAGATGATTGGAGTAGTTGGCAGCTTCTTACTCAACAAATCGGTAAGAAAACTCAGCTAGTAGGCGATGATTTGTTTGTAACTAATGCTACTCGTCTACAAAAAGGTATTGACCAATCCGCCGCTAATGCAATTCTAATTAAGCTCAATCAAATTGGTTCTTTGACTGAAACTTTGGAAACGATAGATTTAGCTACCCGCAATAGTTTCCGCTCTATTATCAGCCATCGGTCAGGGGAAACGGAAGATACAACGATCGCGGATCTAGCTGTGGCTACTCGCGCTGGACAAATTAAAACGGGTTCTTTGTGTCGCAGCGAAAGAGTTGCTAAATATAACCGTTTGCTTCGTATTGAGGATCAGTTGGGAAGTCGCGCTATCTATGCGGGGACTGTTGGTTTGGGAGCTAAATAAGTAGTTGCAGTAGGGGCGCAATGTTTTGCGTCCCCACTCTAAGAAAAACCGAATATGGGGGGTCTGCCCCCCAAACCCAATGGCAACAAAGCGGGAAGCAAAGCTACACCGCTTTTTGCCTCCCCATCAGGGGACGAGTTGCCTCCCCCAAACCCCCTGCAAAAGTGTCTTGTCTTTGTGTACGGTAGTTCCGGTGCAATAGACCTCTGTGCGGGTGTATTAAGCTAAAAACGTTGTGATCCACTATTTCAACTTTCAAACTAGGGGTAAAATCCTAGTTTGGGTAATCCTAATGTTTCATCCCAGCCCATCATAATGTTTAAGCACTGAATCGCTTGCCCTGCTTGTCCTTTGATTAAGTTATCTATGGCAGACATGACGATCGCTCTCCCTGTACGCGGGTCTACTTCAATGCCGATGTAACATAGGTTGCTGCCACACGCCCATTTTGTCTGTGGATATACTCCGCTTTCACAGATTGTCACCCACGGGGAGTTACGGTAAAATGCTGTGTAAATTGTCATCAAATCTTCTCTCACTAATCCCGGATCTCTTAAGGTTGCATACACTGTTGCCAATATTCCCCTCACCATTGGCATTAAATGCGGTGTAAATTGAATTGTTACTTCTTGTCCAGCTAAATCGCTGCAAACTTGCTCTATTTCTGGGGTGTGTCGATGACGACCAACTCCGTAAGCTCCTATCGAGTTATCGGCTTCGGCTAATAACATATTCGTCTTGGCTTGTCTCCCTCCCCCCGATGTCCCCGATTTTGCATCTATAATCGCGGTTTCTGGCACGATTAAGCCTTGTTTGAGTAATGGTGAAAGTGCCAATAAACTCGCTGTCGGATAGCACCCCGCACATCCAATTAATTGACTTTCGGCAATCCGATTTCGGTACAATTCTGGTAAGCCATAAACGGCTTTATCGGCGATCGCGCGATCGCTTCTCTCTTTCCCATACCAAGATGTATAGGTGTCTAAGTTTGTAAACCGATAATCTGCCGATAAATCTAGCACTTTACAGCCTTTTTCTATCAATGTCGGTGCTATTTGACACGCCAAACCATTTGGCAATGATAAAAATACTACTTCACAGCGTTCGGCGATTTCTACTGGATCTACTGCCTCAATTTGTCGTTTAACTAAATGTCCTAAATGTGGATACAAATCGGCAAAGGGTTTGCCTGCACTACTGTCACCGCCTAAATAGGTAAGTTCTAACTCTGGGTGATCCATCAACAGCCGCACTAGCTGCACCCCTCCGTATCCCGACGCGCCCACAATTCCCACCGATACGCGCCTTATATCACCCATAATTGTTAACCTTTAGGAGTTTTTACTAAAAAAATTTAACTTTTGCCAAATTCTATATCAGGTTGTGTTTCTATGCGCAAGGTTTTTGCATAAAGATTGTAGAAATGCGATCGCATTATCTCCTTAAACTAGCCACGAATCTCGCCGTTAGTCGAAACAGGCTACAATCAAATTAATCTAAGCTTCAAGAAACTTCACGTTTTACTTTACTTGTAATATTCCGTGCAACAGCCTACAACTGCTTTAAAACAACCATTTCCATTTGATTCCATCGAGGATGCTTTAGCTGACCTTAAAGCTGGGCGGATGCTGGTGGTGGTGGATGATGAGAGCCGGGAAAATGAGGGAGACTTAATTTGTGCCGCTCAATTCGCCACGCCCGATACAATTAATTTTATGGCAGTAGAGGCGCGGGGATTGATTTGTTTAGCCATGACTGGCGAAAGATTAGATGAGCTAGATTTGCCTTTGATGGTGACAAATAACACCGATAGCAATCAAACAGCTTTTACGGTCAGTATTGATGCTTCTCCAGCTTTGGGCGTAACTACAGGTATATCTGCCGAAGATCGCGCCCGGACTATTCAAGTTACGATAAATTCCACTACAAAACCTAGCGATTTACGCCGTCCTGGTCATATTTTCCCGCTCCGAGCGCGAGAAGGCGGAGTTTTAAAACGCGCTGGACATACTGAAGCTGGGGTCGATTTACCGCAATTAGCAGGGTTGTATCCCGCCGGGGTAATTTGTGAAATTCAAAACTCTGATGGCTCAATGGCGCGTCTACCTCAATTAGTTGAGTATGCCAAAGTTCATAAATTAAAAATTATTAGTATTGCAGACTTGATTAGTCATCGTCTCAAATACGAGCGGTTTGTCCGCCGCGAAACTGTAACAAAATTACCTACGCAATTTGGACAGTTTAATATCTATGCTTACCGCAATACCCTAGATAATTCCGAACACGTAGCTGTCGTTAAAGGTGAACTTGAAGACTTTGCTAACAAAACTGTCATGGTGCGGATGCACTCGGAATGTTTGACAGGGGATGCTTTAGGCTCTTTGCGTTGCGATTGTCGAATGCAGTTGCAAGCAGCATTAAAAATGATTGAAAATGCCGGACTTGGTGTTGTAGTTTATTTAAAGCAAGAAGGACGCGGTATTGGACTAATTAATAAGCTAAAAGCCTACTCTTTGCAAGATATGGGTTTAGATACGGTGGAAGCTAACGAACGCTTGGGTTTTCCCGCCGATCTGCGTAATTATGGCGTAGGAGCGCAAATTTTAAACGATTTGGGCGTAGAAAAAATCCGCTTAATTACCAATAATCCCCGCAAAATTGCCGGGTTGAAAGGCTACGGATTGGAAGTAACTGACAGATTACCTTTATTAATCGAAGCCACTGATTACAACTCGATGTATTTGGCTACAAAGGCAGAAAAGTTAGGTCATATGCTATTGCAGACTTACTTAGTTACTGTTGCTTTGCACTGGAAAGATGAGCCATTATCGGTAACAGAACGCTACGATCGCTTAGAGAAATTACGCAATCTAGCACACACATCTGAATTATTATTGCAAGAAGAAGCACGACCTGTGGCGATCGCTTTATTTAGCGAACCCTCAATAACTGTACATTTAGGCTTCGATCAGGCGCACATTGCGGCTATTGATTGGTACAAAAACCCCGATCATCCCTATGTAAAAGCGATCGCCCAAATTTTAGACGATCTCGCTAGCTGGACATTTTTAGCAAAATTCGAGTTTTTAGTTTCTCCTGGAATCGATCCTTTAACCAGCTTGCAGGTTAAGTTAGATCGTCAGGTATTAAGTACAGATAAGCCGCCATCCGCCATTTGCAGCCAGCTAGAAACCCAAAAAATTTATTGCTACGGCTGTTAAAGTCATAACTAAAAAAACCCGCCTCTAGAGACGGGTTTTTTAATGCAAACTGACATTAATTAACTGCGTAAGCCGATTTTAATGCCCAAATAATCAAAACCGCGATCGCGCCTAAAATCAGTACGGTAGAAATCGTCACTGCTTTTGGGGTATCTGCGCCTTTGAACTTCATAATTCCCCGATTCAAGTCAGACATGAGGCTAATCTCCTCTAGTTGTAGATTTCTAGTCCGTCCGCCTTAATTCTAATCGCTTCTACACAGTAACGATGTCACAACTAGGAGAATTAGTATCAATTCCCGATTGTTTCCAAGCACGTCCATCTAAAGCCATCTGCTCAATTAAACTTGCTAGTCTCAGCGCTTTTAATGCTTGTTCTCCCCCTACTGAAGGCTGATTTCCACCCCTTACACAGTTGACAAAATGCTCAAGTTCTGCGTGGAGCGGTTCTATATTGCTGGTGTAAACTTTTTCAATCAAACCATCTTGACGATAAAGCACTTGACCGTAGTCTGTCATGCAATTAGCCGTTGTTTGCCGATGTATCAATATTTCATTATTAAGAAAATCTGCTTCCGTCAACGAGTTTTTGCAATGAGCCGCAATCCGGCGAATTTTGCAATGAGTAACTTTACTAGCCGTAAGGGTTGCTACAATCCCATTCGCAAAGCCCAGAGTAGCTGTAACGTAGTCTAAATATGGGCGTGGTTTGGTATTTGCCGAAAAGTTGACCGATTCAGCCGTACAGGCGCGGCTACCGCTTGCTGTTAACTTCACTACCGGAGAATTGGCTAGTTCTAAGAGTAAATCAATATCATGAATCATTAAGTCTAATACTACCGATACATCATTGGCGCGATCGGAGTAAGGACTCATCCGATGAGCTTCTATCGCCAGCAATTGCTCGGTTTTTAAAACTTTGCTCAGTTCTTGGAAAGCCGGATTAAAGCGTTCAATATGACCTACTTGTAAAATACTCCCAGTCTCAGCAGCAGCATTTACCAATGATTCCGCTTCGGCAATACTAGCAGCAATTGGCTTTTCGATCAAAACATGAATGCCAGCTTCCAAGCAAATCATCCCCACTGAATGATGTAAATAAGTGGGAACTGCAATACATACTGCATCTATATGAGGTAGTAAATCTTGATAGTCTTCAAAAAAACGAACTCGGTACTTACTAGCAGTATCGAGTCCTCTTTCTACATTGATATCCGAAACCCCAATAAGCTCTACATCTTTAAGTAAACTTAGTACGCGGGTATGATGCTGTCCCATATTCCCCACTCCAATCACGCCTACGCGGATTGGTTGAGGCTGATTGCGCCTATCATGAATGTTTGGTTGTGCCATGAATATGCTGTTCTCCACTCCTTTCCTTTCCTCAACCACCAAAGTATAGAAACGCCTTTAAATAGCGTATGCGGTCAATTATCAATACTTAAACGCTTAAATCACCCAAATACTAGCATAAGGCTTCTATTTATAAAGAATCTTAAAGTTTACTTGAAGTTCCTGTAATATGTACTTTTTTATTAAGTGCGATCGCTGTCTATAGTGTTATTTTGACAGCAGCATTTGTGGGCGAGAGAATGTGTCAGTTTTTTGCCCGTCCATTAGCTGGTTTAATTGAGCTAGTGGTACATTGCCTACAAATAAGGTTGCAACTAACAGCTTTGTAAAAGCACAAGGTACTTTTTATGACTACCACTACTAAAAAGCTAAATTTTGCCGAGTTTCTTCAGCAATACCCTGATGGCAAGGGCATTTTTGAGTTAAATGTAGGAAGATTTTTATTATTTGCTTTCGACGATGAAATTAGGCGCAATAATCTTAGCTATATTACTGATAAAGGCATACTAATCAAAACTTCCACCTGTGAGGGGCGAGAACGAGGTAGAAATCCTGATGTTAGTGTAGTTAGCGAGGTAGAGTGGAACTCCAATGTATCATGTTATGCAGCTTTAACTAAGCCGATCCAACTAGCGGTAGAAGTTGTTTCAACCAATTGGGAAGACGATTACATCGATAAATTGGCAGAATATCAGCGTTTAGGCATTGCAGAGTATTGGATTGTGGATTACCCCTCTACTCAAATTGTTTCTTAGGAGAGGGGTAAAACGATTGCCACTGGTCAAAAACCCTGGGAACAGTTTGTTGATATTGAGAAGACTCACGGATGAATTACCTGTCGCATCGTCAAGGTCTTTACTGAACTTAATTGGGGAATTGAAAATCGTTTGCACGCTCGTGAAAGATGTAATTTTTGGAGAAGATGCTGCCCCATTTAGTAACTACAATGCTGCCACCAATTGGTCTATTATCCGCAATATCGCGCGGAGGTCTGGCTATGATTCTCTTACCAAAGCTGAACGATGTCTTGCTCATGATATCGATAAATTATTTTCCCTTCTAGAATGAATTATCTCTGAGCTAAGGCACGGGGTCAGAAATTAGGCAGGCAACCTCGACAAAGAGTGAAAGCAGACCAATTGACTTCCAAGGTATTACTGATAGTGGAGCAAGGTAATTCCTACCGTCAAATTGTGGGGGTATTGCACTTGAGTAAGACGACGGTTAATGAAATTGTTAAACGATATCGACAATCGAATCCTAAGTCTCAAATTGAAATTAAACAACCTAATATGGCAAATCAATTACAATCAAAGGCTAAATCTGTTTATCAACTGAAAATCACGCTTAAAGATTTTAGTCCGCCAATCTGGAGACGGGTACAAGTCAACCGTTACATCACACTAGGAAAATTACATCAGATTATTCAATCATCGATGGGTTGGACGAATTCTCATCTGCATGGATTTTCAATTGGAGGAGTAGAGGGAGATGTTGCAAAAGTGTTGATATGACAACATTCAATTAGGGAAGTAGTAGTATAAATAGTATCAAGATTAGCCATGATTACACAAGTATTGCATTGTCCTTACTGTCAGGGAGTAAATATTGTAAAAAATGGGAAGACTCCTCAAGGGAAGTAACGCTACCAATGTCGCGAACAAGTTTGTGAGGGTTGAACATTCATTTTAAATTATGCTTATCAAGGACAGTCCCGAAAAGTAAAACAACAAATTGTAGACATGGCTCTTAACGGCAGTGGAATTCGAGATACAGCAAGAGTATTGCATATTAGCACTAGCACTGTTATCAAAGAACTAAAAAAACAAACCCAATTGCAACCAGTGGATTTATTAATGTTAAAGCAATCTGATTGCGAATCAATGGTGGTTGATATTTGTGTAGCTAAACTAGACTTGATGACGATTGGGATGGAATCGAAAAAACGATGAAATGTGGAGCTTCGTTGGAAAAAAAGCTAACCAAAGGTGGTTGTGGCACGCTATTGAGCGTCAGAGCAGAAAAGTTTTAGCCTACGTTTTTGGGACACGTTGTGATGAAGTTTTTGTCCAATTGAAAGCTTGATTAGAACCCTTTGAAATTACCCGTTTTTACACCGATAATTGGGGAGCTTATTAACGGTATTTAGAGCAACACTTGCATAAAATTGGCAAACAAAATACTCAAAAGATAGAAAATAAGCATTTGAATTTGCAACTCGAATTAAGCGTTTAGCTCGAAAAACTATTTTTCCCCAAAACAGTTGTCATGCACAATTTAGCGATTGGGATGTTTATTAATAGATACAAATTTGGTCTATCTATTTAACTTTTTACCAACACTTTTACAACACCTCCATTTTTCCTTTAGCTATAATATCAAAAGGACTTTTTGAAAAGGTGCGCGTATAGTTTTGACTGCTCCGCAATGTTTTTATAAGAGAGGGCGGTATGCCGACCACTGCCCAAATAAATTTACTTGCAAGCAACTACCCAACCTTAACCGCAATACTCCAATCTGGTTGAGAAGAATTACCAAAACTGCTGTGCGATCGCCATAAATTACTTTATCTAGTAGCCCGCAACGCTAGAGAAGGAAACAGCGCTTGAAAACCCGATTGTCTTTGAGCAACAGTTTCTGAAGCGTGATTCCACAAACTTTCGTAGTAAAAGAAACAAACACCTAAACCACGTTGTTTTGCAGCCCGTGCTTGCAGCCCAATTTGCCTAATGGATACGGGACGATTTCTTAACCCGGCAATAATTCCAATTGCTGTAGGAATTTTTTGCTGTGCTTCTTGAATTTCGGGACGGGTAATTTTGGCAATAAAACTTGGTACATCGGGGCGATAAACTTGCACAATCAATTCATCAACAATATTTAACCGTACCCAATCAAGCCAATCTTGCAAATGCAACCTGTAAGCTGCATCGTAAGGTGCGGGAGCTACAGAGAAAATTAAATTAGGTCGGATAGCTTTAACCGATTGATGGAGTTGCACCATAAAAGCTGTAATTTTATCGGCTCTCCATCGCGTCCAGGCTGGATCTTGAGGATTCGCTGGGGGTGGAAGCTGAGTTTCTTGGGTATATAAGGCGATCGTATATTTATCGTAGCCAAACTCATTGGGCAAACTCATATGATCGTCAAACTGAATGCCATCAACATTGTATTTGCTGACAATTTCTATAACTAAATCGCTAATAAGTTTCTGTACTTGAGGATGAAAAGGATTGAGCCACAATACTTCCCCCGCCGCACTAATGGACGTTTGGCTACCATCGCGGCGTTGCGTGAGCCATTGAGGATGGGCGATCGCTAGTTCTGAGGTTGGAGGAGCCATAAACCCAAATTCAAACCAAGGAATCGTTAACAACTGCTGGCGATGAGCTTGATTTGTCACATCCGCTAAAATATCATGCCCGTCAAAGCCTTTGTAGACAAAAGGTTGAATGCCGTTACGCTTGGCTACGAGGCTTTCATACATTACATAGCCAGAATTCCACACTACAGGATAAACGGTGTTGAAATTCAGCCGCCGTAGTTGCTGCATCGCCTCTAGCACTTTGGCGCGATCGCGCAGGATATTTTTATCATTAGCCGTCATCCATACACCGCGAATTTCTGGACGGGTTGTTTGCGCTACAGAGCTTGCACTACCAAATAGTAATAGTCCTATTAACAAACCTAAAAATAGCCATGACAGCCGCCGCCAAAGCGATCGCCGCCAGTAATTAAAAGTAAAATTTACGATCATCAAATTGTGTAATAAACAGCCTAAAGGTAAAGGGCTACTTATTTGTGTTTTATAAGTACATATAAGTCTATGATTATTTTTTTCAAATTGGTTGTAAAAGATGATTTTTTGGCAAATTTTTACAATTAAGTAAATTTACGGTTTTACAATTATCTAATTATGATGTAGCCATTTTGCCGCGCTGCGTTAATAGTTTTCAGTATTTCAACACCTTCATTTTTTTTCATAGTCTTTGCTTTTGTTTTTTTATCCATAATCGAAAATAAATTAGCTTTTATTTTTCAGCAATTATTAGACTAAACAGCTACTTTTTACATTTATTTAAAATATATATATGGTGAATTTTGGGTTGCAAAAAGTAGGAATTGGTTTTTTGGTACAAGAATTAAGCGATCGCTCTTGACCCTCGTAAGTAACTTGTAGTATAAATGTAATATAAACTATAGGCAAACGTTTATGCCCTACGAAAAATTAGATATAACTACGCCCAAACCTGTACTTTCTTGGGCAAATCATGCTTTAGGGGGACAAGAAACCCAAATGGCAAAAAATGTCGCAAGTTTACCTTTTGTATTCAAGCACGTAGCTTTAATGCCGGATGTTCATTTAGGTAAAGGTGCATTGGTGGGATCGGTGGTTGCAACTACTGATGCGATAGTTCCGGCGACGATTGGCGTTGATATTGGCTGCTTTGTAGGAGATACTTTAATTCCATTAATAGATGGGCAATCTTACAAAATTAGCAGGCTTGCTAATCATGATGAGGAATTTACCGTTTATGCTTGTACTTTGACAAATAAGATTGTTGCAGCTAAAGCAACAGCTAAGTTAACTAGACACAATGCAAGTTTAGTTAAAGTTACTTTGGATAATGGGGAAGTGGTTGTAAGCACTCCAGATCATCAGTTTATGCTGAGAAATGGAACTTACGAGGAAGCACAAAATCTCACAGCAGAAACTTCTTTAATGCCCTTTTATTCCAAACTAGATCGAGATGGCTGTACATTGATTGCTCAACCTTATTCTGGTAAATGGCAAAAAGTAGCGCATTCAGGTTTAGTTGGTAAAATTCCAGCTTTAATTGATCGCAAAAACTTTGAGCAGTTAGATAATAGTCTTGAGAATTCACAGATTGTAGGTGTTTGCAACCACAAAGTCACACAAGTTGAAACTCTCAACTACCAAGAAGATGTTTATTGTTTGACTGTACCTGAGTACCACAATTTTGCTTTAAAGGCGGGTGTTTTTGTTCACAATTGCGGAATGGGTGCAATTAAAACTCCTTTTACCGCCGAACAACTAGAAGGCAAACTTAAAAAAATCCGTTTGGATATTGAAGCAGAGATTCCCGTTGGATTTAATCAAAATAAAGTTGTGGAGAAGTCTGTAACTAATTGGCAAGGTTGGGCTGATTTTAAACATTTGCATCCAGGGGTACAGCATCTAGAAAGCAAAGCCATCAACCAAATGGGTTCTCTTGGTGGTGGAAATCACTTTTTAGAAGTTTGTATTGATAGCGAAAATCAAGTCTGGCTAATGTTACATTCTGGTTCGCGCAACATTGGCAATATGTTGGCGCAAAATCATATCAGCACGGCGAAAGAATTAGCTAAGTTAGCAGAAATTCGTTTACCCGACTTGGATTTAGCTTATTTTGTTGCTGGTACACCGGAATTTGCCGCTTATTGGCACGATTTGCAGTGGGCGCAGAATTACGCCCGTTTTAACCGTGATGTCATGATGGCTCGTTTTAAGCGAATTGTTGAAAAGCATTTGGCTGGTGGTAAACCAACTAAGCCTTTACTATCGGTAAATTGCCATCACAATTACGCTGAGAAAGAAGTGCATTTTGGTGAGAGTGTGTACGTGACTCGCAAAGGTGCAGTACGGGCGCGGGAAGAAGATTATGGTATTATTCCCGGTTCAATGGGGGCAAAATCTTTCATTGTCAAAGGTAAAGCTAATGCAGATAGTTATTGCTCCTGTAGTCATGGCGCGGGGCGTTTGATGTCTCGAAATAAAGCAAAACTCAACTTTACTCTTGACGATCTAATTGAGCAAACAAAGGGCGTAGAATGTCGCAAAGATGAAGGGGTTTTAGATGAAATTCCCGGTGCTTACAAGTCAATAGATACGGTGATGAGCAATCAATCCGATTTAGTAGAAATTGTAGCAACTCTAAAGCAAGTAGTTTGCGTGAAAGGTTAATTATTTGAGGCGGGCAAAATGCCCGCTTTTTTAGCAATGGATTTTTACCAGATTCGAGCGGTTAATCAGGATGATGTCCCGTTTTTATGGGATATGTTGTACGAAATTCGCAGCTTGCGTTGTGTGCGGGAAGGAAAAACTTTACCTCCACGAGAAGTTTTGCAAACTCCCGATTTAGCTAAGTATGTTCAGGATTGGGGACGTAAAAGCGATCGCGCCTTCATTGCTCTTGACGTTGAAACCCCTATTGGCGCTGCTTGGTATCGTCTTTTTACAGTAGATAATCAAGGTTATGGCTATATAAGCGATCGCACTCCCGAACTTGCTATTGCCCTCCTCCCTCAATACCGAAACAAAGGGTTAGGAAAATCTTTACTAATTCATCTCTTTGAACAAGCAAAAGCCGATGGTTATCAACAAATTTCCTTAAGTTGCGATCCAACAAATGATAATGCTCTGCACTTGTACCAAAAGCTAGGTTTCGAGCAAGTTGGCGTGCATATTATTCAAAATTGGATCATGAAAAAAGTTTTAAACTAACATTTTAGTAAACAGGCGATCGCACTAAGTAGCTGGGACTAATCAAACTATCAATAGCTTGAATCACACAACCTTCGCTGGCTAAAGCTTTCAGGGCTACTACGGAAACCAATCTATCTTACAGATAATTCAGCATTCCTACTTATGGTAGAGTCACCCACAAAAATCACCCTAGATGAGTTTCTCAAACTACCCGAAACTAAGCCCTATAGCGAGTATATTAACGGTCAAGTTGTCCAAAAACCAATGCCCCAAGGGAAACATAGCAAGTTACAAGGTAAGCTAGTTACTGCTATCAATGATCTAATCGAAGCAAAACAAATTGGGAGATGTTGTAAAATTGTTGATTAAGTATTAAATTAACAAACCAAACTCGTAGCGGTTAATAAATAGTCCAATTACAAGATCGTGCATAAGCACCGTCTTAGAAAAGCAAATCGTTTTCCGTGCTAAACGTTTAATTCGTGTTCGTAAATTCAAATGCTTGTTTTCTATTTTTTGAGTGTTTTGTTTACCAATTTTATGCAATCTTTGGTCTAAATGCCGCGAATAAGCTCCCCAATCATCGGTGTAAAAACGGGTAATTCCAAAGGGATCTAATAAAGCTTTCAACTGTACAAAAGCTTCATCAGAACGTCTACCTCTGGCGGAGGCTAAAATTTTTCCGCTCTTACGCTCAATGGCGTGCCATAACCACCTCTGATTAGATTTCTTGGTAACGAAACGACCATCTTCATCGAGTTCAGATTCCAAATCTGATGATATTTTCAAAGGCTTAAGCAAGCAAATATCAACCACCATTGACTCGCAATTGCGTTGTTTTAAAACTGATAAATTCACTGATTGCAATTGGTTTTGTTTTTTTTATTTCTTTAACGTCAGTTCGGGTTAAGCAGAATAAAGCAAATTATGAATGGTAGCAATACCTGGCTTTTTTGGCTGATGGCAATAAGCAATCAATCCACAAAGAATGAAAACACAAAGCAGTTGACTGGAGAACGATGCCGAGAATGTTCTATCTGGGAGATATTTTTTAATTGGTCGATAATAGGGAGATGTTATAAAATTGTTGCATTAATGTTACCAATTTGCTTTCAAAATCCGTTAAATATATTTGCTTTCCCAACCCTTCAATCCCTCAATCTCTCTTTAGGAACTAGGTTTCGATCTGACTTTATAGCTAATCTAAAACCTATCTATATTTTTGCTTTCCTAGAGAAGATTTTATGCAAACTGATACACCTACACAAGCGATCGCAGGTATCAATAACACTACAATTTCAAACTACTTTCAAGCTTTAAATAGCGATTTTGACGCTACGGCGGCTTTATTTGCTCCCGATGGCGTGATGTATGCACCCTTTGAATCGGGTCTTGTGGGCAGGGATGCGATCGCACTTTACCTCCAGCAAGAGGCGCTAGGACTACTGGCTGAACCCCACCAAGGAATTATCGAAAGCCAAGAAAACGATTTAGTCCAAATTCGCGTTAGTGGCAAAGTTCAAATGCCTTTATTTGGTGTAAACGTATCCTGGCTATTTGTTCTCAATTCTCAGCAACAAATTGTTTCTGTGACAGTGAAACTCCTTGCTTCTCCCCAAGAACTCCTTAATCTCCGCCGTTAAAAGCCAAATCCTTACAATAACGGAGACTTCCAGATATTTTCCCCCCTTTTTAGGGGGGCTAGGGGGGATCTACCCCACCAATCCAGAACGCAAAGCCCTTACTGCTGCTTGGGTACGGTCATCGGCGCACAATTTATTTAGGATATTTCTAACGTGGGTTTTCACTGTTCCCACAGTAATATAGAGCTTTTCAGCAATGATCGCATTGCTACAACCTTCGACAATTAGTTGCAAAACTTCTAATTCTCGCTCCGTTAGCGGGTAAGCAGCAATCATTTGATCGTACTCCGCATCGGCGGCATTAATAGATACGGTTTTGCTGTCAGCTACCACGTTTTCTGTGTTTCCTTCTGGGGTTTGCTGGGCTTGTTGCAGAACAATTCGGGCGATCGCTGGATCGATCCAGGCATTACCGCTATGGGTGACGCGCAAGGCTTCTAGCAAATTATCAAAACTAATATCCTTCATACAATAGGAGTCCGCACCTGCCGCAAAAGCTGCTAATACCGCCTCTTTATTGTCTCTAAGGGTCAAAATCAAAACCTTGGTTCTTGATTCGTCGTTTGGATCTTGGCTGGCTTTTAATTGCCGTGTCAACTCAATTCCATCTTTATCTGGTAAGCCAATATCAACAATGGCAATATCTGGGTGTTCTGCTTCTAGCAGTCTTAGCCCGTCACTAGCATTAGCTGCTTCTCCCACCACTTCAATTTCTTGACGCTGCTGCAACGCGGTTCTAATCCCTACACGGGTGAGATCGTGGTCTTCAATTAATGCAACGCGAATCTTACTCATTATCAACGTCCGCCATTTACTGTTTTAAAACAATTGAATTCATACAAAGTCTAAAAGCGATCTATTCTCTATAAAAAGCAATACAACTTATTTGCAATCATTTTATTAGTATTTTAATGATACAAAAAATTACAATTTCCTTTAGATTTTAAGAGAATATCACGTTTACTAGGGTATCAAATTTAGGTTGTTCAATCTCTACTACCAAAAAATATTGCCTGCACAAATAATAATTAGCTTCTGTTGTCTACAATACATTTTTTATGAATTTTGACGAAATCAAGGAATTAGAGTTATTAAGTTGGGGATTTGAATGCAGTTTGCACCCCGAAGACCGCGATCGCCTCCTGGCAACTAGGCAACAAGCTATTAGCCAAAATCAGCCCTATCAAATTACTTTTCGTCTCCAAGCAACCGATGGTAGTTACAACTCGTTTTTGGAGCAAGCTATACTTGTAGGCGATCGCTGGGTAGTTAGTTGCACGCAGCAAAACTTTAATCCGTTGGGACAATTGCCTCAATTTGCCACCCCACAACCAACTTCTTTAGGGGTAATTGAGTGGAATCTAGATTTTGAGGTGGTTAAATGGGATGCCGCAGCCGAAGCCATCTTTGGCTACAGTAATAGCGAAGCTATTGGTCGTCATGCTACAAACTTAATCGTCACTGCCAGCAGCAAAGAGCAAGTCGATCGAGTTTGGCGCGAACTTGTGCAACGCCGAGGTGGAACTCGTAGCATTAATGAAAATATTACTAAAGAGGGGAAAATAATTATTTGCGAATGGTACAACCAACCCTTGATTGATCGTAATAGGGAAATATTGGGGGTAACTTCTTTAGTTACAGATATCACCGATCGCACTAAGGAGATCGCCCAAATTAGCGCTTTTAATACTGAATTAGAGCAACGAGTGCTGAATCGGACAGCCCAATTAGATGAATTATCGGCAAAGCAGCTATCTTTGCGAGTTGAAGCCGAAGCAAACAAGAAGTCGCATTACGACTCTTTGGAAGCCTTACGACAAAGCGAAGAACGTTATCGATCTTTAGTAATTGCCACTTCTCAAATTGTTTGGACAACCGACGCTCAGGGGCAAGTTGTTGATATGCCCCATTGGAGAAATTATACAGGTCAAAGCCAAGCAGAAGTTAAAGGCTGGGGTTGGTTAGCTGCCGTGCATCCAGAGGATCGAGAGCGCACGGCTACAGATTGGAATCAAGCCTTAGAAACTAAAAGTCTTTACGATACCGAATACCGGATTCGCGCCACCGATGGTAATTATCGTTATTTTGCCGTGCGGGGTGTTCCGGTGATTGCGCCCGATGGTACTATCCGCGAGTGGGTGGGAGTGTGTACGGATATTCAAGAGCGTAAAACTGCCGAAGCGGCGCTAACTGCTCGTGCTAATGAGTTGGCTTACTTAACAGCGATTTTGACTCAAACTAATACAGTTTTAGAAAAGCGCAATCAGGAACTAGATCAGTTTGCTTACGTCACTTCTCACGACCTCAAAGCACCTTTAAGAGCGATCGCTAATCTTTCCCAATGGATTGAAGAAGATATCAGTGATGTACTTACAGATGATACTCGCCATCAAATGGACTTACTGCGCGGGCGCGTTCATCGTATGGAAGCTTTGATTAATGGCTTGCTGCAATTTTCCCGTAGTGGGCGCGTAACTGCTGACAAATCCTCGGTTTCTGTTGCGTCTCTTTTAGCCGAAATTATCGATTCCCTCGCTCCGCCGCCTTCCTTTACCGTTGAAATAGCTCCAAATATGCCGACATTGGTTACAGAAAGGCTGCCTTTAGAGCAAGTATTTTCTAACTTGATTGGTAACGCTATCAAACACCATCCCCGCCCGGATGGTAAAGTGCAAGTTTTTTGCCAAGACTTGGGAACAACCTATGAGTTTACGGTGGCTGATGATGGTAAGGGCATCGCGCCAGAATACCATGAAAAAATCTTTGGCATCTTTCAAACTTTGGAAGCCCGCGATCGCAACGAAAATACTGGCATTGGTTTGGCTATTGTTAAAAAAATTGTAGAGAACTATGGGGGCAAAATTAAAATAGATTCTCAAGAAAGTCAAGGAGCAAGCTTTAGTTTCACCTGGAATAAATAAGCCGAAAAATAACCATTTTCCGCGAATAACACCTTTGAAACCTTAAAAATAGCTTAAATTTAATTAGGCATACTTTACACTTTCCCAAGCATTAACCTATCTAATGATTGATGGCTTCTATTCCTTTAACCGCAATAATCAGAAATATATTAATCAACTAATGGCAGAGAAAATGATTAACATCCTACTTGTCGAAGATGATGAAGTGGATGTAATGAACGTGCAAAGAGCGTTTAAAAAAAACAACATTACAAATCCACTTTTCCTTGCTTCTAATGGCTTAGAAGCTTTATCTATATTAAGAGGTAGCAACAATCAAACACCTATACCCCAAGTCAGAAGGATAATTTTACTCGATCTAAATATGCCAAAAATGAATGGCATAGAATTTTTACGCGAACTACGGGCAGATGTTCAATTACAATCAATTCCGGTAATTGTTCTTACTACATCAAACGAAGATAGAGACAAAGTAGAAGCTTACAAACTAAATGTAGCTGGATACATTTTAAAACCAGTAACTTTTTCCAACTTTGTTGAAACTGTAGCAACTATGAATAAATATTGGACTTTAGTAGAAATACCATAAATTAAAACAATAAATGATATAAGTGAAGCTAATAGCTAAACACTATGGAAGAAACGGTCAAAATACTGGTGGTAGATGATGATGAAATAGATCGCATGGCAGTAAAGCGAAGTCTGACTGCGGCGGGTATAGTTATGCAATGGACAGAAGCTACAGAATGCCAAAGCGCGATCGCCATCCTCCAACAACAAACTTTTGACTGTATATTCCTCGATTATCTGCTCCCCGATGGCAACGGTTTAGAATTGGTGCAGCAAATCCGCTCCCTGAGTATTGCTACTCCCATAGTTGTACTCACAGGATTTGGCGACGAGCGCATTGCTGTAGAAGTCATGAAAGCCGGAGCTTTTGACTACTTACCTAAGTCGAGAATTACTCCAGAAAACTTATATCAAATCTTAAATCAGGCAATACGTTTGTACCGTGCAGAACAAGCGGCGGTAATTGCTGGGGAAAAACTTAAAGAAAGTGAAGAACGCTATCGTTTAGTATTGGAAGGCGCAAACGATGGAATTTGGGATTGGTATTGCTCCACAAACGAAGTTTATTGCAACGATCGCTTATTAGAAATAATTGGCGAAGAACGGGGGCAATTTAACCTAACTCCTCATAACTTAATGGCACGAATGCACCCCGATGATGAATCAAAAATTCGGACTGCTATAGTTAACCACCTCCAAAACGGGGAAAAATGTGAAGCCCAGTTTCGGATACTGCATTCGTCGGGAGAATACCGTTACTGTGTAGCTAGAGGAAAAGCCCAACGCGATCGCGCGGGTTGTCCGTTGCGAATGTCAGGAATTATTAGCGACATCACCGAAGCCAAGCAACTAGAATCAGCCCTAGAAGCTAGTGAATTGCGCTTTAGACGTTTAGCCGATGCCAATATCATCGGCATCGTTGTTACCAATGCCCAAGGTGTAATAGTAGAAGCCAACGCAGCTTTTTTAGGCATGGTGGGTTATAGCCAAGAAGACTTGCTTTTAGGTAGATTGCACTCTTTAGTTATTACCCCAAAAGCGTATGAAAAAGCCGACAAAAAAGCCGCCGCCGAACTAAAAGCCAAAGGTGTATTTAGTCCTTACGAGAAAGAATATATCCGCCCAAATGGCAGCCGCGTACCTGTATTGATTGGTGGGGCGATGGTGCAGGGAATTGTAGAAACAGCAATTTGTTTTGTGATTGATCTAAGCGATCGCAAACGTTCCGATGCCAAAATTGGTAAGCTCAATCGAGACTTGGAGCGGCGGATTAACGAAATGCAGACTTTACTTGATGTTTTGCCGATTGGAATTGCGATCGCTCTTGATTCCCAATGTCAAAATATCCGAGTCAATCCCGCTTTAGCAAAACTTCTAGATTTACCAGCAGAAGCCAATGTTTCGTTAAGCGCCCCTAGTTCCGAGCGCCCAACTTATAAAGTTTATCGTCAAGGTAAGGAGCTAGAACCAGAAGAATTACCCATGCAGCAAGCCACCGCTACAGGCGTTGATGTAGTTGATAAAGAAGTTGACGTTCTAGTTTCCAAGAGCGAACAAAAAATCAAGTTACTAGCCAATGCCGTCCCCTTATTTGACGAACAAGGCAAAACTAGAGGTAGTGTAGGGGTTTTTTGGGATATTACCGAACGCAAGCGCCTGGAAGAACAAGAGCGATTTTTAGCTGAAGCCAGCACCATTTTAGCCACATCTTTAGACTACAAAACTACTCTTACCAACCTGGCAATGGCGATCGTTTCCGGTCAAGCTGATTGGTGTACTATCGATGTTCTTGACCAAAATTCGACTCTGCGCCCCGTTGCTTCAACCCATAAAGATAGCTCAAAAATGCAGTGGTTAGAGCAATGGCGGACTTATCGAGTCAATCTCAAAGTAACGGCGGGGGTATCTCAAGTAATTAAGAGCGGAAAATCGCAATTATACTCGGAAGTTAGCCCAGAAATTATTGAGGCAATTGCCACCGATGCTGAACAACGGCAATTAATGCAGAAACTGGGCTTCAATTCGTTTTTGTGCATACCCTTAAAAGTGCGTGGGCGGACTTTAGGCGCAATTAGCTTGATGAGGGAAAAAGGACAACGGTTATACGATGAAACTGATTTATTATGGGCAGAAGATTTAGCCCATCGAGCTGCTTTAGCCGTTGATAACGCCCGACTTTACCAGCAAGCCACCGATATTGGGGAGAATTTGCGGCGAGCAATTATTATTTTAGGCGAACAGCAGCAACAGTTAAGAGTATTGCAGCGTATTACTAACTTATTGAACCAACGCCTAACAAACTTACCGGGATTATTGCAAGTAATGGTAGGCGCGGTTTGTGATGGAATTGGCGAGGCTGAATTTGCGGCAATTTCTCTTTACGATCGCCAAAGCCAACAGTTAGAATTAACTGCAACGGCGGCAATTGAACCGGAAAACTTAGACTTATTTTCCACACAAGCAGATTTACTCAATCGTGTATTTTCTACCGGGGCGGCGCAATTACTGAAAAAAAGTAGAGTCCCGTCTCCCCACTCATTTCACGAACCTGCCTCAATTTATGCCGTAGCCATTGAATCCGCCGCATCGGGACGTTTGGGAGTGCTATTGATTGGCAATTGGCGCAATATTGAAGCTTTTGATGTAGAAGATCGTAACTTATTAGAAGCGGTAGGGGAACAAGCGGCGATCGCTATTAACAATGCGCGGCTAATTAATACCCTGGAAGAACGGGAAGAACGTTTAGGCTTACAAAACGACATTTTAGCCGAGCAAAACCGCGAACTGGAATCAACCCATAATCGTATTGCTCAACAAAACTTGCAGTTAATTGAAGCCGCGCGGCTAAAGTCACAGTTTTTAGCTACCATGTCTCACGAACTCCGCACGCCGATGAATGCGGTAATCGGCTTTGCTCAGGTGTTGTTGCGCCAGCGCACCGCTAACCTAACTGCCGCTCAAGCTGATATGGTAGAGCGAATTTTGAATAATGGCAAAAATCTTTTAGCACTAATTAACGATATTCTCGACTTATCTAAAATTGAAGCTGGACGATTGGAACTAAAAAAAGAAGAATTTGATTTGACTAAACTAATTGCTAATACTATCGCCGAACTTCGCCCCCTTGCCGAGCAAAAGCACATACCTTTACAAATGCGCGTCGAGCTTGATAACCCGATAGTAATTAATGACAGTACGCGATCGCGGCAAATTTTAGTTAACTTACTTTCTAATGCCATCAAATTTACAGATAAAGGCAGCGTCGAAATATTAGTCAGCGAAATTGACTCAGAGCAAGTATTAATTAGCGTCAAAGATACAGGAATTGGGATTCCCGAATCGGAGATAGAGCATATTTTTGAAGAATTTAGGCAAGTCGATCAAACTACCACAAGACAGCACGGTGGTACAGGCTTGGGGCTGGCGATTACAAAGTCGCTAGTAAATATGATGAAAGGCTCAATAGCTGTAGAAAGTCAGCTAGGGCAAGGCTCAAATTTTCAAATTTGTTTGCCCCGTCAAATCGAAGTTTCAGAGCCGCCCGTAACTTCCCTAAAAAACATTAGAACTATAGAGTGAATTAAGCTAAATCAAGTTAGGGCAAATTGCCTTAAAATTTATCTACTTATCAAAAAAACATTACTGAAATGTCTGGACATGACATCATTGTGGTGGGCGCTTCTGCCGGAGGAGTAGAAACTCTTTGCCAACTGGTTTGTGGATTACCCCCAGACTTACCAGCAGCAGTTTTTATTGTGCTTCACATTCCTCCTCACGGCAAAAGTGTTTTGCCAAGAATTTTAAACCGGGTGATGGAAAAACACTACGGATCGTCCTTACAAGCTCATCATCCTACCGATGGCGAAATCATCAAGCCGGGGCAAATTTATGTTGCTCCTCCCGATAGACACCTAATAATTAAAGATAATTGTATTCATTTAGTACGAGGTGCGCGCGAAAACAGCCATCGCCCCGCCATCGATCCCTTATTTCGGACAGCAGCCCGTACCTATGGATCGAGAGTCGTAGGAGTAGTATTATCAGGGTTGCTAGATGACGGAACAGCAGGACTTGCGGCAATCAAACAGCGTGGAGGAATAGCGATTTCTCAAGATCCTGAAGAAGCCTTATATTCAGGAATGCCCCGCAGTGCGATCAACAATGTTGAAGTTGATTACATTCTCGGCGTTGCGGACATTAGTAAAACTTTAACTAAATTAGCTGCCGAACCCGTTGTAGAGTCAAAATTTCAAGTCCCCCAACAAATGGACATGGAAGCCAACATCGCAGAATTTGACTTAGATACCATGCAAAATACCCAGCGTCCCGGTAAACCATCGGGTTTTGCTTGTCCTGAATGTAGTGGCGCATTGTGGGAATTGCAGGAAGGCAAACTCATTCGTTTTCGCTGTCGGACAGGTCATGCTTACTCAATTAATAGCTTACTTGCCGAACAAACGGACGCATTAGAAATAGCATTATGGAGCGCATTAAGGGCGCTAGAAGAAAAAGCCGCCCTGACCGAGCGCATGGCAATCCGCGCTCGTACTCGCAGCCACAATATTTCGGCAAAACGCTTTCAAGAGCTAGCCCAAGATAGCCAACAGAAGGCCGCTTTAGTCCGTCAGATGCTTTTAGAAGCTGACAGCAGCGAAGAATTAGCAGTAGTAAACGGTCAACTATTAGAAAAACAAAATTTAGACTTTACTGGGAACACATCTTCAGCCGATGCGACTCAAACTAATATGTACGTAGTAGCGATCGCCTCTACCACTGATACCAAAGCCTTAACAGAAATTTTAGCAGCGTTACAAGGCTTGGAACTGGCGATTATTGTGGCACAGCAATTATCTCCTCAGTATCTCAACCAATTAGTAGATATTCTGAATAGTTCTACTAGCTTAAAGGTCAAACTAGCCGAAGATGGAGCTATATTGCGATCGCAAACAGTATATATAGCCCCAAAAAGCCAACATTTATTAGTTAATCCTGACGGTAGCATTGCCCTATTGCAGTCTAAATTAGTTCATTTTGTCAGTCCTTCCACCGATTTATTATTTGAATCAGTAGCTGGGAGTTTTAGGGAAAAAGCGATCGCCCTAATTCTGACACCAACAAGTAACGATGGAATAATGGGTTTGCGGGCAATCAGAGAAACCGGAGGTTATGCGATCGTTGCTCAAGGAGAACAAAATATACCCCAAGAGTACAGAAATCTTGCCCAAGTTATCCCGCCCTCAGAAATTGCCCAAACCCTAGTTAATTTGGCAAAAAGAGTTGCATAAAAGTAAAAATCAACAAGCAAATATATTTAACCTTTAAAAATCAGCACTTACCAACAAGACATTCCAAAAACTTGCGTACCCACAGACAAGACCCCATATTTAACCTTTAAAAATCAGCACCTACCAACAAGACATTCCAAAAACTTGCGTACCCACAGACAAGACCTCATATTTAACCTTTAAAAATCAGCACTTACCAACAAGACATTCCAAAAACTTGCGTACCCACAGACAAGACCC